>NZ_CADCXN010000027.1 GCF_902806695.1 Candidatus Methylobacter favarea | reverse complement strand
CCAACGGGAGTCGCCCGATGCATGGACTTGATATCGAACCGAACGAGGGACAGGCTGTCAATAATGTGCAGATTCTGAACTCGCAGTTCCTCAACAATTACGGTGGCGGGCTCATGACGTACATCGGTTCGGCGGGTGTTAGAAGTATTACTAATCTGACGGTGGATGGCAACACGATGAGCAACAACGGAGGCGGCGGCATATATGCAGTGGGCATTAAAATTTCCGCAGCGGCAGGGGTCCGTATCACTAACAATAAAGTTCAGAGCAATAGAAATGACGGAATAGAAATTGAAAATGGAGCTACCCGTAATATGGTTGATGGTAACACTGTTTCGGGAAACAGAGCATACGGTATTCAGATTTATGATAGCACTTCAAACTACAACACAATCTCTAACAATACAGTTACAGGTAACGGAGGACGGGCTATTGTAGACAGAGGGACAGGCAACACTATTAGTGGCAACACTGTTCAGTAAACTACCCGTGAAAGGGGTGCAAGAGACTTGAGTTAAGTCTCTCGCACCCTTTGTTTAACTGCCCAAAAATACTTGTAAACAAAGAGCGAGTCCCGATGAGTCATGAAAAACCAAAAGTCTACAACGGCTGATTCAGAGAGTCAGTGATTCCGCTCGCCAAGACTCAGGGAGGCCCATTGTCCAACAGCCAATCAACGCGACCTATTAAAAAAGCCAGCCGCGAGCTTTGTGCTGGAACAGCGGTGAAGGTCGCATGGGTCAAGCACCACTTTATGAAAGTTATTCCAGACCTATACCAAATCTGAGGCATTCCTAGCGAAAATTTAAAGCAACCCAGCCATTCCTTGCTGAATTAGCCTAGGAATAAGCCGCGCTCGAGCCTTATCCGACTTATCTTTTCCGGCAACAAGCCCGCGGCCGACGGTTGAATATAGCAAAGTCTTTTATTAAGCGCGAGCCGCGGCATTCGGCTAAAGGTTATAAATTATAGTTTAAGCCAGGCTCTGAGCTAAAGCAGAGAGCAAAAATCAGTGAAAGAAACGGCAGATGTTTATAGTGCTCAAAAAGCCAAGATTGCCATAGCAGCCGTAAAAGGCATCAAGACGATCAATGAATTGCTCAAGAGCACAGTATCCGCCCGAACCGGGTGAGTCCATGGAAAAAAGACCTGTCGGCGAAGGCGGGCAGCTTGTTGGAAGGCAAGCGCGGGCCGAAACCCATCAACGTGCAGAGCGATCCTGAGCGTTCGCCAGGATTGGACACTTGAACAGGGAGCACCGCTATCGCCTATATCCGCTTACCGCGCGGGTTTGTTTATCGGCTCGCGATGCCTTTACCGGCGGCTTGCTGACAACCGCATCCTGATCAGTAGGGAGGGGCGAGGCCGGGCCCTGGATAATATTTTGGCCGAGCGGCTGTGCCGGACACTGAAATATGAACACGTGTATTTAAAGCCACGGCAGCAGGCAGGACATGTTGATGGAAGTGATGCCCGTCTTTCCACTTCTATAACCAGGAACGCTGGCATCAAGCACTGGCTTGCCAAATGCCGCAGGAAGTCTATACAAGGGCTAGGGGCAGTAGGGTCAAGATCATCGACAAAATCAACGGTACGGGTGAAATATCAGAGACTGTGCTGAAAACGGGGACCGCGCCATTCAGCTGGAGTGTGATCACGGCTCTTTCTTTAATTAAGGTATTTTTTGTCTGGACTATGGGGTCTACTTTACTATATCGGGTTTCAGTTTATCGTTTTAATTTAAGGCTTTTAGCTCCCCTGACTAATCTATCAAAGTTAAAATCATTTTATAGTTTATTTCACTATAAGGCTGTTATTAACCATTTTAACGCCTTTAACCGTTCTTGCCAGTTCTACAGCTCTGGCAGCGGCCTGGGTGGAGTCAACAAAGCCGCTAAGCTGTACGATACCCTTAAAGGTCTCAACATCAATCTGCATTACCTTAAGTCTGGAATCTCCCAATATTGATGCTTTAACCTTGGTGGTGAGAACAGCATCATCAAAATATTCTCCGGTACTTTCATACGTTCTGCTTCCGGCACAACCGGCAATTGACACCATCAACAGAAAACCTAATAAAAAACGCATTATCAAATTTAATTTACTCATAATATTAGCTTAAATCAAGATCAGGTGTAAGATTTTAAACAAGGACGATTTTCTGGCATTAAATTCGGCAGTAATTTCTCGGTATCAATTTTTTAGCGTCAAGCAAGATAAAGTACTACACTCAAACATTTGTAAATTAAATAATACCATGGTCAAATCATACAACAATATGCGGCCAATGTAATCTACTTCGGGTTTCCGGCTAAGGATAAATTAAACTCATAGGGAGTTTTTATACAATGGAAACTGCTAGCTCAATAATTCAAGTATATGCTTTAATTCTCTTACAAAAACAGTGAAACTCTTGTAAGATTTAAAAGTCTATTCGTTGCAATCATTTATTTTTAAGGAATTGTTTAAAATGAGATTAAATACCGCTATTTCGCGTCCGGAAGCAAGTATTCTGGCAACCAATAAAATGCTGAAGAACACCTATATGTTATTAGCAATGACATTAATTTTCAGCGCTATAACGGCTGGTGCAGCAATGTATCTGAATCTGCCGCATCCTGGTCTAGTAATTACCATGATTGGCTATTTCGGCCTGCTATTTTTAACCACAAAATTCAGTAACAGCAGTTTAGGCCTGGTTTTTGTCTTTGCATTAACCGGCTTTATGGGATTAACGTTGGGGCCTATTTTGAACATGTATACCCAGGCCTTCAATAATGGTCACGAACTGATCATGACGGCATTGGGCGGCACAGGGGTAATATTTCTGGGACTTTCAGGCTATGCCTTGACTACCCGCAAGGATTTCAGCTTTTTAGGCGGCTTCCTGATGGTAGGCATTCTGGTGGCATTCCTGGCCGGTATCGGCGCCATGTTCTTTGCCATGCCGGGCTTATCACTGGCTGTATCCGCCATGTTTATTTTGCTTATGTCCGGTATGATTTTATTTCAGACCAGCGCAATAATACACGGTGGTGAAACCAACTATATTTTAGCGACTATTTCTTTATACGTATCCATCTATAACCTGTTCCTGAGCTTGTTGCAACTGCTTGGGGTCTTTAGCGGTGACGACTAAGCTGTCTTTTAGTTCATTCGTTTATAAATGGTCAAGAAAAAGCCCGGCCCGGTTGGCCGGGCTTTTTTGCTTGCTGCTAGTTGCTAATAGCTGCCAGACTGCAAAAACTCCTGAAGAAATTACGCTTGTTTTCTGGGATGAATTGACACAGGGGAATATTGAAACTGCAAAAAAATATGCAACTCCAGATACTCAGCACTTGGTTACACAGCAGCGGCAAGTTAATGAAAATTCCAGTCTGGAAACTGGCCAAATAGCTATCAAAGGCCTGAATGCCTATGTCGAAACAATAATTACACCAACCGCTACTGACGATTACAGGCCGGTATTATCTTTTAATACGGTTCTATTAAAAGATAATAATCAATGGCAAGTTGATTACCGGCAGACCCTCAATAATATTTCAAATAACCCTTTCAGCGGGGTTTTTAAAAGTCTGGAAGATTTTGGCGAAACGTTTAAAGAACAACTGGAACAACAAATGCCGTTGATCGAAAAAGAATTAGAGACTTTTGGGGACATATTAAAACAGCAACTGGAAGAATTCGGACGCTCCTTGAAAAACCTCAAGCCCCTTCCCCCAGCTAAGCAACAGCCTAATGATGATGCGATCTAGTAGTCTCCCTATGAGATAAATGAGAATGCTGAACTGGTGTTTCCCAAGATTACCTCAACCAATTGAGGACGCTGCAAATGAAGAAGCGTTATATGGGACGGCTTAACATCAAAGACCGTGAAGGGTG
>NZ_CADCXN010000026.1 GCF_902806695.1 Candidatus Methylobacter favarea | reverse complement strand
CCATTATTGAAATAGAAGGAGAAAGCTATCGAAAAAAACAGAGCGTAAAAAAGTAACCCTTTTTTTTAACTAAAACCAGCCAAGGTAATTGTCGTCAATCCGGCCAGGATAATTGACGCCGGACACCTGATCCTTGTTTGTCGTGCTTTTCAACTTTTCAATTGCTTGGCGCAAATCCTTTTTTAAACGATATGACGGGATAACAAATTTGGCGATGAAAAACCCAATTAACCCCAAAATAATTAAGCCTAAAATTATTAAATGCGCGTAGGCTTTTAGGTCTTCTACGGTGATAAAGTCCATTACGAATCCTATTGCTGACGATAATGCGCTTTGGCCATAACCACGACTGTGCGCGATAGGGTCAAGTTTTTAAATGCTAAAGAGGAATCAAAATCATCGCGAGATGTTAGGCGTCATCCAATAGCACTGGATGACTCATAGCACTATCAACTTCCAATTCCATTGTCAATCAGCGTTGAAAAGTATCCAGGTAACAGCGTCGAATAATATCCAGTTAAAGTATAGGGATATTACGTTTTTATCTCTTTTTTCCGCTGTTTAAATCGATAAGAATCGTTGCCTGTTTCCAGGATGTCACAGTGGTGAGTTATCCTGTCTAACAAGGCTGTTGTCATTTTTGCATCGCCGAATACCTGTACCCATTCACTGAAATTCAGATTGGTAGTAATGATTAGTGAGGTTCTTTCATAGAGCTGGCTGATCAGATGAAATAGCAAAGCACCGCCAGATTCAGGGAACGGCAAATACCCTAACTCATCCACAATCACGGCATCAACCTGCAATAGCTTACGTACCATAGAACCTGTTTTACCGGCCTGCTTTTCTCTTTCTAGCTCATTAACCAAGTCAACAGCATTATAAAATCGAACGCGTTTACCTTGGTGGATAGCTGCCACACCGATGGCAGTAGCTAAGTGGGTCTTTCCGGTACCTGTCCCACCGACCAAGATCAGGTTATGGGCTTCTTGCATAAAGTTTGCAGTGGCCAATTGCTCAATCCGTGCATGCGACAACGGCGATTCTTGCCATACGAAGCCGACCATATCACGATGAATGGGAAATTTCGCAGCATGAAGCTGATAGCGCAGGCTGCGAGCCTGCCTGTCGGCTATTTCAGCATCCAGAAGCCGTTGCAGGTAACCTTCCGGTGTCAGTGTTACTCGGGATGATTCGGCTTGTATTTCTGCCAATGCCGTAGCCATACCGAACAGCTTCAAGGATTTTAGTTGGGATAGATTATCAATGGGCATAACGGCTTCCCAATAAACTATCGTAGCGACTACAGTCTGCAGTGGGTTCCACCCGGAGTGACAAGTCTTCAGCCATTGTTAGGGATTTAGCGCGAGGCGGCTCAAGTAAGCGTCGCAGTTCATTGATAAGCACACTGGCGTTAATAATACCTGTTTCAAGTGTTAGTTCACAGGCTGTTTCCATAGCCGCCAATCCAGCTTCTTTTGCCATTAACAGCACATCAACAAAGGCTTTGTCACCTTTCGGTTGCGCCAGAAGTCGGTCACCAACCCTTTGTATTGATACAGGCACATCCCAATTTTGAAAAGGAGCTCCATGCCTAAGGGCGCCTGGCTTTTTTTCCAGCACTGGCAAGTAATGCCAGGGATCAAAGATAAACTTATCGCGGCCAAAACAACGCTCATGCCTAGCTATGATCTCCCCATTAGCCACGATGCGTAGGCTATCAGCGTTAATCCTGACAGAAACAACTTTACCTACCCAAATAGCAGGCACACTGTAGTGATTGCGGTCTAGCCTGATCAGACAGGTACTGGAAACGCGCAACAAATGCTCCACGTAGCCATCAAACCGCGCCGTAAATGGGCGGAGCAAAACTTGTTCGTCGCTAAAGCAGTCGGCAATAGTACGTGTCTTTTCGGTAGGATGTTGTCGTTTAGCCAATTCCTCACAACGCATTTCCAGCCACTCATTCAATGCTTTAAAATCAGCAAAGCGTGCCTTTGGGGTAAATAACCATTCACGTACGTTACCAACCTGATTTTCAATCTGGCCTTTTTCCCAACCAGCCGCCGGTGTACATGCAACCGGCTCAAACAAATAATGATTAGTCAACGTCAAAAAACGCCGGTTAAACTTGCGCTCCTTACCTACAAAAATCGTGTCCACAACCGTTTTCAGATTGTCATACACCCTCCTTAAAGGCACGCCACCAAAAAACACAAAGGCTCGATTGTGAGCATCGAGAACCATTTCCTGAGTTTCACAGGGATAGGCCACGACAAACATTTTACGGCTATAGGAAAGACGGAAATGACCCACTTTGATTTTTCTGGCGATACCGCCCAGTTCGACCAGCTCTTCACTCCAATCAAATTGGCACGTTTCACCTGGCGGAAACGCTAATGGAATAAAAGCTGTGGTGGCAGTTGGCGTTTGCCTCCGTTCAAATTTCCAATGTTTCACATAACGTTGCACACTGTCATAGGCACCCCGATAGCCTTCTGTCTGGAGGGCTTCAAACAGACGCTGTGCGGTCCTTCTCTGCTTTTTGGGTAACCGGGATTCTGTATCTAACCATTGTTTCAATCGGTCTTGAAACTCACCCAGCTTTGGGAAAGATTGAATTTTTCGTTGGTAAATTGGCTCTTCAAGCGTCCGCAGATATTTTCGGACGGTGGTACGAGATAGGTTTAATGACAACGCAATTGAGCTGATGCTCTCGCCGCTAATGAAATGACGCCTTCTGATTTCGGCAATAAAATCCATAGATAACACCCAGGGTTCGTCGGCAAAATACCGGATCATGACACATACCGGGGTGGACAGTTTTCGACGCTGTTTTCCCCGATTCCCTGGTCATTTTTCCACGCTGTTTTACACAATTCCAGCACTTCAACACTACGGAGCTTACGTTCCATCACTTTGGTACGCGTAGTTTGAAGGGTTTCCAGTGAATTGGAAGCTGAGTTAATATATTTGTGAACAGTAGCCAATTGCTCGGAATATTTGACGAATTCCGTTTTAACTTCCGCTAATACCTTCCATACTTCACTACTACGTTTTTGCACGGCTAATGTTCTAAAGCCCATGTTTAAGCTACTCAACAATGCAGACAGGGTAGTCGGTCCGGTAACAGTAATACGGTAGGTTCTTTGCAAACGCTCAAATAATGCTGGATGGCGCAAAACTTCTGCATACAGGCTTTCAATCGGCAGAAACATAATGGCAAAATCAGTAGAATGCGGTGGATCGATATATTTGCCGCTGATGTCTTTGGCAAAGCTTTCTATTGCTTTCAACAGTAATTTTTGTGCGGCATCAATAGTAAGGGTATTACCTTCCTCCAACGCCATCAGCAAACTCTGATAGCTTTCCAGGGGAAATTTTGAATCAATCGGTAACCAGACTGTTTTTTCGTCAGATTTTCCGGGCAATTTAATCGCGAATTCGACGTTTTCCCGGCTGCCTTGTTTGGTGGCTACGTTGATTGCATATTGATCAGGTGACATGATTTGTTCGAGGATGTTGCCCAATTGATACTCGCCCAATATGCCGCGCGTTTTAACATTCGATAACACTTTTTTAAGGTCGCCGACACCAATCGCTAACGATTGCATTTCGCCCAAGCCTTTATGAACTTGTTCCAGACGGTCGCTGACTTGCTTAAAGGATTCGCCGAGACGTTTTTCCAGGGTATCTTGCAGTTTTTCGTCAACGGTTTTGCGCATTTCGTTAAGCTGCTGGGTATTGTCTTCCCGGATCGCTTTTAATTGGTTCTCTATGGTTTGTCTGATTTCCAGAATGCTGTTTCTCGCTTGCACATTGGCTCCCGATCGCTGCGAGACAGGAGTCGAGTAGTCCCCAGAAGCGATAGGGCATGTGTTTTCACGGAGCGTTTTTTGCGTAGTGAAAATGCAGGCTTTACGAAATCGCGTCGAGTCATATAGGGACTCCTCCCCA
>NZ_CADCXN010000025.1 GCF_902806695.1 Candidatus Methylobacter favarea | reverse complement strand
TCAGGGTCCAGAGGTTAAATACCTCTCCCAAGAGACCGAATATATGGCTGCAATCTTGATTTCTGTTGGAAACATCAATTTCTGTAAAAACTTGGCTTGCAATTGGGGAGGAGTCCATATATGACTCAAGGACACGCACAGTCTACGCATCCGATGCAGGCAATTCATTAGCGTTGCTTGACGCTGTTCTACACATTGAACGCACCCATAAGAAGTAGTTCCAACAGCCAGTGCACCGACTCCTGATATTCCGTGCAGTCGCCTTCTGAAAATGACACCACTTCTGAACAATACATTTGACTAACATAACGAGGAGATTGACCATGATGCAGTACACCCCACGTAGGCAATTTATGCAAAAGGTTGGTACTTTGGCTTGTGGCGCGGCGGTATTTACACAGTCAACTTTCGCTTTTGCCCGAGAAGACGCCACAAAACAAAAAAAGCCAGATACGGTTGAAGAAGTGTCTCCGGTGGAGGACCTGATGCGCGAACATAGCGTGCTCGACCGTATTCTGCTTATTTACGACGAAATCCTGTGGCGGCGTCTGCCAAAAAACGCCGATTTCCCGCCCGAAGTCTTGTCGAAAGGAGCCGATCTGGTCCGCCGCTTTCTTGAGGATTATCATGAAAAATTGGAAGAAGACTACATTTTTCCACGTTTCGAGAAAGCCGGGAAATTGATCGATCTCGTGCAGGTACTGCGCATCCAGCATCGAGTCGGACGCCAGTTGACCGATGTCATCAAGAGAACCACCCTCCAGACCGTTAAGACGCCGGCAGAACGGGACAAACTGAGCAACACCCTGCGCAAGTTCGTCCGCATGTACCGACCTCATGCCGCACGCGAAGATACAGTGCTGTTCCCGGCTTTTCGTTTTCTCGTTTCCACTCATGAATATGCCGCCTTGGGCGAGGAATTCGAAGACAAGGAACACGCCTTGTTTGGCAAGGAGGGTTTCGAGAAGATCGTCGCTGAAGTGGGCGATCTTGAGCGCATGCTCGGTCTTAATGATCTGGCCAGCTTTACGCCGAAATTAGATTAAGTGGGGTACGCCTATGACCCGTCATCCGTTGACAGCAATAAGTAAATCGATCGCTTACTGTCATTCGGGTTTATCGATGCGATCGCCCACTCCGCTCAACGTTCTAATTAACGGGCGCGGCCAGGCGTTCTGTTGAATGAAGGGTTCTCCGCCCCCTCTTCAGCGGAGCCTGGTTTTAGCAAGCCGTCTCGCGTTTGAGGCGGCCTTGCGATGAACCGGCCCCAGCCCTTTGCCCAGCACGCCCGCTGCGGCCTTTTGAACTTTGGCCGCCACTTTAGCAGCTGATGGCTTTTTTCGCGAAAACGGATTGCAAAAGGCCGTGAACAGGGACGCTGCCGTAGCTTGATTGGCGCGAAAAGCTTCCTTGGCCATAGCACTCCAGGCTTGGGCAAAGGCAGCGTGCTTTTCGTTGACCATGAGCTGGAATTCCTTGCGGTCTCGCTTAGAGAGCTTAGGCCCGGCCAGGGCCATGCGTATGAGCCGATGGGCAACTACTTGCGGGACCGCCAAGGCCAGCTCTGCAGACTTTACGGCGACGGATTTAGACTTTCGATGACGTCGAGTAACCATATCGATTCTCCAGGTGAGAGCGGGTGAACAGAACGAGTACCTGTGGTGCCTAACCTGATATATAGGATATCTAAGGTCTTATAAGAAGCCTACCGTCGCATACCTCATGCTTTAAGACAAGCTAACAAGCCTGGACCTTGTACTAGCGGGAGCATCTGTGCAGAAACCTACGTTTTCGTACCATTGGACTTCAAACCCCAATTTCAATCAGGCGTCAATGCGTAACTTCTATTTAAGTCACAATATTCCTTGCTGGTTTTAGACCTCGGTCTTCAGGCCGAAAGGAGCGCCCCGCAACAAGCGAAGCGACGTTGCTTTCTCGGGCGCGGATTGGGAAGGGGATGCAGAGCCCTTCCCAATCCTTGGCTTCATCCCGCAGGGATGTTTCCTTATTGCTTTAAACACAAAAAAGTTGCCAATTCACTCTACTCCTTCTCCTGATAGAGAGGGTGAATAGAGGATAATAAAATCAACTATTTATACCCTTCAAGCCAGCCTTCTCGCTTAAGGGAGAAGGCGCAGGCATCGGGGTAGATACCCATGCTCTGGAAGAGAATCATAATTGATGTTTGACCCAAGGTATGTTAGGTTTAATCTCCAGGCATAATCAGTGCCAAACAAGAATGGAAAATCACGGAGCCTGACCTGATTTCCGGACCTCGGGTGGACTGCCGAGGGTGACAGTTGGAAAGGCGCGGCAGGGTTGCTTCTTATCAGTCAAAACATCGCTACGGCGGCTGCGAGGTGGTATGAACAGAGTCATGACCGTGCTTGAGCATAGCACAACTAAATATAACGCCAAAGTCCTGATCTGCATCTGTTTGCTCTTGGCGGGCGGTTTTGCAGGCACAGCCAAGGCGGGCATCAACAAATGGACAGCTATTGGACCGGAAGGGGGAACGATTAACACTGTGGTTGTCAATCCCAGTGATCCTATGATTCTCTATGCCGGCACTAACTCGGCTGGCATCTTCAAGAGTACCAACGGCGGCGCCAGCTGGCAGGCTATCAATAGCGGCCTGCCTAGTCGCTTCATCTCTGCCATTGCCATTGACCCCGTTAACCCCGAAATCCTATATGCCAGTGTCGTCACTGAGGCGGCGGGAGTCTTCAAAAGCACCGACGGCGGCGCCAGTTGGCAAGCAGTCAACACCGGGCTGACTGACTTTGCCGTTACTACTCTCGTTATTGATCCTCTCGATCCGTTGACCCTATACGCCGGCGGTTATGGCGGCGTTTTTAAGACCACTAACGGCGGCGCGAGGTGGCAGGCTATCAACTCCGGACTGGTTGAATTCACCGTCTCTGATATTGTTATTGATCCTGTGAACCCGACAACTCTGTATGCCGGCACCGATTCGGACGGCGTCTTCAAAAGCACCAATGGCGGCGCCAGTTGGCAAGCTATCAACTCCGGGCTGACTGGCTTATTTATCTCTGATTTAGCCATTGACCCCATCAATCCGATGACTGTGTACGCCATCGCTTATGGCGTTGGCCTCTTTAAGAGCACCAATGGAGGCACAAGCTGGCAGGATGCAAATGCTGGGCTGATTGGAAGTGCCTTTGTTCTCATCATTGACTCCATCAATCCGATGACTGTGTACGCCATCGCTAATGGCGATGTCTTCAAGAGCGTCAACGGCGGCGCCAGCTGGCAGGCTATCAACGCCGGGCTAACTGGTTTCTCGGTATTAAACCTCACTATTGAACCTTTGAACTCATCGATCCTCTATGCGGCTACTAATGGCGGTATCTTCAAAAGCACCAATGGAGGCGCGAGTTGGCAGGCTATCGACTCCGGGCTGACTGGCTTATTTATCTCTGATTTAGCCATTGACCCCATCAATCCGATGACTGTGTATACCATCGCTAATGGCGTTGGCCTCTATAAGAGCACCGACGGCGGCGTCAGCTGGCGGGCTATCAACGCCGGACCGACATCTATTTTATACGCATCAGCCATTGTCATTGATCCTGTTCACCCCTTAACCGTATATCTCGGAACCGACTTTGGCGTTTTTAAGAGCACCGATGGCGGCGATAGCTGGCACGCTATTAACTCTTTGTCTGGTTCCCGCGTTGCTGCACTCGCCCTTGATCCAGTCGATTCCAGCACGTTGTATGTCGGCTTAGCTCCCGGAGGGGGCGTCTACAAGAGCAGCAATGGCGGCGCCAGCTGGCAGCCCCCCCTTTACTCCACCGCCTTCAGCCAATATATGTATGTAGAAGCCATCGCTATTGATCCGGTCAATCCGGCCACGCTCTATGCCACCCTTGAGGGCAGCGTCATCAAGAGCACGGACGGCGGCGCCAGCTGGCAGGATGCAAATGCTGGGCTGATTGGAAATACCTTTGTTCTCATCATTGATCCCTTCAATTCAACAACTTTATATGCCGGAACCAGGGAAGGC
>NZ_CADCXN010000024.1 GCF_902806695.1 Candidatus Methylobacter favarea | reverse complement strand
ACGGCCATTCGCTCGGCCGTCTTTGCAGTTCGCTTGCTTGCCGCATTTTGGACAATCCATCACGCCCTCCCAAGGCACCTGAATGTTCCAAAACTTATACATTGTCTATATTTATTTAGCAATGCCGGGAAAAGATTCCTCGGTTGCGTACTGGGCAGCCGCGGAGTTGCAACGGGGGAAAAGCTCTGGCAAACCCTGGCACCAATGGCGGGCGAAGTGATGACAGACTATTGGCAACCTTACGAGAGCTTTGTCCCCGCAGGGCAACACACGCAATCAAAGGCCGAAACCTTCACCGTTGAGGGCTACAACAGTTTGTTCAGGCATTTCCTTGCCAGGTTGCGCCGCAAGTCAAAATGCTACAGCAAGTGCCAAAAGATGTTGGAATATTCCGTAAGGCTTCTGATGGCTAAAAGAAATAATGAGATTATCTATAGTTAATTAGCAATACCAAACGCTTGATAGTCTTTGACGGCGGCAAAATCGCAAATCTCTCTCAGTTTCAGGGCTTGGTCCAGGCGGTGCTTGAATAGCCATGCGCACATTCAAGCACCCCGTTTTCATGACTGATGCGGCGATTATTGCGTGTGACGCCCAACTGATAGTGGGCATAGAGCGTCTCATAAGCCTGCATCAGTGTCTGCTCTTCAACATGATTATTAAAAGCCGCGCTTAAACTGTCGGTACGGTGTTCAACAGGACTGCCCCCGGCCCGCGTTAGCGCTGATTGCAAACTCTCGGCCAAGGCAGAATAACTTTCCCCTCCCCACACGATCTAAACATAACGCCAGCCGCTATAAGCCAAACGGAACTGGTACAAGAGAGGGTTAAACACTTTGCCCTGGACGGTGATTTTGGTGTTCGGATGATTGAAGTCTGATAAGCCTTGCTGACCCGCAGGAACAGACTGGCGGAAGATAACTACTTTATCGGGGCATTGGGCGGCTTTCCAAGGTTTGACCCGGCGCTGCAGGGTGCGCAATACACTGTAGAAAAATTGACCGGCGTGTTCGTCCTCTAAGTATTCCCAAAGCGTTAAGCCCGCTAGCTGCGCTTCTTTTTCTAACAGATGCACTAATTCCTTTTGCCAGACCGCTTCTAAAGGATCTTCACACGTCCGCCCATGGGATTCCCCCGGAATTGCTCGCCGTTCACCTTTTTCTATCCGGCCGCCGGAAAGCTCCGATATAGCGGCACAAGCCGCGGCTGTTTCTTGGCTCTGTCCTCGTTGTCGTTTGCTCAACTATAAATTCTCTTGATGGTGAGTGATACGTTCTCCAGGCAAGAGTGAGCGCCTAATAAAATTGAGACTCACCGTTGTCCTATGTATGGGTCAACCGGTCAAGATAGTTGTCGTCAACAGACAGGGTAACTGTCGCCGAAAAATCGGTGTTCAATTTCGATCAGAATCACTGTTCAGATTAAATTAGAATAGGTGTTCGGGTTGGGCCAGAATATGCAGTAAGGCCATTATATGGAATTAGCGGCCACTAAAAATTACCTTGAGCAGTCAGGGGCTTGCTAACAATGATAGTTACTGATAAACGACTACTGTTTCAAACGGCATTGAGGGATAGCTGGTACGCAACGGGGGAATTAGCGTTGTTAATCGAATATCTGCATAAAATTCATTTTTGTTTATTGAAGAGCAATCAGAAAGTTAATGATATGGCTGCAAAATCCACTTATCAAGTGTGCACTCGCTGGATTCATTACTGGCATCGAGTATAAAATCCGAAGGGTTATAGGGGGTAGGATTTACTTTCCCATCCCCATTTTTGCCAGTTTCCATCGAACATGGCGGCCATACCCTCAAAATGAGGTAGGCCTGTGCTTATCAATAATGACTGAGATACTACCTCTGACCCTTGTGTCCACCACACACTGTAGGAAAAACAATGCTTCTTAAGTAAATTATTCAGCAAGCAGGGCATCAGATTAGGAAGAGGTTCAATTGAATTAATTGAATATTGCCAGGCAATATGCACCGGTTGATCCTTCATTGCTACAATAGTTTTTTTTGGATAAGCAATAATACATCCTCTCTCGGATTTTAACTGACTCAAACTTAGATTAAAATGATCCAAATTAAAATGATCGGTTAAACATGAAAGCACAAGCCTTTCAATATTAATAAACCATTGTTTTTTATGTTTAAAAACCAAAAATGGATTGATGTTTTGCGTATTCATGACGCTTATGGTCATGGGATAATATCGGCCGATTCGATCAACGCTGGGCATCAACACCCCCAGCCATCCAGCTTCACCGCAAATACCAGGGGATAATACAAAACGATAAAGTGGACTTGTGAGGTAATAGTTTATCCAGTTTTCACCTAACTGCTGTCTGCTGGTAATAATAGCTTTCTGTAACCAGGCATCCCAGGGCTCAATGAAGCTGCGCGGCAAACCTCTGCTTACAAAATCTCCATGCGTATGTACTTTGCCATAATAGCCCAATTCTAGAGATTCGTCAGGCATTTGAAAGATTGCAGATCGGTTAATTGGAAAGGATTGATAGCACTGTCGGCTCGCAATTCAAACTTGGCCTCTCGCCCTTGAATATTAAAATTCATTATAAACAAGGTTGGGTTGGAGGTGCGGGAAATCTGCGCTTCATCGAACATCCGAAACAGTGCCCAGGGACCTTCTTTTGAAAGACCTGAGTTTCCTCCCAGAGGAGGTAATAGTTGAATTCTCACCTGGCCTGAATCATTGGGGCCTGGCCATTTCATGGACACCGGTCGTACAGGTCCATGAGCATAAGTCAATACTTGACCATCAACATCCAGGATAAATTGGATAATATCCGCACTCATGGAAATTGGTTTCAGTTTAAAACTGACGTTTGGAGATTGTTTACCCATGCGAAAAAATATATTTTTGATAGTGTCAGCCATTTGAAATTGTTTAAGCGAAGCAGATGATATGCCTGATTCTGTGTCGCTCGTCTTATTCCAGCTCCAGTTTTGTCCCTTTTTTTCCACGGATGCAGCGAGATATTTTTTAAAAAATTCATCCATTAAACCACCGGGGCCAAAAAAATAGGTAAAATCTTCAAAAGTAATTTCTCTTGAACTACTTGAAATCGGATAAAGTCCCTGTATGGCTTTTTGACAAAAAGGTAAAGCATTGGCTTTCCACATGCTATTTATGTGGTTTCTGATGCCGCCACTGAGCAGATTCCGACTGCCTTCTGCGATATTATTCATCAAGTTATTAACAGGAAATGGATTGCGTTTTCCTTCCAGTTTAACTTTACCGATAACTTGATTAACTTGCTTGCGTTGTTCCAAAACCAGCTCATCGCCACTTGCATGTAATAAGGAATTTAGAAAAACATACAGTTCATTCAGAAGCGAAAGAGAGTGTTCTAAAGGGGATGGGGTTCCTTCTTTGGCCTGTACTAACTGATGTAATTCTTTAAAATGATTAGTAACCAAGTTTGTGGTAATTTCAGGCCGCGCTGAAATTTGTGCTTCAGGTGTAGTTTTAATAATTGAATCAAGCGTAGATCTTGCCGTAATAAGTTTCTCACTGGCTTTATCTAATAAAGTTTTATCTTTTTTGTTAAGACAATTCATACTTGTTTCTTGGTCTACCGCTTCAAGAAAAAGGCGTAGGGGTGAGTTCTCCCCGGCAATGATATTCAGTACTTCAACCATTTGAGTCTGACTGGAGAAGGGTTTGAGTTGAATATCTTTCAACAAAGCTTCCCATGGCTCTATATAGTCTTCCAGATAGTGTTTTAAAACATTCTCACGCAGCATTAATAAATCGCTATCAGTCAGAGATTTTTCCTGTTTTGTTCCAAGGACCCACTTTTCATTAATTTGCTGATTAATCAAACGTTCCTTATTTTTTAAGAAAACATCCCGATACCCGGAACAGGTAAATAAGCCCGGTACACCCTTGGTAAGAGGATTGCCGCTTTGACTTGATAGCACCAGCGATGCATCACGCCCCGCCTTTTCACTTACCCGGAAATCCGGAAGGTTATTATTACGCAACTCTAACATTAAACGGCCGTAAATCCTTTCTGCAATAGGCGTATTTTCCAGTAAGCCTCGGGTCTGGTTGATCAGTTCCCTATTTAACGGACGAGGCAGTGGTACGGGACGAACTTCCAATAATGTGTTTAAATGATCCTCTAGGACCTGTCTCTGCTCATTGGTGATCTCCAGCGGTAAATTATGTTTCCAGTCCAGCGTAACCCAATTGCGGAGGACATCTCGGTCATAATGGCTGGGTTCACCCAGCATCAAGTATGCTTTAAGGCCTTCATAAAGATAATCGGTATTATTTGTATTGTTTTGCAACTGTTGCTCAATACGGAGCATTAAACGGCTTAGAAACAGTTCCTTGAGTAGTTTGCGATAAAGGGAAACAGCAGCATTGCCAAGCTTATCCCCTTGATACAGTCCAAAATCAAGAGCCCAGGGAGTACCTTCTTGTTGTTCAGCATATCCCCCCGGCATATGACGAGCCCTATCGAGTAGGGGCAAAACCGATAACAGGTCATTCTGGCGTGGGTCAAGATTGTTGACCTGCTGTTGTAAAGACGCTGTTTGCTCAGCGACTTCATGAATATAAGCTTTATTTTTAACAAAACTGGTCAACCAAACGGCTGCCATCAATAAAGTAATAGCCCCTACTGCAGTAAATGCGCCCCGTTGTAACCAGGCACGTTTATTTTCCAGTTTCAGATTTGCACCCGCTAAACCGGACTCTGCAAAAATTACCTGACGTAACAGTCGATTGATGAAAAAGCTTTTACCCTGACTGGCTGAAGTTGTAATGTTCTGGCGATCCAGCCCAAAACTGTTTGCCAGCGAACCCATAATTCTGTCTATAGGCGATCCCTCCTGAGTAGCGCTAGTGAAATAGACACCTCGAAGCAAGACAGAATATTCAAAACGGGTCGGTTGAAATACCTCATCAAGAAACGCCTGAATAAGAGTATTAAGAGAATTAAATTGCTGGGGAAAAGTGTAAATAAGATTACGCCGCTCTCTACCACGCTCCCGCTCAAGTTTGGCAATTAATTGATTTTGTAGCTGTTGCCCCAGGATATCGAATTCTGAGGGGAATTGTTCAACTGCCTTTATTGTGGCCTCTTCCTCCAGCTTAAATGTCATACCCCAGACTTGAGCCCGCTTGTCCCGATCGAGCTCGTCGAAAAATTCCATAAATCCTGCCAGTAAATCACACTTGGTAAACAACACATAGACAGGAAAACGGATATTGAAGTGTTCATGCAATTCCTGAATACGTTTGCGTATTGAAATTGCTAGAGATTGTTGTTCGGCTTTGTTTTGTTCAAGTAAATCCGACAGGCTCACTGCAATGATAGCGCCATTGATAGGTCTTCTGCTGCGATATTTTTTGAGCAGTTTAAGGAATCCCAGCCAAGCCCCCTGATCGACTTTTTCATGACTGTCTTGGGTGGTATAGCGCCCGGCTGTGTCCAGTAAAATCGCTTCATCGGCAAACCACCAGTCACAATTACGCGTACCTCCGACTCCGCGAATTGCCTCTTTTCCAAATCGACCGGAAAGTGGAAATTTAAGATCAGAATTTTTCAATAAAGTTGTTTTGCCTGCGCCAGGGGGACCGATGATAATATACCAAGGTAACTGATATAGAAATTGCTGACCCGAAAAGCCCCCCAAACGCGTTTTTTTTAGCATTGTAAGGGCTTCTTGCAAGCGTTCTTTTAGCGTTTGTAATTCATCTTGTGTTGCCTGTTCATCAGCGCTTAATACCGGTTCTGAATTTGTAACCAACGCTGCCAAGACTTGACTGCTTTTGTTTTTTGCTTTGAAAAAAGTCCAGATTCGAATGATTAACCAAAAAACAGCAATTGCGCCTATTAAACCCAAACGATGTATTTCAGGTCCCAACGGTTCGTATTCAGCGAATGCAAACAATGGTCCTAAAAACCAGATAAACAGTCCTAAAGCAAGTACTCCCAATAGAGAGATGAACCAGCGTTGTTTAATAAAACTCAATAACGTCTTCATTTTTAATCCTGTGTGCCGCATGAAAAAGTCACTGACATCTGACGATTCAGCGCCTTGTCCATTTTTATTTTAGCAACGAAATTTCAACCCTTCGGTTTTTTGCTCTTCCTTCCGGGGTATCATTTGTAGCGACCGGTTCCAGATCCGACTTTCCTTCTACTGTGATTCTTTCGGGATCAATCAGTTTTTGCTTTATTACAAAGGCTATTGCATTCGCTCTGGCTTTGGATAAATGCCAGTTTGAAGGATAGCGAGTGCTGCGGATAGGATTGTTATCCGAATGTCCGGTTATTAATATCTGGCCTTGCAGCTGATTTAGGGAATCGGCAATTTTATACAGCAATGGAATCAATGATCGATTTATGGAAGGACTTCCTGATTTAAATAAATTATCCTCTTGAATAGTAAGCGTGCTGCCTTGAGTCAATTCAATTATCTTAATTTTGCCAAGTTCAATTTCATCAGCGAGCAGCATCGATAGTGTGGGCTTAATTTCAGACTCCGGTGGAAGCAGAGGTTCAGTTTTGGTTGCCTCCATCCCTATGGGTTTGATTTTACTCATTTCCCTGAATACAGGATCTGAATTCTTATTCAATTGAAATAAAAAAAAGCTGAACATTATTGCCAGCAGAGCTGCAGCAGTTGCTCCAAAAACCCATAATGGCACTAGCCGGGTCAAAGGGTGGCGGCGATCAGTCACACCTTGCCAGTGAGGCGACAGCGCTTGGTCGACGGCGCCCCTTTCTTGCTGAAGAATCTCAAACAGCCACTCTCTAATGCTTGCCAGTTTATTTTTTCCACCTTCTATGAGGCGATACCGTCCTTCAAAACCCAAAGCTAGACACAAATACATTAGCTCCAGCAAATTCCTGTTTTTACCTGGATTTTGAGCCAATGATTTTAATAAATCAAAAAAGCGTTCTCCTCCCGATACCTCTTTGTGAAACAGGCTTAATAAACTCTGCTGTGACCATCCGCTATTATTTCCCCAGGGAGTATTCAAGACTGCTTCATCGAGAACGGTACACATTACATAACGAGCACTGGAAACAGTTTGCAGGTCAATATCATTAGCCTGCGCATTTATCTGAAAGTGCTGAATTTCCTGGATGATTTTGTTTTTCAATCCAGCCGGATCAGATTGAGAACGTGAAGTGTTAAGCCGTGTTAATAAAGCAAGTAAACCTGAGGCAGCCTTTTCAAGTGGATTTAATCGCCCTAACCTTGGGTATGGCGTTACTGCTTTATGGCTTACTTCAGAGGGCGGAGACTGTTGCTGGATATCGGAACGTTTGCCGCCTGGAACAGGACGAATAATAGTTCTGTCATCTGATTGCGGAGAGAAAAAAGGGTCATCTGAAGCCATGATAATTATCCTCCTCTTATTGCCCAGAATTCCAGCTCAAGACCTGGGTACTCACCAGAAAAATGCATGGCAATAGTACCGCTCGCCTCCAGTTCCTTCCAAAGTGTATGATTTTTGTCAAGTTCAAAATAAGTCATGCCTTTATGGAAAGGAATTTGCCTTGGAGCAACGGCGAGTGTATTTATTCTGATGCCTGATACTTGTGACATAACATGATCACGGAGTTTTTCAACTGTTGCAATAGTAATCTGACGGGGGAAATGACTGCGCAGTTTATCAATCGGGATCTGGGCATTTACCGCCAGAATAAATACGGCCGAATCCAGCAGTTGACGATCATGAATAATAGCTGTCCGTATCTGGTGCGGATGCTCTTCCAGTGGAATAGGCACCGCCCTGGATTCTGATACCCAACCTAGTGCGTCACGAAGAGCAATAATAATGGGTGGGAAGGAACTGGTTAAATCTTCATGTATATAGATGGGAAACGTTTTTGGCCTATGATCGAATTGGCTCATTGTGGCTAATTCACCAGCCATTTGAATCAATACACTGAAAAGTCTTTCAGGATGTAACTGCCTTAGTGAAGTAAAATGTCTAAAAAGCGGCTCGTAGCGGTTGATAATTTGCAAAAGTAAAAAATCCACAATTTCTGCTACCCCGCCTGTCCCTGGAGAGCTCAGCCGTTGTGCAAGAGCTTCGCCGCGATGGTGCAGAATACCTTCGATTTCCTTTATATAGTCAGTGAGTTGAACGGAAGCGCTGGAATGTAAGCAGGTTGGGATAAAATGCTTATCCAAAAGGACTAACTTGTCCATTTTGAGCTCCATAACTCTTGCGATGGGAATTGTTACAAAAGCGTCCAGATTTTGACTTGCTAAACGGAACCGTGTCCATAGCGCGCCACTCTGAATCAGCGTGCTATCTTGTTCAAACTGTGAATGTATGTCCTTGACTTCAATTTCCTGCAGGCGATATCTGCTTAATTCATCAACATTATTTTCCCAGGTCAGCTCCCTGCCTGTGGTGCGGCGAACTGGAAGAGCCAAATATATAATTTCGTTTTTCGTATCCGCTGAAATATCAACAGGAGTGGGTGATGGATGATGATCGGGGATACTGAAAGGCGTTCCATCAGGAAAAACGCCTTTGCAAGAGGTAATTGCAAATTTTCCCAGAGCAAGAAGCTGATGATCAATTTCAAGTTGGGTTATGCCCCAAGTATAACAATGCAAGCCTCCGCATCGCGACTCAACCAGGGTTTGAAAATTACGGTCCTGTTGCTGAAAATGCGGGGGTCGAAGAAACATGCCTTCTGTCCATATTACTTTGTTATTCCATGACATATTGAATACCTTAAGGTCCATAGATAATAATTATTTTTGGCGAATGCCCACACTCAACTTGCCAACAAAAATTCGTAATTCAGAAGTCTTTTTTGCCGGTATGGGTACAGCGGCTTTCCAGATCGCCTCATTCAAATTTCGATAAGCGGCGCTTACTGCAATGTATTTTGTTTCCGGTGAAACTGGATGATCTACTAAAGTAATGTCGCCAGGTTGCAGATGAAATTTTTCCGAGGCGACAAGTTCACTCCCCAGCACCGATTCATGATCTTCATATAATTTGTAAAAATCTGCATCTTCGAATTTGCCCAGAGCTTTTAGTTCGTATAAATATACTACGATGGGCGAAGGGCGATCATTTACGTCGGGATTAACCTGATCAGAGACAGCAATTATTGCTTGAACAATCGTAGGAGGTTCTGGCGGCGGTTCTGGCTTTTCCGGGTCTGAACTACAACTCCACAGTAACATAGAAAGCAAAATGAGTATCGCTGTAATATTTGGCATGTTGCTCGTCGCAGTGGGCTGATTGTATGGTATTTAAATTAAATATCTTTTTTAGAAGTCTTTAACTTTTGAATTTGCTGTTCATAGGTTTCCGCAAATGCCTGGCCGAATAGATTATAAAAATTATCTTCCGCTTCGTGTTCAATTTCTTCATACATATGTTCGAACAATGCCCATAATTTAACCTGTTTAAGGATGGGGACATTGGCGCTTAGGGGAGTTTGTTCTTGCAAACGCTGTTCCAATTTTTTTGGATCAAACCGATGTAATACAGCTAATAAAGCTGTTTGCATGCCGGCTATTACTGAATATTGGTGGGCTTTAATGTCATCAAAAGCTTCTTTAATCGCCTCGTCGGGCGGCAAATAGCCGGTATTTTGAGGCGATAATAGTTTTGTTAACGCTTCATCTGCGCTTACCGAGAACTTGAATGGATTATTTTGTCTGGGTCTTATCAAAGTTACATCCAGATGCATTTCATTTTTAATCTTGGCCCGTCCTAACAAAACATCCATGGTTCCTTGAACGGATGCCCTGAGCATTTTACCGATGATATAAAATGTTTCCGGATCAAGGGATTCTGCAAACTTACTCTCATCAAGCTGAGCCCCGCGGAGGAAATTTTGAATCAACTCATGCTGAAATTCAGTTACTGTCCTTTTTGTTAATTCATGAGGGCTTGTATCAGTTCGATCAGTTGTAACTGATTGAGTTTTTCGCCGCCGGTT
This sequence comes from Candidatus Methylobacter favarea, assembly GCF_902806695.1. Taxonomy (GTDB): domain Bacteria; phylum Pseudomonadota; class Gammaproteobacteria; order Methylococcales; family Methylomonadaceae; genus Methylobacter_B; species Methylobacter_B favarea. The sequence goes on along the minus strand of NZ_CADCXN010000024.1, from coordinate 62,329 downwards.
CTTGGTTTCACTTTTTTGAGGCAATAAAGGCTCTGTTTTTAAGAAAGCTGACGGCTCAGAATCTTCATTTTTCTTATTGCGGCTTTTAAGGTACCAGTCATCAGAAAAAATATCAGACGGGCTTTCAAGTTGATTTTCAGGATTTGCTTGATCGGCAATTTTTTTTTCGAAGGGTTGGAACGCTTCTTTATGAGCAGGCAGGCGATTTAAATCACCTCTGACTAAATCATCCTGTTCATTTGATGAAGGTTTTGGGAATTGATTATCTGGGAGATCGAGTGGATTTTCGGAAGTTTCCGGATGACTTTTCCAATCAGAAGGGAAGAGGTCATTTTTATCAATCATTTCCTGAATTGGATCTGAATTAATTTCTGCGAATGGATCTTCAGGCAAATTAATAAGGTTTTCGGATAAGGCGTCGACCGGATGAAGATCAGCTTTTCCCCGATTTTCCTCAATAATCTTAACCAAGAGAGAATAGTCCCCCATTTTAAGATTATCGCCATCATTTAGTTTTACGCTGTTACCCTGTCCTCGTAACATTTTAGTTTGATTAATTAAGACGCCATTAGTACTAGTGTCTGTAATATAGTAATTTGGATATTTATATTCAATAACCGCATGGTGACCCGATATATAATTCCGGGGATCCGGTAATACTAGAGTGTTATCTTCACGTCTCCCAAGTGTGGCGCCCTTCTGATTGAGCGTAATTGATAATGCACGGTCAAGAGCAACCCCTGAACACGAGATGACAATTAAGGAAAGTTTCATGTACCGCTCATTCCATATTTTGGTTGTCGCTCTATAAACTTGAGCAAATATTTAGGGCATCATAAATATTTTATCGATCATCATTTAGGATGCAGGATTTCAATATAACTTCCCCTATTAAGTATTAAGGCCAACGCAATAAATCAGTTAGCCAAAGCATTTTATAGCGAAAACCGATATTACCAGTTGGCATTTGCCGTTATTTTATTATTTTCTTATTAATACAGAAGATAACAAATTTATTTAATATTATCACCCTTAAAAAACCGATTATTTAGTGAATTTTTCACAATTTAAATAAACCGCTTTAAAGTATTGAAGCTTTGGTGCTAGTATCGATCTCAGTCGAAAAGAATATAAAGATATCCTTGATAACTGGACGATTGGCCAGGGCAATTACCTTAATAATCAGTCACATGGAAGTGAAGTGATTATGAGTGACTTACTGATGATTGGCAGTATATGTTGAGTTCATTGAATGATACGACGGTAGCATATTTTCTTGATGCAATTTCCCGAGAATCCCCTTGCGGAGTGAATCTGGAAGACGACACTCTTTTTGCACAGTTAGAACTTGAAGCTAAAGGCGTGCCTGAGCGGCAGATTGGCAATTCAATTATTCCTGAGGTAGAGCCGGATTGGAATAAAATTCATGACATGGGGTTGGAGTTGCTGGAGCGCAGTCGCGATATACAGGTATGCGTGCAACTGACGTGTGCATGGGTCCGCACCGATGGTTTTAGAGGCCTGGATAATGGATTAACATTGATTAATGGATTGCTACAGAAATATTGGGATGAAGTTTATCCGCGCCAGGATCCTGACGACGATTTTCCTGTATTACGCATAAATAGCCTGACAACCTTGAATAATTACAAAAAAATTCTAGGGCCTATTAACCATATTCCACTTACCCAGTCACAACTGGGAAATTTTTCCTGGCGGGATTGTGAACTTTCCGAAGGCAAAATAACCGCTGGAAGTAATAATATTACCGAGCCTTCGGAGAAATCTATTCTTGAAGCAGCCTTTTTAGATACCGATCTTGAAATTCTGAAAAATCTTGAAAAAACGGTAAAGCATGCATCAGTTCAAGCTCAAGAAATAGTTGACGTTATCACCGGTAAAACTAATTCAGAAATTGCCCCTGATATTTCCAGTTTAATAACGCTATTGAAAAATATATCCCGGCTATTGAATGAAAAAGTTCAACAAAAACAAAGTCTGGATCTAAGCCGCAGTCAGTCAGAAGCTGAAGCATCACAAGACTTGGCAGCTCCTGGCGATAAACAGGCAGATGCGGGCAGAATAGGTAAAAGCAGCGGCGTCCATAGCCGAGAAGATGTTGTCCGGGGGATTGATGCAATTTGCAAGTATTTCGAGCGTTACGAACCTTCCAGTCCTATTCCTTTTATCTTGCTACGGGCAAAGAAACTTTTATCAATGAATTTTATGGAGATTCTGGAGGAGCTTACACCTGATGCTGTTCGTCAGGCTGAAAATATTTGTGGCATACAAAAAAAAGATAAAACCTAGCATTATGATAGTAGCACTTCACATTCGGCAGTTAAGGAATCATTACCCAAACTCACTCCCTGAAAGAGGTTAGCGGATACCGTTGATAAGTTAATAATAGGCAATAAGCATAAATTTAAGGGGTTTCGAAAGAAACCGGTTCTGTAATTTACTGAAAAGGTGTTAAAAAAATGGCTAAAGCAAGCAGTCAAAAATTTATTGCCCGTAATCGGGCTCCAAGGGTTCAGATTGAATATGACGTCGAACTTTACGGCGCTGAGAAAAAGATTCAATTGCCTTTTATAATGGGTGTCATGGCGGATTTATCGGGTAAACCGGCAGAACCGCTCGCACCTGTAGCTGATCGGAATTTCCTTGAAATTGATGTGGATAATTTCGATGATCGTCTTAAAGCAATGAAACCCAGGGTAGCATTTCAGGTACCCAATGTGCTCACGGGCGAAGGAAATCTGAGTGTCGATATAACATTCGAAAGTATGGACGATTTTTCTCCTGCAGCCGTTGCCAGTAAAGTCGAAGGACTCAATAAACTGCTTCAGGCACGCACTCAGTTAGCCAATCTGCTGACTTATATGGACGGCAAAAGCGGTGCTGAAGAATTAATTGCTAAAGCATTAAACGACTCTGCATTATTGCAATCTTTGGCTTCAGCTCCAAATCCCGACGCCAATGCCGGTGAGTCCATTAAATCAGAGGAGGGTTAATCATGGCCGAAACCGAAATAGAATCAACCGCCGCCGCAACGGTAGCGGAAACAGCGGAAACAAACGATTTTTCTGCGCTACTGCAAAAAGAATTCAAACCGAAATCGGATCGCGCTAAAGAGGCCGTGGAAAATGCCGTCAAAACATTAGCAGAGCAGGCCTTGGCTGATACTGCATTGATTTCAGATGATGCAGTCAGATCAATCGAAGCCATAATTGCCGAAATCGATAAGCGATTGAGCGACCAGATAAATAAAGTAATTCATCATGAGGACTTCCAGAAATTGGAAGGCAGTTGGCGGGGCATGCATCATCTGATCAATAACACCGAAACGGATGAAATGTTAAAGATTAAGGTATTTAATATTTCCAAAAAAGATCTGCACAAAACTTTGAAGAAATTCAAAGGAACCGCTTGGGATCAAAGCCCGATTTTCAAGAAGATTTATGAGCATGAATACGGGCAGTTCGGTGGTGAACCGTTTGGGTGTTTGCTCGGTGATTATGAATTTGATCAAAGTCCGCCAGATGTCGAGTTTCTTAATTGTATTGCTGAAGTATCGGCAGCTGCCCATGCGCCATTTATCGCGGCTGCAGCGCCCAGGCTGATGAATATGGAATCCTGGCAGGAACTGGCCGATCCTCGTGATCTAACCAAAATTTTTCAAACCCCGGAATACGCCTCCTGGCGCTCCTTACGGGAGTCTGAAGATTCCCGCTATATCGGGTTAACCATGCCTCGGTTTTTGTCGCGCTTGCCTTATGGCGCAAAAACCGCGCCTGTAGAGGAGTTTGATTTCGAGGAAGATGTGGAACATGCTGATCATAGTAAATACACCTGGTCCAATTCTGCATACGCTATGGCAGTGAATATTAACCGGGCATTTAAACTCTATGGCTGGTGTTCACGTATCCGTGGCATTGAGTCCGGCGGATCTGTTGAAGGTTTGCCCACACACACTTTCCCTACCGATGATGGCGGAGTGGACATGAAATGTCCAACCGAAATTGCTATCAGCGACCGTCGTGAAGCGGAATTGGCGAAGAATGGATTTATGCCCTTGCTGCATAAGAAAAATTCGGATTTTGCCGCGTTTATCGGCGCGCAATCGCTACAGAAACCGGTGGAATATGATGATCCGGATGCCACGGCGAATGCTAATCTGGCGGCGAGATTGCCCTACTTGTTTGCGACCTGCCGATTTGCCCACTATTTAAAGTGCATCGTGCGGGACAAAATTGGCTCATTCAAGGAACGGGATGACATGGAGAAATGGCTGAACAAATGGATAAGTAATTATGTAGAATCCAACCCAGCCACTGCTTCAGAAGAAGATAAGGCGCGCAAGCCATTAGCGGCAGCGGAAGTGGTGGTTTCAGAAGTAGAGGGAAATCCCGGGTATTACAATTCGAAGTTTTTTTTAAGGCCTCATTACCAACTGGAAGGGCTTACTGTTTCATTACGGCTGGTATCGAAATTGCCTTCTCAAAAAGGCGGCTGAAAACATATCAGCTAGAGAAATTCTGGAATAGTTAATCTTAAATATAATATTTTTATTGCCAGGCTAATTAACTAAATGGCTGGAAATAGAAATTTTCGTTTAATTTCGGGTCGTTCAGGGGCGAGTGTTATTTTTTTAGGTGATGTAGCAAATATGAATCACTTCACATTTTCTGAGTGAATTAGTTTACAGACTCCGAACTTAAGCATCCTTATACTTGAGCCATCTTCAATATTATGGCTTGGTTTATTTACAAGCACAGTGATATTGCGGAAAACGGGGTGTTCAGGAAGTAGGGTTTGACTTACTTTTTTGTTATTTTTATTTATTATCATTCAATTATTGAAGGTGAATTTTTATGGCTACAAGTACCTATTTAAAAGCAGATCCGTTGAAAGGCGAATCCACGGATACAAAGCATACAGACTGGATAGAAGTATTTCATTTCGAACATGGTCTTTCACAGCCTGCGTCCGGCCCTAGTGGAACTGGAGGTTTAGCCGCTGCACGTGCGGATTTCAAAGTTTTCAGGATCGAGAAAGAGGTAGATAAATCATCAGTGGACCTAAATATTCATTGTGCTAGCGGTAAACACATTGCAAAATTAGAACTCGAAGTCTGTCAGGAAACGGGCGAAAAAGTTTGTTATTTAAAATATGAATTTGAGGATGCATTGGTACATTCCGTTGATATAAGTGGCGGCGGCTCTGAAAGACCTGCCGAGTCAGTTACTTTTACATATGGAAAAATTTCTTGGACTTATACGGCAGTTAAGAAGGATGGTACTGCGGGTGACAAGTCTGGACCAAAGAAGTGGAGCCTGGAAGAAAATAAAGGGGAATAGAACTACTAACAACGCTATTTCGCAAAGTGCTCCTTAGATGGCAGACAGGCTAAGCTGTCTGCCATCTAAACACAGATACGCAAAGCCGCTATTAAATTTATGACAGCAGAAGAGTATTTGAAACACGGAGATATAAAAGCTGCTTTGCAGCAGCTACAGGAGCAGGTGAAAGCGCATCCTGCTAAGGTTGAATACCGGATATTTCTATTTCAGCTTTTATCGGTCATGGGGCAATGGGATCGCGCCTTGACTCAGTTGAATGTGGCGGGTTCACTGGATAATGCTTCTCTGGCCATGGTTTCAATGTATCGGCAGGTTATAGCATGCGAGCGTTTCAGGGAAGCGGTGTTTTCAGGTGATGGGGAGCCCGTTGTTTTTGGTCATCCTGAAGAATGGGTCGCTTTGTTGGTCCAGGCGCTGAAATTAACTGCCCAGGGACAATATTTAAAATCCCGGACTCTACGTAAGCGGGCGTTTGAATTGGCTCCTGGTTGTTCAGGAACAATTGATACGCAAAATTTTGACTGGCTGGCCGACAGTGACGCACGATTAGGTCCAGTGATTGAAGTAATTATTGAAGGACGTTATCTTTGGGCGCCTCAGCAGCGTATCCATTCGATAATTATAGAAACTCCGGTCGATCTTAGGGATGTAATCTGGTTACCCGCTCATTTTGCCTGGAGTAATGGCGGTGAAAGTTATGGACTGATTCCGGCACGTTATCCTGCTTCTTATCAGAGTGATGATCCCTTGCTTGCGCTGTCCAGAAAAACTGAGTGGAAAAATTGCGGGGATGAATCATTTTTGGGTTTTGGTCAAAAAATATGGGTAACAGAATCGGCTGATTATCCGCTAATGGATGTTCGAACCATTCAATTTAATTCCTCAGATGAGGCTGCAACTGGAGCAGAGGAGTGAGTAGAACGCTTCCTAAAGATCGTTTTTTGCCGTCTCTGCTGGATCGTCTGACCGATGATGAACCGATCAATAACTCGATTCAATTGCACAAAAAAAACATCCAAAATATTGAGAAATCGCTGGCTCAACTGCCTGCTGAAAAACAAGCAAGTGATGCACAAGAAAACAAAAAACAGCGCCAGATATTGCTGCAGCAGCTTAATCAAGCGCATGCCCAATACAGTGTTCTGTCTGCCTCGGTCAGTTCATTAAAGGAGCTTCGCGCCTGCGTAAAGAGGGATTTGGACTGGCTATTAAATGCCAGCCAGTATTTTCCTCAGGAGGATTTGGAAGCCTATCCTGAAGTTGTTAATTCAGTTTTGAACTACGGCATGCCTGATCTTACTGGCAAAACGGTGTCAGGATTTGATCTGCATTATATCGAGCGCAAGTTGAAACAGGTAATCTTGAGTTTCGAACCCCGCATCATCCGAAGCACACTGGTTGTACGAATACAGGTAAACGAGGCCATTTTCACTCATAATGCACTAAGTTTTGAAATTGAAGGAGAATTGTGGGCTGAGCCACAGCCGTTGCATTTGCATTTGCGAACCGAATTTGAGCTGGAAAATGGCAATGTATCGGTTTTCGATTTCAATCCCTAAAAGATATGGCAATGAATTCCCGACTGCTTGAACATTATCATCGAGAGTTGCAGTTTATTCGTGAGATGGGAGGCGAATTTGCTCGCCGTTATCCTAAAATTGCCGCTGGTCTTGACCTGGGCGGCACTGAATGCGCTGACCCCTATGTAGAACGCTTATTGGAAGGCTTTGCTTTTTTGACTGCGCGCATTCAGCTGAAGATGGAAGCCGAGTTTCCCCGCTTTACTCAACATTTGTTGGAAATGGTGTACCCTCACTATCTGGCTCCATTGCCTGCAATGTCCGTGGTTCAGTTTAATCCTGACTTGAAAGGCGGCGTAACTGAAGAGGGCTTTCTTCTGCCCCGGCATACACGGTTACTCAGCAATTCCAGCGTTAAAGGGCGAGCTAAATGTGAATTTCAAACAGCCCATGAACTGAAACTGTGGCCATTACGCTTAGCCGAGGCAAGTTATCTTCCCTTAGGTGCAGCCATTCGCTATGCCGAGCCCAATGTCCAAGGTGTCAAAGCGGCATTGCATTTGCGTTTTGAAACGGCGCTTTATATTAAAATCAAACAGTTGCCCTTGAATAGCTTGCCTCTTTATCTGCACGGTACCGGCACAGTGCCGCTGAAGCTTTACGAATTATTGCTTGGGCATTGCTTGGCTATTATTGTGCAGCCGGGCTCCAATAATCCGGCATGGCGTGAGCGACTCAATAAATCTGCCATTCAATCACAGGGATTTGAGTCACAGCATGCTTTGCTTCCTTATACTTCCCCTTCTTTTCAAGGGTATCGGTTGTTGCAGGAATATTTCGCACTCCCCCAGAGATTTTTGTTTGTTGAGCTAAGTAATTTACAGCCTGCCTTGAATCACTGTGACGATACTGCTGTAGAAATCGTCATTTTACTGGACACGGCAAGAGCAGAGCTGGAAGACTTAATCAGCGCGGATAATTTTGCCCTGTATTGCACCCCTGCAATCAATCTCTTTCCCAAGCGAATTGATCGCGTTCATTTGACTCATCACAGTACTGAGCATCATCTTGTCGCGGATAAAACCAGGCAAGATGATTTTGAAGTGCATACGGTGGCCGAGGTGGTCGGTTATGGCAGCGATGGTTCTACAGAACAGAGGTTTCGGCCGTTTTATTCAACCCGGCAAGATAGGGGAGATGAAAGCGCTTTTGCATATTATACCGTGCACCGTCAGCCAAAATTGGAATCTATCAATAAGAGTCCGAAAAAACTAAAAGCTGATTATCTGGGCAGCGAGATCTTTATATCATTAGTAGATGCAAGCGAAACCCCTTATCAGAATGATTTGAAACAGCTGGGTATTAATACACTATGTACTAATCGGGATTTACCAAAGTTAATGCTCATTGGTGAAGATGTTACAGATTTTACCTTGGACATCAGCGCGCCGGTGGAAGCTGTTCGCTGCTTAATCGGGCCAACTGATCCAAAACCATCTCCCGCAGCGGGTGAACATGCCTGGCGCCTAATAAATCAATTATCATTAAACTATTTGAGCCTGATCAATAATAATGACACGCAGGGAGCGGTTGCGCTTTGTGATTTATTACGTCTCTATGGCGATTTCGCCGAGTCGTCTATAGCTAAGCAGATCGAAGGCTTACTGACAGTGACGAGTCGTTCTATTATAGTGCGAGTTCCCGTTGCTGGGCCGATGAGTTTCGGGAGAGGAGTGGAAATTACAGTTACTTTTGATGAATCGGCTTTTGAAGGCGCCAGCAGTTTTCTACTTGGCGCGGTACTGGAAAAGTTTTTCTGCAAATATGTTTCGATCAATAGCTTTACTCAGCTTGTGGTTAAAACTCGGGAACGTGGCGAGATTATGAAATGGCCGGTAAGAGCAGGAACGAGAACCCTAATTTAGATTTAACATCCAGCCTTGCGCAAGGCCCGTATAAGTATGGGTTTTATGAGGCGCTGCGGCAATTGGAGTGTTTGCACAGCAAACATCCTCGTTTGGGACGCTCAGCCCGTCCTGTAGATGATGCGATTCGGCTTGGACAGACACCCAGCCTGCAATTTGCTCCATCGACTTTGGATTCGTTTGTGCCAGGCCAAGAAGTTTCAAGCTTAAAAGTATTTTTTTTCGGGCTGTTTGGTCCTAATGGTCCTTTGCCTTTGCATTTGACCGAGTATGCGCGCAACAGAGTGCGCACTGCCAAAGATTCGGCGCTGGTAGATTTTGCCGATATGTTTCATCATCGCCTCCTGAGTTTATTTTATCGTGCCTGGGCTGATAAAGAGCCAACGGTTCAACTTGATCGGCCGGAGCAGGATCGTTTTGCGTTTTATGTAGGGTCGTTACTGGGAATTGGAGATTTCTCGCTTCAACAACGCGACGCCATGCCTGATCATACCAAGTTGCATTTTGCGGCGCATCTGGGTTGTCATACAAAGCATGCCGAGGGATTGGAATCAATGCTAAATGATTTTTTTATTGTGCCGGTCAAGATAAAGGAATTTATTGGAGAATGGCTGGACATTCCCAAAGACAGTTGCTGCTATCTTGATCGCACTAGCACCACAGGACAACTCGGTATTTCATCGGTAATTGGAACTAGAATTTGGCAATGCCAACACAAATTTCGTATTACTATGGGCCCTTTAAGTCTGGAAGACTATGAAAGCTTTTTGCCCGCAGGGACCAAGCTGAAAAGTTTGGTAGCTGTCGTAAAAAATTATATAGGATTTGAATTTAATTGGGATTTGAATCTTATTTTGAAAAAAGACAAAGTTCCTTCAACTCAACTTGGCCAATATGGCCGGCTCGGCTGGACAACCTGGCTACAAATAGATAAAAGACAATCTGATGCAAATGATTTGTATCTCAATATGGAGAGGATGGCATGACAGAGATCAGTCGTACAGCGCTGTTTGGCAAGCTTAACAATCTAGCTTACAAAGGTATGGAAAGCGCCACGGTATTTTGTAAAATGCGCGGCAACCCCTATGTTGAGCTGGTGCATTGGCTGCATCAAATTCTCCAATTACAGGACTCGGATCTGCACCGGATTATAAAAAAATTTGAACTTAATCCTTCCCATATGGTGCGTGATCTTACTGAGACATTAGATCGCCTGCCGGCAGGCTCCAGGTCAATTTCCGATCTTTCGGCTCATGTTGAACAAACGATGGAGCAGGGCTGGTTATACGCCAGCTTGAAATACGGAAGCAGCCAAGTGCGTACCGGTCATTTATTGGTGGGGATTGTTAAAACCTCTGGTCTGCGTAACACCTTACATGCTATTTCAAGTCAATTTAAGAAAATCAATACCGATACATTGCTCGAAGAATTTACCAGAATAGTTTCAGGATCGCCAGAGGATGCATTACCGGCCCATGACGGCAGTAAACTGGCTGGAGCCGCTGCTCCAGGGGAATATTCAGGCGCCATGCCTCCCGCGCAGATGGGCAAACAGGCGGCTTTACAACAATTTTCCGTTGATTTGACCGAAGCTGCACGTAAAGGTGAGCTGGATCCCATAGTCGGGCGGGATGAAGAAATCAGACAGATCATTGATATTCTTATGCGCCGAAGACAAAATAATCCGATATTGACAGGTGAAGCCGGGGTTGGAAAAACTGCGGTGGTCGAGGGCTTTGCCTTACGGATTGCAGCAAAAGAGGTACCGCCGCCGCTTTTGAATGTCACGCTTCGCACCTTGGATCTGGGCTTATTGCAGGCGGGGGCCAGTATGAAAGGTGAATTTGAAAATCGGCTCCGTCAGGTTATTGAAGAAATTCAGGCTTCAGAAAAGCCGATTATTTTATTTATCGATGAGGCGCACACCTTGATAGGCGCAGGCGGCGCTGCAGGTACAGGCGATGCGGCTAATCTGCTTAAACCGGCTTTGGCTCGCGGAACATTGCGGACTATTGCTGCGACGACCTGGGCGGAATACAAGAAATATTTTGAAAAAGATCCGGCTTTAACGAGGCGTTTTCAGGTAGTGCAAATTGAAGAGCCCACAGAGGAAAAAGCGCTCTTGATGATGAGGGGGGCCGCCTCGATTATGGAAAAACATCACCAGGTATTATTACTGGATGAAGCCTTGGAAGATTCGGTCAAACTTTCCCACCGATATATTCCCGATCGACAGCTGCCGGATAAGTCAGTTAGCGTATTGGATACCGCCTGTGCCCGGGTTGCTATCAGTCAGCATGCTGTTCCGGCAGAGGTGGATGACTGCCGCAGGCGAATCCAGGCACTTAAAGTTGAAGCTGCCATAATTGATCGCGAAACAGCGGTTGGAATAGAGACCAAAGAGCGTAAGGAAAATGCGCAAATAAAGCTAGTGGATGAACAGCAAAGATTAAATGAATTAGAAAAATGCTGGCAAAAAGAAAAAAAGCTGGTGGACCAGATTCTTGATCTGCGGGCCCGCTTACGCAATGTTATTAATAAAATAGAAGGCACTGAGAGTGAATTGGAAAAGAGTGCGGATGTAGTCAGTGAACAAGTTAGTATAGAAGGTTCACTACCATCAGCGAGCGTTGAGCCTATAGCCCTGGATGAAAATAAGCGTGCTGAATTATTACAACAACTCAAAGATTTGCAAAATCAGCTTAATGAACTCCAGGGCGATCGACCCTTAATTTTTCCTACCGTCGATAGTCAGGCTATCGCTGCCGTTATTGCCGATTGGACGGGTATTCCTGTTGGAAAGATGGTCAAAAATGAAATTGAGACGGTACTTAAACTTGGCGATACACTGAATCAGCGTGTTATCGGCCAACGTCATGCTCTCGATATGATTGCCAGACGCGTACAAACCTCTCGCGCCAGTCTTGATAATCCGGGTAAGCCTATAGGTGTATTCATGCTATGCGGACCTTCCGGTGTAGGCAAAACCGAAACGGGCCTTGCTTTAGCTGAGGCACTCTACGGAGGCGAAGAAAACATCATCACCATCAATATGAGCGAGTATCAAGAGGCTCATACCGTATCGACTCTTAAAGGCTCGCCTCCCGGTTACGTTGGCTATGGTGAAGGCGGAATTCTCACCGAGGCTGTGCGTCGCCGACCTTACAGCGTTATTTTATTGGATGAAGTAGAAAAAGCGCACCCCGACGTTCACGAAATTTTCTTCCAGGTTTTTGATAAAGGCTGGATGGAAGATGCTGAAGGGCGTTATATTGACTTTAAAAATACCATTATTCTACTGACATCCAATGCCGGCACTGATTTAATAATGAATCTGTGCAAAGACCCGGAATTAATACCTGAGCCGGAGAGCATTGCCAAGGCGTTGCGCGAACCTTTGCTGAAAATATTTCCAGCCGCCTTGCTCGGTAGACTGGTAACGATTCCTTATTACCCGCTTAGCGATGAAATGCTCAAAGCAATTGTCAAACTGCAACTGGGCCGTATAGAAAAAAGGATTTTGGCTAATCACAGCATACCCTTTACCTATGATGAAGATGTTATCCGTCTTATTATCGAACGTTGCACGGAGCTTGAAAGCGGCGCCAGGGTGGTGGATGCAATTTTGACTAATACGGTATTGCCGGCCATCAGCCAAGAATTTTTAATGAAGATGCTGGGTAGCGAACCCGTAACGGCAGTAAGAGTTTCCGTAAAAGACAGTGAGTTTAATTATACGTTTGGATAAGGTAGGGTAATAACAACCCGAGCCAGCAGAATTAATCACTATAAAACCAGTACGAATATAGAAGAACCAAGATTAAACAGTGAATTTTATATCCTGTAATTTATTGCCCGGTTTTAAATTTAAGTGTAGAGAAAACGGTAATATTACCTGGAAGTTTCCATCCTTATCATTACACTTGAACCATAACCTATCCCTCAGCTAGGTCTAACTATGTCAGCAACTCAAGAACATCGGGAAATAGAGATCACCACGCCGTTGGGCAAGGATGTTCTATTGCTTCGAAATATGACGGTGACGGAAGAACTGGGGCGTCTGTTTATCATCGACCTGGAGTTAAACAGCAGCAAACACATCCGGTTTGAGGACCTGCTTGGTCAAATGGTTAGCCTGCGTCTCAATATAGCCGGCGGCAAGCGGTTTTTTAATGGCTATGTAGGCAGTATTTCTCAAGCTCTGGATAGGGGGCGTTATGCAGTCTATCGTGCCACCGTCCATCCCCGGATCTGGTTTTTGACGCGTCAATCCAATTGCCGTATTTTTCAACAGCAAACAGTGCCTGATATTGTCAAGGATATCTTCAAAAAAATTGGCTATACCGATATTAAGGATAACTTAAGAGGTTCCTATCGCACACTGGACTACTGCGTGCAATACCGCGAGACAGATTTTAATTTTATCAGCCGGTTATTTGAACAGGAAGGTATCTATTATTATTTTATTCACGAAGAAAATAAGCATACCCTGGTTCTGGCCGATGACTATACATCGCATGAGCCTATACCAGGTTACAAGGAAATACCCTTTTATCGCCCGAATGATAGGGCTGCGCAAGAACAATGCATTTCCAGTTGGTATCTCTCTAAACAAATTCAACCGGGTGTTTATGCCCTGAATGAATATGACTTCATTAAGCCTAAAGCCGATCTTGCGGTAAATTCCAGTATTTCTCAAGGGCACAGTGAGTCAGAACATGAAATTTACGATTACCCCGGCGAATATGTAGAAAAAGGCGATGGAAACAATTATGCACAAAAGCGAATTGAGGAATTGCATACCCGGTATGAGCAGGTACAAGGCAACAGCATGGTGCGGGGTTTACTGTGTGGAGGCTTGTTTAAGCTGGCCGAGTATCCGCGCGAGGATCAGAATCGGGAATACCTGGTGTGCTCAGTTTCCCACAGTATTCGTGTCGAGAGTTTTGAGGCCTCAGGAGAAGGCGGCACTCATTACACCAACAGCTTCACTGTCATTGACAGCAAAACGCCTTTCCGCCCGGCCCGTATTACGCCTAAACCCATAGTTCAAGGTCCGCAAACGGCCAAAGTTGTCGGCCCTGCAGGTGATGAGATCTATACCGATGAGCATGGCCGGGTAAAACTCCAGTTTCACTGGGATCGATATGGCAAATCCAATGAAAATTCTTCCTGCTGGGTGCGCGTATCGCAATTGTGGGCGGGCAAAACCTGGGGAGGCATTCATATTCCCCGCATAGGACAGGAAGTCATCGTTGAATTCCTGGAAGGCGATCCGGATCAGCCCATTATCACGGGCCGAGTATACAATGGCGATCAAACGCCGCCTTATGCTTTACCCGCCAACAAAACCCAGAGCGGCATCAAAAGCCGCAGTTCGCAAGGCGGCAGCGGCGCCAATTTCAATGAAATTCGCATGGAGGATAAAAAAGGCGCGGAACAGCTTTATATTCATGCTGAAAAAAATCAGGACAATATTGTCGAAAATGACGAGACCACATCAGTCGGCCACGACCGTACCGAAGATGTCGGTCACGATGAAAAGATTACCATAGGCAATAATCGCACTGAAAAAGTGGGGGTCAATGAGGACATTACTATCGGAAGCAATCGCACCGAAACTGTAGGCGCTAATGAAAGTATTACTATCGTATCGAACCGGACCAAATCGGTTGGCGCCAGTGAAACGGTATCCGTTGCGTTACAGCGCACCCACACCGTCGGCATCAACGAAACCATCGGTATCGGCGCGGCACAGGAAATCGGCATTGGCGCATTCCAGGCCGTTGGCATCGGGGCGTATCAAACGGTAAATGTTGGCGCGTATCAATCCATCAATGTCGGCGCAAATCAGAGCACCGATGTGGGCGCGAATCAGTCGTTGACAGTAGGCGGAAACCAGAGCGAAGCAGTTACCGGCAATGCCTCCAAGAGCGTCAAAGGCAATGATTCCTTGGGCGTCGACGGCAACCGCAGCGCGGACGTCAAGGGTGACGATTCCCTTAAAGTAGGCAAAAATCTGGTGATCGACGCCGGCGATTCGGTCACGATCAAGACGGGAAGCGCTAGCATCACGATGAAGAAAGACGGCACGATCACTATTAAAGGAAAAGACATTACCGTAGACGGTTCAGGCAAGATCAATGCGACGGCCTCGAACAACATCACGATGAAAGGACAAAAAATTCTGCAGAATTAATTGACAAGTGTAGGGTGGGTTAGCCGCGCAATGCCGATATTTTTAATGTTTTAACAGGCGTTTGGGCGCGGCGTAACCCACCATGAGCAGCCCGGAAAAGTACGGATTATTTCAAAAACCACAGCCCGATCTCCCTTAATTGATCTGAAGATGAAGGAAAATGGCAGATGACAACAGAACAACTTCTAAAACCCGCCGCGATAATTGAATCAAAAATCGACGGTGTAGTAATTGGCCTTTTTTTAAGCATCACCGATGCAGGTGAACCGCTGGTCGCTTTTCCTGGCAATCCGCTTGAGGCGGCCATTCCGGCGCGCAGCACGACCGCCTTGGATAAGGATGATGTGGGTAAAGAAATTGCCTTGTTATTTGAAGGCGGCAACCTTTTGCAGCCTTTAATCATCGGTAAAATTCACCATGCAAATACTGCACCTGTCGTTCAAGATGCCGAACAAACGTCGGCCGAACTGGATGGAGAACACATTGTCCTTGCGGCAAAACAAACCATCACGTTCAAATGCGGCAAAGCCAGCATAACCTTGACCAAGGCCGGCAAGATTATTCTACGTGGCGCTTATTTGCTAAGCCGCTCTTCCGGCGTTAATCGTATCAAGGGCGGTTCGGTGCAGATTAACTAACAGCCACCAACAATCGGCAAAAGCAATAGCTTATGGACCTTCTTAATTCTACCGGCATGTTAGCAGGCTATACCATGGGCATGAAACCCGATGGCCGGGAAATGCTGGTCGTGGCAATCAAGGGAACCTTTACTATTCCGAAATCAGGTGAAAAGCCCCAATTGGCCGAAGAACAAATTCCCTTGATTATGGCGGACACCTTTACCGGAGAACCCGGCTATTCCGCGCCTCTCTATGAAGTGGATTATGCGCCTATCAGGCATCGCTGCGATGTGCTGTTAAACGGCAGCGCCTATGCCCCACATAGCCGTCCGGCTCGAATGGTGCAAGTGGGGTTAAGGGTGGGCTCTTTTATCAAGACCTTTAACGTGGTGGGCGAGCGTTACTGGGATGCCGGTATTTCCATCGCTCCGGGCCTGCCTGCTGAGTTTACCATCATGCCGATCAGTTACGATAACGCCTTCGGCGGCCTGGATAATTTCCATGAAGATAAAAACAAGCACAGCGCCTATATGCTAAATCCAGTTGGCAAAGGTTATCATCAACGCCTTGCCAGTGAATTGGTCGATGGAACACCGCTGCCCAATACCGAAGAAGTTAATCGGCCTATCGAAAAACCGGACGATGATTACAGACCGATGGCTTTCGGACCGGTTGGACGTGGCTGGTCATCGCGTCTACCGCATGGGGGCACTTACGATCAGGATTGGATGGACAATACCTTTCCTTTTTTGCCGGCAGATTTTAACGAGGCTTATTATCAAGCCGCGCCGGAAGATCAGCAAATTCCTTATCCCCAAGGCGGCGAAGAGGTGGTGCTGGTTAATCTATCGCCGGAAGGACGGATTGCCTTTAACTTGCCTACAGTCGAAGTCCCCGTGGTGTATTTTCGCAAAAAAGGCGAACGCCACGAGACCCAGGCAGTCCTCGACACCGTTGTTATCGAACCCGATAAAGGTATATTTAGCTTAACTTGGCGTTCCAGTTTGCCTCTAAAAAAGAATATGTTTGAGATTCCGCAAGTGCTGGTTGGAAAGATGTCGCGCGGCTGGTGGCGGGCGCGTGAGCTGGGCAAGACGTACTATCCCTCCCTGGCGCATCTGGCGAAGGCTAATAAGTCCGAAGCGGAAGAGGACGGTTGATAAACATGATTACTGATACAGAAATTAAGATAAAGGGCATACAAATCCTGTCGAAATATCTCGGAGATGTTGAAGCGGAACGGTTTATTGCACTGATTCAAAGAGAGCCCTTCGATTATACCCAGTGGCATCAACAACAGGATGAGCCATTGAGTATCGAGAAACTCAGCCGAAGAGCCATGATGTTGAGAAATAAACGTGTTGAAGAACAGTAGAACAGTAGGGCGGAACCGTCGTTTACGGGTTCTGCCACAGGACTTATTCCACGTATAAATTTTAGATTTATAGATAAGGCCCTCTCCTAAGGGAGAGGGTGGGGTGAGGGGAATTTAAAACAAAAAAATGCTATGAATTTAACCAACAAAGCAAGGGCTTTAAGAAAAAATCAAACAGATGTCGAACTATTACTATGGCAACAGCTACGCAATCGGCGGTTATGTGGTTATAAATTTCGTAGACAATTCCCCATTGCCGCTTATGTAGCTGATTTTGCTTGCCTTGAATTAAAACTGATTATTGAATTGGATGGAGGGCAACATGCCGATCAAGTTAGCTATGACAATCAACGCAGTTTGTTTCTTGAGCAACGAGGATTTAAAGTGATTCGTTTTTGGAATAATGATGTCATTCAAAATACCACAGGTATATTAGAAGCCATCCACTTGGTTATATTGGATATTACGGAGAGATCTAGGTGACTTATAACATTCCCCCTCACCCAACCATCTCCCTCTGGAGAGGGCTATATCTGTGTTCAACTAAAATTACTGCACACACCTTCGCCCTCTGGAAAAGGCCCCTAACGCACTCAGCTAAAATCAGCAAAAGCCCCTTCCCCCTTGAGGGAGAAGATTGGGATGAGGGGAATATAAAAAAACCAATTGAGCCACTCCAGCTTCCACGATTTATAAGTAGATAACCCCATGAGCGGCTTCCCCATAGCAATCACCGGAACCGGCATGGTCACAGGCGTAGGCCTGAACGCTCCGGCCACCTGTGCCGCCATCCGTTGCGCCCTGGATAATTTTCAGGAAACCCGTTTTATGGACAACGGCGGCGAATGGCTTATGGGTTGTGAAGTGCCGCTGGAACAACCCTGGCGAGGCAGAACCAAACTGATCAAAATGGCTGCTGCTGCAATCAACGAATGTCTAGCCAACAACCTCATCGATCCGAAAGCAACGCCCTTATTGCTTTGTTTGTCGGAGCATGAAAGAAAAGGTCGCGTGATCGATGACGACAACCAGTTTTTTCTGGATTTGCAAGCTGAGTTGGGCATGGAGTTTCACGAGAAGTCCCGCGTGATTGCCAGAGGCCATGTGGCGGTAGCTGTCGCATTGAAACACGCACGACAATTATTACAGGAGTTAAGCTTTAAACACGTGCTGATTGCCGCGACTGATAGTTTATTGGTAGCGCAGACTTTGGCGCATTATGAAGAGCATGAGCGCCTGCTGACTAGCCAGAATTCCAATGGTTTTATTCCGGGTGAGGCGGGGGCGGCATTGGTGGTTGAAGCTGTACATGCCAAGCGAGAACATCAGCTTATTTGCCATGGTTTAGGCTTTGGAGTTGAAAAGGCGCATGTGGATTCGGAGGAACCGTTAAGGGCGGATGGCTTGACGGCGGCGATCAAGGAGTCATTGGGGGATGCGGGCTGTGAAATGGGTGATTTGGATTTTAGGATTACCGATATTTCCGGAGATCAGTATTATTTTAAGGAGGCTAGTTTGGCTTTATTGCGGCTACTTAGAAAACGCAAGGAAGAATTCGATATCTGGCATCCGGCTGATTGCATTGGTGAAGTAGGAGTTGTTATGGGGCCGATTATGATTGCGGTTTTAAAAGCAGCCTGTGAGAAAGACTATAGCAAAGGAAATCATATTGTGGCTCATCTAGGCAATGATGACGGTAAGCGGTCGTCTATGATATTTATGTGGCAAGAGGTTGGAGGGGGTAATTATGGCGAATGATGTATTTGCCAATGGTAGGGAAATCGCCTGTAAAGCTGGGTCAGGGAAAACGATAGCAGCTTTTCCAGATGTCTGTTTTACTCCGCCGGAAAATCCTGCTACACCTCCAGGTGTGCCGGTGCCTTATCCTAATACCGGATTTGATTCCGATACGACTGATGGTACTAAGAATGTGAAGATTTCTGATAAAGAAATTATGTTAAAACACATTTCTTATTTTAAAACCTTGACCGGAGATGAAGCTGGATGTGCAGCCAAGAAGGGAGTAATCACTAGTACGAATAAGGGAAAAGTATATTTTGAAGGTTGGTCGATGGATGTCAAATTTGAAGGAGAAAATGTTGATCGGCATTTGGATTTGACTACAACTAATCACGCGTCTGATCCAGGAGATGCGCCGCCTTGGACATTTATATATAGCATGGCAATGGCACCAGAAGATCACCCATGCAAAACAGAAATCAATGAAGCACAAAGCGCATGCAAAGGTGCTGTAACCACGGGTAGTGGTAAAACAGCTACCCGTGACTGTTCGAGCAGTCAGGGTAATTGCAAGGAAAAGATGGCTTGTATTCTCGTCCCGAAAGGTAATGATAAAGAAATGTGTTGCTCACCTGGAAATACTGGTCATCACATGATTGAAGATCATTGGGTAAAGGGAAACAATGCTTTTCCGATGGCTCAAGATAGCAGTGGATATGATGCAGCACCAACAGTATGTGTTGAAGGCGGGAGATATGAGAAAGAACATGGTGAAATGCATATTGCCCAAGGATTGAAGGAAGAATCATTTCTTCCAGGAGGCGAAAACGCGGGTCAAGTTTGGAATTATGGGGAAGGAAAATCAGCGGCATTAATGGCTCATGAAATGACTTTTGGAAGTTCAGGTTGCTCACGGACATGCATGGAGTCCCAACTCGACAACTTCTACGGAGAAGATGATTCCAGGCCATTAAATCCACCTAAAACACAAGCTCTGGCAAAAAACGATCCGGGTGATGGAAGATGGCTGCGTACTGACGCTAACGTTTCCATGCAAGGGCAACTAACTTCGATAGTAGGATAGACGAAAATAATGGAACTCAAACAAGTCTTAGGTGAACATACTGACGACATAAGATTCACAGGCGTTTTTGTTTATGATAGAAACCTAGCTTTTATTAGAGCTCAATTGAATTCGTTAAACTCAAAGGGAATTGATCATACCGTCATGATCCGATATAAAGATGGTGATTGGGGGCAATATATTGTTGAAGCACCTAGCACGTCACACTGTCTGATGAAAGATCCAGACCTGAAAGTTTTTCTATTAGTGCCTGACGGCAATATTCATGTGGCATCGAAACAAGGATTTTCATGGGAAAAAATTGATACAAAATCTGGGGGGGCGAACTCCCTAAAAGCCCTCACAGAAATTCGAATAATTTCTGGAAAATTATATACAGTAGGCATGGGTAGAATGATTTACCGTCGTGATAGCATTGATAATTGGAGTCGATTTGATAAAGGAATTAATGAAACCCCAAATCTTGATCCAATTTCAGGATTCAAAAGTATTAACGGCTTTGATGCAACCGAAATGTATGCAGTTGGTTTCAAGGGCGAAATCTGGTTTTTTGAAGAAAATCAGTGGAAACCCGCTTCAAGCCCAACTAATTTGAAACTGGAAAGTATTATTTGTACAACAGGAGGACAAGTATTTTCCTGTGGTGCTTCAGGGTTACTTTTGCAAGGTCGTAGGGATGTTTGGAATGTGATCGATCATGGATTGACTACAAATACACTTTGGAGTATTGAAGAATTTGACGGCTCAGTTTTTTTTGCTGATAGCATCGCTCTCTATCGTTACGATAAACATACTTCAGAAAAGGTAAACATTGTAGTAGGCAAATCTATTTCATGCAGCTATCTTCATGCCAATGATGGCGTTCTATGGTCAGTGGGAGAAAACAATATTGCGCGTTATGATGGTCAGAATTGGGAAGTATTGTTTTAAACGTATACCTTAACCCGTAAGTCGGAACCGTTTACGGTTTCCGACGCATGTGACCGAAGCACAGAGGCTAATCTATTGGTGCTTTCTGAAGGAATTGTAAAATTCACAATTTGAGGGCTTTGTTTGACGGATCACCCTGGCGGGCATCCGTCCTACGTAACTTATGCCGAATTATCGTCGTTATCGGGTGCCGAATAGAATCAATGGGGTCAGACTCGATTGATTACAGACGTACGTCGGATAGTTTGTACATTGAAGGTCGAAATTTGACATTGCTAAGTTGATTGGTGTACTAATTGCCAAGTATTAATTTAGGAATGTAGTTATGACTGATAATATAGAACACTTAATCCTTGAGCAATTTCGGGCTCTTCGGAACCAAATTGAAGGGTTGCAGACGGAAATGCGGAACGACTTCAGCGATGTTAAGCACCGAATTAATCGGCTTGAATCGGCTGTTGCCGGCATTCGTCGCGATGAAGCGGGAACAGCCGAAGATATCGCTAGGCAGCAGTCAACTATTGATCGGCTTAAAGAAAGAATCGATAGAATTGAGCATCGGTTAGAGCTAACTTAGTTGCCATCCATAACTACCAACCTATTCAATGATACTGCGTACGGCGGAATTATCGTAACCCGTAAGTCGTAACCGTTTACGGTTTCCGACGCATGTGACCGAAGCACAGAGGCTAATCTATTGGTGCTTTCTGAAGGAATTGTAAGATTCACAATTTGAGGCTTTGTTTGACGGATCACCCTGGCGGGCATTCGTCCTACGTAACTTATGCCGAATTATCGTCGTTATCGGGTGCCGGGCGGCACTTATTTTTTCACGGTTAATCTGTTGGAACGGCGGCAAGATACCTTGGTGCGTCATATTGATGTTTTACGCGAAGCTGTCCGGAAGACGCGGCGAGAGCGGCCATTTCACAAACCAATGGGGTCAGACTCGATTGATTACGGACGTATGTCGGATGGTTTGTAGGGCGAAACCGTTCACGGATTCCGCCGGATGTTACCGGAGTGGTAAACTTGCCATTTCATCCGTGCAGGTTCGAAGATTTGACTTGAGTGTTCCCTGGATGTTTTGGTTTACTATTGGAATCTTATATAGATGTATGGTCGTTTCTGATCGTTTGAGGCAATCTGTAAGGGGTGAACCGTTTATAGATTCCGTTAAAATCATGATTTCTTTGGATTGGAGAGTTTATATACCGCTATGCCAGTTATTTTTCGTTACGATGGTTATCGTTTTTTCTTTTTTTCAAATGAAGGCAACCCGCTTGAGCTGTGTCACGTTCATGTTAGAAAAGGTGGCGCAATTGCAAAATTTTGGGTCACTCCTGAAATCAAACTGGCTGAATCTTACGGATTAACATCAACGGAATTACGTAAATTACATACGCTTATACATGACAATAAACCCTTAATTGAAGAGAAATGGCATGAATATTTTAAAACTTAAACCACTCGCCAAAAACTTACAATTTGATGACGATATGATGTGGGTGGAATTCATAGATGGACGTAAATTAGGTACGCCATTAGTATATTTCCCCCGATTATTAAATGCAACGATGCAACAACGACGACAATACGAAATAAGCGGTGGCGGCATTGGATTGCATTGGGATGAATTAGATGAAGATATTAATGTTGAGTATCTATTGATGGGTATAGGCGATATTACAGTTCCATTGACTACAGCGGCTTGATTACGTCCGTACGGCGGGTAAACCCGTAAGATATTCTGTTCAAAATCAAGCTAAATTTGGTCATTCGGCAAGGGTTGGGATGGAATAAACCCGTACGGCCGTACGTTGTATAACCCGTAAGCCCGTAAGTCGGAACCGTTTACGGTTTCCGACGCATGTGACTGAGGTGCTTTCTGAAGGAATTGTAAGATTCACAATTTGAGCTTTGTTTGACGGATCACCCTGGCGGGCATCCGTCCTACGTAACTTATGCCGAATTATCGTCGTTATCGGGTGCCGGGCGGCGATCATTCGTTCGGATTTCAAAAGGCGAACGGGGCATATGGCAGCGCCGTTTTTGGGAACACGTTATCCGTGACGAAGCCGATTATGAACATCACGTAAATTACGTGCATTGGAATCCCGTGAAACATGGTTTGGCGAAAACGGTGGCCGACTGGCCTTATTCGACATTTCATCGCTATGTTCGTGAAGGAATTCTACCAACCGATTGGATCGGCGAGGTTGGGGATGAAAACTTCGGTTTTGGAGAACGGAATAATCAATAGACTCAAGCTCGATCATTCGTGACGGATAAATGACGGTCGTACGGCGGGTAAATTGTAGGTCGTAGGGCAGAATCGTCCACGGGTTCCGCCTCATGGAAGCGGAGCGATGACATTGACGGTTTGACCAGTGTGGTTAGTAGAATGGAACACTATCGGCCAGTGCTGCTTCGAATACGGTAGAGATAATTTGGTTCAGTTTATGCCTGGTATCCCATTTGATGCCGTGAGAGTGAAATTAAAAATCACTTTACCCAACAATAATAAAATTGTTAACCATTAAAATGCCTTTTGCATACCGAGGCTTGTAAGCGCCCTAACGGAAAGTCTCTATTTTTTATGGAAACTTGTTTTGGGCATCCTACCGTTGGTATTTGCACGGCACAGCTCACTTCCTGCGTCATCCCTGTCCTCGTGAGTAACTCGTTCGCCAATCATCGCCGGGTTGCTCACTTCCTCGCAATAAGATGACGCGATATCAGTAAGTTTGCATTTTCACTACGCTAAAACTTCCTGAAAACATAGGCCCTATCGCTTCTGGGGAGTATTTGACTGCTGTATTGTAACGGGGTTTAATTAGGTAGTGCTTTACCAAAGAGAACAATTTTGAGAGTATAATTAATTAGTAGCGCGAGCCAGGGTTAATAAACTCAATGTATGTCGATGCCCGCTACGAATTACAAACTGTTTTTCAGTAGAAAAGCAAGAGGCTTCATAAACACTAGATTCCAACAGGGAGGTTAATTCGGCAAACTGATCAAAAAATATAAATAACTGAAAAATTGGTGTCTATCATTTAGCCATGGATGAATTTCATTTCTTAAGAAGTTTTTCAAATTATAAAAGCTTTTCTGTATTACCCAATATTTCAAATAATCCCATAGGGTATAACAATGGAAATATTCAACAGATTCTTAAGGCCAGATAAAATCCCGAAGAGACAAGACATACAATTCAGTTATCTTTCTCATCAGGGATTGGTGAGAAGCAGCAATGAAGATAGCGGTTTACTGCTACCTGATTTAGGTACCTGGGCCATAGCCGATGGTATGGGCGGGCATAATTGCGGTGAAGTAGCCAGTGCCATTGCACTTACGGTTATGCATCATTCTATTGTTGCGGGTAACAGTCTGACTACAGCTATCCAAACCGCTCACAGGACAATTCAGGAACAAGCACAAAACGATATTAACAAAAAGGGAATGGGGACCACCATAGTTGCAGTACAGATGATTGCTGATGGTTACCAAATTGCTTGGGTGGGAGACAGTAGGGCTTATTTATGGCGTTCAGGTTTGAAACAGCTAACTAAAGATCACAGCTATCTTCAAACGATTTTAGATCAGGGTTTGATAGATGAAGAAACAGCAAAGACTCATCCTTATAAAAATGTAATTACCCAGGCATTAGGTAGTTTTGAAATGGAGTCTTTACAAATAGGCGTAATAGAGGAAAAATGGTTTAAAAACGATATCTTATTGCTTTGCAGCGATGGCCTAAGCCGGGAAATAACTGACTCAAAGATAGAAGCAATTTTAGCTGGGGACAAAAAACTAGAAGAAAAGGCAGAGTTATTACTCACCGAAGTTTTAGCCAATGGTGGTAATGATAATGTGACATTAATTTTATTGACTTGCAATGGTGTTATCCAAGAAGTGACATGAAGTGGATTTAATCTCTTGTCAATCAGTGGTCAAAAATTACGTGTTGTCAGCGTTAAAAGTTGTAGGTTTTATTGTTTTTGATCCCTTTTTTCCGCTGTTTGAACCGGTAAGTATCGTTCCCGATTCAAACTATCGCAATGGTGTGTTACCGGCTCCAATGACACAGTGATTATTTAGGCATCTTCCAACATTTGTATCCGTTCACCCAAGCTCTGGTTGGCTGTGATCATGGGGAGGTTTTTTCTTTGAGGGCTTATCAGATGGAAGATCAAGGCACTACCGGATTCTGAAAACGGCAGATAACCCCGATTCATCCACAATGATCGTATTTATATTGATGAGCTGTTTGCCGGCTTTTTTTACCATTCAACTTTTCTTTTTCCAGCAGATACGCCACGTCTATGGCTTGTAGAAACGCATCCTTTTACCTTAATGGATAACGACAATACCAATAGCTGTAGCTCAGGTGGAGTTTCCCGGTACCGGTGTGTTGCTAGCCAAAATCAAATTATGTAGCTACTCCATAAAGCCGGGGGTCGCCAGTTTTGGAGCTGGGCATTTTATATAGGGGGTTTCCTGCCAATTGAAGCGCAGCAGGTCACGGTGAATAGAGAAGCGAGCACCTTGCTGATATGACAGACTGCCTGCTTCATAAGAGCAGTGTTCAGCCCAATCAGGCGATCGCTTAAGGCTTCAGGTAGGAGCGTTTGCTTGGTTTTCTCAACCAGCCATTCACTCAGCGCTTCGCTGCCGTAGAGTTTCAGTGCCTTCAGTGGGGCGAATCGATCAAGGGACGTAACGGCTTCCTAGCAAGCTGTCGTAACAACTGCAATCTGCCACGGCTCAATAGCTGATGAGGCACGGTATCGTTTGAAAATGGTTTCTAGTTTTAATTTACAAACCATTTCGAGCCAATGGTAGCCTTCTGCCTGCAAAAAAGCCTAATGATTGCCTATTAGGGGGCAGTCACTTTTCAACGGTTTTTTCCCGGCTCCTTGGTAATTTTTACGTACTGATTAACAAATCTCTAATTAATTCATTAATATAGCTACGGCAGGAAACTTACTTTAGCCACTTTTTTCTTCTTCACATCAACTGTGTTCAGAATGAATAGCTTACTCACTATCACATGCTTTCTTGCTTTGAAGTTTGAGGTCCAAATAAATAATAATTAATTGACCATTTTTGAAGCTCTTCCGGCTTCATCTATTATTCAACCTCATTTTTAGCAAATAGAAGATAGCATTTAAAATATGAGTTTGATTTCCATTGCCCAGCACTTATGAATTACTGGGAACCCGCTTTTTCTTTTTTAATGAGCTTTTTGAATACCGCCTGTCAACTATAAACTTCGTGTCACCCTAATCTATCGAAAAAGTCCCGATTAGCATGAATATCTTGAAGAACTATTAGAGTACTTTTAAAGCTTTGTACTGTTAATAATGAGGTTTGATATTACGGTATTAATTTAAACTAAAAATTCTTAAATTTTCATATTGGGATGACTTAAAAAATTGCATGCTTTTTAAATGTGATGTAATCTAACAAACAACATTAGTTGTATCCAAGCAACACGTGCAGTATTGTAATATTTTTTGTAATTGATTTTATCTTTTGACTAAAAAAATTAAGCTAATTTCTGATTATTTAAAATGTTAAATTATAAATATTTTGAATCTAAGGATTAAGTCATGGAAACAATGCGGCCTAAATTACATTTTTATAAATTAATACTCATAGTAGGAGGAATAAGTTTCCCATTCGCACTTCAAGCCGATGGACTTGCCAATCAAATTGATAATCTTTTTGGCTCAGACGGTATCCAACTTCAGATTAACACGGCAAACCCCGCCAATAATCATCAAGCTCACTTTTCAAGTGCCAGTGTGTCGACATTAGGCCTATTGACTCAGCAATTGGCTGTCAGCGCTGTTGATATTCCTGCAATTTCAACCGTACCCGGCCTCACCTATAGTTATAATCCTGCGCTCCAAGCGTTTGAACGCTCATCAGGCTCTTTGGGCTCAATTTACATAGAACGCCCATTAACGTTAGGTCAGGGCAGATTCGAAGCCGGTTTTTCTTATACTTACGTCGGTTTTGATACGCTTAACGGACAAAAGTTAAAGGGGCTTTCATTCCTGAACTTGCAGCATGGCGATTGCTGTTCCCCTGTGCCTGGTCTGGGTGATCCTGCCTTTGAAAAGGCCACGGCTGATCTGATCTTTGATAGGTTTTCACTACAATCCCATATTTTCAATTTTTCCGCCACTTACGGCATCACCGATAAATGGGATGTCAATATTTTGGTTCCAGTTATACAAACCGAATTAGATATATCAGCAAGAGCACAGATTAATGATGTTGCTTTTGCCGGAAACCCGCAAGGACTTCATAATTTTCCTAACGGAACCAAAACCACGACAAGTTCAGTAAGCGATAGTAATTTGGGCGTTGGAGATATTCAACTGCGGTCTAAGTACCATTTTCTTGCTTATAAAAAATTTAATATGGCGGGCGGCCTCAATTTGCGCCTGCCCTCAGGTAGCCAGAGTGATTTTCAAGGCGTGGGCGATACAACGGTTACTCCTTACCTTTCATTCTCTCAGGAATACGGCATCATCGATCTTCATGCAACCGCGGGCGTTGAATTCAATACCGGCAATGATCGACGCGATCGCATACGCTATGCGGGCGGCGCGACTTTTCATGTGACTCCGGAATTTGGCTTGATTACAGACTTTATAGGTACTTCTAATATACGAACCAATGAAGTTTCAGTGAGAGTTCCAGAATTTACGGGTGGTAATGCCACACCTTCATCCTATGACATTCGTACCGCAACAGTGAATAACGACACCCTCGACCTGGCGCTAGGATTCAAGTTTGTTCCTGTCAAATCCGTAGTTGGATTTTTTAACGTGTTTATCCCTCTTAATGATGCCGGGTTGCGCTCTGATCTGATTCCATCAGGTGGTGTGCAAGTGGGTTTTTAATCTGTGGTTAAGATCCATACTACGGGGTGTAATATAGTATATTGGAGCCCATATTATCTCTTTAAGCTTATATCAACATGTTATTGTTGAATTACCCTCTGCCCCATTTGATATATTAAATTACCCCGGCAAAACCGGGGATTTATTTGTGTTAGCCCATCAAAAAGTCTATTCAAGACAAGGCCTGAAGTCAATGATTCTGATTTCCATACACTGAATTGCTCATAGGTGTGTGGAGTTTTACATACACTTATAAGTAAAGAGTTTTAAAGATTTCTTTCTCTTTCTATTAAGAACAACAATTATCTATGGCTATTATTTCTAATGAGGTATCAAGAAATCCAATTATTTTTTAACAGTAAGTCTTCCATCCGAACCTTTTACTAAACCAATCACTTTACGGTCCGGATGCGTAAGGGTTTGTCCTTCAATCGTGTCAACCCTGGTAAATGACACGGTGGCTTGATTATCTTTTATGATGATATCAATGTTTTTGAAAGCGACATGAAAATTGTTATACTGATTTAAAGCTTGTTTTAGCTTGGATTCATTTCTGGCATCTATTCCTCCCATTTCAACCAATTTAGATGTATCTTTTTTCTCCCAATTAATTCTAATTTTTTCCAACCATTTTTTTACTTCCATTTCATTAATAGTATTCTTGGGCTTAGTGGTTGTTGGGTTGAAATTTTTGGCATTTTTTTCAATCTTTTTCTCTATAGCTACAGGTTTTGATAAAGGTTCTATATCAATACTCCAAAGCTGTTGAGCTTGCAAACCCTTCCTATCAGAAACATTTAAAACCACAACGTGCTTACCATCGGCTTGTGCTTTATAAGGCCACAATTTACTACTGGAGATTTTTTGCCCATCCAGAGACCAAGTGTACGTTAATTGATCATTTGAATCGCTGTCAGTCGCGTTCACAGAAAAATTGATCGTATCCCCTGTACGAAGCGCAATTTCCCTGTTGGAAGGCTTTGCCTCGACTATCCGGGGAGGGTGATTTTCAGGGGGCGCCGCAGTAATGCGCCAGCTGCGTTGAGCTTGCAAACCCTTCCTATCAGAAACATTTAAAACCACAATGTGCTTACCATCGGCTTGTGCTTTATAAGGCCACAATTTACTACTGGAGATTTTCTGCCCATCCAGAGACCAAGTGTACGTTAATTGATCATTTGAATCGCTGTCAGTCGCGTTCACAGAAAAATTGATCGTATTCCCTGTACGAAGCGCAATTTCCCTGTTGGAAGGCTTTGCCTCGACTATCCGGGGAGGGTGATTTTCAGGGGGCGCCGCAGTAATGCGCCAGCTGCGCTGGGCTTGCAAACCGGCATCATCCAGAACCCTAACTGTTACGGTAAATACACCTCCTGATGCGGGAGCGGCAAATTTCCAGAATTTATCGACGCTCACCTTTTCCCCATCAAGAAACCATATATAGGTTAAATTATCATCCAAATCCACATCGGTAGCTTGCACTGAAAAATCTAATTTATCACCTGCTTTAATCTGTTTTATATCGGAACTGGAAGGACTGGATTCAATTATCTCAGGCGGATGATTAATCTTAATTACTTTGTTGTCAATCGGAGGCGAGGTGACGGTTATCCTCCAGACTTTTTCTAACCGGCGTCCTTCCTGATCAGTAATAATTACTTTAACCTCTTTGGGAGCGGTTTCTTCTTTACTAAAAGCAGGCTTATAAGCCCATTTTTCATCTTTTGCCTGTTCTTCACCATCGAGAAACCATCTGTAATCAAGCTTATATTTTTCCTTATTCTGGACT
This sequence comes from Candidatus Methylobacter favarea, assembly GCF_902806695.1. Lineage (GTDB taxonomy): Bacteria > Pseudomonadota > Gammaproteobacteria > Methylococcales > Methylomonadaceae > Methylobacter_B > Methylobacter_B favarea. Next base: position 32,864 of record NZ_CADCXN010000024.1, on the reverse strand, counting down.
TCAAGAGAAAAGGTCTGTGTTTGACCATCTAATATCGATAATTCTTCTTCCATGGGCAAAACTTTGCTTACAGATAATTCAGCTGGAGGATTTAAATAAACAATCATCTTCTTAAAAAAAGAAGAGCCGAAGAGCGTATAAACTCCAATGATTAAAAACAAAATAAAAAAGGTTTTGATCGACCAGTGTTTAAGAGACTGGGAATTACCTAAAAACCCGCTTTTTTTCGTAGCCGTATTAGCTTTTAATTTTTTTTCTTTTACTTGCCTTAGCTTATCTTGCTGGTGTTCAGCTTCAACTTTGGTACGTTCATAAGCCTCGTATGCTTCTTCATATATATCAATGGCTTTATTATAATCTTTGGCTTGATTGGCTTTTTCTGCTTGTATTTTTAATTTTTGTGCTTCGTTCCATGATCTTTCGGCAAAAGATCTAAAAGGTTTTACTTGCCCTTGGATTGTTAATACCCGCTGACGGCTCACCTCAAGATTTTGACGAGCTATGTGTAAGAGCGTTTCTAAAGAGAGCTGTAAAAATTTCTTGGCGGCTTTTTCATAAAACTCGGTCGCTTTTTCAAGTTTTTTTAGTGTATTCCAGTGTTGGGCTTGCTCCAGCAGTTGTAACGCTTTTGTAAATCCTTCACCGAAATATTCTGCGGTTCCCACATGCTCTGCATTACGGTACTCTTCTTCCGCTCTCCCTTTTGCAGCCAGCATTATTTGATATATGTGCTCATTCTCCGCTTCCTGCTGGGCCTGCTGATACCCCGTATGCGCTAATTCAAATGCCGATAACGCCTGTTTATATGCTTTTTGATCAACATACCTTTCTCCATTTTGGTAGGACAGGAATGCTTGTTGATAGACATTTTGCTCAGCACGCGCTCCTGCCTGTTGTGCTAGTTTTTGTGATTCCCTGGCTTGTTGCCGGGCTGCTATTACTTGCTGCTTTTTCTGCTCCAGCCCTTGTTGACTAGCTATTGCATACTGCTTAATCGCAACATCATATAGGTTCTTAGCCTGCAAAAAATCTTCATCCATAAAAACCGCATCCGCCTGCTTTTCGCTTTTAACGGCTTGTTGAAACAGGGAAGAAGACAGCTCTTGCGCATCTGCCGCAATAGCCTGTTCGAATGCTTTCCGAACATGAACTTGGATAGTCTCCGCTTCTTCTTTCTGGATCTTATGGCAAGCAAATTTAGAGGCCTCCTCGAATAGCCGGGATGCTTCATAGTAACTGTCATAAGATTGCTCGTAGCAGGAACGGTCCCATAATTCTGCGGCCTTCGATACCAGGACTTGACCATTGTCATAAATGGTATTGGCGTAGTGTTGCGCTTGATATTCATTAGCCTGCTTCTGGGCTAATATTATTTTCTGTTTAAGCTGTTGGTGTCTTTGCGCTATGGCCTGCTCGAAATATTCCTCGGCTTTTTTGTAACACTTCAAAGCGTCTTGGCAGCTGCTATTTTTTAGGCTAGTCTCCCCCTGAATCCTGGCGTCAATTGCCTTCTGGTAATTCCCCTGGCAATAATGCTCGATCTCGCAATGATCCATCACTCGTTGACTTTCTTGTAACTGAATTTGAATTAATTGGACCTGTTCGGCACACTGAGCCGTAATAGATTTTTGTTGTGCTTGAGTGTGAGCTTCCAGTGCCTGAATATAAAGCTTTAGCGCTTGCGGGTATTGCTGACGATGCCAGACTGTTTCTGCCTCTGCCGTTATGGTATCTGCTTCAGCCCAAGCCTCCTTAGCCCAAGCTCGCAGTTTATGGAGCTTGGCTTTGGTGTTTACCAGCTGTTGTTTTACTGCCTCCGCCTGTTCTCGTGCCGCTGATAATTCCGTTTCACGTTGCAGATATTCAAATGCGTTTGCTGCTCCGCCATAACATTCTGCTGCTTTTTCCGGTTTTTGTTGAGCTTCCCAATGTTGCCCCTGTTCCTTCAATTGCACCGCCTTGGCAAATTCAACACTAAAACGTTGAGCTGCTCCAACCTCTTCAGCTCTATGCCATAGTTCCTCTGCTTGCTTTTGCGCAGCTACCATAGCTTGCCGTTTCCGCTGATCTATTCCTTGATGTCGAGCAAGTGAATAATTTTCTATCGCCACACGGTATAACTCATTGGCTTGAAAAAAATCCTCAGATGAAAATGCGGCTTCCGCCTTTTGCTCGCTCAATAAAGCTTCTTTAAAAAAAGTTGGAGCTAATTCTTCCGCTTCAGCTTTAACTGCCTGCTCATAGGCTTCTTTAGCTTGCGCTTGAAAGGCCTCTGTTTCTTCCTTTTGAGATTTATGATATGCAAGTTCACGGGCATCCTCAAAAATGCGATACGCCTGGCTGAAATTCTCATAGGCCTCCTTAAAAGAGGCACTTTCTAATAATTCTTCTGCTTGTGATTGAAAATTTAAAGCGCGCCCGTATAAAGTACGGGCTTTTTCTTTGGCGTTATAATCATCCGCCTCAGCCTTGATAGCTTGTACTTGATGTTTGATATGTTTAGCTTGTTCATGCAGTCTCACCTGGAAAGCTTTCAGATATGCTTCTGAAAATAAGTTTGTCGCAGTTTCAAAAGCTTCTTGAGCGAGGGTATATTCCTCTTGGATCAAGTAATCATTAGCAGTTATCTCCTGAGCGCATCCCTCTAGGTATAACTCCTCAACTGAATGCTCTGCGTCTTCCTGAATTGCTTGTTCTTTTGTTTCTTGGCACTTTGTTCTATTAAAAAGAGCAAGACGTTTCTTCTTTTCTTGCTCCAGCCTGTGGATTTGCTCATCCAAGTCTGTAATATTATCTGCATTACTCTCACGTAGATTTTTAGGTGCATTATGATCAATATGAAGAGACCAGCACACCTCAAGATCGGTAAGAAATTCAGCCATGCACTTGTAGCGCTTATCTCGTGTTTTAGCAATTGCCTTAGTAATAAGTGCTTTAAATTCTACAGGGGTATTTGAGTCAAATATTGGCTCATTCTCTTTATCGCTTAATACCTTGGAAATTACTTGATTTTCATTAAGACCAGAGAAAAGATGCTTTCCTGTATACGCTTCATACATGATCATACCGAGCGCATAAATATCTGCACTGCCATCCAGGGTTTCATAGAGCATTTGTTCCCTAGGGCAATAACGAACCGTTCCCAGCATCATCTCGGATCTCGTCATATCTGCCTCATCTAATTCCTTGGCGATACCAAAGTCCATCAATACCGCTCGATCAGTTTTGTACTCAAGCATGATATTAGCGGGTTTGATATCGCGGTGAATGACGGGAGGATCATTATTGTGGGCAAATTGAAGAGCATTTGCCACCTGACGCGCAATCCTGAGAATTTCTTCTAAAGAAAGTACCTTTTTTTCCTGAAGATATTCACGTAATGTCCGTCCCTGGATATATTCCATTACAAAATAGTGAAAGTTAAGCTCTACATCGTGATCAATATCAATCACCCGCACAATATTAGGGTGAATAAGCTTTGCCATAACGCGCGCTTCCCGGTAAAAACGCGTTAATAGATCGGAATTTTCCATTAAATGAGAAGGCAGGACTTTCAAGGCTGATATTGCCCCCAAAGTCACATGGCGTACTTTATATACTAAACCCATGCTTCCTTTGCCTAATTGACTCTCTACCTCGTATTTACGCGAAATTAGCATTGGATGGGCCGGACTTCTATTTAGCATACGGTATTAGTCTTTTTGGTTGGGCTTACGCAAAGAAAACTTATAAATTCACCAATTCTATCTTTATCCGAGAACTAGATTCCTAAAATTATTAGATAAACATTTTTATCGTTAGTTTATATGGAACTAAGTAAATATTATGGTGTATTTATTGTTTTAACCTGGATAAAAAATATTTCCCAAAATTCTACTTTAAGGGCTAACAAACATCGTGTGTTTCCTAACCAATGCATTATGTAAACTTAAAAAACTCAACAATATTATTAGCTAGCCTATATTTATTACATTACGAAAAAACTTCCTCAGCAGAAAGCCAATGATACGCAACTAGAGCTTACTGTCGAATCAACACCAAACTATTTGATTTAAAAATAATTATTGCCCGATTTCATCGGGTATTCTATGGGTAGGCTTAAGTCATTTTCAAGAACTTCAATGTCATAGGTTGGGATGTATTAATGACACTTACGTAATTGAATAATAAGCGCTCAGTCTCACCACTCGCAGCTTTTCTAGTCCATTTAATGTTTTAATTGAATCTTAGCTAATAGCAATAATTCGTCAATACTCACTTTAGATCCATCGAGAGTTCTGCCATGGTTTTTTAGACAGACATTAGGGATCAAGCCATTGAGTTTGTCAGTATCCTTTACTCGAACACTATCGATAGGAGCCTACCTTTCTGATACGTTCAATGTATGCCAAGACCAGTCTCTGTCTTATAAGTTAAAGTATCCTAATCATTCTAAACAGTAGGATCTTTGATTCATTGCAAGAATTATAATTTTCCTCTTGATTCATATTTTTATTGAAATATTGCCGATAAGTTCCTTAATAAAGATGCCCGTTTACAAATGCAATAATAAGCTGTTTTTTGAAAAAGCTCAGCCTTTGATAGTATTGGAGTTCTATTCACTCTTACTTTCCTTCATGCTGAACATTGAAAGCGGCGGATTAAACTTAAACCCAAAGTGCTTCGGGTCTTCCCCTATTACCGCTGCTGAGAATATATAAAAAACATAATCATAAGTTTCTTTTGGTATTTGATATTGCTTGATGAACTTCCAGAAATTTCTGTCGCGAGGGTTATCGGGCATTTTCTCAATCATGTCTCTCACGCGGTTATGGCCGTAGTTATAACTCGCCATGACCAGTAAACCTGATACCTGCGCTTCGGTGCTGTAGATATGTTTCAGGTATTTAGTTCCCGCACGGGTTGCCTTGTTGAAGTCAAAACGAGCATCCAGTTCATCATATTCCCTAACGGCTGCCAATGGGCCAGATAAAAGTCCATATTCCTGGCCGGTTGTTGCCAAAAGCTGCCATGCGCCTTTCGCCACGCCGTGAGGTGTTACGGGACCAATCGCCTGAGTATCGTAATTACTCTCCTGAAGAGGCAAATAAAGGAAATACAGTGGCAGACCCTCTTTCTCCAAAGCAGAAATAATAGCGGACGCATAATTGTTTTTTTCAAGACGAGCGATGGCCTCTTCCAGCCTTGGCGAATGCTGCCAGTATCTAATATACTGTTTTACTTTCTCGACAAAACCGTCAGGTAGTTCCAGTTCGCTCTCATTAAACTCTCTGGCAACTTTAGTAATCAATTCTTCCTCGTAGCTCGCATCAGTAGGGAATCTTAACCGAAAGGATGTGGCCTCTTTCACATATTGCTGATACTTGGCTTTCATCCGCTTAAGTTTTTTCCTTTCCTGTCTCATACGTTTCCTTTCCGCCAAAATTTTTTCTTGCTCGACTTTAATCTCTTCCTGCTTTATCTTAAGCTTTTCATTTGCAGCTGCTTTTATAGTTTGTTCCAACAAATCCGCACTTTCCTCTAGCCTGATATCTGCCTGCGACAAGCTAACTTCCAGCATCTTTATGTCATAAAACATATCAATTGCCAAGGTGCGAGCATTTGATAGGGCAACCTGTTGATAAGCTACTGAACCAACTGCCAGCAAAAACAGAATACCCAATCCCCAAATAGCTTTTTTGAACCTTTTGCCCCGGCTACTGCGGTCTTCATGGATCAATGCGCGCACCATACGGGTATAGTCTCCCGCATCTTCTGCCTCTTCCTTCGTTAAAAAGCGGGCTATAATTGCCTCTCTGGAGATATCTTTCCGCACATTAACATTAAACACACCTTTTGCCGGAAGAAGTTCAATAACATCTTTTGTTAGCTTACCTGTCTCAGTACATTGTTCAGTCGGCTGGATTTTCAGAGAAATACCGGAATCGCCCATTGAAACCAATACCGGAAAATCCAGTTTCGATTTATGCTCAAGCCGGCTATTATGAATATAAATGCCATTGGCACTATTCAGGTCATAAATCCACCAATATTCATGTTCCCATTTAACCTCAAGATGGTGGCGGCTAACTTCATTATTCTGAATGACAATATCATTGTCTTGGGATCGCCCAGCCGTGAAACCATGCTTAAAAAAGAACTCATCAGTTGTCTTTCCAGACGCATCCATCACGCTGACCCTCAATCCCGTCATTAACCTGGTAGAGTCCGAATATAATTCCTTCTTTATCAAATCCAGTTCCATAAATACAGTTTTATCGTCCTGCATATTACCTCCGAACTTCACTGTAATCTTATCGTCTTTAGTTCTTGACCCAGTCCATTTTCTATCCGGCTATAACGCAATAAATAAAAAACACTCTCGTGAGGTAGTGATTGTTGCCATAGCTAACAGGGATTTAAAGTGATCAACCCTTCTGATTCATACATGTTCAACTATATAGGCTTAATAGATAGATTAGGGCATTTAGCTCTGAATTAAACATTACAAACTTAAGCACAATTAATTATTTTATTACAGTGACTTTGTCACATTAATGAATAGTAAATAAATTTTCGGTTACAATCCGACGAGCAAAGTTTATTAATTGTCACTTAAAATAAGAGTTAAATTCTGACTCACCTTATTAAGGATAAGATTTGTCGGAAAACTAACAGCCTTGATAAACCGTAGTAATAGGCTCCGGGTGAGTTTTATCCTAGGTAACAAGCATCATGGCTCATCGTTCTCGATAGTCTCAAATTAAACTTCAGAATAAGGTTATTTACGAATGTGTTGAAACCTGTGAAGAAACTCGCCGTTTTGATTGCTGATATTTGCGGAAGCACCGCGCTTTACGAAAATATTGGAGATGGTCCGGCGCGCCAACTAATTGAGAAGGGCATTGCTACAATGGTTGGAGAAATTGCTGCTTATCAGGGTTTGCTGATTAATACAATAGGAGATCAAATTTTATGTACATTCCCCCATCCTGAAGCGGCTCTGCAGGCTGCCTGTGCTATGCAGAATGCGGTAAAAAACAGCAAGTTTGAAGAGGGTCATGTGCTGCAAATCCGCATTGGCTTGCATTATGGCGATGTAATTCTGGAAAATAATGCCGCATTTGGGGATACCGTCAATGTCACTGCACGGGTCGCTGCTATAGCCAGGGCAAATCAAATCATGACAACCAAGGCTGTATTTGCTGCGCTGCCACCGGACTTAAAAGAAAAAACCCATCAATTCATGAGCGCCGATCTTAAAGGTAAGCTAAACCCCTACGATATTTTCCTTGTAGTCTGGGAACAGGATGACCTATTGACAACCTGTTTCAACATTCCGGCACCACGTAGGACACAAGTAAATAAAGATGAGCTGGCCTTATTTTATTGTGGACAGTTTGTCAGGGTCAACAATGAACGCAAGATGGTGACAATGGGGCGGGGCGATAACTGCGATATTATTGTTCATAATAACTATGCCTCACGTCAACACGTCCACTGCGAATGGCGTTTCGGCAAATTTTTTATTGTAGATCATAGTATCAACGGAACTTATATTCGTTTCAGTGATAACACTGTAATAAGCCTCATCCGTCAGGAAATGATCTTACAGGGTTCAGGCGCCATTAGCCTGGGACATGATAACTTCGATATTTCCACCGAACTTGTTGAATTTCTGATTAATCCCAGCGCTTAGAAGGTTGAATTTCAATTAATTTTAACGGAATCTCCCGACATACTCCTATTACCTCTTATAAAGAATGGCTTTAAAATCGCGTCGAAATTGCTTGAGCGAGATATGTAGAGTTTTTGCCTTTGCAGGATCGTACAGTTCGATTTTGGAATCGTTGAGGTTCAGCACGGCAAAGCCGTGCCAGCCAGTCACGCCGGTCGCCTCGTCCCTGGAAGCTGCAATTGTAGGCGTCTTGCCGGCATTCGCCAAAGCCTTGCTAATTTTCCCAGGATCGGTAGTGTCGTCAACACTAAAGGCATCCGGCTCTGAACCGACGAGCACTTTAAAAACCTTGTTTGCAGAAAGTTCCTCCTTGTCGAGATTATCGTAGCTATCTCCCTCCATGACTGCGTAGGCTTTTTCAATTACGCATGGCCAGAGCGAATCGGTTGGCGACTTCATATAGAGCAAAGACCAATTGCGATCAGCGTCGTCAGTGTAAAGCACATCACTTACATCAATTGATTTCTCTCCCAAAGTGACAGTGAAGTAACGTTTCGAGATAATCTTGTTACCTTTCGGCGGGCTGTCGAGAAAACCCGCAACCCCAGAGAGATCCGTTGTAGTGGGTATAAGGTGTTCAGCAATCATGCTTTCAATGCGCTTGCGGCCAATGGGAGTGTGCGCCAACGCAGCCAGAATCGATGCGATGGGGCAGTTGGCAAGACTGCCCTGCTTGATATCCTTTATAGCCGGGCCCCCTTTGCCGTAGAGATCGAAGGTAATCTCGTGAGCATTCCTGGTCGAGTTATCATGCGCCGGGGTCGGCATCTTCAGTACCTTTAACGCCTTCACTTGAGAGATGCCGCCGGGCGCCGCGAATATCCCGCCAGCGAATCCCAGCGCTCCTGGAGGCCGTGCGTAAGTTGACTGAGGCGTAACACCGACAGGCCCCGGAATCCGAAAACGATCATCCATTCGAAATGTCATACTGACCTCTATAGTTCTAAAATGTCATGAAAGCCATTGCTGTTGCCTTTTACCCATAGCACGGGTTTCAAATAGCGGTTGTTCAGGCCGGATCAGCGCCAACTCCAAAGCAGCGGCTTGACGTTGCCGTTGCTTACCTGTTTTTAATAAGTTCCGACATTGGGATTCACTTACCGGCTTTCCTGACAGATAACGAACACCGGGCTTAAAATTTTGTTGATGTTGTTTCCACCAACGCTCTATCAGGGTTGGATTCGGGCACGGCAAATCGTCGTCCTGATCCATGGCTACTTCTTCATCTTCCGGGTTTTCCGTTGGTCCGGCGGCAAAGTCTTCGGGAAACTCACCTTCCAAATCTTCATAGGCGATATCGGCGCCGCTGATAAAACTGAAAGATTCTCCCGCAGCCCTGGCTAATTCCGGCAATTCCATCTGTTTGATTAACCAGGGGATATAGCTTGGATCACCCGCGATACCTGCGCCTGTAACAGCTTCACGGGTTCTGTCCCCACTTTGTACAAGCGTTTTTAACAATTCTTTGGCCTGTTGAAGATCAAGTACGCGAAGAGCCAATTGCATTGCTTTAAGCGAAAAATCCGAGCCCTCAATAATTTTGTTCTGTAACGAAGTTAGCGCTCTGCCACGATCGCCCAATAGCACAGCTGCCCAGGCCGCCCAAAACCCGACCGCAATATCCGGGTTATTAAGCTGTTCCAATAAGGCGGATTTCAGGTCGCTCCGTCCCAGCTCACCCGCAGTCCGCAGCGCTCTGGCTCTCAATTGCGGATTATCATCCTGAACGGCTTGATCAAGATATTTCCCCGGGTCAACCCGGTGAATGGCGCATGCGGTAATGCCTGCCTGCCGCCATAAGGGATTTGCTGAAATCAACAAGCCGCTGACTTTACCCTGTAAAGATTTTGGCTCTACCCAGCCAAACGCCGAAACAAGACCAGTTAAAGTCTCCGGAGTTTCTTCAACGGCCTGATAAACTGTGTTGATTCGATCGATATCATTTCCTTCCAATGCCAGAAGGCCTGCGGCAAATACCTCTCCTGGCTCTTTGCGTTCCAGATTATGACAACATGCCTGCCAGCCATAATCCCCGGCAATTCTCAAGCCATCAATATGCGCTTCGACACGATTATCCAGTTTAGCCAAGTCTTTCAAATTATAATGCGGAGCATGAACAGCATGGCTCCTTAAATGCCAAAGAAACGCCGCTTCTTCAGCATGTTGATCAACGATATGAGGGATAACGGAATGGGTTAGGTCCATGGTATCAGCGCTTAATTTAATAAGAAATAATCATAATTTATTCGACTCCGAAAGTTTCCCAAGTAGAATCCAGACGTCGATATAAACGGCCGCCTTCGGGACATTTTATGCGCCGCTTCATATAGCATCAGTATGGCGTCAAGATATTCTATCGCCGCTCCAACACCTTAGCAGTGAAAAAATACCTCTCCCCAGGCGAAAAACTACGCTGATAAGCCGGCATAAAATTTCAAAGGGCGGTAACCTAAGTGTGATCCGATACCGTTGACAAATTACCCAAATCGCCGCATCTATCCGCGGGAAGAATGCCATCGAAAACATACTGATGGATGGTGGAATACGGCCAGTTTTGCACTTGAGTGAGGTAGCCATTTTTTAAAGGATTAGCGTGGACATAATCGATATGCCTGCAATAGTCCAACTCGGTCGTAATGGTATGCTCCCAGCAAGGCCGTCGCTATATGCCTCGTTCAGATCGTTTGCGGGGCGAAACCGCCTTACGGGTTATCCGACGTACAGCCGTCAACCTATGCGACTTTTTTTGAAGATTCGAGGGATGGCCTCTTGCTAACATACAGAATTTCAAAACCCAAAAGACGCCTCTGTGTATCAAAATCGGCAGTTATTCCTGGTTCAATTTGTTCAGAGCGCTCAACTACACCTTCAATCAATTCGAGGTAAGCCGCATCTGCTTGGGGATCAAATTCAATTTTCATAAGTCTTTTACCTCATCATCAAAATAGGCAGTGACAATCGTAACAGGATCATTCGTTTCATTGTAAATGATTCGCAACACCCGGAATCCCCGCTCAGCAATAAGTCGCAATACATGAACCCAGCCCGGATCGTTCCAGTCAGATTGTATTCTTGCCGGATAGACCAAGGTTTCCTTAATCCATTTATTGCAAATTTGCCGCTTTGCAATTAGTTTTTTCGCATGATCCATTAACGAATATTTCATGTAATTATAACATTTACCACCAGAAGTAACTTGGAAACCCTGTTATAGGCATCGGATACCTATTTCATACGTCGCAACCCGTAAACAGTTCCGACATGCGTATTCCGACCTAAGGGCTTACCCGATATGTACGAACGTACGATAATCCGCGGTACGCGGTGGCTACAAGCTTAATGTGTCTGTGACCGATGATACAAAAAATACCCATACTTCAGTTCATTGCAAAGTAGAGGATGTACCTTTTGATTTACTTAACAGGGGCTGTATAAACTAATTAATAAAACAATTATAGTGCTTAGTACGATAATCTAGTTCATAGGCTGCGCCAAATAAACAGGAGTAGCAAGCAGAATCTACAGCATCAACTAAGATTGTAATAACCTGAGTTCGATATTCACCAGGATAAAATTGGCGACAAACCAAAAATTTCCTGAAACAATATTGCTGTTATTAGGAAAACTGCAAATAATCCATTAGGAAGAAGAGTCAGGCATGGATTGGCAAAACTTTCAAAACAGATGCTGCAGCCTTGATTTGGAAACCAACGAAAATGGTCAAATCTTCGCGCTGGCCGCAGTTTTTAGAGATAAAACCTTTCATCGTAAAGCCCCCTTTAATATTCAAAAAGTCCTGGCTAAATTTGATGACTTTTGCCGGGATGCGATTTATCTCCTGGGCCATAATATCCTGCAACATGATCTTAAAGTTTGCCGCGCTGTTTCGGCAAAGTTTGATTTTCTAAACAAGCCGGCGATTGATACCTTGGTTCTTTCGCCGCTGGCTTTTCCTGAAAATCCCTATCACCGGCTGGTTAAAGACTATAAGCTGGTGCGCGACAGCTTAAATGATCCGTTGGCCGATGCCCGTCTGGCTGTTTCACTGTTTCAGGATCAATGGGAGGCGCTGGAGCAACAAGCCGATTGCGGATTACTGTCTTTTTATCAGTATGCTTTTTCCGATAATCCGCGCTTTACGGGAATTCAGCAGGCGTTGGCGGCAATGGGAGCGGAAGTCATCAACGCATCCAGGGCGTTTGCTTTGTTCAAACAGCTAATACAGGACAAAGTCTGTAGCACGGCTGTTAAAAAAGTAATTTTGTCATATTTACCTGACCCCAAACACCGTCCTGCTTTAGCCTATTGTTTGGCGTGGTTACGAGTAGCGGGCGGTAATTCGGTGTTACCTCCCTGGGTGCGCCTGCAATTTGAAGATGTGGCGCCTGCGCTGAGCCAGTTGAGAAATATTCCCTGCAATAAACCGGATTGCTCCTATTGCGCACAAATGCATAATCCGGTGATACAGCTTGAGCGCTATTTCGGCTTCCCCGCTTTCCGCGAGCAACCGCCGGCGCCTGCCGGCGGCAGCCTGCAATATGCTATCGTCCAGGCCGCCATGTGTGATACGCCTTTGTTTGCCGTATTGCCTACCGGAGGCGGCAAGTCGCTGTGTTTTCAACTACCGGCTTTAGTGCGTTACCTGCGCCGCGGCGTTTTAACCATCGTTGTGTCGCCGCTGCAGGCATTGATGAAAGATCAGGTGGATAATCTGCGCAATAAAACCGGCGCACCCAATACCGCGGCTTTATACGGGATGCTGACGGCTCCGGAACGCGGCGAGGTATTGCAGTCCATCCAAAGGGGCGATATTGCCGTGCTGTATGTATCACCCGAACAGTTGCGCAATTTAACCTTTCAGAAAGCCATTGAGCACCGTGAAATCGGCTGCTGGGTGTTTGATGAGGCGCATTGTTTATCTAAATGGGGCCATGATTTCAGGCCCGACTATTTATATGCGGCGCGCTTTATAAAAGAGTTTGCGCTAAGACAAAAAGCCGTGTTGCCGCCGGTGCAGTGTTTTACGGCCACCGCAAAACAGGATGTAAAAGATGAAATTATCGATTATTTTCGAGCCAATCTTGCTCAGGAATTGCTTGTATTTGAAGGCGGCGTGGAAAGAAATAATTTACAGTTTGAAGTGCAGACCGTGAACGGCGCTGATAAATATCCGCGTATCAATACCTTATTAACTGAAAGATTATCCAGACAGCCGGACGGCGGCAGCGCAATCATTTATTGCGCCAGGCGCCAAAGTACTGAAGATATCGCCGAATACTTGCAGCAACAAGGCTGGCAGGTTGAAGCATTCCATGCCGGCAAAGACGCTGCCGAGAAAAAGCATATCCAGGAAAACTTCGTTAACAGCACAACGCGCATTATCACGGCAACCAATGCATTCGGCATGGGCATTGATAAGGAAGACGTTCGCCTGGTCATCCATGCCGATATTCCCGGTTCCATCGAAAATTATTTACAGGAAGCGGGGCGCGCCGGACGAGACCAAAAAGAGGCGGAATGCGTGCTGCTGTTTGACGAGCATGATATAGAAACCCAGTTTAAACTATCGGCATCCTCGCAAATCAGCCAGCGCGATATTGCCCAAATTTTAAGAGGCTTGCGCAAAATCAGAAAAGATAAATACGGCAATGTGGTGCTGACTACCGGTGAATTGCTGATGGATGACGGCGTTGAAACCTCTTTTGATAACGAAGATTATGCCGCGGATACCAAAGTAAAAACTGCGGTTTCCTGGCTGGAACGCGCCGGATTTATAGAGCGTAATGAAAACAGGACCCAGGTTTTTCAAGGCAGGCCGCTGGTTAAAAACCTGGATGAAGCCAAAATCAAAATTGAAAAACTGGATTTGTCACAACGGCAGCAACAACGCTGGCTGGCAATCGTGGAAGCACTGTTCAATGCAAAAAGCGATGAAGGTTTCAGCGCCGATGAACTGGCTTTACTCGGCGCCTTTACCGAGGATAAAGAGGATCAGCAACCCGACAAAATCAAGGAAACTGCCAGTCAACGGGTGATAAGAACTTTATACGATATGGCGAATGCGGGGCTGATTCAAAAAAGTCTGTTATTGACGGCTTTCGTCCGGCACAAGGTCAGTCATTCGTCCGTCGGCATGCTGGAAAAGGTGTGCAGCCTGGAACGGGTCATGATTAAAACCCTGCAAGAACAAGCGCCTGATGCTGAAACCGGCCAATGGCAAACACTATCATTACGGCATGTCAATCAAAGCTTGCTGGACGGCGGCCATGAAAACAGCAATCCTGAAATTTTGCGTCTGCTGCTGGGCAGTTTGGCCAAAGACGGTCAGGGCTTTGCAGGAAGGAGAGGAAGCCTGACCATCAGGCACAAAGGCCTGGATCAGTATTCGGTTAAACTTAATAGAGGCTGGAAGCCGTTAACGTTAATCGCAAAAAAGCGGCAGGCAGTTGCTAAAACAGTTCTGGATGCGATTATTCAGCGAATTCCCGAAGGAACAGCGGGCTCAGCAGACTTGCTGGTTGAGTTTTCGGCAGAAGATTTACTGTCGGCATTAAAACAGGATTTGGCCGCGTCGACGGAAATCAAGGATCCGCTGGCTGCCATCGAGCGCGCCTTGAATTTTCTCCACGAACAAAAAATCATTACCTTGCAGCAGGGTCTCGCTGTCTTTCGTCAGGCGATGACCATTCGAGTGTTTCCGGAATCCAAAGGCCGCCGGTATAGCAAAGGCGACTACGAACCCTTGTCCCGGCATTACAGCGAACGCATTTTTCAGGTGCATGTGATCAATGAATATGCCAAATACGGGCTGGATAAGATAATCCGTGCACTGGCCTTTGTTTTGGCTTATTTCTCGCTGGATAAAACAGAGTTTGTAAAACGTTATTTTTCCGACCGTAAAGAGATTCTCGAACGCGCTACGAGTCAGCAATCGTTTCAGCGCATCGTTAATGACTTGCAAAACCCCGAACAAATGGCGCTGGTTGCCAGTGGTGAAGATGACAATTTATTAATTCTGGCAGGACCGGGCTCGGGTAAAACCCGCGTGGTTGTGCATCGCTGCGCGTATTTATTGCGCGTGAAACGCATTCCGGCCAGCGGCATTCTGGTGCTTTGTTTTAATCGCAATGCAGTTACCGAATTGCGAAGACGGCTGCGTGACCTCGCGGGTGATGATGCCAAAGGCGTGACTATCCAGACTTATCACGGTTTAAGCTTGCGTTTGACCGGCCACGCCATGACGACTCAGAATCATGCGAGCGAAAATCAGACCCGGCAATTTGCCGATATTATCAAGGAAGCAATCAGTCTGTTGCGCAGCGAGAGTCCGCTATTAGGCATGGAGGCTGATGAAACTCGGGATCGTTTACTGGCCGGTTACCGCTTTATTCTGGTGGATGAGTATCAGGATATTGACGATGACCAGTACCGGTTAATTTCCGCAATCGCAGGCCGCGGGCAAGACGAGGACAGCAAGCTGAAGATTTTGGCGGTAGGCGACGACGATCAGAATATCTACCGGTTTCGCGGCGCAAATGTGGGTTTTATTCGCCGGTTTAAAGACGATTACCAGGCCAATGTCCATTATTTAGTGGAGAACTACCGTTCCAGCGCGCATATCATTGCCGCCGCCAATCAACTGATTCAACATAATCACGACCGGATGAAACAGCAGCAGCCGATTCGTATCAATCAGGGCAGAAAAACACTGGATGCGGGAGGGCGCTGGCAGAAACTGGATACCCTCGTCAAAGGCCGGGTACACCAAATAACTACGGCAAATGAAGCGGATCAGGCGCTCGCTGTTGTACAGGAATTACAGCGCTTGCGGCAACTCGACAGTCGCCTGGACTGGTCGCACTGTGCCATTTTGGCAAAAGAATGGCGCTTGCTAGATCCAATAAGAACATGGCTTGAGCAGCACGAAATACCTGTCAGCATTGTATTGCCAGATCATTGCCAGCCGCCTCCGTTTCGCATCAGGGAAAATGCCGATTTACTGGATGCCCTGAAACAGGCATCCGAGCCGCTTGGCAAAGCCGGTTACTGGCTGCGTTATTTGGCGGATACCTATAGCAATGAATCCAATACTGCCTGGTCAGATCAGCTCAAGGACATATTACTGGATTGGCAAAGAGAAACCGATGACGGTGAAGTCCCTAATCTGCAAACCCTGGAGTTTCTGTATGAAACCTTGGCGGAACAGCGCCGTGAAAGACGGTTAAGCCAGGGCGTTTTTCTAAGCACTATTCATTCAGTAAAAGGCATGGAATTCTCCCACTTAATGATACTCGATGGCGGCTGGCATCATACCGGGACAAGGCAATCCATGGAAGAACAGCGGCGTTTGTTTTATGTCGCCATGACCCGCGCCAGGGAAACTTTATGTTTAATGCAGCGGCAGGATCAGCAAAATCCGTTTCTGGATGAAATTAGCGGCGATCATCTTTTACCAAGAGAAATTAACGCCATCCCGCAAACAGGCACAGTTTTCAGCGCCAGACAATACGTTATTTTAGGCATGCGCGATATTGATTTAAGCTTTGCCGCAAGATTTTCCGCCTCGCATCCCATTCATCACTTTTTGGCCGGATTAAAATCGGGCTCCCGGCTTGCCCTTGAGAATGAAAACGGCAAGCTCGTTTTAAAAGACAGGAATGTTACTGTCGCGGTGTTATCAAAACAGGCCGCTCAGGAATGGCTGGCTAAAATCAGTAAAATTGAATCGGTTACTGTCTTGGCAATGATCAGGCGGTATCGCGATGACAGCGAAGAGCCCTACCAGGATCGTTGTAAAGTCGAGCGTTGGGAAATTCCTCTGGTGGAAGTTGTTTTAAGAGGAACTCCGCACCCTAGCAAAGCCGCAACAGGTACAGGATAGAGTGCGTAATATGATTGAATGTGTTCGCAATTATCAGTATGCCAAGCTGTGTCATAGTATTCCATTAACATTTACTCGATAGATTGCCACGCGCCAGCCTGACAAGGGATTTCGGTTTTAGGTGTCAGCCTAGACGCGGCATAAGCTAATCTTTTAAATATCCAAAACCGGCAAGGCCTTTACTATTTTCATCGTTTCCAAACTCACAGTAATCACTCGCTGAAACAGCTCCAATGGATAACGCGGGTTTTTCATGGTTTCCAGCGCCCAGTCATTGGCATCGTTGACGATGCCGCTGTCTTTATGGGTGCTGACGCCTTGGCGTTCCATCACCCATTCCAGCGCCGGTTTGCCGTTGACTACATACTCATAGGCTTCGAGCGGAATGTTTTTGATGGTAATGGCGTGATTGTAGGTCACTGTGGATTTATCGGTTTTGCTGGCGAATTTCATTTTGGTGATATAAAAATCCGCAGGGTTCAGGCTTGCAAAGGCTTTACTGCCACAATCCAGCTTGACGGGATGCATCAACTGTTTTTCGTAATCAATATGCAGTTTTGCTAGATCGCGCCCGGCTTGGCTGAATGCCCGAAAATCAGTAGCGGTTTTTACACAGGGAATACGCGGTAATTCTTTGCTGAGATTGTCGGCATAGCGGGCTTTGTAGTCCTCGGAATGCAGCAAACCATAGATGTAATAAAACAGGTCTTCTTTGCTGATAGTTTCATTCGGATAAGTCGCTTGGAAATGTGTCAATCCTGTATCGGTAATCGCGTCTTTTTGAGTGTAATCCGGTTGTATATCGGTTTGTGCAAAAATATCCTGCGTTCCGGGTAATTCATCAATAAATAGATCGCCTTGTGGATGTGTTCCGGTATTAAGCTGTTTATCCAATTTGCTACTGTATTCGTAGAGATAGAGCGGGAAACATTGAGAACCCGCCACCAAATGCAAGTTGGGTACGACATCAGTTATTAAAGCCGTAAATCCTTTAGTTTCTCCCAATCCTGTAATACAAATCACAGATTCTCAACAGAAGCATCAGGGAAAATTCGGGGCATTTGGTAAACCCGTTCATTAAATTCCCGACTGTAATACATCCATGATTTTGAGAACGGTCGATATAAAGCATATCCCAGCGAAGCATTTTCAAAAGATTGTTTTTTAAAGTTTGGTAAATTTGCTCTTAAACTTCCTGCCCAACTAATCTTTGTCTCATCCGTATTGATAAAGCTATCAACTTTTGGATAACTCTCCTTGCTCAAATCTTCACAAACTACCCGATAACGCTGCATTTCCTGATTATAAAAAGCAATCATCCCACGCATATTGTCGGCTAACAGTTTTTTAGAAAAGTTATAGCACCAGGCATCGCGATTAGTTTTTACACCGCTGGAATAATTCTCAAAAATCGTCTTAGCATCTTCATTTTTTTTATCGCCTAATGGCATAAAGTCACTGAAATTTTCATCGCGCTGGTTCAGCCAATCGTTATGGGCATCGGGGGCAATTTGTTGCCAGCCTTGTGCCTTGCTAATGCCATTTATACTTTTAAAGGCACTGATGGTTTCCAGCTTTTGTTCACGGGTCAGATAATCGCCAATGTCGTGCAAAAAGATTTGTCCGTGCATTTGGGCTTCGGGATTTTTGACAAACAGGGTAATGGCTATCGGAGTGCGTGTGCCTTGACCAAATACATTATCTTTCTCTTTACGACGCAATTCGCCAGACGTTCTGGCATTACCTCGTAAATGAAACACATAAATACTGGAAAATTCGACGGCCAAACATTTGCGCAAACCATCGGCGGTATTGGCTTCAAGAAACCCCGCATTGGTAACAAAGCCCATGACGCCGCTATCACCCAAACGGTCAGAAGCCCAGCGAATCGCTCGGATATAAGAATCATACAAGGCGTTTTTATTGGTGGCGGTTGAATGCGCCGCATAAGTATCACGAATTTTATTATCCAATGACGTATAGGCAATATTGGCGTTATTATCATTGGCGCTGTCTTGTCCCGCTGAATACGGCGGATTGCCGATAATCACACGAATATCCAGTTTTTTCTGCTTATTCCTGCGGGCGCTGTTATCGACCAGCAAGTCGCTAACCAAATCGCCTTTTTCATAAAGCTGAAAGGTGTCGGTCAGGCAAATGCCGCTAAAGGGTTGATAATCGCCGCCCACCAGATCGTGATAGACCGCTTCGATATTGATCGCGGCAATGTAATACGCCAGTAACACGATTTCGTTGGCGTGGATTTCATTTTTATATTTGTAGGGCAGCTGCGCTTTGTCGATCAGACCGGATTGCAGCAGGCGGGTGATAAAGGTTCCGGTGCCGGTAAACGGGTCAATAATATGCACATTCTCATCCCCCAGCGTTTGCCCAAACTCATTCTGTAATACATCATTGACGCTGTGCAGGATAAAATCCACCACTTCCACCGGGGTATAGACAATGCCTAAACGTTCGGTCATGCGCGGAAAGGCGTTGCGGAAAAACTTGTCATATAATTCGACAACAATTTTTTGTTTGCCGGAGGCGTTATCAATGCCTTCGGCGCGCATTTTTACGCTGTCATAAAATTGGTGCAGGGTGTCGGCTTCCTTATCCAGCCGGTGCGTTTCCAGTTTGTCCAAAATATCCTGCATGGCAAGCGACATGGGATTGTGCCGGGCAAAGCTGTAATCTTTAAACAGGGCATCAAACACCGGCTTGGTAATGAGATGTTGAGCCAGCATTTCGATGATTTCAGCATCGCTTACGGCATTGTTTAAGTCATCGCGCAGTTCTTTGGCGAATGCGTTAAAGGCAGTGATTTCTTCGGTATTCTCCGGGGTATCGAGTAGGGTTTGGATGCGAGTAATATGGGTGCGGGCAATTTTGGCGATATCATTGGCCCAGTCTTCCCAATGATTACGGTTGCCGCATTTTTTAACCACTTTGGCGTAAATGGCGCGTTGGATGTCGTCCATTTCAAACGGGACTTCATATTGGCCGTGGTCTTCGGCAACTTTGCTGTTTTTTTTGCCCAGGTTGTATTGGTGTTGGCCGGTCGGTTTGTTATTTCCAGTTTTTTTAGTTTTTTTGCTGATTTTATCGGTAATGGCGATAACTTCCATTTTGGAAGTATCTTTGCCGATTAAGTCCAGCTTGTTAATCATGGCGTCAAAGCGGTCATCATGCGCGCGCAAGGCTTGCAGCACTTGCCAGACGACTTTGTAAGTGCGGTTGTCATCCAGGGTTTTATGCGGCTCTACGCCAGCGGGGATAACCACGGGCAGAATGATATAACCGCGCTTCTTGCCATCGGCTTTACGCATGACGCGCCCGACTGATTGCACCACGTCAACCTGTGAGTTTCGCGGGGTCAAAAACAATACCGCATCCAATGCGGGTATATCCACGCCTTCGGATAAACAGCGGACATTGCTAAGAATCCTGCAAGTGCTTTCCGGTGTTTCGGCTTTAAGCCAATTGATTTGCGCTTCTTTTTCACTGGCGTTCATGCTGCCGTCGATATGCGAGGCTTCGCATTGCAAAGCAAGCGCTGGCTGGTCGTTGTTGCTTTGTTTGAGTTCTTCTTCCCGGTACACATCAACGACGGTTTTGAACATGCGGGCGATATTCTTGGAGCTGACTTTGTGGGTTTTCGCCTTGATGGCAGGTTCAATCACCTGACAAAACGCCACGGTGCGGCGCATGGCGGCATTATCATCGGCCAGGTCTTCGCTTGTGCCTTGTTTGGATAGCGCTTTCCAGCAGCCGACAATTTTGGCGGCATCATCCACTTTCAGTTGGTTTTCATCATCGGCCAGCAGTTTTTGCAAACGTTGGCTAACATGCGCCTCATCAATCGCCAGCACGAGCACCTTATAATCGACCAGCAAGTTTTGCCGCACGGCTTCTGAAAAGCTGATTACGTACAATTCCTCGCCAAACAGCGTTTCATCATCCATAGAACATAGGGTGACGTTATCTTTTTCTGCCGTGGCTTTGGCGACATCGCCATAAATACGCGGTGTGGCGGTCATGTATAGGCGTTTGCTGGCCAGAATAAAATCGGCATCATGCACTTTAACAAAGTTGGATTCGTCTTCACCGTCAAAAGTCGCGCCGGTGGTGCGGTGGGCTTCGTCACAGATAATCAGATCGAAACCGGCTAAATCATGTTCTTTTTGCGCTTTGCTGATAACGGCTATGGAATGATAGGTGGAAAACACCACACTCATGTGGCGGCTGTCATGGCGCTTGCTCATTTCCCTGGCTAAATGCCCGGCATCGGTGGTGGCCGGATAGCGCAGCTCATGAGTAAAGGTTTGCACGATGTCATCGTCTTTTTTGCGCTTTTTGCCGACAGCGCTGTCCGAACACACGGCAAAGCTGTGTAACGGCACATTGGCTTCCTGTGTCCATTCGGTCAAGGCTTGCGACAGTAAGGAAAGACTTGGCACTAAAAACAACACGCGCTTGCCACTGCCTGTCAATTGTTCAGCAATTTTCAGGCTGGTGTAGGTTTTGCCGGTGCCGCAGGCCATGATGAGCTTGCCACGGTCGGCAGAGGCTAATTTATTAATCACTCTGCCAATCGCTGTTTGCTGATGCGGGCGAACGGTCTTTTTGGGCTTTAATACCGGCGCTTGATCGGGTTGATAACGCGCCCAATCAATCTGGCTGTTTTCCAGATCGTTAAGGTCTATTTTGCTGACCGGCGGCTGTTGATTTTGCAGCGCGTCTTCGGCATGTTCGCTCCAGTGGTTGGTGGTGACAATAATCAGCCGATGCGTAAAGAGTTTTTTACCGGAGGCGGTAAAAAAACTGTCAATATCGCTTTTTTGAACGCGGTAGTCCGGCGCGTAAAATTTGCATTGAATGGCATGGTATTCATCGGTTCCGGCTGTTTTGGCAACCAGATCAATGCCGGTATCGCGGCCATCCATGCCTTGTTCCTTTGCCCAATCCGCATACGTCCAAACGTTGCTATACAAATCTTTATAACTGGCTTCGTTGCGTAAGTAGCCGATAATCAAATCTTCAAAATAAGTGCCTTTTTCGCGTTGGGCTTGTGCGGCTTGCCGGTAGGTGTCCAGTAATTTGTTGAGTAAAGTCATGTATTTTTGTTATATGCGATAGATTTGTTTAAACGATGTGCCTAAATGGGATTACTTCTGCGCCTTTTTTAAACTATCCAAATAATCAGCCCAGCTTTGCATCATGCGTCGCCTCTCATCCAGGTATTGCGCCCGGTTATAAGCAGCTCGAACCGCATCCCTTGGCGCGTGGGCTAATTGCCTTTCTATCGCATCCGGACTCCAGCCTTGTTCATTGAGCAGGGTTGAGGCGGTGGTTCTGAATCCGTGCACCGTCATCACGTCCGAATCAAGGCCTAGCGATTTAAGCGCCGTGCGGATGGTGCCGTCCGACATAGGCCGTCCATCGCCAGGGATTGCGCAGCCCGGTAATCAGTATCTTTGTTAGGATTAACCGCCATTTGCTACCTCTCATTTGTTATCTTTTTTATAAGAATTATAGACAAGGTAACAAATGAGGTAACACCTTTTATTGGATACTGCTGTGTTTCATTGGATTTCTTCGGACAATAAAAAACCCGCCAAGCCTTATGACTTGCGGGTTTATGTATTTCTTTGCACGGCTCTGAACCTACATTTGGTACGAGGGCCGGTATATAATTAGCCTGTAAATAATTGATTATTAAGCACTAAAAAATAATGTAGCAGTGAATGTCACTAATGGTGTCACTATTTTAGTTTTTGCCTCTTATTTTGACAATACTACCGCAATACTTGCCTGAATTTTGGGTACAAAAAAGCCGGTATTACCTGCCTCGATCTTTACGTTATCACTCTTGGGTTGGGTACTCTGAACACACTCTTCAATCCTCATCCAGTGCAGTATAGGGATCAACATCTATGGTTCTCATGTAAAAGGGCCTAACCTAATACAGAAATCAATTTAATCTGACCTTCATCGATTTGTGTAAAGTGGATGGATTCATCATTAATCTTTAAAACTGGTGTGCTCGACTAAATTAAGAATGGTTTCGATCTGGCCTGCTGCTTTTAACAAGGCATATAAATCCATGTTTTTAGCTTGCAACTTATTATCTACAAAATTCGTCAAGTAAGCCTCGGAATTTGGTTTAACATTATTACGATGACAGACAATGTAGCACACAGATTCCGCCTCCAGTTCTTTCGCGTTAAGAGATTTATTCAACCGCTCCGGTATCTTTAAACATTTATCCGCGCCTAAATGCCCCAAGTAAAGATGAGCCAACTCATGCGCTAATGTAGCGAATTGGACGTTAGCATCGTGATTCTTATTTAACCTAATCAGATAATTCGGCTTTTCTTTTTCCTGCATCGGCTGATTGATGACTTTTAAGTCATGTTCCGGCCTTTTTATGTGGCCTGCATGCCACTCGCCATATTCAATCAACTTCGTATCTATACCCAGTCTCATAAGCTTCTTTATAAAAGCTTGAATGCGCTCTGCTGTCATTCCACCTGTAGCCCTGAATGCCTGGGCAACATCGACTGGTAAATCGTCGCCTTCGGTATCTTTCACATCATAAACTAAGGCCACCGGCGCAAATGGCCATAAAATAAGAAGCGGCCTTGCTCCCTCTTTTAGCGTGCGATTAAATCTTTTTTTCCAGTCATGTTCAGACGCTGCAAACATCAACCCCGGCTTCTGAATATGGAGTAAGAAAACATTAAAGGGTGCAAAATTGCTGAGACTATTTACAAAATCGAGTAACTCCTTAAAGTTTTTCCCTTCTTTGTAAAGCTTTGAATCCTCGAGCAATTGGGTCAATAATGAGCGTTCGTCTTTATTGTTTAAATCATCCATTTAATGACTCCTTGCTTGTTTAATATTTACTGGTGTATGAACTTGTAAAAATGGAGGCTGAAAGTGGTAAATATTAGACGCTGTTTTACACAGAAGAATATTTCAAGTGGAAGCGGCCATCATAATTTCACTTCAATGATTTTACTCGTGTCAATTCCCAAAATGTCCACCACTTTGACCATTACTTTGTATTTTCCTGGTTGCTGGTATTCGTGGGCTATGCTGGTAAATTCAAGCTTAGGATTTTTCTTGGTGCGGAAACTCTGCCACTCGTTTTCAAACAGGTAATTGCCTGTCCACTTTTCAACTGTTTCGCCTTTGTCGTTTTTTACTTTGATGATTTCTTGTTTGTCTTCGTAGTTGAAATCAATCGCCCAATAGTCTATCCAGTCGTACCAGTTTTGAGTCAGGACGGTCCGGTTAATAATGCCGTTTTTATCCTTTTCGATTTTGATGATTTGCCCGTCTTCAATGACAACCTTGCTTCCTGCCCGCATGGATTGTTGCAGTTCTTCAATATCGTCCTGGGTGTAATGGGTCACAAAATCGGTCAATTCAATTTGCACACTGTTGGCTTTTTGATGCACTTTAGCATTGAGGTAGGCGACATCGAAGAATTTTGCTTGGCCTTTTTCTACGGCTCTTTTGTCGAATACCTCTTTGGGTATGTATTTAAGCGTTACGGAAACGCCCTTTTCCTTGAGCTCCTGAATAAATTGTGGCGTTAAACCCATTTCAAATTCAAAGCCTAAGACATCGACTTGCGTATAGAGTTTTTGGCGGCATTCTTCAAAAATATCCATCAAGCGGCTTTGCGTTACCGGCACATCCAGAGGGCCGACATTGACAAAGCGGCCTGCCTTGCTGCCGTGTAGAGTTCTGTGGTCTTCAATGCGTTTGGCTTTGTAGGCTTCCAGGATTAAATCCATATACAAATCTTCCTTGGCTTTGCGTTTACCGTTGGTCAGGTCGTCCATAAAAAACTGACGTTCGTATTTGCCCAAGTTTAGAATTTCAAACGCCCTGAAATCCTTGCCGCTAGCCTGTAGTTCTCTTTGTACGCCTATCAAGCGTTTACGTGCGGTATGGATTGAAAACCGTCCCAAGTCGGTGGTGATCCATTTACGCTCCAGCTTTTCAGCAACCGCTGCGGTAGTGCCACTGCCACAAAAGAAATCGGCGATTAAGTCGCCTTCGTTGCTGCTGGCCTTGATAATTCGTTCTAATAAGGCTTCCGGTTTTTGAGTGGGATAATCAACATTTTCTTTTGCAGAGTTATTTAGTTTGTCTAATGACCAAACATCATCAACAACTACACCTTCAGCGATTGCTTCATCCAAATACCTTTTTATTCTTGTCCCATTGCCTCCGTCTGATAATACATATTCTCTTTTTGTTCCTTCTTCAATCAGCGGTTTCTGTTTTCTTCTTTTGACATATTCTTCTTTCGAGTCCCATTTTTCAAAGTAGGAATTGAAAATTTGTTTATTACTTTTGCCATAAAAAAGAATTGAGTCATATCGCTTTTCAAAACCATAGTTCAGCTTTTTATTCCAACCTGAATAATTCCATGCAATCGAATTTCTAAAATTGCCGGAACCAAATATATCGTCAAGTAGAAGCCTTAAATAATTAACAACCCTCCAATCACAATGCACATAAATACTTCCATCTTCCGCCAACAAATTGTGCATGAGTTTCAAGCGTTCGTACATCATGGTGAGGTAAGATGAGATACCTTTGCCCCAGGTATCCCGGTAGGCGATTTCTTCGATGATGCTTTGTTTCTTTTCGGCGGTTTCGCCGCCTATTTCGATGTTAAAGCCAAAGTCCGCGCCGACGGCAAAAGGCGGGTCGATATAAATGAGCTTCAAGCCGCCTTCCTGTTCAATTTCTTCCCGCATCGGGCCATTTGCCAGGGAGGAAAGAATCAGCTTGTTGTCGCCCCAAATCAGTTTGTTGGTCCAGCCTTTTTGTTGCCTTCCTCTCAGGTCGGTTGCAAACAGATCAAAATTATCGCCTTTTCTGTCGGCTTCTTTTCGCGGCACGTCGATATGCTCAATGCTGTGGAAAGGCAGGGCAATATTGGTCACCTCTTCCTTGCGACCATTCCAGAACAGAAACACGTCTTCTTCATCGGCAAATAGTTTGTAGATGTATTCCTTGGGCAGTTTTTCGCCCGCCTTGATGAGTTCAAGGATGCGGTCGCGGTCTTGTTCAGTCATGATCTAAATAGTTGAATGTAGCCATCAAAAGCAAAAATTCTATTACGCTTGAATCCGGTGATTTCTATCAATATGTTTAACTTGATAAAATCATCAATCAGTCGTAGCGCCGTGGAAACATTGACAGCAAGTGCTTCCGCTACATCGCCGGCATCGGTTATCGGTTTGCTGTACAGGTACTGTAAAAATGATTTTGCCAGGGCCTGTTTTTTGCCCAGCGACATGATTTTGTGTTCCATCTCGCTTCTCAGTGCGATAATGCCTTTAAATGTTTGTATGGAATTTTCAGACGTGCTGCGGACGCCTTCCAAAAAAAATTTAAGCCAGCGGGTTAAATCATTATGTGTTCTTACTCTGGTTAGATTGTCGTAATACAACGTTTTATTTTTTTCAAAAAAATCAGATAGGTACAAGGTCGGTTTGTACAACAATTGGTTGCTTACCAGAAACAAGGTAATCAGCACACGCCCAATCCTGCCATTGCCATCCAAAAAAGGGTGAATGGTTTCGAACTGGTAATGGGCAATGCCTATTTTTACAAGCGGTGGGACAGGGTTATTGTGGTTGTGCAGAAACTTTTCCAAATCAGCCATTAAATCGTTTACTGAATCCTGGTGCGGCGGAATAAATACCGCATCGGCCAAACTGCTGCCGCCAATCCAGTTTTGACTTTGCCGAAATTCACCGGGCAGTTTATGGGTGCCTCTGACGCCTTGCAAAAGAGTTTGGTGGGTTTGTTTTAACAGGCGATTGCTCAAGGGCAGTTTTTCCAAACTCTCTATGGCTTGGTTCATGGCCTGCACATAATTTTGAACCTCTTGCCAATCGTCTTTTTTTTCCGGCTGTATGTATTCTTCTTTTTGTATGGCTTCGTCAATATTGGTTTGAGTGCCTTCTATGCGGCTGCTTTTTGTACCTTCTTTGAATACATGCATTTTGATAAAAAAATCCACATCGGGTATCAGTTGCGAGAAGGCATTCAGTTCGCCCAGTTTAATATTGGCTTGGCTCAAAAGCATTATCAGTTCGGCATTGTCAATTTGCCAAGCCACATCTACCAAATTTGGCTCAAAGCTCTTGTACTGATAGCGCTGTACGGATTTCCCCGACTTAAAACTGCTTATATTCATTGCCTTGGTTACTTATTTGTTCTGCAAATATAGAAATTCATAATAGCAGTTATGGTGTTTTCTGCAAATATGAAGTTTTATATTCGCAGTTCCAGCCATAATTATTGATATTGATGCACCGACATTGCATTATTGCAATTCAAATAACAGACACAGTTCTCTGAAAGATTTTATATCCTTTTTCACCTCATCCCATTTTTCCTGTTTCACATACACAGGGGTATAGGTGTACTGGTTTTGTATGGCGTTGATGTCTTGGCACCAGGTCGCCAGGCGTTTGATTTTCCGTAGGTCGTCTAAATCCTCGCGGCCTTTGGTTTCAAGTATGTAAAAAGTATTGGCATTGGTTTTTACAAAAAAGTCCGGATAATAATCCCGTATGTTGCCATTTTCGGCTTGATACTCCATTTTAAAATTGACTCCGCCTTCACCCATGCTATTTTTGGCATAAGAAATGACATCATTAAAACGGCTTTCTAAGTACGAAGCTAATTCCAATTCAAAAGGATTGTCGCCAATAATTTTGTTGAAGACTGATTTCTTTGGAATAAGGAAAGGCTGGTTTTCGGCAATTTTCGGTTTGGTAAGTTTTAAGGAAATATAATTTTTAACTTCTGCTGTTCCTTTATCGGTAACGGTCAGTTCGTCAATCGCTTTTTTAAACGATGTTTTCAAAACCTCTTTTGGGTGCAATTCGGAAAGGTTGCGCATGGCTTGAGCATCGCTTAATTCCACTTCCTGGGTAAATAATTGGTATTTAATAAAGCTTTCCACTTTGGGATAGAGAATATTAAAACCACTGACCAAACGGCTGTCTTTTAAAATAACGGAAGTAAAAAACCCGATGACATTGCGATAATCGGGAACGGTATCTTTGAAAATCGTTTTATGAGAAAAATCACCGTCAATGTCATTGAAGATGATTTCTTTCAATTCAGTGCTGTTAAATTTTTTAAGCGTTACCCTGTCGTTTTTGAATTTGCTTACATCTATTAACTCCAAATTTTTAAACTCCCGGTAAAATCTGGGGCTCATCTGCGGAATGGGAATATCCAACGCATCCAAATCTTTGTATGGGTTGTCTTTATCCACTTCTACAATAACCGGCGATTTGCCTTTTGAGCCTTTGCCCATTGGACTGTATTGAAATTCCACGCCTTCTGATTTAAGGCTTTCCACAAATTCC
Source organism: Candidatus Methylobacter favarea (assembly GCF_902806695.1). GTDB lineage: Bacteria > Pseudomonadota > Gammaproteobacteria > Methylococcales > Methylomonadaceae > Methylobacter_B > Methylobacter_B favarea. The sequence continues at coordinate 4,846 of NZ_CADCXN010000024.1, read as the reverse complement.
AAAAACGCAGGGGTGCCCACTACAACCAGTTTTTCAGGGGTATCCAGTGAAAACATTTTCCGTAAACCCCTGCCAATGGTTTGTTCCGGTAAAATTTTGGATTCCGCGCCGAATGGGCGCAGCCCAACAACGGTGGTTACATTGCGTACATCCCAGCCTTCCCTAAGCATTAACACTGAAACGACAGCCTTGTAAGGTGAATGGTCTTTATCAATGTCGTCCGCTGCTTTTCTTAGCGCTTCCAGTTTGTCCTTGTCCTTTTTGCTGGAGGCCGTTTCCTTTATTTCACCCGATTTATTGGTGTGAATAGTCAACACCGCATTTTTCATTTTCGGGTAATTAGCCTCCAAAAATGCCGCTGCCTGATCTGCTTCATGGGTGCTCATGGTCATGATGAACAGGATAGGTGTTTTATGGGTTTTTAACTCCTCGTACTGCTGTTCCCATTCCAGATAACCTAAATCAATGTAATCCCGGTAACGTTCTACAAAATCGCTGCTCTCTTTTTCCTGAATTTTTTGTCTTGATGCTTCATCAGGCAATACCGGCGACTTTACGACATTTTGATTGATGGCTTCCACCAAAGGATAATCGCAAATGGTCTGGACAAAAATTCTACCGTCACTGTGTTTTGGCGTGGCAGAAAAGTCTGCCTGCAGGCTTATGCCATTGCCATTTTTTAGTTTCAGTTTATTGCTGATGTCTTCAATGCTTTTAAACCAGGCTAAAGAATTGTCATGTATGTGATGGGCTTCGTCATTCAACACCACCAAATCTTTAATCTTGTCGCTGCGCATGACTTTACCCAAGTCCAAGCCTTTTGAAGTGTCGGCATCAGGTTTAGGTTTTACACCTAAAAAAGTCGTTTCAAAAGATTGTTCAGGTTCTTCATTGAAAAATACCCGGTGAATATTGGTCAAGAAAATATTGCCCGATTCAGTGATGGGTTTAAGGTCGTCCTGAATATGTAAAGTTAAATGAAAATCGTTTTTCCAATCTTTGTCGTCAAAGCCGTTATCGGGAAAAAATGGTTCAGCAAAAAACATTTTCAGTCCGTCAAAATCTTTGCGTAAACGGTTTAGCACAATGATGTTGGGAGCAATGACCAAAAAATCCTTTGATAACTGACTTTCCGCCTCATAGAGTTTATGAAAGTATGACCACACTAAAGTCAATCCCATTACTTTTGTCTTACCTGCGCCGGTCGCCATTTTCACAACATACCGTGTCCACGTTTCATCAAACATGCCTGTACTGACACGTTGCGAAGAATCGAAGCGCATGAGTTCGTATTTGTCTTTAGCGGCGGCTACTTCGTAGAGGTAAATAATGGATTCAATGGCTTCACGTTGTGAAAAGAAAAAACTGAATTTGGTTTGCCCGAGAAGATGTTCTTGATTAAACCAAAAGTTCAACAATGATTTTGAGGTTTCCGAAGCGCCTTGATAGTTTTCATCTCTCCATTTTGCGACTGCCAATCTGATTTTGTAAACTAAGGGTGGCAATAACTTTTCATAGGCGTTTTGAAAAGCGTCCATTTGGCTTTGCGTTGGCGCCCATCGTTCATTGGGTGTAAGTATCTTAAAAGGGTCGGATTTTTTCATTTGGTTTTTCTTCTAGCTCTGTCGGCGCATAGCTGTTGTTGAACGGCCCATGTGTTTTTGCATGATTCTGTAGTTATTCGTTAATTCAATAGTTTTTTATTTAGCGTTTGTTAAACCCCAAATACCGAGCTTTTAACAGTGCCAGGTTGTTGCAAATAGCCGTCCATCTTGTCGGTTATCAACGCAAAGTCGTTTTTCTTGAATTGCGTTCAAATTTCAATAAAACTACTTTTTAATCTCTTGTCTTTCCTTCAATAAGTCGAAAAGGTTCAACAATTACTGATTGCCTCTCTCACGGCATTATTATAGCGATTTTTATACACAAGCAAGGTTTTACCCTGTTCCCCAGGGAGTATCCAAGTCAATTAGCCTATTCCCCTGGAATCACGACACAGCACCGATAAAGTCACTTAATGTGCGGATTCTTTTCTCGGTTTGGTCTTGGGTGGTCTTGTTCATTTTGTCGCCTCTTGCTTATGGATTACAATGGCTATATTTTAAAAAATATAGGATGTCTCTCTACCCTGTGCCCTATATGCAACGGCTAAAGTGGTCGTCTGCATAGAGAAAGGCGGGGTGGCGGCCTTCCATATCAATAGGGGGCAGGGGTCGGCAGTTCAAGGTTCAGTCTGCATAATTATTAAGCCGTTCCAGCACCCGCTTGATTTCAACCACTTCATCACCGGTATAATCACCGGATTCCAGCAAGGTTTTTAATTTAGCTTTAATTTTATTCCCCTCCGCTTTCAATTCTTCATAAGATAATTCGCTAAGTGAATTAATACCTGGTCTGGATTTTTCCAGGTTCTGTAAGCGTGTTTCTAGGTTTTTCATGTGCTGGATTCCAGGCGTTCAAGCCGTCTGATAATATCGTTGGTTTCAAGGATTTTTGCTTGATGCGCCAAGGCGGTTATCAACTGGCTGCCCAGGTCGGGTGGAATCTGTCCGGACAGCGTGGCCTTGATGATTTCGCCGCCCTGTTCTGCCAGGGTGCCATTAACCGGCAAGCATATGGGCATAGCTTGCGGCTTCAAGGCAGGACACACGCGATCCAGAAGCACCTTGGCCGCCTGCACATCGCCGCCCTTGGCTAACTCTACCAGGGTGTTAAGGATTGCCGGCATGTCGCCCATAATGGATTTTCTCAAGAGGGTGGCCGGAGTTTTGTCCTTCGGTCTGCCCTTGGGGTTGCCTGATACTCCCGGCTTAAATTTTGGTGTTGTCATGTCTGTTTGATTCCTGCTTTTATCAGTGTTTAGAGCGGCGCCTATCGCTAATAATGATACCCTTTGCACATAACATACTGTTTTACCCGGCATTAGTTTCTGCTCCACTATTAGCGCTTACCTAAAATGCAGCCCAGATTATCTCTAGGCTGCCCGTTAAATTACTGTCCAGTTTCTAGGGGGTCACCTCCTGCGGTTTACGCTTCGCTACTGCTCCTGTGTTTTAGTTTTGGGTTCCATAGTCTTAATTGCTCTGCATGTTCCGGACTGGCGGCCGGTACTTCGATTGGCTTGCCATCCGGGGTGTAGCAAGTGACCGTCAACGCGCCTGGGTCGGGCAACTCTATCCAGGCGCCTTGGTTTTGCAGAGCGTTGATAATTTCAGCTTTGTGACGTTTTAAGAACTCCCGCTGCTTCGTGGTTAATTCGTTTGCTGGTGATACCTTAAAAGCATCGCCAAAGAGAATGACATCAAAACCTTCTTCCCTAATCTTTAACAATGCTGACATTAGAAAACCTCCCAGTTATTTGACTGCGAAATATTCTGAAAATCGTTATATGTCAAGGTGGCTAAAGTAGCTAAACCCCCTTTAGCCACTTTAGCCCCTTCCATGTAGTCGTGTTTTGCAGAAAAATAGGGGTTAATTTGATACGCCGGTAAAGGTGGCCGTCCTGTCGCTGGCTTTGGTTTCCTTGTTATTCTCAGCCAGTTTTCATCAATCAGGACATTACAAGCCGCTTCGACTTCCGACTTGTCTTTTAGACCATGCCAGTGTTTATCGTAAACATCCTTTGCACTAAACGAACTGGATAAAGTGCCGGATTTTATCTTATCTGACAATCGAACCGCCGCTTCATGTTCTGGACTCTCTGCCATTGTATATATGCGCCTTGCATGGCTTTCCAGGTAATCACACCAATCAACCGCTAATCGTGCCGCCTGGCTGCTTACATTACCCCGTGCTTTGTTGTCTGCAATATCTATGCAATGGAATATCAATGCTAACGATGGCATCAGGGAACGAAACTTGCCAAAGTGTTCAACCATCAAGGGGTCTTCTTCATGCTTAATCTTGATAGTCTGTAACTCCGTCAGCCATTGATTAAATATGGCTTGCCCGGCATCATCAAACCTAAAATAAGGCCGTTCGTCATACTCGCTTTGGATTGCTCCATACTGTATGAAATCCAGTTCAGCTAATGTCTTCACAATATCGAAAGCTCGTTGCTTTTCAGTCTTGTTCGGCTTGGTGTCGACTAACTGCCAGTCTTTAGGCTCATCAGGCCACACGGCAAGCTGTAGGCGTTGTATTAGGCCATCATTGTTCCCTTGGGTGGCTTGATACAGATACCGCTTTAACTTGTCGGGCTGTATGCCGCCAAGTAAACTAATACAGATTGATTTTGCATCGGTTATGCCCCGGCCTATCTTTACATCAGTATAGGAGCAGTTACCATTCCAGCCCTCCAGAAAGTAGGCGCGTTCGTCTGCTCCGTCCTCTCTATCCCATTTCACCAACAAGCCCGTTAATTCATCTCTGAATACTAAAATACCGCGCTCGTTCTGTGTCTGTAACAAAGTCATTGACTGTATGCTAGTTTCGTTGGTCTTGAATAATCGCCGGGTTGCTTCCGGTATTGAACTTTCAGATAATTGCAGGTAATCGGCTTTCAGTTTTTGTAAGTCATCAGGGTTAACCGCTCTATCTTTACCTGCGCCCTTAGCTGTTTTGGATAGCTGCCCTTTGACATCATCCAACATGGCTTTATTGGCAAGGCCATCAAATTCAGCCCCGGCCTTATCCTTCTCAAACTGTTCGCCATATTCAGCTTGTAGGCGTTCCAATAGCTGCATAGGCTCTTTCATGCTGGGAGTTTTCAGAACTACGCTAGTACATCAATCCATAAATTCCCCGTAATGTTGGGTTAAATAGTCATAACCTTACCTTGGTATGTCCATTTAAAGGGCTTGCTCATGGTTTTATTGAAATAAGCAATAAACGCCAAAATTTTATC
>NZ_CADCXN010000023.1 GCF_902806695.1 Candidatus Methylobacter favarea | reverse complement strand
CCTTGCCAGGTTGCGCCGCAAGTCAAAATGCTACAGCAAGTGCCAAAAGATGTTGGAATATTCCGTAAGGCTTCTGATGGCTAAAAGAAATAATGAGATTATCTATAGTTAATTAGCAATACCTAAATTTTTAACAAAGAATTTTAGACAAGTGGAAATATTATGCGCTTTTAATAAATAATGCCAAAGTCCGTGCCAGTCAAGGCCAAAAAGGCACTCATAAAGATTACTCTAACCGTTGCTGTTACAGGGAATAATGGCCCGTAAAAGCCGCCTCGGACAGTTCATTCAAGACTGTAGACATCAGGGCACCTTGCAAGAGAATCGGCTACCTTTGTCCGATTGCTTTAAAAAAGCCTGTTTTAGTGGCTTTGAGACTGGCTGAGATTACTTTATGTTTTCTTGATCCAGATCAATATCATTTCTTCTTTAAATGCAATAATCCCATATCCTTCACAAGTTGAGGGCAATCAAACTCTCCTTTCCCCTGACTGCGGGTTAAAAGGCGCTATTTAAAACCTCACAAACGAGAAAAGTCTATGAAAATTATTAGCCATTTTTTATTACTAATTATTACTGCTGCAACTATTACAGCCTGTGGTGAGAGTAAAGGGCCCAGTAAGACGCCTGCTTCGAATTCTGCAGAAATAGTGCTGAAGTAATCGTTATTACTGACTGCAAGAACTAAAGTACTGCCTCTTCACAATGCAGTACATTTGTTCTTGCTGAATAAGAAGCCGCTCAATCTGCAGAGGATAAGTGTTCAACTGACCTTAAGGTTCAACAATTAATCGTAGCAAGTTCAAATCATTAATTTGAACACTGCGTTGTTTAAGGGTGATGACGCCATTCTTTTTTAAAACCGCGAACTGGCGACTGACCGTTTCAATAGTTAAGCCAAGAAAATTGGCAATATCCTGACGGCGCATACTCAGATTAAACTCTGAGTCTGAAAAACCAAGTGCGCCATAGCGCTGTGATAGCATCAACAAAAATGTTGCCATTTTTTGTTTTGCGGAACGATGCCCAAGCAAAACTATTTTGTCATGGTCAGATACGATTTCTTTGCTTAACATTCGCATCAGTTGAAGTTGAAGACCAGGTATTTCCGCACATAAGCCATTGAGACGGGATAAGGGTAGTTCACAGACCAAACCAGTTTCCAGTGCCACCGTAGAACAGGTAAAGTTTCCATGTTGAAAAGAACCCAGGCCCATTAACTCACTCGGCAAATAGAACCCTATGGTTTGCTCAACGCCTTCCGAGTTTGTTATAAAACTTCTGAAAGAGCCTGATTTAACAGCATACAAATTCTGACATTCCTGACCCTGAACATACAGGAACTGATCAGTTCGCATAGGCCGTTTGGCTTTAACAATCTCATCAAGCAGCCTGACTTCATTTATTTGGAGCCCGTAAGGGAGGCATAAATCAGCCAGCCTGCAATCCAGGCATGAAGTCGTGTGAGAATTGAATTCCATAAGATATATACAGATTAAATTATTTTGTCATTCGATCTGACAGCGCCTTTAGAATTGCCGGGCAAGCCCATCACTCAGGAAGGAGTCTCATTCCATGCTGCATTACTCTCTGATGCACGATCATAAGTCCTGAGAATCAAAAATGAAAGCCTATCAAAGTCTGAACCATACGAAGTGGGATTGCAAATCCTGTAGCTTTCAACCTGAAGAGGGGAAAGATAGAGCTACTCGGAGCCTTGCGGAAACACTTGGAAAACTGGGTGGCGAAAAGGGCAATTAAACCTTTTGAAAAAGCTGTCGCCTTCAGATGTTGATCCGGCGACAACAATAGCAGGCAGGGTGACATTCCCTCAGGCATAATCCGTTATTGATTTACTGTTTCAGTAATTTTATCGGCAAGCGCCTTAACGCCTCGATGCATTACTTTTTCATGGCTCCCTTTGAGCTCAATCGCATAGCTGCCTGCCAGATGCTGCGTTTTTACGTTAATTAAATGGGCCATTAGGTAAGAGTACAAAAAGCTGGGTTTGCTATGCTGCCCGACAATCACCCAATCAGCGCCAAACTGCCTGCCAAGTTTGGCGGCCGCATCAGTAAACCTGAAAAGATAGCCAAATCCTGAATTAGCCGCTTTTTGGGCATCGGCGTTTATGTGAATAATTTCATAATTACCGGCGTTATTAAGCGCCTGCTCAAGCAAGGGCTTGATCGAACCGGTGCGGCTTGACTCTGCCGGCGTATTCGGTAATGACGTGATGTCATTCAATTCAAAGTTTAAAATGGCGATGCGGGTTGCCGCATTTACTGAATTACTCATAATCAGGCCGATGACCGCTATCATCCATACCTGATTTAAGCCTTTTTTGTTTAATTGCAAAAGCTTCATTTTTACTCCAGGACCGTTATTTTTTGCATTCTTGCTGGGCTTTACATAAGCCGATTAAATCCTGCATGCCAAGCGTAGCGATAACCGTTAAGTCATCATCAAGAATCTCGTAGCAAACGCCATCACTGCCGCGAATGCTGAAAAAAACGATAGCATCCATATCGCCGCCGCCTTCTCTATGCGGATCATCGCTGGGCGGACTGGATGTATAGCGTCCGACTGGCCTTACTTCCTTCAGGGCCCCATCGGCTTCATAAAGACGATGCTCGCCCTGAATAACAAACGTGTTATTCAGGGCTAAATGCCGGTGCAGAACAATTCGCCTGTTTGCCGCAAACTTGAATAACACATCGATGATTTTATTGTTTTCATCGATGTCGAGAATCGAATAGGCAAGATTATCAAAACCTTCAAGGTGTTGCCATTGAATATTGCAATCATCAAAAAGATAGCTTGACATGGATTTTCCTCTTATTAGTTTTATCGATTGAATAGTCATCAGCTTAGCGTAGCAGCGTAATCAAGTAAGCTGAAAGGCGCCTGCAAAAGCCGGGCAATTTGCCCGACCTTACACCTGCCTATTTTCCTGATCGGCCATGCCGGCTTAAAATAGCCTGAAAGCCATAAAATAACGGCAATTAATAACGCTTGCTGAATCGCCGCCAAATATTGAATAAGCCTGCTATGAATCTTAAAGTTTATCTGGTATCGCATATTATCCTTATTACCGCTGTCTGCCTGTTGGCTACAGCGGTGTATGTGTTCTATCAAGCTGATCGGCAAACACGGCTTGAAACCCGCCTAACGGCTGAATCTATCGACAAGCAATTGGAACTGCAACTGCTGCGTAGTGCAGCCGGCTTCGGTCAGCCGGAACGTTTCCCGGATTTTGGCTTATGGAAAGAAACCAGCACTGCACCGGGCATTTGCGTAAATTATTTATCAGGGCACAGCAATCTCAAGCGGAGTCTCTGCAATGGCTCAGCAACAGCGGCGCGTAGCTGGCCGGCCTGGTTTGAATATATTTACCGCAGGGCATTCAATCCGGGCTTTGCCGTGACGCGGCAAGTGACATTCAAAGGCCAGGTTCAGGGCTCCGCCAGCGTTGAGCCCAGTGCGGAAATGGAAATAGCGAGCGCCTGGCATCAGGTTGGCGGCTTGATGTCGCTGTCTGCCAGCACTACACTGGCGCTGTGCTTGCTGGTTTATTTCACCGTGAATCGAGCCCTGGATCCGGCTCAAGCCATCGTTGCGGGACTTGAGAAAATGAAGGAAGGGGAGTTGTCGTTTCGGCTGCCGACATTCAAACTCGATGAATGGCAGCGGACAGCAAAGGCTATCAATCAACTGGCGTCCAGCCAGCAGCAGCTTCTTTCCGAGCGTAAGCAGTTAACAGTAAAGTTGATGACTGTCCAGGAGCACGAACGGCGTTATCTGGCCCGCGAGCTTCATGATGAATTTGGCCAATGTCTGGCTGCGATCAACGCCGTTGCGGCATCTATTTCGCAAACTGCGGAAAATGACTGCCCCGGATTAGTTCATGATGCGAAAAACATCAGTCGAATTACCCGACACATGCTGGAACTTTTGCGCGGACTCTTGCAGCGCCTGCGCCCTGCTGATATTGATGATCTGGGGCTTGCTGCGAGTCTAAGAAGCTGTTTGGAAATTCATCTTTTCGCCCATAAGGTATCAATTTTGATTATGAAATAAATAGTATGAGCACAAAAAACGGAAAAAACGTTACCCGAGTAATTTGAGTGAGGGGGCATGGC
>NZ_CADCXN010000022.1 GCF_902806695.1 Candidatus Methylobacter favarea | reverse complement strand
ATGAACTGAAAACGCGAATCCTAAAAGGGATCGGCGAGTTTAATGCGTCACCTGCCGTATTCCGCTGGAATAAATTCGACCTTGGGGTGGCTTAATGTGTAATTGTTTTATTGGAACTCACTACTAGGATAGCTAAATTTGAATCACGCGGAGGTGCGAGAAAACCTGATCCTTACTTTGAATATAATTCAATTCTGTTTGTTTGTTGGTTTACACACAGAATAAACGATAATTTGAATGAAGAAATGAAAAATGTTTTGTCGTTGGTTAATTGGGAAGAATACGCCGAAGGTTATGATATTTGTGATTTATAAAAATTATATTGGAATGGTTTATATTTAATTTTGAGGATAAAAATGTTGATTCATGTTGACATCACAAACGGATTAACAAGAAAAGATGCCGTCTTTTCTCCGACCACTTTCAAAGATATTTTTCTTAAAGAAAGCCATTTGGAAGAATTTATCAGAAGTCACGTCGAGATTTTGTTTGTGTCGGAAAATGGAGAAGAAGCTTCAATCGAAAGCCTTTTAATAGTCGGGCAGCACGTCGTAAACTCCGAAAGAGGCAAGAGTGACTTAATGGCTATTGACGGAAGCGGGCGCTTAGTTTTGATTGAAATAAAACGCGATCTCGAAGATATCAGGCAGCGTAAAGAACCTTTTGAATTTCAAGCTATAATGTATGCGGCAGGTCTCGCAACAATTAAAACGCAGGAGCGCCTAATCGAATTAATTTATGCTCCATACATCGAAAAACATCGCAGCGAAGAAAGCTTTAGAGAATACAAAAATTTAACGGCGAGCGAGATTGCCAGAAGAAAACTCGACGAGTTCTTGAAAATCAATAACGCTTCCGAAACTTTTAACCAGAAACAACGCATTTTATTAGTTGCATCAGAATTTGATGCTCAAACACTGTCTGCCATTTCGTGGCTTATTGCCAATGGTGTAGATTTTAGCTGCTTCACATTAAATCCGGGAAAGCTGCTGGATCAATACTTTGTGAATGTCGAACAAGTTTTGCCATTGCCAACGCTTGAAAACAATTATGTTGATATATATAGCGGAAGCAGTTTGTCGAATAGTAAACAACGAATGTCCAGTGCCACAGGTAGCAAACAATATTTGCCTAGAATTCCTCAGCTATTCGAGTGGGATATATTAAAACAAGGCGATATTTTAACCATTGCCAACAAAGAAAATTCCGAAGCCGAAGTGCTGAGCAAGACTGAAGTTCGGCATAAGGGCGAAGCAATGACCTATAACGAATGGGGAAAGCGCATTACAGGTTGGTCAACGCTCAATATCTACTTGTTTGCTGTGCATAAAGAACGCGGCAAAACGCTTGACGAATTGCGAGCTGAGAAAATGCAACAACGTCAAGCACAATCGCAAGAAGATTTGATTGAACAACCGACGAACGTAATAGAAAGTAACTTGGCTGTATGACATTACAGCTAAACATATTATTGGAAGTGAGATCGAAGAGCTACTTTGTTCAAAATAGACTTCTTCGCCTAAAAATTTCGTGTCTTATTCCTTAATTCTCCTTACAAACAGCCTATTCGCCTATACCACCCGACATCAAGTGTGAAGGCTCCAGCCACTGGCCCCGGATTGCGCAAAGCTCCATCCGGGCTACTTACTACTTACTTTGAAGCAGTTGTAAAATGCTCAACCCCGGCATTTGAATTTGCGAGTAAAAAATGAAAATCCCATTGTTTATTTTTATCCTGTTATCCCTGTTTTCATTGAATGCTACAGGGCAAAAACTCTACAAATTTCAGGATAAGCAAGGTATATGGCATTTTACCGATAAGCCGCCGAAAACCGCGCAGAAGGTTGAGGTCAGACAAATGAAGGCAGCAAACAAGCAATTGGTCTGGCTGTTGCAGTCAGGTGAAGAACGACAGCCAAGCTTTTATATTCGCAATGATTATGCCGGCCCTGTTGAAGTTGAAGTCGATTTTGCCGAGCAGGAAAATGTCCGTTCAACCCCCGAACTGCCGAAACGGTTTGTCATTGAATCGGGGAAGTCAGATACTCTTTTTGAAATAGGCGGCATTAATCAGCAGGCATCCTGGCGTATGGCTCTTAAATACCGTTACACGATAGGCAGCCCTTTAGCGCAATACTACTCTAAAATCAGTTACTTGCCGCCGCTGGCGCCCGGCGCAACCTTTCAAATTTCCCAGGCTTTTAACGGCAGTTTCAGCCATACCGACGAACAGAATAAATATGCAGTAGATATCGCCATGCCGGTGGGCACGCCGATTCATGCGGCTAGAGCCGGCATTGTCATGGAAGTTGACAATGACTTCTATAAAGGCGGCGTCAATAAAGCCTATAGCGCCGAAGCCAATAACATCATCATTCTTCATGATGATGGCTCCATGGCGATTTATGCACATTTGGAATTGGAGAAAGCCCAGGTTTATCCAGGGTTGACAGTGGCCGCAGGACAGTTGATTGGCTATTCCGGCAATACCGGTTTTTCTTCAGGCCCCCATTTGCATTTTGCAGTTCAGGTTAATAAAGGCATGGAGCTGGTTTCCGTGCCTTTTACATTTGCTGATAGAGAGGGTCAGGCACAAGAACCCTCTTATGGCGCCTGGCTAAAAGGGTTTATTCACCCTGACGGGTAATGCTGTTGATTTAAGCTCTTTTTCCTGATGAAGAGGGTTTCCGTCTTAAATCGGCAGCATTAAATCCGGCGAACTGATGGGATTACTACTCGTTTTGGCCTGCCGTGAGCTGGTCGAATCGGCCCCCTTACGTTAAGTGTACGGGCTCTAAAAGTTTTTCCAAATTTACCCGGCTGACAAATTGGCGAAGTTTGGTGAGATTATTATTCGTAGATCCATTGCTTATTGGTCATTCTGTACTAAGCTGTGACCGATCAAGCGGTTTTTAATCCCCTTTTTAATCGGGGTAGAGCAAAGAGGGGTATTTGTGTTTCGTAAATTAATCCCCTATCAAAACTTGAAGCCTACTATTTAAAGCCGTAGAGATTTTTTGCCGGTGTTATGCACCGGAAATTAGAATTTAATAGACACCCTAATAGGTGTCTAATTTACGTTATGGCTCATATGTCACTAGATAACGCCATTACTACTTCTGCAAAGTGGCTTGACGCGTGTAATGCTCGTTTAGATGGGGTTGCCGTTGAGGTTTCCAACAGAACCAGAGTTTCGGCAGGGTTATTGCATTTGTCATTAGAGCATCATGGAGCAATACAACTCTTAATATCGAATAAGTCTTACCCGCACTACGGTTCGGCCTGCGCTCTGCTCCGTCCACAGTTTGAGGGGTTCGTTCGAGGCATCTGGTTTCATCACTGCGCAAATGAGCAACAGCTGAGAAATTTCATCAACCATTGTGAGCCACCGAGAATCGATTTACTGATACTCGCTATTGAAACCGTCCCCGGTTACGAGGAAGGACTACTCAAAGCAACAAAAAAGAACGTTTGGAATGTAATGTGCGGCTATACTCATGGAGGTTTCATACAAGTTGGAAGTCGCAACACCGCTACGGAAATAGTTTCTAACTACAGCGAGGAACAAATACTGGAGTTAGTATCTGCGGCTTGTTCAATCACACTTCTTTCTGCTGTTGCTTTTTCAAAACTGCTCAATAACCAGGCTATGGCAAATGAAATTTTGTCCGAATATCAGAAGCTTTTTCAGTAACAGTCATAACACGTCGTTCCACCCGACGCGGCAAATAGCGCTCGCGCCGGTGAACTCTGCGTTAGGCGGAATCGGGACTATGCGAACAAGAACGACTTTGAGCCTGTTGATAATAGCCACCTTATCTGGCTGTGGTGACGAATGCCGGGAATACTCGGACTTTTCATGTAAAGAGATTGAGAGGGCTCCCTACAACGTATATTTCTATTATCCAAGTGGAGGAGAGGAATATTTGGGCCAGGCTGACGGGCTCTCGCAGTGCGGCAGTTTGGCTCACGGCTTTGCATCGTCTAAGAACTTGAGCGGCAACGGAGAGTGGAGTTATATCTGCTGTATGCGCGCCAAGGGTTCAGAGTGCTATGAAAAGCATCGGTGATGGCTCAGCCCCAAACCACAGCACAAGCAAATCAATGACAACCATCAGACCATTTCTTCAGCAGCAGCGTCATTTACTAGTAGTCAGTCATGTTGAAGCGAAGGGATAATTTATGGTATGACTATTGGCTTTGACGCAACGAGGTTTAGTGTCATGCCCGCCATTAAATATAAAGTCAATTTGACCGACGAAGAAAAACGTC
>NZ_CADCXN010000021.1 GCF_902806695.1 Candidatus Methylobacter favarea | reverse complement strand
CCGGGGCCATCCACCACCGGTTCTGCAGAGTGATGCCAGATCCATGCGCAAGGATAATTTCCCTGTGCCAGCGGCTGCGTATAGGCTCATCGATGGCGGTATATACCTGGCTTGAGAGTTCTTTTTCATAGAGATTCGTGGCCTCGGCGATCATCGACCGTAGCTGACGCTCGTGCACGATGATCACTTGATGTTGGTACATCCACTGCCTGGCAAAGCGTAATAATCGGTTGCGGTCACCGGTGCTTGCCAGTTCTTGGTAGACTGCATGCAATAAGGCGTGCCATTCATGGTCGCTCGCCCAGCGAAAACCAAGTACTTCGCAAGCGATCTGATGGTGTTCGCGCAAGGTCTGGGCACGGCGGCAGAGAGCTCGAAGCGAGGCCAGCTCGGGTGGAGTAATGGAAAGCTGCGCACCCAAATGCCGCCACAGTTCGGGCGATACCATTCGCAATGCATCGAGTAGCCGACCGCTCATACGCAGGAAACCGATCTGGAGCGCTAATCCCAACCGCAGCTCCGGACGCCGGCGTGTTTCAATCGTTATGAGCTCAGCCTCGCTGAAAGTGAAAAACGCCTCAATCTCGAAAGCAGAGAGCTCCCGAGCGATTTGCTTCAGACCGAGAAACATAGTTTGCCAATTCTTCATACCCCTTCCCAAAAACTGGACAGGATACACACTCCCAAGAAGAATTAGAATTCGATTAAACTATCGGGGCTTAGAATCGCAAGACACCGGAATTACCGGTTAATCCTACCGTGCATTATTGTATTGAAAACAAGAGAACCCCTACTTGAGAAAGATGGCCTGGCCTTGGCTGATGTCGTCGCCGGTAAACAGGCAAATACCTTGCGCATCAAGCACCTGTGCAGGAATCGGCGGAGCGTTGCGGTAGGCCAATGAAGTGATGACGATCAGGCCTGCAAAGCCCAGCACCATCACGATCAATACCGTGCGCAGCCACCAGGGAGACAATGCAGAGTCGACTGAAGTTAAGGGTTGTGCGGCAATACTCATGGTGTTCTCCTTTAATTGCACCTAATGCTATCGTCATTACTAGCCTGGAAACTCTTCTGTGCGAATATTATCGCCGTCAATACTCGCTTTGTTCAGTATTTGCCGCATCGCATTTATCATGGCTGGTGGGCCATCGATGTAATACATGGGAGCATCAAATCATCAATGAATTTCAGGAGCATGGCTTTGCTGATAACCCCGGTTTCTCCATGCCACTCGCGGTTGAACTTTTTCATCTGCGTCATCGTACCGATTAAGGTATAGTTTGGATTTGCACGGCACAAGCCTATGCTAAAGCCGTATCAGTAATTACCTAAGCACTCCATATTCCGACTAAAGTTGATCCAATTGCCCGCCGACCAGTGACCAGGGTGGCGCGAGCGGGCTATGGGAAATGATAAATAATATCACTGCAGACGGCCCCATAGAGGCAACTATAATCGGGTAAGCGGCACTAATGCTGAACTTATGAGTTATCCATGCAATGACTAAAATAGCAATGAAACAGAAACCATGGAAAGAAGCTTGTTTTTGATGCTTAAATTCACCGGATCAAGGTAATAAAATGGAAAAACTGCTTAACCTTCATAATGAGCGTCATCGTTCAGGTAGGGGTAACCAAAAAAGCATCGGCGTAAATATCCGCTGATGCAGCGCCTTTGAGAAAGGTCATTTTTTTCATTTGATTGACCATTTCAGGATGACCGCAGAGAAACACCCGCCAACCTTTTAAATCGGTAAGGGTGGCCAATGCAACTTCGTTGGCACGGCCGTGGCTAAAACCCGCAGGGACATGATTGCTGGATATGCAGGGGATGTAATGAAAATTTTGATGCTGTTCGGCAAGCTGCCGCATCTCATCAATCCGGTAAAGATCCTCAACTTCACGACTGCCATGAAACAGATAAATGGGGCCGGAATGCCCCTGCGCAAGTGCATCGGTCAAAATACCTGCCAGCGGCGCCAGGCCGGTTCCCGTTCCTACCAGAAGTATGCCTTGTTCGCTTTTTTCGGGCAGGTAAAAACAATGCCCGCGTGGTTCGGATACGGCGATGGTATCCCCTGCCTTGATTTCATCATGTAGCCATTCACTAAACCTGCCGCCAGGTAAGCGGCGAATATGAAATTCGAGGGTATTGGATTCTTGCGGGGTATTGGCAATCGAATAGCTGCGCGTTAATCCGTCGGCTCTCTGTAGATTAACAAATTGTCCGGCATTAAATTCGAACGCATCCTTAAAAGCAATGATCAGCAGTAACGTATTCCTGTTGAGCATTTCGTTAACAACGACTGTTCCTTCGGTATAGAATTCCGATTGATCGGGCAGTTTAATGACCATGTCCTGTTCCGGATGACACAGACAGGCAAGAAAATGATTGCGTTTTTTCAGAGTATTCTTTAATCCGGCCTGAGCGGCTTCAGGCGGAACGGTGTCGGGACTGCGCACCATGCAACTATGACAGGTGCCTTTTTTACAGGCATAGGAAATATTAACATTCCCGCGCAATAACGCATCCAGCACTGTTTCATCCGGTTGGCAAGAATAAGTCTTTTCTTCAATCGTTAATTTGTACATGATGCTACCGTTAAAACTTACTCCATAATGTTGGCAAGTCGAAGTAAGACATTATGGAGTAAGGTTAAAATTGTTTATCTGCCTAATACATCATTGCGTGTCGGTTCACAAATGGCCACCACTTCGTTGATGAGCTCTTGTGGGACATTTAACTCTACCAATGTTGCTCCCAAATCTTCTACGACCGCATCGAAATGACTATCATTTAAGCCCATCTTGACCAGGTGCGCATGACCTGTACGCATGTCTTGGCCGGTATAACTGTGCGGGCCGCCAAATGCCATAGTCAAAAAAGCTTTTTGTTTGGCCGCCTGTTTTTCCATGTCAACGTTGTCGAAAAAACGATTGATACGGGGGTCATTCAGGACCTTGCGGTAAAAAATATCAACGGCTGCATTGACTGCTGGTTCGCCGCCTATTCTTTCATAAAGAGTTTTGCTCATTGTTGCTTCCTCATTGTTTTGTGTGTCAGTCGTTATTATTTCTTCAGTAGTTATAGCCAAAATGTAACCCAACAGGATCGACTACAAGAAAATAATAACAAACTAATGCAACTTAAACAATATAAATATGTTATAAGTTATTTTCTATCGAATACAGTGTTTTTATTTTATAAAGTCATAGAGCGAACCAATAAAAGGAGTTTTTATGACTGAGAAGATCAGACCCCGGCAGCATCAAATCTTACGGCTGCTGCTAGAAAATAAAGCAGGGCTAAGTATTGATGAGATTGCCACTGCATTAAATATTTCCCGTAACGCTGTGCAGCAGCATTTTACTGGTTTGGAAAGACAGGGTTATATACAAACTGGTGTTCTCAATAAAACAGCAGGACGTCCGGTGCGTAGCTACGTTTTAACAGAAGCAGGAATTAACAGTTTTCCAAAGCAATATGCCTGGTTTTCTGAACTCATTCTTACGGACCTAAAAAACGAACTCGGTTCCGAAGCTTTTCAGCACTTTCTGCATAAGCTGGGTAGTAAGTGGTCACCAAGTCTGTTGCCTCAATTTGAAGGAAAAGAGACAGATGAGCGGATTGAGGCATTATTGAAAGTGATGGATGGAATGGGATTTAATGTAAGGAACATGACCGCCTCCTGCAGTAGTGAGAGAACTATTGAAGCATGCAATTGCATTTATCATGACCTGGCTCAAAAACATGAAGAAATTTGCGAATTTGATAGAACGCTCATTTCCTCTTTACTGGATAAAGATATTGAGCATGTGGAGTGTATGGCAAAAACAGGCACTGTTTGTAACTTTAAAATCATCAATAAATAACTGAAACATCGTAGCTTTAACCAGGCAAACCCAAGTGGCTTGCTGAACAAAGCAAAAGTATAGGAAGTATTCCACAAGAAAAATATAGGTGATATTATAGCTAATCGCTACTATATTGATTCGAATTCTTTTTCTTGAGAAGCAGTATCATGCAAAAAACAAAAATTTTATTAGTCTTTTTGATCTCAACTCTGGGATACTCAACATCCCATGCACAGGATGAACCTCAACAAAGCACTCACCTTTACATCAGAGACGCATCCATCACCTGCTTACCTACCCCTGACAAACACGATAACGTTGTAACAAGAATCACAGTGTATTCGTTAATAATTGGCGTCTATGCACTTTATTGGTTCAGACGGAAAGCGTAGTGCGTATCAATACTTAATGCGGGGAGTCGCTATTTTTGCGAAAGCTTTTATGAGCATCCCTGCCCAACAAGCGGCAAAAATTACGCGACCGCTCATGCCGGCGGCGGCCCCAGCCGTCCTGCTTCACTCGTTGCATACTCAGCAA
>NZ_CADCXN010000020.1 GCF_902806695.1 Candidatus Methylobacter favarea | reverse complement strand
CCGGTCACGAGGCAAAAATGGCGCTGCTTTGGCGATAATTTCGAGAAGATGTTGCATTTAAAGCTGCTGCTATAAGATATTCTCATTACTCTTTTTTTGCATTGGCGCGGAGCAAGTCCTCGCCTTGTTCGCGTTCTTGATTGATCTGCTGTTTAACATTGCGATCAGGGGTAATATCCTGTGTTTTATGTTCAACTATCGCTTTCATGTTCTCTACAGGCTGCGGCGGTTCGGAAGTTTTAGCGGCCTGCGTCGGCATTCTGTTATTAGCGCTGTCGAATACTGTCTTGATTAGAACCAGTGCATTACTTCTGAGCTTTATAAAATCGGCCTGGCTCTGGTCAAGCCAAGCGTATATGTGCAGCACTATACTGGAATCGCCCACTGTTTCTACCGCGCAAAATGGCGCCGGATCCTGTAATACGCCATCCATAGCGGCCAATGTTTGCACGGCCAGTTGCTGTATATAAGGCAAATTCTGATCTATCCCGACATTCACAGTAAAATCGAAGCGCCTGACCGGATTGCTTGAATAATTGATAATGGTTGCCTTAAAAACTTTGGCATTGGGAATGCGGATATCGTTACCCTCGGCGGTTCTTAAGATGGTGGCGCGCGATGTCAATCTGACGATATAACCTTCGGATTCCTCAATTTTGACAAAATCGTTGGGATTAAACGGCTGGCGCAAGCCCAGCAAGATACTGGAGATATAATTTTCCACGGTATCGCGGATGGCGAAACCGATAGCCAGCCCGAATAAACCGGCGGCCCCGATAAGGCTGGTAATCAGAGTATTGGCATCGAGTATTTCAAACGCCAGTAGAACACCGGCGATGATGATGCCCCCCCGCACACACTGCTTAACCAGTTCGATAAGAAAAAAATGGGGGATCATTTTTTTAAACAGCCAGTCATACCGTATGATTAAGTTGGCTAAAAACCAGAACAGGAAAATAACCAGCATCGCGATGATGAACAGGGGAAGATAAGCGACGGCTGTTTCAAAACGGCCCTCAGTCAATTTAAATACCGCTTGCAGGCGCTTTTTAATGGATTGAACTTCATGGATATTGTTTTGAACTTCAACAACCCCGTCCGTACGCTCAGCCAGTTGAGTGGCCTTTTCTTTCGCTTGTCCGTTCAATGCCTCTCCGGTCAACTCAACAACGCCGGCTTTCACATTAACCTGCAAATTTTCCAGCCCCTCAATATGACGGAATATATCTTTAAGCCGTTTTCTGATTAATTCATCCGTCTGCGGTGTCGATTGCTGGGATATAACGCCGGCCGGCGGCTGCGCAGGGGCTGAGTTTTCCGTAGATGGAAGCAAATTCTGTCCTGAAAGCACTGCCGAATGCAGCATTATTACCAAGCCTGTCAATACCACTTTTAATTTCATCATTTATTGTTCAGCTCCGGTTTTAATCAGTTCTCTTTGTTTCCCGAGGCCTTCAGCCAGCCGCCGCGAAAGTCTGCGCGGCGCAAGCCTTCGATCAGATAAGAGCAGCCGCGCATCAATTCCCATACATAGCCCGAGCGATAGTTTTCAATCATCATGACAATGGGTCCTTGGTTGACGCCGTATTTCCACGGCGATGACCAACCCGCCTTCTTGTTTTCGGGATTGGGAAAAAGAGGATTGAAAGTCGCTTTGAAACCTTCGCCGCTGCGCTCTTTAAGCTCCATCTCGTCGATATAAAAGCGCATGGTCGGCAATACGATTTCCGGCGCAAAGGGCAATGAGGCTACAACCGCCCAGGGCGCCAGCGTGCCGTCGTCAGGTCCGAAAGGCGCGCCGCGAGCTATATAACCGAAGAACTGGCGTTCGATACCGTCGATTTTCAGCATTCTCGGCCCCGGCCCGTTACAGGCGGTAATGCCCCAGCCCTGCGCTCCGTAACCGGGGAAGCGCAGCGGATTGTCGATCGCATAGCGCTGCTGCAACAGTGTGGCGCGGCGGCTGTTTTCAAAGTAGTCGATTTTCTTGTCGCGCATAAACGCATCATAAATGCCGCGAAAATCTATCCAGATATGCGACAGCTGATGCATAAACAACGGCCCGCCATAAACCATTTCCAGACCGTATGCGCTCTTCCAGGCATAGCTGGAAAGCCAGGCCCGATACGCTTCTTTAGGCAACGGACAGGTAGGCGAACCCAGGCCGAGCACGTACAAGATCAGCGCTTCGCAATAGCCTTCCCAACGCCAGGGCAAAAAACCGGATTCCGGCTTCCAGCCGTGGCTTACCGTTAATTCTCCATTCTGCGCCCACTGCCAATCGACGCGCCGGTATAGGGCATCGGCAAGTTCACATAGCCTTGTTTCATCGTAGTTATCAGCATCGAAATATTGCGCGGCGGCGAGCATCCCCGCCAATAACAGTGCCGAGTCGATTGTGGATAGTTCCGATTTCCAGGCACGCCGGCCGGTATTCATATCGAGAAAGTGGTAATAAAAGCCTTTATAGCCGGTTGCATCGGGAGCTTCGCCTTGCGGACTGTTTTGGAAAAATTCCAGCGTCGCCAGGATGCGCCGGATTGCTTCGGCACGGGTTATGAAGCCGCGCTCGACACCGATTGGGTAAGCGGTCAGCGCTAAGCCGATCGCGGCGATACTGGCAGGCTGTCCGGGCTGATTGCCGTCGGCGACCATGCCGTTGGCCGGATTGAACTCGCGAATAAAATAGTTAAATGTTTCCCGTTGAACCTCATCAAGCATTTGTTCGTCGGTTTGATCGGCGGCGCTCATGGTTATACTGACTCCATTTGCAATAGATGATTCGACTTAAACTGCACATTGAGCGCCGCAACCGATTGTGGCGGTAAGTTGAATTCCAGCGTGACCACATCGCCTGCATATTTCCACAATTGCGCGCTCGGTTTGAGTTCTGAAGCACCATGCAGTTGTTGGAGCTGTTCTGCTGAAAGATAATCCGGCTCGCCCATAGCCAGCCAGGCACTTTTTGCATTCGCATGGTGCGCATCGATACGGCTGATTTCTACGGCGGTCGGGGGTTCGGTATGGATGAGCCGGACCTGTATTTGCTGGTCGGCAATCGGATGATGCGGCAAACTCGAATTGACCGCCAGCACGATCATCTCTTTATCGCCGCGCACCACCCAGACGTCGACTGTTGCATGATTGCCTTCAACCGGTAACTGTTCGGTTCCCAACCGGTGCAGCAGTTGATACGCCCGGTAAGCCGGCTTGGCAATGCCGTGGATGTTGAGCAGGCCGAAGCCGCCGTGAAAAGGTACTGAAGAAAAATAATTTTCTTCAAAAATATCGGAGAAGGTCCAGTAGCTGTAGCCTTGCACCAGGCCGACCGCTTCCATATTGGTTTTGGTGACAAACGCCGCGGCGTAAGGTTCGTCATGCAAGCTATCGAAAGGATTGGATGATGAAGACCATTCCGTGTAATAGACCGGTTTCCCTTGCGCGCGCTGACAGGTTCCCCAGGCTTGCTCACGCAACACGCTACGGTGACTCTTCGCTAGTTGCGTCGCAGTGTCGTCGCCGGGTTGTCCGAACGCATCGGTTGGATAGTGGTGCGTGCTGACAAAGTCCGCAGGTAGATTATTGGCCGCGCAGAAACCGAGAAAATCGGCTATCCAGGCATTTTGCGCAGTCGCCGGGCCGCCGACTTTAAGCTGGCTGTCGACCGCTTTGATGGCGATCACGGTGGCTTGATAAAGCTTGAAATAATCTTCTTGTTCCGCAGTCCAAAAAGCCTTCAGATTCGGTTCGTTCCAGACTTCGAAGAACCATTGCCGAACCTCTTCCAAACCGTAGCGGTCAACCCAATGGCTAACCAGCTTTTTAATTAGCGTTTGCCAGTGCGCATAATCTTTCGGTGGCGTGACATTGCCTTTGTATTTAAAAACCGTTGTAGAACCGGAAGCCAAAGTGCTCGGCATGAACGACAACTCGACAAACGGCTGCATGCCGATTGACAGCAGGAAGTCGAAAATCTGGTCGCTGTTGAAAAACGAATAGATCAGTTTTTCCTGCTGGCAGGTCAGCGTCCCCATATCATCGTCGAGAATGCCGTGGAAGCGGACATGGCGGAAACCTAATTCTTCATGCGCTTTTTTAAGCTGTTCACGCCAATCGGCGCGCAATGCCAATAGCGCACGGCTGCTGCCGACTGTGTGCTCCCAGACATGCGGCAACGCGGCGGCTGCTGCACCGAGATCGCAACTAAAATTCACGCTCATGGCAAGCTGCCTGTCGGTGCCGGATAAGCCATCGTGGTCATCAGCGCGAGCGCCGACTGGCGGGAATCGAGCCGCGTATGCTGCACGACGATAGGTATATCCGACTCGATGACGCTGGCATAATCGGTATTATGCGGAACCGGCTCCGGATCTGTGAATTCGTTGAAGCGGACGTGTAGGGTGCGCAATGCTTTAACGCTAAAGCGGTACGGTCCTACGGG
>NZ_CADCXN010000019.1 GCF_902806695.1 Candidatus Methylobacter favarea | reverse complement strand
GATGCTACGGATTTTAACGGATCGTGGCACCGAGTATTGCGGACGCGCAGAAAGCCACGATTATCAGCTGTATTTGGCGATTAATGATAGTGAACACAGTAAAACTAAAGTACGATCACCGCAAACCAACGGTATTTGTGAACGCTTCCATAAAACGATCCTGCAGGAGTTTTACCAAGTGGCCTTACGCAAGAACCTGTATAACGAATCGGCCACCCTGCAAAAAGATTTGGACGACTGGCTCGATTATTACAATAATAAGCGAACTCATCAGGGTAAAATGTGTTGCGGGTGAACGCCTATGGCGACATTACAAGATGGCAAAACCGTCTGGAAGGAAAAATTTCCAGGCTGAATTTAACCTGACAGACACCTCTAAAAACCAGTCAGCTGTCAGGCTAAGTCTGAACTACTACAACTGATGGCTATACAATGAAAGATGGTCGATTTATTATTTGCACGACAAAAGTTTTATCGAGTAGCCCTGCAATTATGGAATGCAATGGCGAACCATAACCTTTTGTAACTGAATTAATAGCCACCTACCACCTTTAATGTCCATAGTGCTAAAAAGGCCGGAAATACTGGCCTTTTACTGTTAATTTATCAAAAATTACTTCACAAGAATAAGTTGGCTTCTCAACTCTTGAGGGACATTATTCAAGCTTATAATTTTGAATTCAGTTGACGACGGGCCTATGCTGCTAAATTGAGCCGTTAAGTCAGCGCTAAAAGTTTCAGGTAACTTAAACATTGCGCCAGTCGCGGGATCGATAATTAAAATGCCAATAATCCCACCAAAAATTAGATTGCCAAAATACCACCCATTTAGACGTGTATCCAAAGTTGCTGTTTTTTCCTGAAAACCGTCCTTTGTAAAATGTAAAGTATAAGTTTCACCATCAAAGAAGCCAGCTCCACTTGGCAAATTGACAGTTGCGGGGGTAGTGCCAGTGTGTATCTTTTCCCCTTTTTGGTTCGTGATTGTGAATGCAGAGGCTTCAGGAGTGCTCTTAATTGCAACAGGCCAATTTGATTGGCTAACGATGCTTGCGCAACCAGACATCACTGTAGTGCCCACGACTAATGCAATTATTCCTTTGTTAATTTTCATAATTTTTATTTTTTTGTTAGTTTTTTAGTTAGGTGATGAGCTTAAAAACGGCCCGGATTAAAGTTTAGTGCATAAGTGGTTTAATGTCTTAAAGTGGTTTCTTCATGCTAACGTGGACTAAAACAAGCTCACCATCCTTTGCAACTGAATCAGTAAAAGACAGTGTAAAACAATGTACAAATAACAATCTTTGTCATTTTCTGTTATTGATAACCCAAGCGGAGGAATAAACCCTATGAGCATTTCTTTGACTCCTCATTTTGAAGAGTTGGTGAAAGGCAAGGTCGAAAGTGGCCTGTACAACTCGGTCAGCGAAGTTATGCGGGGGGCTTTGCGCCTTTTGGAAGAGCACGAACAATTGCGTGAACTGCGGCTTGAGGAATTGAGGAGCGACATTCAGAAAGACATAGACAGCGGCGCGTCAACTCCCTGGGATATGGAAGAGATCAAGGCGCGAGGCCGTAAGGACTAGCGGGAGCATCTGTGCAGAAACTTACGGTTATGGTTTAATTTTAAGCCCAATCAATAAGATACTCCTACACCGCTCGGGCAATAGTCAGACAAGCTATTGCTGATCATGGGAATCTTGGCTTATGGTTTTTTATTACCCTATAATTTTCTGTTTTCTGAAACCGCAGGTTTCCGTTTAAATGCCCCCGCTAGTCCAAGTAATGTCGGTTTGAACGCCCGTCAGTTGCAAATAAATCCGGTCAAAAATTGCGCTGATTGCTGGTTGGCGGGGTTTTGATTGCAGGTTGCTAGAGATACTGATTGATCGGAACGCCCTGTTTAATTAACAGCGTTGCATATTTTTGAGATAAATCGGGAGGAATTGTCAACATCGTCATGTGATTGCTGAAACCGGATATTATGGAATTTCAGGATGATGTACAGTTAGCGAATTTGACTAACATCGCAAATTGATTGACTACAGAAAAAAAGCAGAGTAGATAGGCGGAAACCCTATAATTACTTGTTAGGCCAACAGCCTATTCTTGCATTGCCTATGACAAAATCAACTGCCGCATACTGGAACTCTTTGAGCTTTGAAAGCTGGAAACGATGTGTGTTGGTTCGAGAGCACGTATAATGCCTAAACTTAATCAGATAGGGGGTTCTCGATGAGAAAGCACGAGTTGGGGTTATTGAGTAGAAACCTATTCACTATGATTCTGGCATTGTTGATTGGCTTCGGTTCCGTTGCCGGAGCTGATGAATACGACAATAAGCGCGTTGTGAAAGTCATGACGCAGAACATCGATGCCGGCACCGATTTCATATTCCTTTTAGATCTTGGATTTGATCTATTGACGGCGGCAACGCTGACTTACGGGGAACTATTGCAAAGCGATATTCCCGATCGTGCTGCGCTTCTTGCTAGGAAAATCGCTCACCAGCAGCCTGACCTGATTTCTCTTCAGGAAGTGACTCTCTGGCAGACGATTTCGGCCGGGAAGCAAGTAACTGTTTTGTATGATCAGCTCCAGCTATTGCTCAATTCGCTGGCAGCTCTCAACCAGCACTACACGGTTGTGGTCAGTAATAATCTTACGCACAACCAGTTGCCCGTTAATCCCAGCCTCATCGGCCGATATGATGATCCAACACAGGTCGTAAGTTTCACTGACCGTGATGTCATCCTGGCACGTTCCGACCTTAAGAAATCCGAACTGTCTCTATCGAACCCTCAGGCTCATATCTATGATCATCTTTTATCGCTGGGGCAGCTTGGCCAATCCGTCCGGGGCTGGATTTCGGTCGATGCCAAGATTGAGGGCAAAAGCGTCCGTTTCGTTGATACCCACCTCGAGAGTGTGTATCCGTTTGTCCCTGAAACAGTAACTATCCAGGAAGCCCAGGCCGAAGAACTCATCAAGGCTATGGATGCTACAAACCTGCCTGTAATCCTAGCGGGCGACTTCAACGCGGATGCTGAGTTTGCAGGAATAGGGCCGGACCAAACAGACACTCCTCATAAAATTCTCGATGCCGGGTACACTGACACATGGCACGAGCTGCATCCTCAACAACATGGCTTTACATGGCCTTTGTTCCTTGAAGATCCTCTGCGTCCAAATCCATTGGGGCCATTCGAACGGATTGATCTCATCTACGAACGAAATCTTGAAATTCTAAAGGTTCAACGCCTTGGCGCTTTGGCCCATGAATTCGCCTCCGATCATGCAGGCGTCGTGTCAACAATGCAGATCGATAACCAGCCAGATAAATACCGTCTTGAAAATCAACCAATAGGGGTTCCAAGCCCAAACCCTCGTAATTTTTTAAATCCTTTATAATCATGGCGTTGTATAAATATCTTCGTATATAATCCAATCATATTCCGCAGCAGTTGTGAACGTCCGCTTTAAAAAATAATTTGAATTGCTCCAAACGGCCAAAGTCGGGCGTTGGCGTTTTCCGAAAGCAGGGTGAGTTTAAACAAACGACATTTCTGAGGTTCTGGCTTAGAATCCCCAATATCATCACAAGCCGCGTAAAGATGAGGCGATTTTGAAAAATATAGCCGGGAATGATGTATCTATTTTTATACCGCTTTGAATTACGCGGTAATGGCATCGACTTTGTTTTGAATGAGGTTATTGCCGAAGATATGTACCCAGATATCGATGAGAAAATGAAACCGCTCGTCCACGCCTGTTGCGAAACACTTTTGCGGTACAGGCAGCTAAGTGTGAGTAACACCATCATGGATGGCAATTTTCTTGTTATCATGGATGGCAATTTTCTTGTTATGGGAGAATTTGAGGTCATGACCATAGAGGGCTTTGTTATGCCTTCGATCATAAGAAATTAGGGGAGCTGGGGAGGATTGTATTGATTAAGGTTCGTGAACAAGAAATGTTGATGCAAGCCGATCTATACATAGGACAGGAAAACCAGGAATCCACTAGCGCAAAAAAGAAAAAGGCAATATTTGAGAACGTGGTTACAACTGTCAACGCCTGCTTTAATTGTAACCATCAAAAACAGGACAAATAACCTCCCACAACCTTTCAAGCCTGCGCATGGGTGGCGGTGCTGTGTAGTGCACGCTATTCTCAATTAATGTGATTCCTGGCCGATGTTATCGGGCTGTTCTCAATTAATCTGGGCACATTCTCACTTAATGGGGTTCCTGATGCACGGATAGCCTCAGCTAATGTGGTCTTGAAAAACCGATGTATTCGGTTCCTGTGATTTATATTATCGGGCCGCTACACATGCGGGTGCAAAAATGAAACTGACGATCGGCAAGTTGGGCAAACCATCCGCTAACACCAGCGCATCGTTTTACTGGATGAACCCGGCAAACCCTTTAGCGGTTACCGGCATTATCCGCCCCA
>NZ_CADCXN010000018.1 GCF_902806695.1 Candidatus Methylobacter favarea | reverse complement strand
TGCCTTGCTCTCCTGATAGGGAAGGGCAACAGGGAATTTTTTCCAAAAAGCGAGAGCTACCCGTGTAAAGATTTTCTTCGTTGGGAGTGCGTTCAACCGCTGTCACTTTAATAAAAGCGGCCACTCGAAAGAAAAGAAGGAGGGAAGCGAATGCAACAGGACCGGGCCGCAAAGCCGGATAACACGGCCGTGCGAACCGCACTATGGCGGGCACTGCATGTGCAAGCAGACGCGCTGCCGCACGTATTTGAAGATGAAATTGGCTTGAAGCTGATCGAACCGGATGAAGATTGGCGTAACCGCCCTGACATGAGTTCGTTCACAAAACCATTCCGGGCGTCGATTTTGGCTCGGGCTCGATTTATCGAAGACTTGGTCGAAGAACAGGTTTCCTCAGGTGTTGATCAGTATGTTCTTCTCGGCGCGGGCTAGGATTCGTTCGCACAACGCAGGCCTGATTTTGCTTCTCAACTGCACATCTTCGAGCTGGATCAGCCGGAATCTCAAGAGTGGAAGCGTCAGCGCCTTTTGGCTGCCGGCTTTGATATTGCTGATCACCTCAAGCTCGTGCCGGTGGACTTCGAGGCCGGCGACAACTGGTTAGAGCGACTGATTGCATCAGGTTTTGACGATAGGCGCCCGGCAGTTGTTACATCTACCGGTGTAAGCATGTATTTGACCAAAGATGCAATCATGTCGACCTTACGCCAAATTGCGACATTCGCGCTTGGTTCCACATTTGTCATGTCGTTCCTATGCCCGATTGAAATGCTAGATCCTGAGATACGCATAGGGGTCGAGCGTGCTGCAGAAGGTGCGCCTGCCAGTGGCACGCCTTGGATCAGCTTCTTCAAGCCAGGAGAGATAATGATTCTTGCCCGTGAAGCGGGGTTTGAGAAGGTGCAGCATGTGTCGGCCGCCGCTCTGGCGGAACGCTACTTCGCGGACAGGTCAGACGGCCTACGTCCACCAAATAACTCCGAGGAACTGCTGGTGGCAACGGCTTGAATGCCCAACAAATCGCTGCAGCCGACCGCCATCCCGCTCTGCGGTCTGTCGACTGCTGAGCTTTAGCGTTATGTCTCAATAGGATAAACAATGTCTCAACAAAATTGGAATGCATCCGAATATATAAAACACGCTTCATTTGTGCCAACAATGGCAAATGATGTTGTTGGCTTATTGAACCCTCAAGAAGGCGAAGAAATTCTTGATGTCGGTTGTGGCGATGGTGAGCTTACCCGATTACTTCAAGAAAAAGGCTGCTCAGTCATTGGGATTGACTCTAGCCCTAGCATGATTGAGATGGCAAAAACTCGTGGAATAACAGCTTATGTAATTGATGGACATAATATAGCCTACCAAAATAGATTCGATGCCGTTTTTAGTAATGCTGCACTGCACTGGCTAACCCAACCGGAAAAAGTGGTTAAGGGCGCCTACTTAGCACTGAAAGAAAATGGGCGCTTTGTTGCGGAATTCGGTGGCGAAGGAAATATCGCTGCATTATTGAGAGCAATGCAAGAGGTGTTTGAAGAAAATACTGAATTTGGCCAGTTTCATATGCCTTGGTTCTTTCCTTCTGTTGAAGAGTATCAAGGTTTACTTGAGCAGGCTGGATTCCATGTCAAATATATTAAGCTTATCGCAAGGCCAACACCTCTAAAAAGTGGTATTGAGAAATGGCTGGAAATATTCGCAGAGGGTATTACTAGCCATCTGAGCCAAGAACAAAAAACTACTTTTTTACGCTCAGTGAAAGGTAAGCTTCTTTCTGTTCTTTATACAGAACAAAATGGCTGGGTTGCCGATTATGTACGATTGCGCTTTGAGGCAACAAAGCCATAACATGGCGCTTAAGCGGGACGGTCGCTATCGCGCCCGCCCCTTAGCTCTACGTTCGGCACCTTCACACGTATCCCGTAGACTTCTTTGTCACTGCTGGCATCGGTCACACAGAGCCCGGCTCGGAGGAGAACAAATGAACCTGCAGAAGATCTACACCGCCTTGCTCACCGCAGACCTTGCTGCGGCCGAAGGCTGGTATACCAAACTGCTCGGTCGCGGACCGGATCACCGGCCGATGGACACGTTGGTGCAGTGGGATCTCTTCGACCAGGGCGGGCTGATGCTTTCAAGTAGCGACGAGATCGCCGGCAAAGGCGTGATGTTCGTTTACGTCGACGATCTCGCAGCCGAGCGCCGAAGGCTGCAGGGCCTGG
This sequence comes from Candidatus Methylobacter favarea, assembly GCF_902806695.1. Taxonomy (GTDB): domain Bacteria; phylum Pseudomonadota; class Gammaproteobacteria; order Methylococcales; family Methylomonadaceae; genus Methylobacter_B; species Methylobacter_B favarea. Next base: position 2,247 of record NZ_CADCXN010000018.1, on the reverse strand, counting down.
GGATCGCGCTCGGGGACGACATTCTGGGCGACTATTCGACGCTGGCGCAGCTGCGCGATCCCGACGGCAACCTCATCACGCTGGCGACGCCGCCCTCGCGGCCTTTTTCGCCTGCATGACCGCGCCGAAAGAATGAAATCCGCGGCATGGCGCCTAACAACAGCATGCAGCGGCGTCCGCTGCTGAGCGTTGAATGCCCGCTTTCAGGAAGACCAATCGTACAAAAAAATTTTTTGACTGTCTTTTGATGGCCGAAATTACCAGTCCAAATTCAAACGAAATTAAAAATTTCGAGGACCACTTCCGATAAATTATTGGCGGACTTATCCCTAATTTTAGAGGGCTACTTTAGCGGATAATATTCATTAATGGGCTCACAACACCTCATTTTTATGCACTGGATAGAATCAAATAAAGTGGGAAATTCTAATCGATAAAATCACTTAATGTGAGAAGGCAAAACGCCAGGTGCAATTAATGTGAGAAAAAGTGAATTTATAAAATCAGTTAATCCGAGATAAAAAAGACGGATAAGTGCAAGAAATCGTGATTATGAAATCAAGAAACTACACATAGCGATCAAAAGGAATGCGAGGGTAATTTCTCTGCATCCAGGTATCAAACGCATAATGCATGAAGAGATTAGCTAGTAAGGGGCTAATCACTCCACCTTGAGGCGTGCCTTTGGCACGGTCAACAAGCGTTCCATCATCTAGCAGAACCGGCGCTTTTAGCCATCTCTCGATGTATAGCCTGATCCATTTACAATCGGTATGTTTTCGAACAGCGCGCATCAACATTTTCAATCATGAGTGTTTCCATAAATTTGACTTCAAACCCCAATTTCAATCAGGCGTCAATGCGTAACTTCTATTTAAGTCACAATATTCCTTGCTGGTTTTAGACCTCGGCCTTCAGGCCGAAAGGAGCGCCCCGCAACAAGCGAAGCGAATATGCTTTCTTGGGCCCGAATTGGGAAGAGGATGCAGAGCCCTTCCCAATCATTAGCTTCATTCCGCAGGGATGTTTCCTTATTGCTACCCGTCATAAAAATGGCTGATAAGCGGGGCAACCACCTGTCCCAGACCGGCCTCGCACAGACTCATTTGCCGTGGAAGCCTGACTATCTGTACAACTTTTTTGTATTTAAACATAAACAAAGTTGCCAATTGACTTTACTCCTTCTCCTGCGGGAGATGGTTGAAAGAGGAGAATAACATCAACTATTTATATCCCTCAAGCCTGCCCCTTCTCCTTCAAGGAAGAAGGGGCAGGCACGTGTGTAGATGCCTATGCCCAGGAAGAGAATCATAATTGATGTTTGACCCAGGGTGTGTTAGGTTTATACCCAAGCATAGTCAGATATGCGGCCGGGGAAAGGCGCGGCAAGGTTGCTTCTTATCAGTCAAAACATCGCTACGGCGACTGCGAGGTGGGAATGAACAGAGTCATGCCCGTGCTTGAGCATAGCACAACTAAATATAACGCCAAAGTCCTGATCTGCATCTGTTTGCTCTTGGCGGGCGGTTTTGCAGGCACAGCCAAGGCGGGCATCAACAAATGGACAGCTATTGGACCGGAAGGGGGATCGATTAACACTGTGGTTGTCAGTCCCAGTGATCCTATGATTCTGTATGCCGGCACTAACTCGGCTGGCATCTTCAAGAGTACCAACGGCGGCGCCAGCTGGCAGGCGATCAATAGCGGACTGCCTAGTCGCTTCATCTCTGCCATTGCCATTGACCCCGTTAACCCCGAAATCCTATATGCCAGTGTCGTCATTGATGCGGCGGGAGTCTTCAAAAGCACCAACGGCGGCGCCAGTTGGGTTAATACCGGCTTGTCTGGTCCTATAACTACCCTCGTTATTGATCCTCAAGATCCGTTGACCCTATATGCCGGCGGTTATGGCGGCGTTTTTAAGATCACTAACGGCGGCGCGAGTTGGCAGACTATGGACGGGCTATTAGGCTTATCCATCTCTGATTTAGCCATTGACCCCATCAATCCGATGACCGTGTACGCCATCGCTACTCGCTATTTCTTCATGAGCAAAGACGTTGGCCTCTTTAAGAGCACCGATGGAGGCACCAATTGGCAGGCTATCAACTCCGGACTGGATGAATTCACCGTCTCTACTATTGTTATTGATCCTGTGAACCCGACAACTCTGTATGCCGGCACCGATTCGGAAGGCGTCTTCAAAAGCACCAACGGCGGCGCTAGTTGGCAAGCCATCAACTCCGG
>NZ_CADCXN010000017.1 GCF_902806695.1 Candidatus Methylobacter favarea | reverse complement strand
CCGCTACTGTGACGCATGCCGACAATAAAAAAAACCATAAGCCCGATCATCACAGCGGCGCTTAAGCCAAGAAACAGCGCGGCCAGCAGGCCGCTGCCAAGCCCGGCAAGCATTCCACCGGTAGCGCGCCCCATAAGGGCGGACAGTACAAAGCCGGCTAGCAAGCCCCCAAGCAGGAGAAACATAAAAGCACCTTGGCCGGATTCGCCTCCGGGTGCTTTTTGCGGGGCCGGCAAAGGCTCGCCTTCAATCAACCGCATCAGCTGTTCAACGCCGGCATTAATTCCGCCGGCAAAGTCGCCGGCCTTAAAGTAAGGCGTTATGGTCTCGGCGATGATTCGTTTGGCAATGGCATCAGGAATAACGCCTTCCAGACCGTAACCCACTTCCAGGCGTAATTGCCGGTCATCTTTGGCTATAATCAGGATGACGCCGTCATCAATATTTTTTCGGCCAACCTTCCATGCATCCGCGACCCGTATGCCGAACTGGGCTATGTCTTCGGGCTGGGTGGTAGGAATGATCAATACCGCGATCTGGCTGCCTTTTTCGGCTTCAAATGCAGCCAGCTTGTTTTCCAGCGCCTGGGCTTGCTCAGTGGTCAAGGTGCCGGTTAAATCGGTCACCCGGCGCGATAAATCCGGAATCGCAACCTGTGCCCAGAGCGTGGTAAAGAATAGCAGCATGGCAAACGCTGCGGCACAGCGGTGCAAGAGAAGCATTCGAGACAATCTCTTACTGGCTGGGGATTGTTGCCGGCGCAATATCAGCGGGCTGACGTGTAGGCTTACTAAAATCCACTTTGGGTGGTTCGGCGATGGCTTTTTCGTTTTCTACCGTGAAACTTGGCTTGGTCTTATGTCCGAATATCATTGCGGTCAGGTTGGTTGGGAAAGACCGTACCGTAATATTGTAATCTTTCACGGCAGCGATATACCGGTTACGCGCCACGGTAATGCGATTTTCCGTGCCTTCCAGTTGCGCTTGTAAATCGCGGAATAACCCATCGGCTTTTAGTTGCGGATAGTTTTCGGCAACTGCCAGCAAACGCGAGATGGCGCTGGTCATCTGCCCTTGGGCGGCCAGGAATTTCTTAAATGCCTCCTCGTCATTGACCAGTTCCGGCGTCGCCTGTATTGCTCCGACTCTGGCACGCGCCTCGGTCACCTGTGTCAGCACATCCTTTTCATGCGCAGCATAGCCTTTAACTACATTCACCAGGTTCGGCACCAGATCGGCGCGCCGCTGGTATTGATTCAACACTTCCGCCCAGGAGGCTTTAATAGCCTCATCGCCGGATTGCAGCGTATTGTAGCCGCAGCCGGACAAGGTCATTGCCATAAATAAAGTAGTAAGCCATTTCAACATAATTAATCTCTCTGGTTATTATTTTTAAAGGTCCTGGTACGCTGCAGGAATATTAATTTATTTCTTACGGGATTAGCGAATATATTTGAAACATTCCTTGAAGACGGCTGTATATTAAATCTGATGATTATCGGCCTAATTTTGTATGAAAAGATACACCTAAAAAATATTTAACACAAAAATTAAACTTATTAGAGTCATTCTGTCAATTAGGCCTAGAATTGGGGGCTTACTTTAAAATTAACTTGTTTTCCGTGTCCACTTGACGATTACAGTTTATTTTCTGATGTGGCGCCCCATACCGTACGGTACGACGTTATCTCTGGGAGATAGCCCGATTGCCCAGCTACAGCCAGCCTGAACTCAGGCAGTCAAAATCAGACTCGTCCAAAGTCTATTGTCCTGACCCCCTCTCCAAGCGCTAAAGCAATTGCAGTCAAGAGAGCAAGGGTATATATCTCCAGCCAAGAAAGTGTTCCCAGAAGGGGTTTTGGAAGATGATATTAAAGGGTGTATCGATAATATCAGTGATGATTGGCTATTGAAAAACATCCCCATGGATCGCCAGATTGTGGAGGGATAGTTAAAGCCCGGATGTATCTTCAATAGGGAATTCATCACAACTGAAGCCGGAACGCCGCAAGGGGAATCCTTTCTTCAACGCTGGCAAACATGGCTTTAGATGGTTTGGAAAGAAAACTCAATCAACGTTTCAGAAATTGCCGGTATTGGGATAAGAAAGCGCAGGCAACCAAAGTTGAAAGAAGCAAGTGAATTTTATTCGTTAGCGAATGACTTCATTATTAGCGGAATTTCGAAAGAACTACTGGAAAATGAGGTTAAACCGCAGATCTAGACTTCCTCAAGGATCGAAGACTGTACCTATCGCCGGAGAAGACCCGAATTACTCATATTAATGATGAAGTCGATTTTCGCTGGTGGTACATCAGAAAATACAGCGATCAGAAACTTCTGACTAAACCTCAGACGGTAACGTAAAAGATGTTCGGGATAAAGAACGAGCAATATTCGACGACAACAAAACCGCAACGCCTCATTGGACTATTAGCAAACTCAACCCAATAATTTCAGGTTGGGCCCAATACCAAAGGAGCGATAGCGAAAGAGATTTTCGCCTAGGCAGATCATCAAATAGGGCTAAAAACTATGCAATGGGCCATCAGAAGGCATCCTCACAAGCGCAAAAAGTGGATTAAAGATAAATACTTTAAACGCAGGGGCACCTGTGATGGTTGCTTCTTTGGCGAGTTCAAGGGTGGGCATACGGTTCTGCTAAACCATGCGGCCAGCGTAGAAAAAATCGTAAGATACTAAAATCAAGGCTGAGGCAAATCCCTACGCTCTAAGATATGAAGAATAGTTTGAGAAAAGGCTGGAATCAAAATGAAAAAAGTCTGGTCGGAAAGCGGACAGTTGAAACTTATGGGTAGGTCAAAGCGGTAAATATTCGGTCTGCCAAACGTTAATCGATGATGTGAAGAACGTAACTATCCATCATATTGTTGAAAAGGCGAAAGGCGGGGCTGAGTTAAACTTCAATTCGATCTTACTCCATCCAAATTGTCACAGAAAGGTTCACAGCCGAAATTTGAAGGTTAAGCCGACTCGGGAAACCGATCTTTGAAAGGCTTAAGACGTGGGAAAGGAAACTTTAACGCACGGTTCTTAAGGGAGGAAAAGATAGCAATGTCTTTTCCTTACCCGATTTACTGCATACTTCACATAATGCCTTCTATCCCCTTAGGAACGCAAGGCCCGCATCTCAAGGTCACGCGCAGGTTTTATGAACAGAAAAAGCGCTTGTTGAAAGAGGTTGATGAGGATGAACTCGTGTTGTTGGGGTTGTCGGATGAAGAGTACACGCGGCACTCTAGGGCTCATGGCGCATGAAGCTTAACCTGAGTGAATGCCGCTATGTCGTCAACTTTCGCTAATTACAGCGATTGATAGCCACATGAGGCTGGGTTGGCATGGCTCCCTATCGGCCTACCCGCAAGCCGCATCCGCCGCACAAAATTTACCCCTACCGACGCCGTGGCGTGAACATTATTTGGCCCCTCCTCAGGTGAGGGAGCACTGCTATCGCCTATATCCGCTTACCGCGCGGGTTTGTTTATCGGCTCGCGATGCCTTTACCGGCGGCTTGCTGACAATCGCATCCTGATCAGTAGGGAGGGGCGAGGCCGGGCCCTGGATAATATTTTGGCCGAGCGGCTGTGCCGGACGCTGAAATATGAACACGTGTATTTAAAGCCACGGCAGCAGGCAGGATGTGTTGTTGGGATTGATGCCCGTCTTTCCACTTCTATAACCAGGAACGCGGCATCAAGCACTGGCTTGCCAAATGCCCCAGGAAGTCTATACAAGGGCTAGGGGCGGTAGGGTCAAGATTATCGACAAAATCAACGGTACGGGTGAAATATCAGAGACTGTGCTGAAAACGGGTACCGCGCCATTCAGCTGGAGTGTGATCACGGCTCTATCTTTAATTAAGGTATTTTTTGTCTGGACTATGGGATCTATTTTACTATTCTATTTCTTTTTCGTAGCACTATATTATTATTACTGAGTGAAATTGGAATTCTAACTCGAATTATATAGCTCCGTACTATCTTCGTTATTTAGGGCTTTTGTTCAAATTAATTTCTCTTCTTTAAGACTATATTAACAATAAATAGTCACCATTGCGCCAGACTTTAAAGCCTACTTGCTCAACAACTAATGCAGAGATTTTAAGTCTAGTTGTCCAACTAAACAATTCATTATTTGTTTGGTTTTAATTCGAATTTTAAATCAACAGAAGCTACATAAAAATACCTGCACCAATCATTTCTGGCCTATAAGTCATTAATCTGAAAAGGGCAAAACCATCTAAAGATGGCGACGCAAAATTTCCAGTCTAAAGGAAGTTTCCTATGACCGCGGGATTGCCATGATCAAATTCTAGTAAAGGGAACTTTTACAGCTTCCCTTTACTTTGGCTGAATTGATAGCAATTCTCTTATCCTGGGAATTGCTCATACCATATTTATTGAAGAGAAAAATGTGAATAATAATATTAAAAGCAGTAAAACCAACAAAAATAAACCATTAAATCTAAATAAAACTCGTAATTCCCTCGCTTTAAAACTCATGAAAAAGATGTATTGGCTATCTCTTCTCATGACTACCTTAACAGTCAATATGCTGGCGTTTGCGTCTATTGGCACGGCTAGGAATATACTTGAAAACTCGGGCTTTGAGAGCGGCTCGACTATATGGGTAGAATCTGGCGGTATGATCCAAAATACTGGCACTCAAGCCGCTCATGATGGATCATGGGTAGCAGAGTTAAACGGATACGGTTATGTAAACACCCAGACCTTGTACCAGACGGTAATTATTCCTGAGACAATTAATTCAGCTACCTTATCCTTCT
>NZ_CADCXN010000016.1 GCF_902806695.1 Candidatus Methylobacter favarea | reverse complement strand
CAACCAATTCAGCCTGCGTGGGCGGCGCCAAAACGCCGGGTGGAACAATGACTATATGGCTCATCTACTCTTCGGATGCGCAAAAAAGCCAGTGTCAGCAGAAAACAGTTTTAATGCGTAACCCCTGCGGTATCAGCCCAGCCACCGTGGCAAGAGCTGGGAACGAACGATCAAAGACCAGCGTAATATGATTATGCGCAGGCTCAATAACACCCCTAGTTTAAAACCCGAACTTGCAAACGCTGAGTTTTGGTTAGAGTCATGGGCTGATGCGGCGCGCATCGCAGAGAACGAGACCGGGATTTTGAACGTATTTCCTGAAGCTTGCCCGTGGGACTTCGATCAGGTCATGAGCCCTGAGTTCTGGCCGGAATAAATGGCGTTATACGGCTACGCACGGGTTTCCAGCGCCGATCAGGATTACTCTTTGCAAGAGCAAGCCTTAAAACAGGCGGGTTGCGATGTTATCCGGGCCGAGAAGGCCTCTGGCGCTACTCGTAACGGGCGCGCAGAGCTTGACCTATTGCTTTCATTTCTCAGACCCGGTGACACCCTGGTTGTTACTCGAATAGATCGGCTTGCGCGTAGCATTAAAGACCTGCAAGACATTGTATTCACGCTGAAGGAACAAGGCGTCACCCTCAAGGCAACTGAACAACCTATCGATACCCGCAGTGCGGCAGGGAAAGCTTTCCTGGACATGTTAGGCGTTTTCGCAGAATTTGAAACCAATCTCCGGCGTGAACGGCAGCTTGAAGGGATCGCTGCTGCAAAATCACGCGGCGTCTACCGTGGCCGCAAACCTTCCATCGACACCGACGAAATCCAACGCTTATATAAAGAGGAAAAGCTTGGGGCGACTGAGATTGCGCGGCAATTAGGCATTGGCCGTGCTTCGGTATACCGGGCTTTGGCTGATAATGGAAAAGAAGCGTAAAAAGGGGTAAACAGAGAAAACGGAAAAAATCGTATGCCAAGACAAAAACTGTCAGATTAAAGCCTAAGATTTTGCGCAGAATTCGTCAATAAATACCGAAACAGACCCTATCTTGACGCAATTTACAGTTCATAACTGACGCCCATTTAAGGTCTACTTCAACTGGACGCAACCAAGCCGGGTATTCAAACTCGCAATCACAGCTTAGCGTACGATTTTTTCCGTTTCGTGAGCTGATCCCAACAAGAACAGCGGCCAAGATTACACAAAGCCTTTGGTGTTCAACCGCAACCAGCGGTCAAGTTCTTCAAACTGGAAGCGGTTGTTTTCGTATAAATCCATGAGAAAGGCGTAAACGCTTTCCGAATCCGCCGTGATCTCGATCCCATTGATCGCTAAAAAAGTGTAGGCACAGGCGAAAGCTGTGCGCTTGTTGCCGTCGAGGAACGGATGGTTTTGCGAAAGGCTTTCCCAAAGCGCGGCGGCCTCGCCGATCACATCGGGATAATAGCCTGACTGCATCCGGAACAAGGCCGCTTCAAGCTGGCCGTGATCGCGGATTTCGTTCAAGCCGCCATAACGTTCCACCTGGTCGTCATGGATGGCCAGAACTTCCACCAGCGTCAGGTAATCGGTCATTTGGCCAGCTTTTCATAGAGGCCTGAAAAACGCCCATGACTGGCCTGATAGGTCGCCATGACATGGGAACGTGGCCGTGCTTGTCGGCGCTTCTCGATCAAATCGCTTAAAGCCTCGTCCACCAGCGTTTGTATTTGGCGTCCTTCGCTTTTGGCCAACTCGCGCACCTGAGCCAACACACTGGCGTCAACTTGTGTGGCGAATTTTTCGCGGACTTCCGACATAAGCACCTCCTTGAAATAGGATTTAATGATACTGCTCAAATCTATCATGAAATATCATGACATTTCAAGATAGATAATGGGCGGTAAATCGCGTTTTGTCTCATGTTTTAGTGTTTTGGAGGCTATGAAGCCAGCGAAAATCAAGGAGTGTGCTTTTCAATACGGGTTAGTTACCCCATAGCTGCCAAAAGTGCCATCTTGGTACTTACCCAAAGCGTTGTGTCATGCGCCAAGAATTCCTAGGTGGCAGTAACTGCTTCATTCAGATTAAAATATCAACTGGCTCACACATTCAACAAAATGTGCCGCAATTATTGAGTCCACTCAGGCTAAGCACTGGACAATTGCTAAAAAGCTACTCTGCATCAGCAAGCGGGAATTCGGCGGCAGCACCAGTTCTATTTCGGATGGAGGTGACATGCTCAACCTTGTTTTTTCATCAGTTCGCATGAATTGCGCTGGCATGGGTAATTATCATAGCGGGATTCACAGATAAATCCCGTGAAACTTTAGAGCGGTTTGCTGATCAGCACCCAAAACCCGCCAATCAGTTAATTGTTGCAGCCTGCAATTATTTTATTTGTGCCGAAAAATAAGCTATAAAGCGTATTCAAACTCACTTAACCTAACCGTTATTCATTAAGGGATAGCTTCATGAACAAATCAGAACTCATCAACGCAATCGCTAGCCACGCTCAGTTAAGCAAAGTCGATGCCGGCCGTAGCCTGGATGCCTTGCTCAACACCATCGAAGCGACGTTAAAAGCCGGCGATAGCATTAGCCTGGTCGGTTTTGGCGCCTTTGAGCTCAAAGCCAGAGCCGAGCGTGCCGGCCGAAATCCACAAAACGGCCAGGCCCTCACTATTGCGGCCAGCAACATTCCTTCTTTTAAACCCGGTAAACACCTGAAGGACGTCGTTAATGGATAAGCTGGGGTGACGAAGGTAAGACTCGGCAGGGTGCCGGTTCAAAGGCCCCTGAACTCATACCCTGCTTTCGATCAGCCAGGCGCTTTATGAGGTAAGGTATGGAAGAGGAGAAGTTGGGAGTTAATAACATTTTTGTTCTTCCCCTCTAACAGGTAAATATTGGGTGCATTTAAACAAACGACACCAAAGTTGCAAATTGACTCTAACCTTCTCCTGATGGAGAGAGAGTTAGAAGAGGAGAAAAAATCAATTATTTATATCCCCGTGCCTGCCTCTTCTCCGGCAAGGAAGAAGGGGCAGGCACGGGTTTAGAGGCCTATGCCCTGGAAGAGAATCATAATTGATGTTTGACCTAACATGTGTTAGGTTTATACCCAAGCATAACCAGACCTGCCACCCGTGATGGAAAATCACGGCGCCTGGCCTGATTCCCAAACATCGGGGGGGAAAGGCGCGGCACTTGGCTTCTTATCAGTCAAAACATCGCTACGGCGGCTGAGAGGTGAGGATGAACAGAGTCATGACCGTGCTTGAGCATAGCACAACTAAATATAACGCCAGCGTCCTGATCTGCATCTGTTTGCTCTTGGCGGGCGGTTTTGCAGGTATAGCCCAGGCGGGCATCAATAAATGGACCGCCATTGGACCGGAAGGAGGAACGGTTACTACCGTGGCGATCGATCCCGTCGATCCGCTGACTCTATATGCTGGAGGTTATGGCGGCGTCTTCAAGAGCAGCAATGGCGGCGCCAGTTGGCAAGCGGTCACTTCCGGCCTGCCGTCTGACTTCGGCGTCTCTGTCCTCGCCATTGATCCCGTCGATCCGCTGACTCTATATGCTGGAGGTTATGGCGGCGTCTTCAAGAGCAGCAATGGCGGCGCCAGTTGGCAAGCGGTCACTTCCGGCCTGCCGTCTGACTTCGGCGTCTCTGTCCTCGCCATTGATCCCGTCGATCCGTTGACCCTCTATGCGGGTACCGCGGCGGTTCCCTTTAATAGGGGGAAGGGTGTCTTCAAGAGCACCAACGGCGGCGCCAGCTGGCAGGCAGTCAACTCAGGGTTGCCGGTGCCACTTTTCAGCTTCGTTGGAGCCCCCGTCTTAATCGTCTCCGCCCTTACCATTGATCCCGTCGATCCGGAGACCCTATATGCCGGCACCGACAAGGGCGTCTTCAAGAGTAGTAATGGCGGCGATAGCTGGCAGGCGATCAACTCCGGCTTGCCGCTTAGCCGCTCCTTCAGAGTCCCCGCCCTCGCCATAGATCCCCTTGACGGGGCGACCCTGTATGTCGGCACCAATGGCAACAGCGTCTTTAAAATCACCTTCAAAACTCTGGGCGACATTAACCAGGACGGTGACATTGACCGCAGTGATCTGGCCCGGATTACGGCGGCTTTGAATCAGCCTGCCGACGGCCCCGACGATGTGCGCGACCTCAACGGCGATCTGAGCATCGACGCCCTCGATGCCCGCAAGCTGGTGCTGCTGTGCACGCAGCCGCAATGCGCGGCGCCCCGACCCAACCGCTAGGAGTAATATCATGACTACTTTCCTGATTCGGCTCATTGGTATGGCGCTGCTGCTGGTTGCCCTGCCGTCCAAAGCGATCACCCTCAGTTGGACGCCGGTTACGGCCTCGGCCGCAACGGGCTCATCGTTGGATATGGCTTTAATAATTTCCGGGTTAGGTGATCATGTTTCCCCTTCGCTGGGCGTATTTGATATCGATGTTGATTACGAGCCCTCCATCCTGGGCCTGGGCGGGGTCGTTTTCGGTGATCCTGGTTTGGGCGATCAACTGGCGCTGGACCAGAGCGCCGACCGTTCCTTTACGCCCCGAGACGGTTCAGTTAATCTCGTCGAGCTTTCTCTTGGCACTGTGGCTGATTTAAATACGCTACAGGCCGGCAGCTTCACCTTGGCGACTTTATCGTTCAACGCCCTTGCAGCCGGGGTGAGCCCCTTGAATATTTCCCTGAACGCCATTGGCGACGCCAACGGCAATCCCCTCCCTATCGAGACTGTCGCGGCAGGCCGTGTTACCGTCGAGGCTAATGCCAATGGCTCAGTCCCTGAGCCTGCAACCTGGCTGTTAGTCAGCTTGGGCGTGCTGGCCATGAACCGGTTCAGTTGGCGCCTGCTTGGCCTAAAATATTTCCTGCCTGTTTTCCGGCTCGACGTGAAGGACTACAGCAACATAGGATGGGCACATGCTTTTCGGCCTCATTA
>NZ_CADCXN010000015.1 GCF_902806695.1 Candidatus Methylobacter favarea | reverse complement strand
AGGGTCCAGAGGTTAAATACCTCTCCCAAGAGACCGAATACATGGCTGCAATCTTGATTTCTGTTGGAAACATCAATTTCTGTAAAAACTTGGCTTGCAATTGGGGAGGAGTCCATATATGACTCGACGCCATAAAAGCAAAGCCTGCATTTTCACTACGCAAAAAACGCTCCGTGAAAACACATGCACTACCGCTTCTGGGGACTACTCGACTCCTGTCTCGCAGCGATAGCATTTTTAAAATTTAAGGCTTTGAATGAGGCCGGTCTCCCAGGGGCTATAAGTTTGGAGGTTGTATAAATGGGCATTCAACATGCCAAGTGAGTATCTGCGCTAAAATTACCCGTGGCCTTCAGCAAGTACCTCAAGGTCGTGCTGCCCCCGTAGTCAAGTGATAGTTCCAATTTAATCAAGCCTTTCGCAATCACAAGCAGGACTTATAAGGCTTATGCTCAACCAGGACAAAATAATGGACTTAAGATCATTTTATTATAAATCATTAAAATCTTGCCGCTTTTGCACGCGCTTCTTTGGCTCCATTAAAATTCCTCTGCATTTCCCGTGCCTTGGCAATCAACAGCCAGCTGTGCTTTTTCAACGTAGTATTGCTGGATGCCAGTAAGGCAGATTTTTTTGCCAGATCTTCCGCCAAACGGGGTTTTGACTGTTTTAGCCTTAGTACCGCCAATTTATAAAATAAAGTTGCATTTCTAGGTTCGATTCTGATCGCGCGTTCAATGGAAGAAACCGCCGATTCAAGATTACCCGCCTGGGTGTTTTGGTTAGCTGCGGATACTAATGCCCCTACAGCCGGAGATAAGGAAACTGAAGATTCTAAAGGTTCAAAAGGCGTTGGCGTGGAAGACTGCGATTGCATTTCCGGCTCTGTTTCCGGTTCCTGTTCCGATTCAGGGGCTGAAGGTTCAGAATCTAATTCAATAGGCGGAGGCATTGGAGCGGATTCTTTAAGCGGCTCAGTCCGGATAATTTCCGGAGGCTGTTGATTAATTTGCGGGGATTGTGTTTGAGCCGGATGAGGCACGGACCCGGATCGTCCTCCATAAACCGGCGCCGGAGGCTGGGAGCTGTATAATCCCGCGCAACCCGCAAGGAAAGAAGACAGCATGCAAAGTAAAGCAAATTGTTTCAGCGACATAGGGTATTAAAACAGTTCTATATTATCGGTTGAATCCGCCGGGTACGGACTATTTTTTACCACAAGCGCTCCTTCTACAGATTTATCTTGAAAAATGGCATCGAACATTAATTTTTCAGATTCCATCGTATATCTGGAACGGATTTGCTTCTGAAATTTCAGCCATTCGCCGGGATTATGGAGGCGTTCCGGATTGCCCAGCAGTTGAGATAATCCGCTTAGGTTAGAGGTTACATGGTGCAAACACTGTACCATCCGGTCATAAAATTGAAAAGCCACGATAGCAGAGTGGATTTTATCACCTGTTTCGGAGCAACAAACCAAGGCCTCATCTCTTGTTTGGCCGGCTTCAAGGGCAAGCAGGTAATTATTAACAGCCTGCATATGTTCAACTATAACAGTAAACGCCTGGGTTAGTGTGTTGATGGATAGGTCGCTCTCTTTTAGCAAATCTTCTATCTGAATAGCCGAAAGAGACAGCAATTTGACGGTTTCCCTTACTTCGCTCCAATCAGGATCCGGCTTTTTTGAATGGGAAGAAGACATATTTTTACCCAGAATGATTTTATAAAAAGCTGAGAGACGGGATTCCCGGCCTTATTTTTGCTGTGCAGAGCAATTGTACAGAAGAAATCTTTTACCGGCAATTTACCAACCAGAGCAAAGGTATGCTCTTCGGCTCTTTCGTTCCTGGCAAGACTTGTTTAAGCGTATTGAAGTCCGGCTAATTATTGATGAACTATCTTCAACGATCTGATTCTGTTGATAGCCGCGGCCAGCTCGTATTTACGCGGCATGGAAAGTGTTCCGGGATAATCAGGATATAAAATCGCCAAACCGTGTTTTTCTATTTCGTCATAAAGCCGGTCTATCCAGAAACGGATGGTTTCAGGCTTATCAGACTCAAGCATCTTATTTCGTAAGCTGAACAGACAGTAGCCTATGGCTAAAAGCTGGGGCGCTTCTGCAATTTGCGCTGGCGCATCCAGATTGATAATATCCATCCCATATTCCAGTCGCCTGGACGCCTGGCGTAAATTTTTAATGCGTTTATCCATAACCTTTCTCAAACGCTTATTCTCATAAGCCGGATTAAAGTTATCTCTTGCCAAGCGGCGTGCTGTAGAAAAATCGGCATGAAAAGCCGTCTCAGCGGCTATCGGCCCCAGCTTTTTGCGCACTTTAGCCGTAATATCGTGGCAGTGGTAATTTTCCATCAGCAAGCAAGTATCGGCTTTCTGCAAAAAAGAGCCTATGCCGCCGACGACAAAAATCATCGAAATACGATACTGTTCCCATAATGACCGCAGTGTTGAATAAAGCGGTTTGATCGGTTCGAGTGAGGAATCCAGAATTTTTCCGATTAATTCATCGCGCACCAAAAAATTGGTGGCGCAACTGTCTTCATCAAACATCAGCAATCGGCAGCCGCTTTCGACAGCCTCGACGATAGCGGCTGCCTGGGAAGTGCTGCCGCTGGCGTTATCGGTTGAAAAATGCCGGGTTTTAAGGCCATTCGGCAAGTCGCTGATAAAAGGGCTGATGTCAACGCCGCGAATACTGCGCCCTTCTTCAGAACGGATAAAAAAAGCATCTTCCCTGCTAACCACAAATTCCCGTCCGTCTCCCGGGATGTGGGCATAGACGCCGGCCAAAATGGCCTGCATTAAGGTCGATTTACCATGATAGCCGCCGCCGGTAATGCAGGTAACGGCTTCTTTAATGCCCATGCCGGTAATGCTGCCGCCTTCCGGCAAGGGAATTTGTATCTGCAGGGAATCGGGCGATTGAAAAGCTTTGACAGCACCATCGGTTAACGGGCTATCATCGATGCCGCTAGTGCGGGGAAGTCTTGAGCCGTTGGCGATAAAAGCGACAAGACCGTGCTGCCGCAAATATAAGCTAATACTCGCACGTTTATTTTGCACATCAATAAACCGGCTAAGCAGGGTTTGAGCGTAAGCATCATAGCGTTGATAAAAAAAGCTAAACTCAACAATGGCAACGAGTTCCTGGCTAAACATTATCCATGCCTGCGCGGCGTCAAAAACACCACCGCCCTTTCCTTTCGCCGGTAAACTGATAATGAAGCGCAAGTAAATGAATTCTTCATCGATTAAAACGCTATCCCTTTGCAGCATTTTTTGGCTTAAGGCAATGGTATTAAATGAACCACTGCCCTCTTTACCGCGATTTTGCCGGGCAAACTTCTCGATCCCAAGACGAAAACGCCGAATTAAAAAATCCGCTGCCGCCAGTTTGCAGGCTGCTGACTGCAAGAATTTTTCAGGTATTTTGCTTTCCTGTATCGATATTTTTACCGAAGCAACTGAAGCAGGGTTAGCGCCGGGACTGCCCTGAATTTTGATAAAACGGAACTCAAATCCGGGGAAATGATATGTTCCATATAGCGTCTGTATTGCATGGAAGGGATGATCAGCAATAGACGCTATTAATTTATTTAATTTTTTCATCCATGCTCAGCATTGCTTAAATACTGCTTTAAATCAGCAAAATAAAGCGCATTGTTTACCGAGAGCTGCGAAATCTGACCCATAGACAGGCAACGCTATAAACATGTCAGCCTGGTCACATTTTCTTGATGGCCGTTACTGACCCGGCTTTCAGCGTCACTCCAAAAATCGAAAAAATTAAACCATTGCAAGGGCTCTTTTAAACAATAATGCTGCAATTTGTCAGCATATTGTTGGATCGTTTCTTGCAAGGCCTGCTCGCGATCTTTGCGGGGAAATTTCAGACAGTCGCTAAAATGCTCGAAATAAATCACATGTTTTCCCTGCTGCTTTAAACAAAACAGCGTATATACAGGACATTTCATTAATGAAGCAAGTATAAACGGGCCTTGGGGAAACAATGCCTTGGCGCCGAGAAAATCAACTTTCGATACCCGCTGCTGATTATTAACGGGCGTTCTGTCTGCCGTAATAATAACTAATTCACCCTTAGCGATTTTATCGCTTAACAGTATTGAGGTAGCGGCAGTAATTTCAGTCACCTGTATCAGATTGAGGCGGCTATTAGGGCTGTATTGATTTAACAGCCGGTTAAATTTTTCGGCATGTTTGGTATGCACTAAAACAGTGATGCGCATTTTCTTATCGAGATAAGCGATTACCCGGCAAACTTCAAGGTTGCCCAGATGCGAACCTAACAAAACTGCGCCCTGTCCTTTTTCTATCTCCGCCAATAACTGATCGCGGCCGTGGTATTTTACATCAGCAAGTGAAAGCGCCCCTGACCAGGCGGCCAGTTTATCAATAATGGCATTGGCAAAACTGATGAAGTGCCGATAGCTCGAACAGGCGCTGCCGCTCAAATTTAATGCCGGCGCGAAACCCGCTATCCGGGCCAGATAAGCTTGACTGGCTTTTCTAGCCTGCCGGTTAACCAGCCAGTAGTAGCTCACGACAGGGTATAAAAACAGTTGCAGGACGGTGCGGCCAAAAAGCAGGTAAATACGCAACAGGAACCGCATTCCCAAATCGACGCCCCCTTCTTCCATCTGCGCCCAGTGCGTTGATTTTCTCATTGCCGATGCCTGAGCAGCAACTGGGGAAACCGGCTCAACATTCCGAAAAACAGCCTGGCATGGGTTTTTGAAATCATGACATTATCCTGCCATAGCTTAAAATGGGATATGCCGTCGCAAGGGTACTGCACATAAGTGGGAATATTGATGACTAGAATTCCCTGCCAGAATAAACGCACGACAATATCAATATCAAAATCCATGCGTTTGCCAATGGCGGCAAAACCGGCTAATCGCTCTACAGCAGCCAGGGGATAG
>NZ_CADCXN010000014.1 GCF_902806695.1 Candidatus Methylobacter favarea | reverse complement strand
CTGGAGAACAAGGGGATTACTGTTCACCTTGACCATGTCGTCAAAGAAATTGATCCCAAGCAGAAACGCGTTGTGGACGACAAGGGCGACGTTTTCACCTACCAAAAACTGTTGTTGGCCACAGGCGGCAAGCCACGACGCCTTCCGTTCGGTGATGACCGGATCATTTACTTTCGCACCCTGTCGGACTATCGGCAGCTTCATGCGCTTACCGAAACGGGTCGGCGGTTTGCCGTAATCGGCGGCGGCTTTATCGGCTCGGAAATTGCTGCGGCGCTGGCTATGAACGGGAAAGAAGTGGTGATGATCTTCCCCGGCAAGGCTATTGGCGATCGCATTTTCCCGCCTCCCCTCGCTCAGTTTGTATCCGACTTCTACACGCAAAAAGGTGTTGAGGTACTGGCCGGCGAAGAGATTATTGATTTGGAGACCCGCGGCAATCAGCGTATTTTGAAAACGAATGCTCACCGGGAAATCGAAGTGGACGGCGTGGTGGCGGGAGTTGGCATCGAGCCGAACACCGAACTTGCTCAATCAATCAGGCTAAAAGTGGAAAACGGAATCGTCGTGGACGAATTCCTGCGCACCAGCCATCCGGATATTTACGCTGCAGGAGATGTTGCCTCATTCTATAACCCTGCGTTGGCAAAGCGCATACGGGTCGAACACGAAAACAACGCCAATGTGATGGGACGGCTGGCAGGTCGAAACATGGCAGGCAAGCCTGAGCCCTACCATCATCTGCCCTTCTTTTATTCCGATTTGTTCGATTTGGGATACGAAGCCGTGGGCGAAGTGGACTCACGCCTGGAGACTTTTATCGACTGGAAACGGCTCAACGAGGAAGGCGTCATCTATTATTTGCAGAACAACCGCGTGCGGGGTGTATTGCTGTGGAATGTATGGGAACAGGTGGAGGCCGCCCGCCAGCTGATCGCCGAACCTGATCCGGTTACTTTGAAGGATCTTCAGGGGCGGTTGCGATAATCGCCCACACGATAACACCACAGCTGTTCCATTTAGCCATAAAATGTGGCGTACCGGTCAAGGCAAGCGCCAGCCGTACGTAGATGCCTTTGTTTTGAACGGAGTAGGAGAAACAGTTGCCTTTTTCTACCGTCTATCCTTTGCCTTGGCATTTGGCTAGCCGCTGAAGTTCACCAGACTGGGCGAAATGGTAGGCCAGTTTACGCTCTGGTGTATTTGCCCAAGCCGCCGCTACTTTTTCGTCCTTGGCTTCGGAGTAGCCCACGCCATAGCCGATCAATGCCATGGCTCGCCCTTTTGTCCGTTATGTCGTCCCTCTATTCTCTTGTCCGGCAACTCATTTTACAAGGCTGTTGCCGGACATTTTTCGACCTTGCCATCTAAGGATCGTTTTCCGGACAAGGGCCTCTCGCCCCACGAGCACTGGGTGGACGCCGGTTATGGGTCGGCGGAACTCCTGGTCAGCAGTCGAGTTCATTACGGCATCGATCTGGTCGGACCCGCCCGTGAAAATCCCGTGTGGCAAACTAAAGTAGAGGGCGCCTACACGGGCGAGCGGTTTACAATCGACCGGGAATAACGCGTGGCCCACTGCCCACAGGGCGTGGCCTCGGCGGCTTGGCGCGACTATAGCAACGCGGAGGAAAAGCCCTATCATTTAGTCCAATTTCCGAAGGCAGCGTGTCAGGCTTGCCAAGCCCGAATGCTTTGCACCCGTACTAAACAGCAACCGCGCCGGTTACACTTGCATCCACGACCTGAACATGAAGCCCTGTATGCAGCCCGGCAACGATTTAAGAGCGAAGAGGGTAAGTTGCTTTATGCGAAACGTTCTGGCGTAGAGGGTACACTGTCGCAAGGCGTCAGAGCCTTTGGATTCGCCGCACACGTTATCGCAGATTGGCAAAAACCCATTTGCAACAGGTGGTGACGGCTGGCGCCACCAATCTTGATCGAATCGCTGCATGGCTAGCGGAGAGGCCGTTGGCGCCTACGCGAATATCGCGCTTCGCAGCATTGCCTGCCTAAACACGTTCGCCAACAGTATCCGGTCGTATTGTCAAACTCTTGAATAAAGGTAAAAGTGGCAGGTACGTGAAGACTGAGTTGAATGCTTTGCCCGGTTTCTGTATAGGCAAAGCGGACACTGGCGATGAACCAAAAGGGGAATTATTGAATAGCCGCTCCGAACCGTTGCAGTCTTTCACTCGGATTTTTTGAATGGCAATAATTAGCAGTATAGCGGCCAGCTGCTGAGTTGCTTGGGCAAGTCAATTGCAAAAACAGGTATTGAAGTTATCCAGATTTAAGTCTCGCAAAAGAGCTCCAATCAGTCAGCAGACCAACGATATTCAAAATCTTCGCCATTCATAATGGTAGCATCGGTCAGTTTCTTTTTTATTTCAGTTCCGCCTGGCATCATTGGAAGCATATTAAAATAATTGCGAATAGCGCCGTTGATACCAGAAAGACAGCCCTTCGTTTTAATCCAGTTTTGAGGGCTGAAAACTCTGTTTGCCGGTTGCGGCTCATTAGCGGCAGCTTCAAGAGCCATATTAAGGCTAATACCAGCCACTTTTACAATCTCATCAACCATAGCTAATTTAGATGCTACTTCGTAAGATTTAAATGGATTAGGCACACGATCTGACTGGTTATTAGCAATGGAGAAGCACATTCCTATGGCATACAGATGGTGATAAGGCGCATATGCCCGCATTGCAAGGAGGGTTTCATTAAGGCTTAAAGGATTTGCCGGAACCCATGTCTTTATAACTTGGTTCATCCATGCGTTAAGTGCAAAGACGTTTTCGGGGGGATAATCCTTATTCTTAAAGAGTGTTTCAAAGTATTTATCGAAAATTTTAGTTTCTCCATATGAAAGGTTAGGTCTTTGGGAGTGCCATGCAACAAGGTTTTTGGCAAGACCAGATAGTTCAACAACATGATCTTTGTTTTTCTCTGCGGGTGCTGTTTCGCCTCGTTTGGTAATGAAATATCCGCTGGGATATTTAAGCTCATACGATTTTTTTATTGCCAGTACCCGTTTATCATTACTTCTTAAGTCACGGGCTTTCACTGCGCTCTGCGAGTTTGTGTAAATTGATATTTTATCTGCGCGATCTCTTTGTGGTATTTCGTAAAACCTAAACAAGATGAAGGAATCATCCACTTTCTTAACTGTTTCGCTACATGAAAGAATTGTGTTTAGAGATTGGCAACCATTGACTACGCTCAAGCCATACAGAGAAAGCGTTTCTCCAGACAACTCCATTTTATTGCATAAGGCTGTTATGCCGTTGTGGAAGAAAAAGAAATCTGATCTCTTATCTCCGAGAATGGAATGTCTAATCCCCTTGTTTACTGCATTGCTCGAACCGAGGCTTTGTCTGACATTTTTTTGGAACAATGTTCCGTCTTTTATGCCGGGTAAATTGATGCATTCTTTTAATGGTAGTGCAGCAACTAAGATAGGCGTACCCGCAATTTCGTGGTACATGAACTTGCTATCTTTAAGATTTAGCTTGTAGTTGATGCTAGGGTTATCAGACTCAATCGCATACTCGTAACGGCGTCTGAGTTCATCATTTTCGATCACATGTATAATGGCATCGAATTCTTCGTTTTCACTAATCCTAGCTAGCTCTTGCTGAAATGTTTTTAGATCGTTCTTAGCCGATTCAGTCAAGGTTCCTGTGGTAATTAATTCGAATGAAACTTCATAGTCTTCTTCGAGAGCTATTGCCAGCTCAGATAATTTTCTTTGCAGCTTTACGTTAGCGACGTTTTGAAGTCGCACTAGGTCTTTGATCTGTATCCATGAGGACAACACTTCGCGTAGAGGTTCAGCGTCGATAACGCCGCTTTCAATAAATTTGCCTTGTATAATGCGGACAAGAGATTTGTCATCATCAATAATTACGGCATCAATCTGCTTGTCGTTCGACCCATCAGTAATATCGTCCCGCGTTTCATTCATGTCGCGGAATAGCGCATTACGAAGATACCAAGCGACAAAGCGCTGCCCATCATTGGGAAACCGCTGTTGGAAATATTCTGCGGCTATTTGTTTTTTTATCAAATTGTACATCTGTGCTTCCTTTGAAAAAAGTAAACTAATAATTATAGTTAGGTTTTTCTCTTACGCTGCCAACTCATTGGCTATCATTTCCGCCTGTTTAAGCATATTGTCAATTTTTTGGCAAATCTCCATATCACCCAAATACCTTGGAAAGAATACACAGTCAATTGATTATAAAAGACTACTTTACGAAAATTTGCATCGTATCATCTATTCCTGCTGCAGATAGGCGGCCATCATTCTGGGGATGATCGGACTCATTCTTAATAGCCGGTGATTGGTGCTGACGATTACAAGGCTGTCCTGTATTGTTGAAGGCAATGTAAAGTTAGCGATCAGCTGGCTCTTTATTTTTCGGGGGTCCGGCTACTTGTATTGCATATTTATATACAGAAATGTATTATTATGCTATACACAAAGGAGCATCATTATGGCCCATGCACAAACCAAAGAAACAGTTTCTGTTTCCATCAACATACGCGCTAGATCCGGACAGCGCGATCTCATTGACCAAGCCGCAGAGCGCTTAGGCCGCAGCCGGTCGGACTTTATGCTGGAAGCCGCCTGCCGTGAGGCAGAAAATGTTCTGCTCGACCAAGCTTTTTTCACGGTCGATGCAGGCACATTTGCTAAATTTCAGGCGCTACTCGATCAGCCCTTGCCGCCAACAGATAAGCTACGCCGCTTACTCAAGACAAAAGCGCCGTGGGAAAAATGATCGGTCTTGAGCTCACTCCACCCTCCCCGATTACGGCCGACTGCCAACTGGCAAATTTCGATAGCGGTGAATTATCTCTAAACGAATGGCTTAAAAAACGAGCACTTAAGAACCATGCGGCCGACGCTTCGCGTTGCTTCGTGGTATGTAACGGCGTAGATGTTATAGGCTATTACAGCCTATCGGCCGGCGCAATCAGCCATG
>NZ_CADCXN010000013.1 GCF_902806695.1 Candidatus Methylobacter favarea | reverse complement strand
CTGCCACTGGCCGTGAGCCGGATAAGGGATGGCATGAGTCAGCACCGACTGTTCCGTCAGGTCATCGACCCGGTTTTTCAAGTTCCTGCCTTCGCCTTTTATCGAACAGGGATTCAACTCCGCCTTGCTCAACCGCTGCTTTATAGCGATACAAGGCAGCGGGACAAGCCCCGCGTCTTACAGGCCCTGGCTGCATTACCCCGCTCTTCCGCCACGTTCAACAAGCCGGCTTTAGGGGTGATGAGGCTTACCTTATTCTCAAGCATGAGGGCGACCTCTTGGGGTGAGATAAAAATTTCACAGGTCTGTCTCACTCGTAACCCTTCCTCTTTTCAAGAGCGCTGTCAGGTTAAGTCTGAACTATTACAAATAATTAAAGCAAATCTAAAATCTCCTGGCTCTGTAAGACCATGGCCGGTTCTCTCTCCTAATAGCCTCCTATGTTTTTATAAAGCTCTTTTTGAGGCTCGGATTGGCAATGCTGCATGACAGCCTGGAACAAATCCGATTTTATTGAAGAACTTAAACCTTCCATACCTAATAATGAGTATTCAGCGTTACAATGATAACTATGAATACTAATCCTATTCCTTTTTCAGCGCTTACCCCCGATACCATCTTAAATGCGCTTGAGAGCGTCGGTTTATATAGTAATGGGCGGTTGTTTGCGCTCAATAGTTACGAAAACCGAGTTTATCAGGTTGGACTGGAAGATGCATCCGCCATTATCGTCAAGTTCTATCGGCCTAATCGCTGGACAAAGGCCGCTATTATTGAAGATCATATGTTCGTTCAGGAACTGGCTGAATCCGAGATACCGGTAGTGCCGGCAATCCAGTTTAACGGCAATAAAACTCTGAACCAGTTCGATGATTTTCGCTTTTCGGTGTTTCCAAGACAAAATGGACGCGTTCCGGAACTTGAAGGGCGGGAAAAGCTGGAATGGATGGGGCGATTTATCGGCCGTATTCATGCTGTCGGGGCATTGAAGCCTTTCAAGGAGCGCGCTACGCTGGATATCGCCAGTTTTGGCGTTGAACCGAGGGAATATTTGCTGAGTAATGATTTTATTCCAGCCGATCTTCTGGAGGCTTACAGCAGTGTCAGCGCATTTGCCCTGGAAGGAGTAAGGCGTTGCTTTGAGCGGGCAGGCGAAGTAGAAATCTTGCGATTACACGGCGATTGTTATCCGGGTAATATTTTATGGGCGGATGACGGTCCTCATTTTGTCGATTTCGATGATAGCCGCATGGGGCCTGCAATACAGGATCTGTGGATGCTGCTTTCGGGAGATCGTTCGGAGATGGCTCAGCAGTTGAGCTATGTGCTTGCCGGTTACGAAACTTTTTATAATTTCGATTTTCGGGAATTACATCTTATTGAGGCGCTGCGCACCTTGCGCCTGCTCCATTATTCGGCATGGATTGCCAAGCGCTGGGATGATCCCGCGTTTCCTAAAGCCTTCCCCTGGTTCAATACTTCCCGCTACTGGCAGGATCGCATCATTGAATTGCGTGAACAGATTGCGTTAATGGATGAGGGGCCATTGGCGCTGGCTTGAAGATAATTAAAGTATGGCGGTAAAGTAGAAATTATTTCGCTTCCATCTGGATTATTATACTTTTCACCGGATTAAAGGTTCTTCTGTGTATATCTGAAAAGCCGAATTGTTCGATTTCGGCTAAATGCTGTTTAGTGCCGTAGCCTTTATGCTCATGGAATGAAAAATCGGGATATTCTTTGTAATAGCCGCACATGATTTTATCCCGCTCGACTTTTGCCAGTATGGAAGCGGCGCTGATCGCCTTCACTTTACTGTCCCCTCTGATGATTGCCCTGGCAGGAACGGCCAAATCGGGAATACAGTTGCCGTCTATTAAGGCTTCATCGGGTTGTACATGTAAATTATTAATAGCGCGCCGCATCGCAAGAAAGGTTGCCTGAAGAATATTGAGCTCATCGATTTCTTCAACAGTAGCTTGAGCCACAGACCAGCTTAAAGCGGTTTCCTTGATTATTATGGACAGGCTATTTCGCTTGGGCTCGCTAAGAATTTTGGAGTCCGCCAATCCTTCAATCGGCCTCATGGGATTTAAAATCACCGCCGCCGCTACTACAGGGCCTGCAAGCGGGCCGCGGCCTGCTTCATCAACGCCGGTAATATTAAAATTTTGAAAGATGCCTGCGCTATATCCTTTATTCAGGCAGCAATCTCTATCAAAACAGTTCAATTTCCGCGGCTCCGGCTATCGCAGTATGCCCCTGCTTACATTGCGCAAAAAGCTGACCATGTCCGACAGTTCCTTGCTTTCACCGGCCAGATCTTCCATCTGATCAATAGCATCTTCCAGCCGCAAATTCATCTTGTAGATTATCTTATAGGCTTTCCTGATTAAGCGAATGTCTTCGGGGGAAATGCCGTTACGCTCCATGCCCACGGAGTTTATGCCATGAGGCCTGGTGGGCTTGCCTCCTACCATGACAAAAGGCGGAATATCCTGGGTGATGGCGCTGCCCATCGCAGCAAAACTGTACTGGCCTATTTTGGTAAACTGATGAACCAGGGTGAAACCGCCCAGAATGGCATGGCTGTTCAGGCGGACATGGCCCGCCAATGATGCGCCGTTCGCCATAATAACTTCACTGCCAATAACGCAGTCATGAGCCACATGAGTATAAGCCATGAATAAATTATCATTGCCTATTCGCGTAATGCCTTGATCCTGTTTGGTGCCTCTGTGCAAAGAAGTAAATTCGCGTATTGTATTTCTATCGCCGATTTCAAGCCGGGTTATCTCTCCTGCATACTTTTTGTCTTGAGGATCTTCACCGATGGAGGTGTACTGATAGATGCGATTTTGTTTACCAATGCAGGTAGGCCCTTTAATAACTACATGGGGGCCTATGACAGTGCCGGAATCAATTCTTACATTAGCCCCTATAACCGAAAAAGGGCCGACAGATACATCACTTGCCAGCTCTGCGCTACTATCAATTACAGCGGTTGAATCGATCAACTTTACTCTACCACGGCCGCACATCTGATTTCGGCGCTGGCTACGAACTCGCCGTCAACTTCTGCCCGGCAATCAAATGCCCATACATTCCGTTTGCTTCTAATAAATTTGGCTTCCAGCATCAGCTGATCGCCGGGGACCACCGTTCTTTTAAATTTGGCTTTATCAATACCAATTAAATAATAAATCATGCCTTCCAGTTCGTCGCCTGCTGTTTCTGATGCTAACAAGCCGGTAGATTGGGCTAAAGCTTCCAGAATCAGTACGCCCGGCATAATCGGTTTTTGCGGGAAATGGCCCTGAAAAAAAGGCTCATTGTAAGTAACATTTTTTACCCCTAATAACCTGACTCCGGGTTCACACTCAACTACTTTATCAATTAATAAAAAAGGATATCGATGCGGTAAGAATTCTTGTATTTGTAAAATATCTAGCTTGACAGACATAGTATAGAGGGCTTTATGACAGGATTAGAGGAGGCTTTTAAGAATAAAAATTCAGTCTTATTCGGGCATCGTTGATAGCTTTTGCTGAACCTGGGCTGTGACATCAATCTGTTCACTGGCATATATAACGCCATCGGTCAGTAACAAATCAAAATCTTGAGCCTTAGCTATTGAACGAATAGCTTCAACTATACGACGCTGCAGCTTACCCAATTCCTCATTGCGGCGCACATTGAAGTCCTCGCTAAACTCCTGCTGGGAGCGTTTGGCATCTCTTTTTTTATTTAAAATAGTTTTTTCCAGATTGCTTCGTTCCGCATCTCCCATTACCGAAGCATCTCTGCTCATTTTGTCTTCCAGATTCTGGATTTCTTTTTGCTGTGCCACTAACTGCTTGTCTCGAGGCGAAAATTCCCGTTCGAGACGTTTCTTGGCCTTTTCAGCCTGGGGTGCTTTTTCAAGGACGGCCGGTATATTTACAAAGCCGATCTTTAAATCGGCAAAACTCGCAGTCGCAGTAAGCAGCAATCCTAAAAGTACAGCAATTTTTATTTTCATGGTTAAATCCATCTCCGGTTGATAATCAAATTAAATAGTTATTGTATTGATAAAAGTTTAAATTATAGGGGATAAGTCTCTTAAACTAAAAGGCTTCTTCTAGAAATTTTGGCCAAAGTTAAACTGGAAAATCTGTTTTTGATCGATTATTGCACCCGTAGGCGAGCTCGACTTTGCATTTAAAGGCACTGCTGCACTGACAGATAATGCGCCGAAGGGTGATAACCACTCTCCTGAAATACCTACCGAATATTTGAGGTTGTTTAAGCCGATGTTATTATCAATTCTTCCTGCATCAACGAATGTTCCCATCCTGACTGATTTTGTCTCCGCCAGGAAAGGCACAGGAAAAAACAATTCTGCATTGCCGATTATTTTGGTTGAGCCGCCCAAGGGGAATTGATTGGAATCTCTTGGTCCCACGGTGTTATTCTTAAAACCGCGTATAGAACCGGTGCCGCCGCCAAAATAGTTTTCAAAAAACGGTAACTTGTCAGTCTTGCCGTAACCGTTTCCGTAAGCGGCTTCGGCCTGTAGCCTAAAAGTAAAATCCCTGGTTAAGGGAAAATAAACCTGGTGTTTGTAACTGGCTTTATAATACTCCAGGTCGCTGCCGGGCACTGTCGCCATCGCAGAAAAACGCTGCTGCCCTCCCTTGTTCGGAAACAGGGCCCGGTTAAGCGTGTCATGCGTCCAGCTTACGGCCGGAGCAAAAGTCAGAAACGAATCGCCTGTAGCGTCAACTCTTGCTCGGGTGTTGGGATTTCCAATAGTGTTTGTTTTATTCGTACACTGATCTATACCGTTATTACCAAAGATAAAATCGCAAATTTCATTGGATGAAAAAGCTGTAGTGCTTAAATGGGTATGCCTTAAGTCAAAATCAAAACGTATCTGATCGAATTCATTTAACGGAATACCGAAATTCAAACCGGCGTTAGCGATATCGGTAGAATAATTGGCAATATTGACTTGTCCGGCATTCCGTTTTGTATAACCAAGATTATAGCCTTGACTTACTCCATCCAAAGTGAAATAAGGATTAAAAAACCCGAACTGATAAGACGTGGAATAACTGCTGTTGTTAAAGGCAATGTTCACTCGCTTGCCTGAGCCAAAGACATTATCCTGGGCAATATTGGCGTTCACTATAAGCCCTTGAACCTGGGAAAATCCTATACCCGCCGATAAATTGCCGGACGGCTTCTCTACTACCGTATAGTTCACATCAATCTGATCTGACGTGCCTACAACCGGCGGCGTTTCAACATTTACCGTCTCGAAATACCCCAACCGTTCAAGACGTGTTTTTGAGCGTTCAATTTTGGCACTGGAAGCCCAGCTTGATTCCATTTGCCGCATTTCTCGCCGCAACACTTCGTCACGGGTTTTAGTATTGCCGCTCATATTAATACGCCTGACATAGACGCGTTTGCCGGGATCAACAAAAAACGTCATATCGACCGTTTTATCGGCTTCCTTGATGTCGGGCACCATATTAACATTGGCAAAAGCATAGCCTTCATCGCCTAAACGCTCCGAGATTGCCTTCGAGGTTTCCGTCGCATTTTTCCGCGAAAAAATTTCCCCGGGGCCTAAACTTACCAGCTTGATGAGTTCTTCGGGAGCGACAACGAGATTGCCGGCCAGTTTTACTTTTTCCAGACGGTAAATATCACCTTCCTTTACATTAATGGTGACATAGATATCTTTTTTATCGGGCGTAATTGCCACCTGGGTGGATTCTATTGAAAAATTAATATAGCCGCGGTCCAGATAATAGGAGCGTAAAGTCTCCAGGTCTGCAGATAACTTTTGCTTGGAATACTGATCATCCTTGCTGTAAAAGGACAGCAAATTAGACGTACTCAATTCAAAGCTGCGCAGCAGCGTTTTATCATCAAAAGCCTTATTGCCGACAATATTAATCTGTTTAATCTTGGTAACCCTGCCTTCAGAAATCTTGATATGAATACCTACACGATTCCGGGTAAGATTGGATACTTCTGTTTTGATCTTTAATCCGTACTTGCCATGGCTGAGATATTGACGGCGTAGCTCCTGTTCAACTTTATCGAGTACCTGCCGGTTAAACACCTTGCCTTCAGACAGACCAATCTTATCCAGCGCTTTTTTCAGGTCATCCTTGCTAAGGTCTTTATTGCCTTCAAAAATAATTTTTGCTATCGATGGCCGCTCCACCACAAGAACAATCAATTTTGAGCCTTCCCTCTCGAGAGTGATATCCTTAAAAAAACCGGTTTTGAACAGCGCTTTAATGGCAGGGCCCGCATTATCCAAAGAAAACCTTTCACCCACATTGACGGGCAGATAGTTAAAAACGGTTCCCAGGGAAATACGCTGCAGACCTCTGACCTGAATATCCTCAACAGTAAATTCTTCATCACCTTTAACAGACTGGGAAACAAGCAGGCATAGCAACAACAAACAAGAAAAAGTGTTTAGTTTCATGTATAGGCGTGTAAAAATGAAACAGCATGGTCTAATATCAAAAAACCATCGAAGTATATCATAGTAATATTTTATCAACTTAAGCCCTGCGCATCGGAAAACTCAACACCTCATCAATTGCCGTGCTATCTGTCAGCGCCATCAGCAAACGGTCCAGACCTATAGCCATGCCCGAGCATTCAGGCAGCCCTGACTGCAGGGCCGAAATAAGATAATTGTCCTTGCTTGCGGCAGGCAGTTTTCTCTGCTGCCTGATAATGATCTCTTCATTAAAGCGCCGGTTCTGTTCTTCCGGATCAGCCAGTTCATAATAACCATTGCCCAATTCAATTCCATTGAAAAATAGCTCAACCCTGTCAGTGATGCGAGGATTATATTGATTGATTCGCGCCAATGATGACTGACAGGCGGGATAACCGTACACCATACACAAGGCATTGTTGCCCAAGTGGGGCTGAACTTTATGACTGAATATAAAATCCAGCCATACGCTATGATCCCTACGGCAAATAGCTGCCGCTTCAGGCAGGTGATTTTCAACTGCATAAGCACAGAACTCTTTATAGGAAAATACCAGAGGATTCAAACCGGTACAGGAAAGAAACAGCTCCTGATAACTGAATCTTTGCGGCGCATTTAAAGAGCGATGGGGCCTGAACAATTGGCCTGCCAATTCGTCAATTTCATCCATTAATTGAGGCAATTTAAAACCTACGCGATACCACTCCAGCAGGGTAAATTCGGGATTATGAAAGCGCCCGGACTCACCATTCCGGAAGGCTTTGCAGATTTGGTAAATTGAACCGCTACCGGCCGCAAGCAGCCGTTTCATGGCGAATTCGGGAGAAGTTTGCAGGAATAAAGTTTGTTGCAACGGCGGCAAACAATAGTCGGCAGTAAAGAATTCCAGCTGCGGATCAGTGCCGATGCCATGGCACAGAAGCGGCGTTTCCACCTCAAGCACTGATCGCTCTGAAAAAAAGCCCCGGATTTCCTGAAGTATCTGCGCTCTTAAATGCAAATGCGCCGGCGAGCAGGCAGGCCGCCATTCATCCATGTCAGTCCGGATTCCCTGAATGAAGCGGAAAAATGAAGTCGACGATAGTTAAATTACCCACGCAGTACAACGAGCCCTGACAATACTGTATTCAATTGCCTGCAAATATCATCAGCGCTATTCTTTTACCCGGGAGACGTACTCGCCGGTGCGGGTATCAACCTTAATCGCTTCGCCCTGCTGCACGAATAACGGCACTCTTACCACAGCGCCCGTTTCCAATGTTGCCGGCTTGCCGCCGCCGCCCGATGTATCTCCGCGCATACCGGGGTCCGTGGAAGTAATTGTCAACTCGACAAAATTGGCGGGCGAGACGGAAAGCGGGATGTCATTCCATAAAGTTACCGTACAAAAATCCTGATCTTTAAGCCAGTTGCTTGCCTCACCCACTGCTTTCTCATCAGACTGATACTGTTCAAAGGTGTCCGGCACCATAAAATGCCTGAATTCGCCATCGTTATAAAGATATTGCATTTCAACATCTACAACATCAGCGCCTTCAAGAGAGTCGCCTGATTTAAATGTCCTTTCAATCACGCGCCCGGTTTTCAGATTCCGGATTTTAACCCGGTTGAACGCTTGGCCCTTTCCCGGTTTGACAAATTCATTTTCAATAATCGAGCAGGGATCATTATCCAGCATGACTTTCAACCCGGCTTTAAATTCATTAGTGCTATAACTAGCCATTTTATCCTCGAGACTACAAACAATGAAAAATTTAACCATTATAATAGAGGCCATCAGTTCATAGGAAACTTTAAATAACTTGCTTTTATGACAGACCGACACAACGAAATCCTGCATTTTAGTAAAAACTGGCAGCAGCAACTTGCCGAAGCTTTTAATAAAATTGATGATTTATGTGATTATTTGAATTTATCGCCGGATGACTTGCCGATTTCACTAGCTGCCCTCGAAGACTTCGCATTACGAGTTCCGCTCAGTTTTGCGGCAAGCATGGAAAAAGGCAATCCCCATGACCCGCTATTACGGCAGGTATTGCCTGTTAAAGAGGAAGTGCAGATTTATCCAGGTTTCAGCATTGATCCCGTAGGCGATATTCAGGCCGTTGCGCAGGCCGGTGTTTTGCATAAGTATCAGGGGCGGGTTTTATTTATCAATACCGGCAGTTGCGCTATTAACTGCCGGTATTGTTTCCGGCGAAATTTCCCTTACGCTGAGTTGCAACTGACAAAACAAAAGGAAGCTGCGGCCATACAATATATTCGGGAAGACTCCTCTGTTGCCGAAGTCATTTTAAGCGGCGGTGACCCGCTGCTATTAAACGATGCACGATTAGCCCATCTTATTCAGCAATTAAGCGACATTAGGCATTTAAAACGCATACGAATTCACAGCCGTCTACCTGTCGTTCTGCCTGCCCGAATAACAGACGAACTGATTGATATATTATCACAAAGCCCCGTTCAAATCGTAGTCGTGATCCATTGCAACCATGCCAATGAAATAAATAAGCGCGTTATCCCGGCCTGCAAATCCTTGAAAGAAAATGGGCTAATACTATTTAATCAATCGGTGTTATTAAAAGGCGTCAATGACAATGCAGCCGTCTTATGCGACCTGAGCGAGAAATTATTCAGCCATGGCATCATTCCTTATTACCTGCATTTACTGGATAAAGCCTCGGGAACAGGACATTTCGAGGTTGCTGAAACAGAAGCCTTAAAACTTATTAGGCAGATTCAGGATACTTTGCCGGGCTATCTTGTTCCCAAACTGGTCAAAGAACAGGCTGGCGCCGCCTCAAAACAATACCTTTTTAGGCCAGCCTGACTTTCCCTTGTAATCAGTCCTCGCCTAGCGTCAATGCTACTTCCCATGCGCGTTTATGCTGTATTTTAAAACCCCGCATTTCCAGAACGCCTTTAGTTTTTAAGGAAATGATCAAATAAAGCGCTTCCGGGTAGGCCGCCAGTTCCAAATCAGTGCGCGAAGGGATTGCTGGCGCATTCGGATGGGAATGATAAATTGCAAAAAGCTCTTCTCCCTGAGCACGCATGGCAGACATGGCCGAGATTTGTTGTCCGGCATCAAGCAGAAAACGCCGGCGAGGTTGATCAGCCCGGTTATTAATGGGATAGCAACGGGTTGGCAGACCCTTTTTACCGCCGATCAGACCGCATATTTCAATAGCCGGGGTCTGCTGGGCAAAATGCAGTAATTGGTTGGTTATTTTGCGAGGAATCCTGATGTGTTCCGGCGTCATAATGATGGTATTCAAAGCGGTAAGGGCGAAGTCATTCATCCTGAACGACCAAAGCCGCCCGCCTGTTATAACTACAGTAATTCCATTGTCCGTAAGTCACCCGCGGCTGTCCTGATAAGTCTTTATAAGTTTGAATATTATCATAATTGAACTGTTTAAAAATTGCTTGCACCTGCTGCTGCTGGTTATAGCCATGCTCAACTAATAAATGTCCGCCCGGCTCCAGATGATTACGTGCAGTATCGGCGATGATCTGTATCTCATTAAGCCCCTGCCGGGAAGCGCGCAAGGCTGTTTGAGGTTCAAATCTGATATCGCCTTTCTGCAAATGACTGTCGTCTTCAGCAATGTAAGGCGGATTGCTGATAACCAGATTGAATTTAGCATCTGGAATGCCGGTCAACCAGTCGCTATGGTAAAAATCGATATGGGTAACATGATGGCTATGGGCATTAAGCTGTGCGATGCTTAGCGCGGACAAGCTTAAATCGGTGGCGCTGATTTTTGCGTGCGGACATTCCAGGGCCAGAGTGACGGCTATAATGCCGGAGCCTGTGCCCAGGTCAATAATTCTGACGCATTGATCGGACGGAATTAATTTTAAACTCAGTTCAACAAGCAGCTCAGTTTCAGGGCGGGGAATTAAGACATCCGGAGTCACATGAAAATCGCGCGACCAGAACTCCCGATTGCCAGTGATATAGGCAATAGGCATGCCTTTTTGCCGCTCTTGCATCAATGTCCAAAAGTGGTTTATATGTTCGGGCTCCAATTGTCGGTCGGGCCAGGCGCGAAGATAAGAACGGTCTTTATCAAGAATCCGGCAAAGTAAGATCTCTGCATCCAAAGCTGCCGAATCAGAACTGTCTGCGAGTAGGGCGGCCGCTTTTGCCAGCGCCGACTGTATGGTCTGCATTTACTTTAGTCTTCGCCAAGCTGGGTTAAAAGTTCTGCCTGATGTTCGCTAACCAGTGGCTGTATAACCTGTTCCAGACTGCCCTGCATAATATCCTCCAGTTTATACAGCGTTAAATTAATGCGATGGTCGGTTAATCGGCCTTGCGGGTAATTGTAGGTGCGAATGCGTTCGGAACGGTCGCCGCTGCCAACCTGCAATTTGCGCGTAGCTGATTGTTCGGCATGGTATTTTTCCTGTTCCGCCGATAACAGACGGGATGCCAGAAGAGACATGGCCCGGGCGCGGTTTTTGTGCTGGGAGCGCTCATCCTGGCATTCGACGACTACACCGCTGGGAAGGTGGGTAATGCGTATGGCTGACTCGGTTTTATTGATATGCTGACCGCCCGCGCCGGAAGCGCGGTAGGTGTCCACTTTAAGGTCAGCCGGATTTATATCAATCGCATCCACTTCCTCGACTTCCGGCATGATGGCCACGGTACAGGCTGAGGTGTGAATGCGGCCTTGAGATTCTGTTTCGGGTACGCGCTGTACCCGATGCGCGCCGGATTCAAATTTTAACTGCGAGTAAACATCTTGGCCAGAAACGCGCAGGATAATTTCCTTGTAACCGCCGCGGTCGCCAAGACTCTCACTGATGACTTCTGTTTGCCAGCCTCTTCTTTCGGCATAGCGTTGATACATGCGGGAAAGATCGCCGGAAAAAATAGCAGCTTCATCGCCGCCCGTGCCGGCGCGTATTTCCAGAAAAATGTTGCGATTGTCATGCGGATCCTTAGGCAGCAAAAGAACTTGTAATTCATGTTCCAATACTTCAATTTGGTGTTCTGCCTCACTGACTTCTTCTTTGGCCATTTCCCGTAACTCGGGGTCCGGGTCGTTGGCCATTTCTTTTGCAGAGGCAAGCAGGGCTTGTGCCTGCTGATAGCTTTTATAGCAATCAACCAAGGGGCTGATTTGCGCATATTCCTGGCTTAATAAGCGAAACCTGTTTTGATTGTTTTGTACTTCCGGCTCTGAAAGTAAGGCAGCAATTTCATCATAGCGCTCACACAGATTTTCCAGCCTGTGTTGGATAGAGTCTTTCATCAAGTTTTTTTCAATTTAAAAATTTCTCTGGCTGCGGCAATCAAGTCGTGCCTTTCGTTCTCGGCTGCTTCCCTGATTTGTATGCTGGGCGTATGAATCAGTTTATTAGTCAGGCTATGAGCGAGCCGGTTAAGGGCTTCTTCAGGAGAAAGGCCGTTTTTTAGCAGACCCAAGGCTTTTTGCAAAGCTTCATCGCGGGTTTTTTCCGCCTGGGAGCGGTAGTCGCGAATAGTCGATTGCGCGCGTTGGGAGCGTAGCCAGGTTAAAAAATAGTCCACCTGAGTATCGATTATTTCTTCAGCCTGCTCTGCAGCCTGCCGGCGCGAGTCCATATTCTGATCAATAGTGGCTTGCAAATCGTCGATTGTATAAAGATAGACATCCGGCAGCTGTTCAACTTCAGCTTCGATATCCCGGGGAACGGCAAGATCCACCATGAACATGGGCTTGTGTTTACGTTGTTTAAGCGCGCTTTCAACACGGCCTTTGCCAAGAATCGGCAGTTGGCTTGCGGTCGAAGACACCACGATGTCAGCTTCAGCTAAATGCCGGGGTAATTCAGCCAAAGCAATGGCATAACCGTTAAACTGCGTGGCTAGGGTATGGGCTTTATCATAAGTACGGTTGGCGATTATAATGCGGCCAATGCCTTGCTGAGACAAGTGTCTGGCGGCAAGCTCTATGGTTTCACCGGCCCCTATCAACAGGGCGGTCTGTTCGCTGAGTTTATCAAAAATTTGCTGGGCCAGTTGCACAGCCGCAAAAGCAACCGATACCGGACTGAAGCCTATGGCAGTATCCGTCCGTACTTTTTTGGCAGCGGAAAAAGTATGCTGGAAAAGCTTGCCCAGCTGCTTGCCCAAAGTTCCTGCTTCATAGGCGGCCTGATAGGCGGTTTTCATCTGGCCGAGTATTTGCGGTTCGCCCAAAATCATCGAATCCAGGCCGCAGGCCACTCGAAACATATGCCGGCAGACTGACTTATCAGTATGGTAGTATAAATAGGGTGTAAAATCTGCGGCTTTTATTTGTTTGCTTTCGGCCACCCAGTCAATAAGAGCCTGCTGGTTCGAAGTTATCGAGGCACAGTAAAGCTCGGTGCGATTGCAGGTTGAAAGAATAGCTGCTTCACTTATTTCCTTGATATTCCATAATTCCAGTAGCGCCGTTTCCAGAATTTCGGCAGGGAATGCCAGGCGTTCCCGAATGGAAACCGGCGCGGTATTGTAATTAATCCCTACTGCAAGAAGTGTCATGATGTTGATGGGTCAGTGTTTATAATTGTCAGGCCGCTAAAACAATAATATATGTTGATCTTATATATTCGTGTGTTGATTTAGAAATTCAGCCGCTTTGCTGTAGTCTATGTTTCTTAAGTATGCTGAAATCAGATAATTTTAAGGAAATACCCGGTATATTATGGCGCGCGTCTTTCAAAAAATATAATAGTTTTATCCATAAGGAATAAATCGGCTGTCTGTATCAACCGCTTCTTCTTATAATCTATAACAAAATATATAGTAAGTAATAAATAGGACTTGGGTGTGTTAATTTTTCGATTGTTTTCAGTAATAACCTTTATTTTGCTTATTGGCTGCGCCAGTTTACCGGCAAAGCCCAAGGTCTCAAAAGACGCTGTTACGCCTGTGAAAGTATCCGTCATAAAGGCCAAGCCCAAGCCCACGCAAGCAAAAACAGATATTGAGCCTGAGGTGCTGTTTATGCTCTTGACAGCAGAACTTGCAGGACAAAGAGGACAATATGACATTGCTTTTGAAGGCTATATGGAAGCCGCCAAGCGGATTAATGACCCAAGGCTTGCTGAAAGAGCAGCCATGATTGCCATGTATATGAAGGACAGCAACAAAACAGATGAAGCTGTCTCTGTGTGGCTGCGGCACGATCCTAAAAATCTGGCGGCAAGAAAAATTGCTGCATTATCGGCATTTAGAGAAGGTAATAAGCAAAAGGCTGTTGAACATCTGGATGTCTTGCTAAAAGCTGATCCTGCCAGTTTTGAAAAAACCTTGTTTGAATTAGCAAGTACGCTGCAGAAGGACGGCAATGTTGCATTTACTTACGAGGTATTGGAAGCATTATCGTTAAAGCATCCGAATCAGGCAGTCATATATTTTATTCAATCATTATTAGCCACGGAGATGAAAAACAGGGAACTGGCTGAAATGAAAGTCCAGCAGGCTCTGGTTATCCAGCCTGATTGGGATAAGGCGCTCATTCTTCAAGCTCAAATAGCAGTTTTTTCAGGCGACCTGGATAAGGCAAAGAGATTGTTAAGAAATGCTTCCCTCAAGTATCCGGAAAATGACAAAATTAAAAAACTTTTGGCCCAGATTTTAATAAAAGCAGGTAAATATGAAGAGGCCGGTGAAATTTATAAGGAAATAATTTCGGCTAATCCCAAGGATAGTGAAAGCCGGTTTGCCTCGGGATTGGTAAATCTGCAATTAGACAGAGATGGAAAAGCTGAAGACATTTTTAAAAAACTGCTTGACCAACCTGACTGGCAATATCAGGCAAGTTTTTATTTGGGCAAAATAGAAGAAAAACGAGGACATACCCAAAACGCGCTGGCTTGGTTTGATAAAATTACTGACGGGCCATTGGTTTTTGAGGCATCAATTTCAGCGGTTTCCTTACTTGCAAAAAACAAGCAATTTGATGAAGCCGACTCGCGGTTAAGTCTATTGCAAAATCAGTTCCCTAAACAAAAGTTGCGTATCATCCTGATGCGAGCGGAGTTGTTGAGTCAGCAAAAACACTATGAGCAGGCTTTCAATCTGTTGACTACAGCACTGGCTGAGCTGCCTGATCAAAAAGAACTGCTTTATACCCGCGCGCTAATGGCCGAGCGCATCGGTAAGCTGGATGTACTGGAAGCTGATCTGAAAAAAGTCCTTTCTCGGGATCCGGATAACGCCGAAGCTTTAAATGCATTGGGATATACCCTGCTGAACAAAACTGACCGCTATGCTGAAGCAGAAAAATATCTGCAACATGCCTTAAGATTACAGCCCGATGAAGCAGTAATCCTGGATAGCTACGGATGGCTTCAATTTAAATTGGGCAATGCAGAAAAAGCTTTGGGATATCTTCAGCAAGCCTATGCCAAACAGCAGGAAAATGAAATAGCCGCCCATCTTGCCGAAGTATTATGGACTTTAGGTAAAAAATCTGAAGCCAAAAAGCTATTTACCAAAGCCATTAAAGATGCGCCGGAAGATGAATACCTATTGGATTTTCAAGTACGAATCTTAAATAATTCAAAATAGCAGTGTTAGTTTTTAATCCAAAGCTGTATGCCGGCGGCTGCCTGTTGTTTTTAATGGCCGCCTGTTCTACCCTCCCCGTCGCGCCTGAAGCAGGTTATTCAAGAACTGCAAGACTTCATCTTTACCAGTTGCAGCAGTGGTCGTTTGAAGGCCGGCTTGCCCTAACCGGGAAAAATGACTCCTGGTCAGCAAATATAATTTGGGAACACAGTCCTGACGAGGAGAAAATAAAGTTATCCGGACCCCTGGGTCAAGGAACAGTGGTTATTAATTTAACAGGAGACTTTGTTACCGTGAATCAGGGCGATGGTAATGTACAATCGTCCACACAGCCGGAAGAATTTATTAATCAGCAACTGGGAATGTTTGTTCCTGTACAGTCGATGCGTTATTGGGTAATAGGCTTGCCCGAGCCTTCCAGCTCGTTTAAAGAAATTCATGATGGCTTTAAACAGGCAGGATGGCTTAATGAATACAAACAAATGCAGCTTGCCAATAATGAAATTATGCCTCGAAAAATGACGGTAATGAATGCTCAGGTTAAATTAAAATTAATTATAGACAAGTGGATACTGGATGAAACAAAAGCCAAATAATCACTCCGCATGGGCTGAAAAATGGCCGGCTCCGGCCAAGCTAAATTTGATGTTGCGTATCACAGGCCAAAGAAGTGACGGTTACCATTTGCTGCAAACTGTTTTTCAGTTTACTGGTTTATGTGACTGGCTTAGCTTTCATCCGGTCGATAACGGCAAAGTCAGCTTGAAAAAAACTATTCCAGGTGTTCCTGAATCGGATGATTTAACAGTCAGAGCCGCAAAACTGTTAAAAGCCGAAACAGGATGCGAACAGGGCGTGTGCATTGAAGTAGAAAAAAACTTGCCGCTCGGCGGCGGCCTTGGCGGCGGCAGTTCTGATGCGGCAACGGCGCTGGTAGTATTGAATGAATTATGGCATTTAAAGCTTTCCTCGGAAAAATTGATGGACCTGGGTTTGACTTTGGGCGCAGATGTGCCGGTCTTCGTATACGGGCATTCCTCGTGGGCGGAAGGAGTGGGTGAGAAGCTAGAAAAAATTCGCATTGGCGAGCAATGGGTCATTATTATAAAACCCGCTTGCCGCGTGGATACAAAACAGATTTTTTCAGCTAAAAATTTGACACGAAATAGCAGATCAATCACAATACGCGACTTTACAGAGGGGGAGCATCAAAATGATTGCCTCGCTGTAGTTTGTGAACTTCACCCGGCTGTTAAAAAGGCGTTGGTTGATTTGTCTGCATTTTCAGAAGCAAGGCTAACCGGAACCGGGGCTTGCGTTTTCGCACAGTTTGAGTCAGAAAATGCGGCGCTGGAAGCTTATAAATTCCTTAAAGATAAATGGCAAATTTATCTGACTAAAGGAGTAAACGAATCGCCTTTGTTTTCAAAATTGAAGCTTGGAAAATATATATCTTGATTATTGGGCCGTCGCCAAGCGGTAAGGCACGGGGTTTTGATCTCCGCATACCAAGGTTCGAATCCTTGCGGCCCAGCCATTTACCTCCATTAAGTTAAATTCTGTTTGCGAGCCCCTGGATGAATGATACCTCTATAATGGTGTTTTCCGGCAATGCTAATCCGGCTTTATCAGAAGGTATAGTCAAGAAGCTTAATATGCGTTTGGGAATGGCGACCGTCGGCAGATTCAGTGACGGAGAAATTGCAGTAGAGATTGAGGAAAATGTTAGAGGTAAGGATGTTTTTGTTATTCAGCCTACCTGTTCGCCTACCAATGAAAATTTGATGGAATTACTGGTGATGATTGATGCCCTCAAGCGGGCATCAGCGTCCCGTATTACGGCGGTCATGCCCTATTATGGCTATGGCCGCCAGGACAGAAGAACTCGATCAGCTCGGGTGCCGATTAGCGCCAAGCTTGTGGCTAAAATGATTGAACACGCCGGTGCGGATCGTGTTCTTACTGTAGATTTGCACGCTGATCAGATTCAAGGATTTTTTGATATACCGGTTGACAATGTTTACTCATCACCCATCCTTCTGGGGGATGTCTGGCGGCAAAAGTATAATGACTTAATTGTTGTTTCGCCTGATGTAGGGGGTGTTGTCAGAGCGCGGGCACTTGCAAAACGATTGGATGATGCTGACCTTGCCATTATAGATAAACGCAGGCCAAAAGCGAATGTTGCAGAAATAATGCACATTATAGGCGACGTCGATGGACGTATTTGTATACTAATTGACGACCTGGTGGATACGGCCGGCACTCTGTGCAGTGCAGCTGAAGCATTAAAAACTCATGGAGCAATTAAAGTGGTGGCGTATTGCACCCATGCTGTTCTGTCAGGTCCTGCTATAAAAAATTTAAGCAGCTCCGCACTTGATGAATTAGTTGTTACCGATACTATACCATTGAGTGAAGATGCAGTTAAATCAGGAAAAATAAGGCCGTTAAGTGTTGCAGAAATGCTCGCTGAAACAATAAGACGTATAGCGGTAGGCGAATCTGTCAGTTCGCTTTACGTAGATTGATGATTTAAATAATAGAATTTATGTGTTTTATGCACAAAAGTGAGAAAAACAATGTCTGATGTATTTGAATTTGTTGCCGAAAATCGTGGGCAATCAGGTAAAGGCGCAGCAAAAAGAGTGCGCCGTCAAGGTAAGGTGCCGGCAATAATATATGGTGGACATAGAGAGCCGCAAATGTTGACGCTGAGCCATAATGACGTCATTAAGCATCTTGATCATGAAGCTGTTTATTCTCATGTATTAGACGTAAGCGTGAATGGAACAACTGAAAAAGCCATTCTTAAGAATATCCAGCGTAATCCTCAAAAACTCCAGGTTATGCATATTGATTTTCAACGGGTTACGCTGTCAGAAGTGTTGAAAGTACATGTACCTTTGCATTTTATCAACGAAGCCATTTCTATTGGTGGTAAAAAAGGAGGTATTGCAGCCCATTCCCTGGTGGATGTGGAGGTTTCTTGCGTGGCCGCGGCCTTGCCTGAGTATCTGGAAGTAGATCTT
The DNA here is from genome assembly GCF_902806695.1 of Candidatus Methylobacter favarea. Taxonomy (GTDB): domain Bacteria; phylum Pseudomonadota; class Gammaproteobacteria; order Methylococcales; family Methylomonadaceae; genus Methylobacter_B; species Methylobacter_B favarea. The sequence continues at coordinate 64,785 of NZ_CADCXN010000013.1, read as the reverse complement.
GCCAGTCTGGACATTGGCGATTCACTGCATCTTTCGGATATTGTGCTGCCGCCAGGGCTTGAAATTGTGGTCTTGGCCCAAGGCCCCGAACATGACCTTCCTGTTGTTTCCATGATGTCTTCAAAAGTAAGTAAGGACGACGAGACCTCCGAAGAAGCCGCCCCGGAATAAAAAGTGATTAGACTCCTTGTTGGCTTAGGAAATCCGGGGCAACAATATGCAAAAACCCGGCATAATGCCGGGTTTTTGTTTTTAGAGGCACTGGCAGATGAATTAGGCGGTGTCTGGATTAATGAACCTAAGTTTCAAGGATTATTTTCAGCGTGTGACATAGCCGGCAGAAAGGTAATGCTATTAAAACCTGAGACGTTTATGAATCGAAGCGGAGAGGCTGTTGGGAAAATCGCTCGCTTTTACAAGCTGGCCCCCGAAGAGATTCTGGTTATTCATGATGATCTGGATTTTGATGCCGGCATTGTAAAACTTAAAAAAGAGGGAGGCCACGCAGGCCATAATGGCTTAAAGGATATTATTGCTCATTTAGGCTCAAAGGATTTTTATCGGCTAAGAATAGGTATTGGTCGACCTGCAGCGGGAAGATCTATTGTTGACTTCGTATTATCCCCCCCCTCTAAAAATGAACGGGATTTGATAGTATCATCTTTTTGCCTGAGTAGAAGCTTTATAAATGAAATAGTTACTGGGGATATAGCAACAGTAATGAATAAACTACATGCATGCTAACGACTGGGTGAAACAGATATAGGATATTCAGTTTTATTATGGACATCTAAACACTTTATCTTTACTCCTCTATATCAGGCCCAGGCTGGTTACCCCCGCTAAGATTTTGTAGAGATTAAAAAAATGCAAAGCCCTTATGAAGAATTTAAAGAACAAGCTCTTGCCCATATCCTGCAAAGGTGCACTCAAGCAGTCACTGATTGCCGATGAGTTGAATCTCTCTGTGTTTACTCTGAGAGGCGGGCTTAAATTATCAAGATCAACCCCGGCGACAAAACCTATAAATCATCAATGGCCTATATACTCCACCCGGGCACAGCGTTTTGAATCAGTCGTGTCCGGCACCGGTTTTGAAGGCAGAGCGTTAAACACGTTTTGCCGCGAACGAAGCCTAATAGTCTCTGTCACCCTGGCAGCAATTTTTTTCGCAATATCCATCCTTGGAGCAGTAAACAGGATGCTCGACCGCCAGTCTCTGGCTAAGCCAACAAGTTATTCATTCGGCGTTAGCGCACAGTGGCAGTAACGAAAATGTATGAGATTATGACCTGCGGTATAACTGTAGCATGCAGCTTTATACCAGCATCCCAGCGTCTTTAAAAGAACGGGTTTGATCTTTTTTCCTTTATATTGATTGCATGAGAAATATCTAATGGATGAGCCATCAGCCAAGTCAAAGCCCAAGGTATTGGTTTTAAAATCAAGCCTGCTTCCGCTATCGGAAACCTTTATCAAGGAACAATGTATAAATTTGTCTGGGTGGAAACCTATCCTGGTAGGAAAGGATCTAGTTGAAAATGGATTGGATTTAACGGGTTTAGATATCCGTTTGCTTGATAATAACTACTCCTGGTTCTCTGGAAAGATGAGACGGATTCGGTTATTAATGCAATGGTCATTAAAATCTGACGTTGAGTTATTAAAAAAAGAAAAGGCACAATTGGTTCATGCGCATTTTGGCACAGAGGTTGAGCATGCGTGGCCCTTGGCAAAGGCATTAAGTCTTCCCATGCTCGTGACTTTGCATGGGTTTGATATTAATATTTACAGACAATGGTGGGAGAGTGGAAATGGAGGATACTGGATGAAGAGATATCCGTCATGCCTCTTAAGCATTGCCAAGGAAAGAAATGTCCATTTCATAGCTGTTTCACAAGCCATTAAGAATCGCGCGGTTGAATACGGTATTCCAGCTGACAAAATTGACGTCAGTTATATTGGTGTCGATACTCAAACATTTTTTCCAGGGCCCAAGCCACTCGCCAGACGCAGAGAGGTTCTATACGTGGGCCGCTTGGTTGAGAAAAAAGGCTGTCAGTACCTCCTTGAAGCATTTCTGGGTATTCAGGATCAATTCCCGGAGTATGACTTAATAATTATCGGATCGGGACCGCTCGAAAATGAGTTGAAAGAATATGCTGACAATAATGGTGTTCGTGCCAGATTTCTTGGTGCGCAAACAAGCGAACAAGTGCGTGAAAGACTGGGCGAAGCCCGCGTATTCTGTCTGCCGAGCATTACATCGGTAAATGGAGATGCCGAGGGGTTAGGGATTGTAATCCTTGAGGCGCAGGCATCAGGTGTTCCGGTTATTACCTCTGCACTTGGCGGCTCGACAGAGGGAATTGTAAATGGGGTAACCGGGTATGCCCACAAAGAGAAAGATGTCGGTGCCATACAAGAGGCGCTAGCAAGGTTGCTTATCGATGACAACCTTGCTAATAAATTCGGACAAGCTGCCCGGCGACACATCCTAGATAAGATGGACATTCTTAAATGCACACATAAATTAGAAGAGATTTATTTTAAAAATGCATGTTGAAGACAAGTTCGCGCATAACTGGCTGATTAAAAAGGTTGTAAATGATCGCGTTAAAAAAGATTTATCTCTGTTGAGAGGGCGTGTATACGATCTCGGATGCGGAGTCCGTCCTTACGAACAGGACATAATGAAACAAGCTAGGGAATACTTCGGGGTCGATTGGTCAAATTGTATTCATGGACAAAACTGCGATGTCGTCCCGGACCTTAATAATAAATTGCCAATAGATTCTGACGTTGCCGATACAGTTGTCTCGTTCGAGGTTCTTGAGCACTTGAGCGAACCGCAAACAATGTTGAACGAGTCAAACAGGATATTGAAAAGACAAGGTAATGTTCTTTTATCAGTGCCTTTTCAGTGGTGGGTTCATGAAGCTCCTTGGGATTATTATCGATATACCCGCCACGGCCTGGATTACATGTTAAAAAAAGCCGGGTTTATCGATATTTACGTCGAGGAAACAACGGGGTTCTGGGAGATGGGGTTTCTTAAACTGAACTATCAAACATTACCTCTTATCAGAGGGTTTGTCAGGGGTATTCTCATCCCATTCTGGTGGATAAATCAACAGATTAATCCATTGCTTTCGAAACATTGGAAAGCAGAAAATGAGACCGCTGGGTATGTCGTGGTTGCAAAGAAACCGTGACACTCAAATCTAAATCCTTTTCTGCCGTGCGCTGGACGACAATCGCGGCAATAGTGCGTGCAGCCTTGCAAGTTGTTCAAGTGACTGTACTTGCTCGATTACTGTCGCCCGAAGATTATGGCCTGATGGCGATGGTAGGTGTAGTGCTGAGTTTTACGGCTCTATTCGCTGACCTTGGCCTCAACAGCGCTTTTATGCAGCGCCGGGATGTAACTTTGGAACAACGCTCGAGCCTTTTTTGGCTGAATGTTGTTTTAAGCGTCGGATTGACCCTTCTAGTCATCGCAGCCAGTCCTCTGCTAGCGTGGTTCTTTGGCGATAAACGTCTGAGCCCATTGATGATGCTAAGCGCGTCCACTTTCATACTCGGAACGCTGGGCGTGCAAGTGCGGTTGGCCGCTGAGAAAGAACTGGATTTTCGCCCGATTATGTTGTTGGAAATTGCAGTGGCAATTTTAGGTTTTATTGCGTCGCTGTCAGCAGCCTTTTCGGGATGGGGTGTGTATTCGCTGGTGCTCGGCGGAATTGTTTCAGCATTTTTCAGTACTGCATTTGCCTGGATGTTTATGGCCCGGGGCTGGCGGCCGATGTGGCGCTTGCGTATGAAGGATGTGCGGCCTTATTTAAAATTTGGCGGCGCGATGGTGGCTAACAACATAGTCAACCAGATTAACATGACGGTAGACCTGCTGTTGGGCGGCCGCTTGCTAGGCGCCTCGCAACTTGGACTTTATAGCGTGCCACGCAATCTCGTTTTGCAGCTTCAGTTCATGGTCAATCCAATTATCACTCGAGTCGGCTTCCCACTCATCGCCCAGGTACAGAATGATGTAGTGCGTGTCGGGTCTATCTACCTCAAGACAATGAACATGACAGCTTCTACTAACGCACCGCTTTATGTGGGCATCGCTGTCTTTGCCCCAGAAATTGTCATGATCATGCTTGGGGATGGATGGCAATCTTCAGCACCTTTGTTGCGCGTCTTGGCGGCTTGGGGTTTCTTCCGATCAACGATGAACCCGGTCGGCAGCCTATTATTCGGTATGGGGCGCGCCGATTTATCGTTGAAGTGGAATTTGACAATGCTATTAATTCTTCCTCCAGTGATGTGGTTCGGTTCCAAATATGGAGCAGCGGGCCTGACCTGGGCTCTCCTGGGTTTGTATATATTTTTATTCGTGCCTGGATGGTTTTTTCTGGTTCGGCCACTTTGCAGGCTAAGTCTTTTTAATTTCTCTGTTGCCACATTGCGGCCGCTGGTGTTGGCGCTGTTAAGCCTATTGCCAGCCTATTTGATCGCTTTACAATTCAATGGCGCTCCTATTCGTTTAATACTGGGAGGAGTCGTATCCGTACCGCTATATTTGGCGCTTAGCTACAGTGCAAATCGTGAATGGCTCAGGGCGATGATGGAATTAATAGTAAAGCGCAGGCCAGATACAAATACTTCTAAAAATTCGTTTGTTAAATAGTGCCGGTCTACTTCTGGGGTAAGGATATTGCACCTCATTACGGGCGGCTTGATGGTCTGCCCGTAGCGCCTAATCGCTGCGCCATGGAATATCGAGTCTGACTCTGACCTATCCTGACAAAATCAGGAACCCAGGAACCCTTCAATACAAGGCTTGATAGTAGTAACTGATTGCCAGATTTGATTAGGCTTTATTCTATATGCTGACTATCTCTGGAACAAACGCGTGAAAAACAGTAGCGAATAAGGCTCACGTTTGCAGGCCGAATTAACCCTAACTTGTTGGGCAAGTGGTTGGCTTTTCCATGCCGCGCCCATACTCCACAGGAGAAGGGCGCTCAATAAGTTTGAGCGGCGCTGTTGACCAATGGATTGGCGGCGGCAATGCCTAAGCCATAGCAAATTGTAACGGCAGACCAATGCAGCGCACCATGTACTTGAAATAAGAGCTGGAGGTCATTGAAAACTCTAGTTCGTCAAATATTTGCTGGTTATGCACTTGCCGAATATTGATTATTTCTACAGCATGTTGGCATTGGATTAGAATAAAAGGTTGGCAGATAAGCATTGCCCATCCATCACTGAATTAACAAACAAGCTAATGTGGAATATCTGTAAGTGAAAAGTCATAACGAACCTTTAGTTTCCGTTTTTATACCCACAAAAAACCGATTAGAATTACTAGCCAGAGCGATTAACTCTGTTAAAGCTCAGACATATAAAAATATCGAAATTATTGTCGTTGATGATGGCTCAACAGATGAAACGTGGAGTTACCTACAACAGCAAAATCAAACTAGCGGGACGGTTATAATACGAAACGAAGAAAGTCAGGGAGCATGCGCTGCAAGAAACGCTGCTATCTTAGCAAGCACCGGTAATTTTGTGACAGGACTCGACGATGATGATTATTTCGCCCCGGACAGGATTGATCAATTTGTAAAACGATGGGAAACCTCAGAATCCGTGGCAGGATTATTTGATTCTGTGCAGATTATTACGGCTAATGGGCGAGTTATCCGCCATCAAAAGCAGGTCGTTACTTATCAGAATTTAAGGAAGACAAATCTGGTCGGCAGTTTGGTTTTTGCTCCAAGAAGCCATTATATAGAAGCCGGTCTTTTTGATAAGGCAATGCCGGCTTGGCAGGATTGGGATTTGTGGATTAGGATGGCCAGGATATTTGGTGATTTTGTTAATATCGGCCGCACAAGTTGTGTGCTTGATGAAATACACGGCAATGCCAGGATAACTACAGGAAATGAAAAAAAAATTCGCTTGGCAAAAGAAAATCTTACCAAAAAACTTCAACCTCTTACGCGTTTTGAAAAGTCATCGCTGATCATTTCAATGCATGGTTATCCTCAAGTCAAACCAAAAGTAAGAGAGATTTTTACCCTCATTGCCACCGGACGAGTGCGGTCAACAATGCGATCCGTAAAAAAGTGGTTAAACTTGCGGAAATGAAAATAGGAAGGAGTCATAAATCACTCCTAATCTTAGCGCTGGGGCCGGGACTGTTTATTACTTTCCTTATACACTAAGACGGCATGGGCATCAATTCAAATCATGTTAGTTAATACCTATTGCAGAGAGCTGAACGGTGCCCGCTGTGTCATAATAGGAGTCATTTTGGGGGGATAATGGATAATATTTTAATCTGGGGCTATAGCGTGCCCAGTACATGGCTTTCTCAGGCTGAGACTGACTATTTGAAAGGACTTCCACAAGAGTTACCCACGGTAGAGTGGGTATGGGAGGAGATGGATCGGGTTTGGCATGAGCTTAACCTGGATAATAGACGGCCTTTCGCTTCTCAAAATATTGGTGATTATTACGGCCATCCTGTCTGGCTGATGAATGGTATTTTCACCGCTCTCGATCCTGTTTCTTTTTCGCATCGGATTGCTATTTCGAATCATCTTAAATTGCTTGGAGTGAAATCGATTGCTGATTATGGGGGCGGATTTGGTGAATTAGCGCGGGCGATGTGCCATGCTATTCCTGATGCGGTTGTTTCCATCGTTGAGCCTTATCCCTCACGTGTCGGATTAGAACGGCTTAGAAACGAGCCACGCATTCGTTTTGTTTCGGATCTGTCTGCAAGCGGCTATGACGCAATAATAGCTCAGGATGTGCTTGAACACCTCGAAGATCCTCTCTTCCTCGCCTATCAAATTGCCAATGCAGTGACTGAAGAGGGTCGATTGATTTTCGCCAATTGTTTTTATCCCGTCATACAGTGCCATTTGCCATCAACCTACCACTTTAGGCACACTTTCCCTTGGGTAATGGAGTCGCTTGGCCTTCGATATCTAGGCACTGTGGAGGGTGCCTCACATGCACTGGTTTTTAAACGTGTCGGTCGCCTTAACCTTGCCAGAGCACGTCGTGCGGAAACCGTTTCACGTCTGTTTGGACAGCCTTTCAATCAGGTGCATATGTCTCTCTCTCGAATCAAATCCTTGGTATTGCGTTCGTGAAAGTCGCTCTGATCAATCATTCAGATATTGACGGCGGTGCCGCCCGCGCAACCTACCGTATTCACCACGCCTTAAGACGGCATGATGTCGATTCAACTATGATGGTCAATAGCGCCGCTGCAGGGGACTGGACGGTGCGAGGGCCCACAACCAAGTGGGAAAAGGTAGTAGTCAATGTCCGCAGGCCTTTGGGGGGGTTGCTGAATAAAATGCTACACACCGGCAACCCTGTCCTGCATTCGCCGGCGATCTTCTCTTCGCGCTGGCCCGCCCGTCTCAATGCTTTAAACGCAGACCTGTTGCACATCCACTGGATCACTGGCGAAATGCTATCAATTTCAGATGTCGGCGAACTGAAAAAGCCTCTAGTATGGACTTTACACGATATGTGGGCCTTTTGCGGGGCGGAGCACTATACTGAGGATTTTCGCTGGCGTGAAGGTTATCTCCCCAGCAATCGCCCGAACTATGAAAGTGGTTTTGACCTCAACCGTTGGACATGGCAACGCAAGCGTAAGAATTGGAAACAGCCTCTGCATATCGTCACCCCCAGCCGTTGGCTGGCGGACTGCGTAAGGCAAAGCGCACTGATGCGTGAATGGCCCGTAAGCGTAATTCCAAACGCCATTGATACCGATGCTTGGCAGCCTGTGGATAAGACTATAGCGAGACAAATGCTGCATCTGCCCCCTGCTGCGCCTTTACTGCTCTTTGGCGCAATGGGCGGTGCAAAAGACCCTCGCAAGGGATTCGATTTGCTGAAATCCGCACTTGACCATTTGCGGGGACAGATGCCAGGCTTGGAACTGGTCGTATTCGGGCAGCTTGCACCGGAAACCTCTGTTGATCTTGGCTTTCCAGTTCACTATGCAGGTCATTTGCATGATGATCTCAGTCTGCGCTTACTTTACGCCGCTGCTGATGTAATGGTGGTGCCTTCGCGGCAAGAAGCCTTTGGACAAACCGCATCTGAAGCACATGCTTGTGGAACGCCCGTCATTGCCTTCGATACCTGCGGTTTGCCAGATATTGTAACTCATAAAAAAACCGGTTGGCTAGCGAAGGTATTTGATACTGAAGATTTAGCTGGGGGGATTCAGTGGATTCTGAGTGATGATATCCGGCATTCAAAACTGCGAGCAAATGCTCGGGCAGATGCTGTTTTCAAGTTTTCTTACCGAACAGTTGCGGAGCAGTATTTGACGCTGTATGAGAAGATAATTAGAAGCTAATTATGGGATTGCCGGGTATTTTTTGAAAATTACCTTGATTGAATCCATGAAGCTTAAAGGGACTACGCAAAGTTACTGTCATTGCTAAGTTTCTGAACTACTTTTCTTGCGGACTGGATAAACAAGAGTGACGTTGACCTCGTAAACTTGCATTGGTTTGGCGATAAAATGATTTAGATAGAAGAAATCGGTCGGATAAAGAAAGTCCATTTATTGCACGAAGCGTGAGATGAGGCCATTTAGCGGTGCCGAGCATCACAACGACTTACAGTCCTCTTGCCGATATCGCTAAGGATACTTCGACGATAATCGACCTGATGAGTATTCCGGGCTGGACCTGGGCCTGGGTCTGGCCTCGTAAACGCAAGGCATGGACTGGCAAAACTTTTCATCTAATTACTCCCAGTCACTGGCTTGCCGATTGTGAAAAAAAAATAGCGCCTTGTTATCCCAGTAACCCTGCCGAGTAATTCATAATGGTATCGATTTGAACCGTTTTTTTCCAGGCGGTTACGCTCGCGTTGTAAATTCTGGGCAATGGCTTCGCGGCAAAACAGCAGAGCCTGCAATAGCCGCGCTTTACAGGCGGGCGGTTGCCAAGGCCGGGGCTGAGCAAGGCGCGATCGGGCTAACATCAAACAGCCGAGGCCGTTGGTCTTGGTAAGAATAACCAAGCTGCGGCCGAAGTCTGTCATTTGCTCCGGCTTAACCATCGAGATGTGACGCCCGCGTCGCTCAAGGCTAGCGCAGCCTGTTCGTGACAAACGCCGCTACCTTCTAAGCTGGCATCAGAAGTGAGACAGAAGTGATCTACGGCACAAGGTTAAATTCTTAAGGGGGGCCCCAAGCTGCTTCTAGAGCAGTTATTGCATAGATATAACATATATAAACTAACCTCGTGTTAAACGCTATGAGCAAGTTTTCATCATGCCCAAGCCTTATTCAGAAGATTTACGCAGCCCGTGGCCGAAGCGGTTGCCGCAGGCAACACCGTGCGGGCCGTGGCTTTGCAATACAAGGTCAGCCAGGCCTTTGTCTGCCAAATGCGCGCCTTGCGGCGTGGAACCGGAGCCGTTCAAGGCAAGCCCTTTGGCGGCTACAGACGCTCGCGGCTGGAACCGTATGAACCGCCCTCAGGGAGCAGCTAGAGAACCACCCGGCGATGACGCTGAATAACCTGCAGAGCTGGCTGGAACAAGAACAGGCGGTGAGTGTTTCGATTTCGGCCATTGCTAAGTTTATCCGGTACCAACTGGTCTATCGTTATAAAAAACGCTGGTCGCCAGTGAACAGCAGCGCGAGGATGTCGCTATAGCCCGAGAGCACTGGCAAGCCTGGCAACAAACCTGTGCTATGTCGAAACGGGTGTTTCTGGATGAAACGGGCGTATCTACGGACCTGATCTGTCGCTATGGACGGGCCTTAGGCGGTGCTCGCTGCCGGGATACCGCACCGGCAGGTCATTGGCAAACCATGACCTTTATTGCCCGCTTGCGTGCCGACCGGCTTACGGCCCCCGGGTGCCTTAACCAGGCCATGACGGGCGAAGCCTTCAATGACTATCTGTGCTCCCAACTGGGGCCAGTCCAGGACATTATTGAGGCGCATGCGGCAACGATCAAATACCTGCCGCCCTATAGTCCTGACCTGAATCCGATCGAGCCGGTCTTTGCCAAGCTGAAGGCGCTCCTGCGCAAGGCTGCGGAGCGCACTTACAATAAGTTTTGGCAGCTCATTGCTAAACTAATGGATAAGTTTCAGGCTGATGAATGCCTCAATCTCTTCAGGCATTCGGGTTATGTTTCTACGTCATAGATAAATGCTCTGGTCCAAGCACCGGGAGCGCATTGCCCTATTAAAGCTTAAAGCGCTTCATCAGACGGTAGGGCAAAAACTGACTCAAGAGTCTGCCGGCTGAGCCGGAGTTAGCGGCGCGAAATGGATGGGCTGGCTTTTGAACAAAAAGCGTGTTTTTTATGCGCATTGAAAATACCAGTATCAGCTGTTAGGCCGGGACCATAAAACTTAGGTGGAACGTGGCTTGGCTGCGCTGAAGCCAGGCGGCCTGGGGCCACTGCCGCAACCGGGGCGATTAGGCCGATGCCGGGTTAATCTCAGCCTCTGCGCCTGGTGCACGGGCAGGGTTGCCAGTGGCCACTGGGACAAAACCCTTGAGGGGTCTGCCTGCTTCAGGAAACCCGCCATGTATCGGTAATGGCGTATTGCCGATGACCGTCAACCCCCCCTTAATCTTTATCATGTACAGAGAATATTTTTTAAAGCGGCTTCATTCTGAAGATAAAACGATTTTTCCAGTCGTATGCCCGGTTTCAATCAACCTGTGCGCTTCAGCGGAATCTTCCAGCGACAGATGTTTACTGATATATGGTTTTAATAGCCCTTTATCAGCGTATTGTGCACATTGATTTAAAATTTCTACATGCCTGTCTCTTGCTTCAGGTAAATCTCTGAGCATCGGCGTTAACATCAGTTCGAAGCCAATCAATAAATTTCGCATTCTGGCTTCGCTCAGGCTCAACTCCCCCGGATCCAGCAAAGTGACCAGTCGGCCAAAATGGGCAGTTACTGCAATACTCTCCTTAAATACAGCTGCGCCTACCGTATCGAAAACCAGATCAGCGCCTTTGCTTCCGGTAAGATTGTTTACCGCATCGGCAAAACCGTTTTGGGTATAAATAATTGCCTCATCAGCGCCCAGGCTTTTAACAAATTCGGCTTTTTGCACCGAACTCACCGTAGTAATTACTCTGGCTCCTTTTAATTTTGCCAGTTGTATCGCCATATGACCGACTCCCCCGGCGCCGGCATGGATGAGCACGGTCTGCCCTTTCTGCAAGCCGCCGCGGTCAAACAAAGCGCCCCAGGCAGTAATTAACACCAGAGGAGCGGCGGCTGCCTCCACAAATGAAAATGTCTCGGGCATCAAGCTGGCCCAACGCGCATCAATCACATTATATTCTGCGTAATTTCCCTGTTCTTGCCCCAAGCCGCCATGACAAAACCAGACCTTGTCACCGGCTTTAAATTGTTTGACTGAACTGCCCACCTCGGTAACTATACCGGCGCCATCACAACCCAATACAGCAGGCAAGGCACTTTCATAAAACAAGCCATTCCGCCTGATCTTGGTATCGACTGGATTAACGCCGGCCGCCTTCAGCTGGACATTGATCTGCGCGGGCATAGAAATCTCAGGTTCTTTAATATCCTGAAGCTTTAAAACATCAGGATCGCCCGTAGCCGTCATTAGTATTGCTTTCATTTTGAACTCCTGCTTTTTTGAATCGCTAGCCGATCGGAATATCTTACCTGTCAACACTCATTCATCCAGCACCCATTGCCGGCGATAATCGTAATAATCATAGTGTCTGATTTTTTTTATCTGTGCCGACTTATATACATGGATGGCGGGCAGGTTATAGCCGTTAAACCGGTTGGCTTTAATCAGGCTGTAGGCGCCGACATTTTTAAAGACCAGTCTGTCGCCTGCCTGCAAGGGTTCGGTGAAACGATATTCGCCAAATACGTCGCCGGCCAGGCATGTACAGCCTGCCAAAATAGCCGAATAGCGCCCGTTTGAGTCCTGCTCATGTAATTCAGGCCGGCGCTGATACTCAAATACTTCGGGATTATGATTGACCGATGTATCCAGTATCGCAACCCTTTTACCGTCGCTGGTAAACTCATCAATAACCGTGCTCACTAAATAGCCGGCATTGCCAACGACTGCTTTACCCGGCTCAATATAAACTTCAAGCTTAAAATCATCTTTCAGTTTTTTAACCAGATCAATAAATGGACTGTGGTCATTAATCACATTAAACAAATAACCGCCGCCCAGATTCAGCCAGTCAAGCTGCGCCAGGCTTTTGCCAAAATAACCGCGAAGCTTGTCAATGGTTTTAATCAGCGGCGTAAAATCGGTTGCTGCAAAAATGTTATGAATATGCAGTCCTTTAATTTGATCCAGGCATGACGATTGCCATAATTCATCGATACTCACACCCAGTTTGGAATACTGCCGGCACGGATCAAACCGATCATCATTAACCCAGGACAGCTTGGGATTAACCCGTAGACCAATGGATGCGCGCGCCCTGGATTTGAAAGCAAAGCGCTGATATTGTGTTAGCGAATTGAAACTGATATGGGTAAGCAAAGGCGCCATCTCATCCCATTCATCCGGCCTTAGGCCTGGTGTCGTTAAATGAATGCCGCCCTGCCCCGCTAAAATCTCATCTGCCAGCCGCGCTTCAAATAAAGAGCTGACCGAAAAGCCGTCAACCAAGGGTTTTGCTATGTCCAGAACCGAGGATAAAGGTAATGACTTGATTGAATATAAGATCTTGCAGCCACATTGGTGGCGTAAAATATTCAAAACTTTCAAGCTGTTAATAATCTCCTCTGCATCCAGAACAAACGCGGGCGAGGAAGAAATGCTGTCTTTTATGAATTGAAAATCCATTCCGCTTGGGCGTTTTTCATTAAATTACTGTAGAAGTGCTTCTTTGTCAGGTATTTTAAAACGTTCAGAATACAGTATAACCTGTCCAGTTCAGGTTCCTCTGAGCAATTTCAAACTGTGGGAAGTCGCAATTTTTGCGAAAGCCGGTTTTTGGCACCAGGCCATAAATGGCAATTGCACGCGACCACTAATGCCAGATGTGTCCCGGCCGTTCCTTATAGCCTGCGCTCACGCCAGGCTCTGAATCGCCTGTTCGCCATTCTCCATCCTAAAATATGGCTCAACTCTTTAGCATCTTTCCGGTACCTGCGCTGTTAATAAGCAGGTTTGAGCGCATTCTTTCCTCTCTGAAAGCCAAGCAATCAATTACATTGGCTTATTTTCTGACTTACCGCTGTCCGCTCATCCAGGTTTTATCTAAGCAACAACGCGCTCCTCGATAATATCTTCTCTGCTTCAAACTCGTGGCTATATTTTTATCTACACTATGCAGATAAAAATACTTTAATGATACGATGATGAGTTTACCCGCTCGGGCTATGAACCAGGGCTATAAAGTGGATTGTGAGTAACCAAGAAGTATGAGAAATGAATATAACGCCGCGGCGATAGAGGTTTTAAGCGGGCTTGAGCCGGTTCGAAAACGTCCGGGCATGTATACCGATACCACCCGGCCCAATCATCTGGTACAGGAAGTCGTTGACAACAGCGTTGATGAAGCGATAGCCGGTCATGCGGATAGCATTGAGGTCATTTTATATAAGGACGGCTCCGTGCTGGTTAGCGACAACGGCCGCGGCATGCCGGTTGATATGCATCCGGAGCAAGGTATTCCCGGCGTTGAGGTGATTCTGACCCAACTGCATGCGGGCGGGAAATTTTCCAATAAAAACTACCAGTTTTCCGGCGGTCTGCATGGCGTGGGCGTGTCTGTCGTTAATGCCTTATCGTCAAAGCTGGACATAGATGTCAAAAGAAACGGCAGGATCTACCATATGGAATTTGCCGATGGCGACAAGCAAACCGAATTGGCTGAAACCGGCTCGGTAGGCCGGAACAATACCGGCACGGCAATACGGTTCTGGCCGAATGAAAAATATTTCGATTCCAATAAAATTTCGGTTCCAAAGCTAAAACATGTCTTGCGCGCCAAGGCGGTTTTATGCCCCGGCTTGAAGATTAGCCTGAAAGTCGAGCCGACGGATGAAGACTATGTCTGGTGCTACCAGGACGGCCTTAAAGAATATTTGCTGGATCGCATAGGCGATATCGAGTTTTACCCGGCACAACCGTTTATGGGCAAGATGTCTGCTGATCATGAGGCGGTCGAATGGGGCATAGTCTGGGCCCTGGAAAATCCACCTGAAATACTGACCGAAAGTTATGTTAACCTCGTGCCGACCGCGCAGGGCGGAACCCATGTCAACGGCTTGCGCGCCGGTTTGACGGAAGCCATGCGGGAGTTTTGCGATATTAGGAATATCCTGCCGCGCGGCGTCAAGGTCGCCCCGGAAGATGTCTGGGAAAACTGCCATTTCGTGCTGTCGGTTAAACTGGAGGAGCCGCAGTTTTCCGGCCAGACCAAAGAGCGCCTGAGTTCGCGCGAGTGTGTGGCGTTTGTCTCGGGCGTCGCCAAGGACAGCTTCAGTCTGTGGTTAAACCAGAACCCGTCCGAAGGCGAGAAAATCGCCGAGATTATCATCTCCAGTGCACAAAACCGGCTGCGCTCCAATAAAAAGATCATCCGCAAGAAAATCACTTCAGGCCCCGCCCTGCCGGGTAAACTGGCGGACTGCTCGGCACAGGATATCGGCCGGACTGAATTATTCCTGGTCGAAGGCGACTCGGCCGGCGGTTCGGCGAAACAGGCGCGGGAGCGGGATTTTCAGGCGATTATGCCGCTGCGCGGCAAGATTCTTAATACCTGGGAGGTCGAATCCGATCAGGTGATGGCTTCACAGGAAGTCCACGATATCGCTGTCGCTTTGGGCATTGAACCCGGCTCCTGCAATCTGCAGAACCTGCGCTACGGCAAGGTATGCATTCTGGCGGACGCCGATTCTGACGGCAACCACATTGCTACCCTGATCTGCGCCCTGTTTTACCAGCACTTTAACGCCCTGGTCGCAGCTGGCCATGTCTTTGTCGCGATGCCGCCGTTATATAGAATCGATGTCGGCAAGCGCGTGTTTTACGCCCTGGATGAATCCGAACGCCAAGGCGTTCTGGATCGGATTAAAGCCGAAAAACTCAAAGGCCAGATCAATGTCCAGCGCTTTAAAGGCCTGGGCGAAATGAATCCCGGCCAGCTTCGGGAAACCACGATGAATCCTGACACCCGGCGGCTGGTTCAGCTAACGGTAAGCGAAAATGACGACACTGGCGGACAGCTTGATTTATTGCTGGCCAAAAAACGCTCCCTGGACAGGAAAATGTGGCTGGAAGCCAAGGGTAATTTGGCCGATATAGTGTGAGGCAACGGCTTAACTAGACTGGCTGCTCTCTGCAAGCTCTTGATGAAGCCCCCTATAATTTTTAACGAAGGGCTAATTATCTGTCTTTAACGGCCCGGATCTTAGAGGGGGAAAATATATGTGATCGCTATAGATGAAAAACATCAGGCCTTGCTCGGGCAGGTAGAAGCTTAGCCCATTCCGGTCATTTAAATATTTTTGAAAAAATAATGACTTAGCTTGCCGAGGTTTTTGGGCAGTAGGAATGCCGCTCCTTTTAGACGTTGATTTCTTTCCATGATGCTGTATCGAGTACTTCCCAAGCTTTACCATCTTGTATATGACATCTTGCGCTCCACCCGTTCGCGTAGTTTGGGATCACATAGTCGGAACGAGCACGCACATATTTTCCTAACACGGCAACTTCTTGGTCTAAGTATTTTCTGAACTCTTTTGGCATCCCTAACACTGCATAATATACAGAATAACTTTGATGATGAAAGTTAACGCTTGGCGTCCCCCAAGCCCATATTGTGCCTGTTTTTTGAAAACGATTTTCTCTTACCCATCTTGCTGTTATACTCTTTATAAAATCATCATAGCTCCCATATTGCCAGTTCTCATAGTGGTAATTTTCATCTTGTGACAGAGCGTCAACGTCAATCTCGATAGAACAAAGAGAATTTCCTCTTGATAATACCAATGTTGGGAATGCTGCTGTTACTTCTCTTACCTCTTCTTAATCATCGTTTTCATCCTCCTCTGCTTCGTTTTCTAACGCAGTAGAAATATTCAGTTCCCATAAAAATTCTTGATCGCACAGCATACCTTGGTCTGTAACACGTTCAATTTCAACATTGAAGCCATCAAATTCTAAGTCATACCTGATTAGATTTTCGATTATTATTAAATTCTCCTCAGTCCAAGCATCCCAAAGATGGCTTATCGTTGATAATCCTAAATAAACTATCGCATCCTCTTCAAAGTTCACTTCATCTGTCAAATTATCGGCAAGGTCTAGCATCCTATTCTTAGAAGATAAAATTAGTTCTGGTGGCTGGCTGTAACAATTAAGCTTGCTGAATGGCGGCCACGCATATGCTTCTTGCTCTGCTGTTACAGCACCGAAAAGACCCTGGGGGAATGCATCATGTTTAATAGTATCCGGTAAATCACCTAACGGTCCTCTTACGTGCATGCAACTATCATTAATATAAGTTATCCTTATCCATTTCGGTGAGTCATCATCCATATCCAATATTTCTTGTATACTGTCAATTGATAATAAACAAATAGTATATGTACCACACACTAAAACAATAAAAGACTCATAGTGAGTTAATTCTTCAAAGTCATCATTGCAGAAGGTAAATTGCCACTCATTAGCTTCTGCTGTTGAATATTTTATGAGAATGCGCTTATCTCCATTTATTTGGTAAAATCCATTTCTGTTTGTTGCGTTATTTATAGATGTGAAAGTCGGATAGGCGGCGATTTGTCTTAATACGACCCCATGGTAAATGTCTATATCTCGAATTCTCATTTACTTTCCTACAAAGTTTAAGAAGTTATTATCTAGTTCAGCATAGTTTAAAAATAGCCCTATTCAAGTGCCAAAACCTTGCCCTTGCTTCTCATATTGGTGTAGCCCCAAAATAAGTATATTGTCTAGAAATTGGATAGCATTAAAATAATTTGGCATCAATTTTGACGGCAGATTTGGTCTATTCGCGGCTATCAGCTTTAGTAAGTTTTTCAATTTTTCATAGTGTAAGTAGAATTTTTAATTATTCCAAAGCCTAACAGATCAAATGCAGCCTTTCCCATATTAATTGACACTAAAATATCAATATAATTATGATTAGCTAACCTTGCTCAGGGTAATTATCATGCAAGTAAATATGCTTGAAGCCAAAAACCGTTTGCGAGTTTGATAGCCGCTGCCGAGCAAGGCGAAGAAGTGTTGATAGCCCGCAATGGGGTGCCGCTTGCTAAAATTATAAGATATACGGCTGCCAAGGTTAATGAGCCCGGTGCATGGAAAGGTCAAACTGCCTATTCCAGCGGCTGGGATTTTTCAGAAACTAACATTCAAACTGAACGTTTATTTTCAGGCGCAGATGATGCGCCTGCTGCTTGATACCGGTATTGTTTGCGACTGGCTGATGAGCGAAATTAATGACCGACCCGCCATTGAACGCATTCAATCCGAAGGCGCAATTGTCAGCCCGGTTTCGGTATGGAGATGGCAATAAAATACGGCATGGGCAAAATGGCATTGCCCTCGATAAGATTGCCGAGGAGATCGAAGCCCAAGACTCTCAATGGTTGAATATAACACCTTATCATGCCCAAACCATTCCTGAATTGGCCGATTATCATAAACATCCTTTTGATCGTTTGCTTATAATATGAAAAAACCTGTGCATTGTAAGTTACGGTACAACTCTTCGACGTTATATCAACAATGTTCTTATCCTTAAGAAATAACATACCTATGCGACAAGGAAGCTCCAGCTATACAATATCAGGAAGCTGGAGCTTCCTATATCGATTTCCCGCTTTTGCGGGAACCGGCTGAACCTTAAAAAACAAGTACCTTTAAATTAATAAATAAATTAACAAGTAAATGAATAAACAAGAGAAAATACTAACAATGACCGTGCTGATGACGCCGGATATGGCCAATTTTTCGGGCAGCGTGCATGGCGGTTCCTTATTGAAACTGCTGGATCAGGTAGCTTATGCCTGTGCGGCAAAATATTGTAAGAATTATGTGGTGACGGCGGCGCTGGATCAGGTTTTCTTCAAGCAGCAGGTGAATGTCGGGGAACTGGTCACTTTTTATGCACATGTCAATTATGTAGGCCGCTCATCGATGGAAATCGGGGTTAAAGTTGTGGCCGAAGATTTACGAACAGAAGAAAAACGGCATACGACTTCGTGTTATTTCACGATGGTGGCTGTTGACGGTCATGGCCATCCGGTGGAAGTTCCAAGCCTGCAACTGGACACTGAAGTAGAAAAACGATTATTTGCAGCTGCGGAAATGCGCAAGAAAATACGCGAGGAAAGCCTGGAGAAAAATCGCGCCCTGCATATAGATGTATCAGAGGATGAATTGTAATTGTGGGGATGCAGGAAAACTACGAGCAACTGCCGTTAAAGGATTTTGCCGAGAAAGCCTACCTGGATTATTCCATGTATGTCATTCTCGATCGCGCCTTGCCGCATATCGCCGACGGCTTGAAACCGGTGCAGCGGCGCATTGTCTATGCCATGTCCGAGCTGGGTTTGACAGCCCTGGCCAAATATAAGAAATCGGCCAGAACGGTCGGCGACGTGCTGGGTAAATATCATCCGCACGGCGATACCGCCTGCTATGAAGCCATGGTGCTGATGGCGCAGGATTTTTCCTACCGTTATCCGCTGATTGACGGGCAGGGCAACTGGGGCTCGCCGGATGATCCAAAATCCTTTGCCGCCATGCGCTATACCGAATCGCGCCTGACCGGCTATGCGCAAACCCTGTTAAGCGAACTGGGGCAAGGCACCGTTGAATGGTCGGATAATTTTGACGGCACGCTGAAAGAACCGGTGCTGCTGCCGGCGCGCTTGCCGAATGTATTGCTGAATGGCACGATGGGCATCGCGGTCGGCATGGCGACCGATATACCGCCGCATAATCTTCGCGAAGTCGCCGGCGCCTGCATTCAACTTCTCGATAATCCCGACAGTTCCCTGGAAGACCTGTTCAGACATATCAAAGGTCCGGATTACCCGACCCCAGCGGAGATCATCACCTCAGCCGATGACATTCAAAAAATGTACAGCAACGGCGGCGGCTCAATAAAAATGCGCGCCACCTATGAGCAGGAAGCGGGCGTTATCGTTGTTACCGCTTTGCCGCACCAGGTCTCGGGAGCAAAATTAATGGAGCAGATAGCCGCGCAGATGCTGGCGAAAAAGCTGCCGATGATTGAGGATTTGCGGGATGAATCCGATCATGAAAACCCCACCCGCCTGCTGATCATTCCAAAATCAAGGCGTATTGATGCGGATTCGCTTATGTCGCATTTGTTTGCCACCACCGAACTGGAAAAAAGCTACCGCGTCAATATGAATATGATCGGCATGGACGGGCGGCCCAGGGTTAAAAATCTTAAAGAGATATTGGTTGAATGGCTGGCGTTCCGCACTGAAACCGTCAGACGCCGCCTGCAGCATCGTCTCGATAAGGTATTGACAAGGTTGCATGTTCTGGATGGCTTGCTGATTGCCTATCTGAATATTGATGAGGTGATTGCGATTATTCGCAGTGAGGATAATCCCAAACCCGTGTTAATGCAGCGCTTTGGGCTCACCGATATTCAGGCTGAAGCGATTCTGGAATTAAAGCTAAGGCATCTGGCCAGACTGGAAGAAATGAAAATCCGCGGCGAGCAGAATGACCTGGAAAAGGAGCGGGCCGCGCTGGAAAAAATATTGGCCTCGCAGCGGTTATTAAACCGGCTGATTAAAAAAGAGCTGGAAAGCGACGCCCAAAAATACGGCGATGACCGCCGTTCGCCCATCGTTGCCAGAGAGTCCGCCCAGGCGCTGGAAACTACGGCATTGATAAGCAATGAACCGTTAACCGTCATTCTGTCGCAAAAAGGCTGGATACGGGCGGCAAAAGGCCATGATATTGATGTTGCAAGTCTGGCTTACCGTTCCGGAGACGGCTTTCTGGATGCCGTAAAATGCCGCTCAACCCAGCCGGTTTATATTCTTGATTCGACCGGCCGGACTTACAGTACCTCTGCACACGACTTGCCTTCGGCCAGAACTCAGGGCGAGCCTTTAACAGGCCGGCTAAATCCGCCGGCAGGCTCCTTATTTGTCCACCTGCTGGCCGGAAATCCCGATGACTGGTATGTGCTTGCCAGTAATGCCGGTTATGGTTTCCGGGTTCAACTGAAAGAGCTGTTAAGCAAGAATAAAGCCGGCAAGCAGCTTATCGTCCTGCCCGATAAGGCCAAAGCGATAAAGCCTGCGCCTGTGCACAGCGAAGCCGATTTGCTCGCCACAGTAACCTTGCAAGGCCGGCTGTTGATTTTTCCTGTGATCGAATTGCCGGCGCTGGCAAAAGGCAAGGGCAATAAACTGATACAGATTCCGGCAGCGGATTTTGCTGCCGGAAAAGATTTCGTGATCTCGGTTGTGGCGATACCGGAAAACGGCCAATTAAAAATCATCGCCGGCAAGCGGCAGTTAACGCTGAAAAGCGCAGATATAGAACATTACGCCGGCAACCGCGCCAACAGAGGCTCGGCTTTACCCCGCGGCTTTCAGCGCGTTGATGGTCTGGGGTGCGAAAATCTAGCGAAGGCGATTAGCTAAGGTAAGACAGTTTCCTTCATGCGGAAAGACCAGGCTCGGGCTGGTAATTGAGTTGGCATAATGCCTTTGCAGCATGGATACGACCGCTCAACAGGCATTTTTTCAGGGATTGGATGCGCTCCATATAGATGGCGTTTAAATTCCCGAACGCTTCAGGCAGTAAACGCTTTTCCAGCGGCGATAGGCGGCCGTCGAAAACCGCGGCAATGCTGAGTAAATCCAGCAGAAAATAACGCTCCTCGATAGACACTTCATTAAGCAAATCAAGAAATGCCTGCCAATCATCATAGTCATTGTGATCCTGAACGGCAAAATGAGCGCTGAATTTGAACAGCAGTATCAGCATATTCGGATGATGTCTTTGCGTCAGTACCATCATCGTGGCAATCGCGCGAATCGCCCCTTCTTTGGCTTTTGAGGAGAGCCTTGCGGCAAAGTCAGGAGTTATAACGTCTTCAACCATATAATGCGCCAAACGGTGGCCGAACACTCATAAGCGCGCTTCCTTTACAACCCGGTAAATCACAAAGGCGTCCCAGATACCGGTGATGGGAATTGCCACCCAGCTGAAACTGGCGCGCAGACCCAATTTTCCGCCCATGCGGGTAAGCAGAAATTTGACGATCAGACTGGACAGGACGACTTTTAATTTATAAAGCACGCCAATAATCAGCAGTCTTGATTTGGAAATATATTTTAAGGGATCAATTCCCAGATAGCGGACCACAGGATCGGGCAATTCCAGGGCCGCGCGGGCCAGCAGATTGGCAACCGTATCATCGCCCGGCAGCAGCGACTCATCGTCGGTTTGATGGTGCCGGGTCAGGCACGCGATACTATGCACGGTTTTAAGCCCCAGCCAGTATAAAAGTACCAGTTCAACCAGCAAAAAGAGCAGTCCCACGCCGATTTGCAGAGCAATATAATAATAAAAATCCATCTTTTCCATATACAGCCATTCCAGCACTACCGCCGGCAGAGAACTTCCTGCGCCGATAAAAAAGGCGATGATAGCAGCGTAATCCGTTATTAAAACGGATAAAAAGCGTAAGGAATCATCTTCTGTGGAATCGTCCGCCTTGTCATCAACGCGTCCGGCAAGGCGGCGATAATAATTTACCCCGGCCCGTTCAAGAAATCCCATCGGGGTTTCGCGGGTGTAATGCGTTTTGTTAATCGGCATAATGCAATCTGATTAAATTGTAATAGCAAAGTGATTTTAAATACGCGGGATTAATGTTCATCGAAAAGTAATGCCATAAGAATTACAGGCGATTTGAGATACAGGAGCTGAACAGTATTAAGAATTAACAAAGCAGGTAGTTAAGGCTATGTCCATCCCTATAGCCTGCATTTAATTATCAAATTTATTTCGAGTTATTGATCCAGGCCTGTTTTTACCGTTTTCTTATCTTGTCTGACCCCTCTCGATTATAAAATAAATCCTGATAAAATTGAGCTAAACTGCCTGACTTAAGGATCAATAATGTCTGCATTATTCTTAAATGGTAAAATTATCTTGCCTTTATTTGCAGCTTAAATAAATTTAAGGACTCGCGTTTAATCAGCTTGAGCAGTTTACTTTTAAATCGATACCTTAACTCATGGCGCTCTTATCTCTTGTCTTCCTGGCAAAGGCCTGGTTTCGGCCCAGGTAATTGCAATGGGCCTGGGAGTTATTGCAGCTGTAATATCAACATTCCGGCATTAAAGTAATATTTTTTATTATTTGAGAAATCATCAAAATGAAAATTCGCATATTATTGGCTTTTTTGATTCTATTGTTCAGTACGGTGGGCAATGCTGCCGCTACAACCTATACATTGCCGGAAAACAGCAATGATAGTGTAATCACCCAATATCCTGACGGGGTGCCGTTGACCCGGGCGGAGCAGGATGAAACCTTACTGGATGTGGCGCGCAATTTTTTACTGGGACAAACCGAGATAGTAAGGCTGAATAAGGACCTTGACCGCTGGCATGTCAAAAAGGGCGAGATTATCCGTTTATCAAACAGGCGAGTTTTGCCTGATACGCCTCATGAGGGAATCACCTTAAATATTTCCGAATACCGCATGTATTATTATCCGCCGGTTCAAAAAGGCATGCCGCGGATAGTAAGATCCTACGCTCATGGGGTAGGAAGACAAGACTGGAAAACTCCGCTAGGTAAAACCAAAGTAGCGCGAAAAGTTAAGGATCCGTCCTGGCATCCGCCCGAATCCATAAGGCAGGAACATGCCGCCAATGGCGATCCACTGCCGCTTATTGTACCGCCGGGGCCTCATAATCCCTTGGGGGCATATGCGTTGTATCTGGCGCTTCCAGGCGAATACCGGATACACGGCACCGATATTGACAAGATCTATGGCATAGGCATGCAGATAACCCACGGCTGCGTCAGGATGTATCCGGAAGACGTAGAGGAATTGTACAGTTCGGTAAAAGTGGGTACGCCGGTTTATATAGTCAAGCAGCCCATAAAGGTGGGATGGTTGAACAACGTGCTCTACATCGAAGCCCATCCTGATCTGGAAGGCGAAGAAATGACTCAGGATCAACGGTATGCAACGGCTCTAGCGCTCATTCAAAAGGCCAATAACCAGGAAATGCCTGACTTTGACCAAAAGGCATTAAATGAAGCGCTTAAAAACCTGGATGGCGATCCTGTGGCTATCTATGAACGCTTGCCGCCTCTGGAAGAAACCCCGATGCCCATCCCGGAAGAACGCCCGCGGTCTGCCGATGGTTATTACCACGGCACTTGATTCATCGATTATTACATTAACCCGGACCGACTTGCACATTGCCCCCGGCTGGCAATGTGCGAATACTATCAAATAAACAATCCGCTTTTTCCTGCCTTTCAATTCCTCCTGAACTATTCGGCCGGTAACACCAGCACATCCTCATGATTGCGCCACCACTATCGGAGACGCAAGCCGCCCGGTATCGCAGTCTCAATCAAAACTTTTTAATATCTGATTATCGGATTACTTCATCTAATTATATCGTTTTATTTAAAATTTAAACTGCATTAGGCTATTTACCAGCCAGCAATAAGTCGGGATTGAGATAATTTGGCTGGAATTAAAGATAAAAAAGTAAGCAGATACAATTTTTTTTCAGATTGTGTTTGAAGGTAAAGCCTGGAGAAGATTTAATGACTGCTGGCTTTTTATGAAGAAATATTTAAGACGCTCCACCTCCACACACGGATGTTTAGGCGGGTATTTTTGACGACCCGCCTTTTTTTATGACTTAAACCACTGCTCCCTGACTCATTTTTTTAACCAATTGAATTGGAAAACAAATTTATGCCATTACAACATTTAGTAGAATATTTCAATGACCGGTTCGGGCGTGAGCATCACTCCGGTTTTCGGCCATTTATTCTCGAAGATGACGCTGTGAGCGGGCTATTCGGGCCTATCCGGATCAGCAGTATTTTTACTCCGCTGCGGGAGGCATTAAAACCTGCGTCAATCATGGGCCATACTGCGCAGATTTCGGTCGTACCTTATGAAAATCAGCATTTGCATAGCAATGACATCGATAATCTGATAACTAATCCGGCCACAAAAGCTGCCGATTTTGAATCCATTATAAACTTTGACAGGTTATGCCGCACCGTTCACATGTTGAATTACCTGCCTTTAGCTCATTTCCACGGCGTACTTTTTTTAGAGGTCGATCCGCGGCATATTCTCGGCATTAAACAGGACCACGGCGCCTACTTTGAAGAAGTGATTATCCGGTGCGGTCTGGCCACAAAAAATGTTGTCATAGTAATGGCGGTTAACAATCAATATGCACGCTATCACCATGAGCTCCTCAAGGGACTGGAAAATTATCGCCGCCGCGGTTATCAGCTTGCGCTTAAATTTGATTATATTGTTCTGGAAAATCAGTCGCTAGAATTGATTGCAAAATTATTGCCAAATTATGTCAGTTTATCGGCGCGGCACCTGGATCGGCTGCGCGACAGCGCCATGCTGGCAAAGTTGCATAAATTAAGATCGTTGATAGCATCGACGGGCGGGAAAAGTATTATGCGGCAGATCGATCAGAAACGGCCTGCTTCATTGGCCTGGAATACAGATTTTGATTTGGTTCAAGGGAGCTATTATGAACAGCCTTCAGAACCTGATATTGATGCAGAACCAGCCCGTATC
This sequence comes from Candidatus Methylobacter favarea, assembly GCF_902806695.1. Taxonomy (GTDB): domain Bacteria; phylum Pseudomonadota; class Gammaproteobacteria; order Methylococcales; family Methylomonadaceae; genus Methylobacter_B; species Methylobacter_B favarea. The sequence continues at coordinate 39,888 of NZ_CADCXN010000013.1, read as the reverse complement.
AAAGCACAAGCCAATTGACTTGTCCCAGCTTGTTCCTGCATACCATTTTTTGCCTCAGTTCAGAACTATTCCTGGTTTATGGATTACATTTTTCCGGACTTGGAGCTTTTGAATCCGGGCTTGGCTTTAATTGCCGGCTTTTCTTTTTCCATGCCGGCAAATTCCATCAGCAAACCCAGCTCCTTACTGTCAAGTTCATAAAATGAATGGGCTTTAAGCCGCTCCGGCAGCACTACCGGCCCGTAGCGCACGCGCATCAGGCGGCTCACTGTTACTTCCTGCGATTCCCACAGCCGCCTTACCACCCTGTTGCGGCCTTCGCTGACGGTAACGTAATACCATTTATTGGCGCCTTCGCCGCCGGAAAACCTGATATCATCAAATTTGGCTTTGCCATCTTCAAGCTCAACGCCTTGCCTGAGCTTTTCGAGGGTGACGTCCGGGACTTCACCCAGAATGCGCACCGCATATTCACGCTCAACCTGGGTGGAGGGATGCATTAAACGATTGGCCAATTCGCCGTTATTGGTCGCCAATAACAAGCCGGAAGTATTGATATCGAGACGGCCAACGGCAATCCAGCGGCCGATTGCCAATTTCGGCATCTGCGTAAAAACTACAGGGCGGCCTTCCGGGTCGCGGCGGGTAACCACTTCCCCTGCCGACTTGTGATAAAGCAGCACTCGGGTAGGCTGTTCAGCATACTTTTCCCACTGCACAACCCGGCCATTGATCTGTAAATGATCGCCTGCTTTTAAACGGGCGCCCAATGTAGCGACCGCGCCGTTAAGTTTTACTCGGCCTTCATTTATCCAGTGTTCAATTTCTCTTCTGGAGCCTGCGCCGCCGCGCGCCAGTACTTTTTGAATACGTTCGCCGGGAGCCGGCGCCTGGGTTTCATTTTTTTTCGACATTTCCGGCGGGTAAGGTTTACCCGGTTGTTTCGGTGAACTGTTCTGTTGTTTCCTGTTTCTCACTTTCTACCTGCATGAATTGCTGCCTGTTATCTACTGATTCATCTATCGACAGATCAAGATTCTGAATTTCCTGTAAAGCCGGCAGCTCATCTAATGCCTTAATATTGAAATAATCCAGAAACTGTTCAGTCGTGGCGTATAAACCGGGCCTGCCGGGGACTTCCTTGTGTGCCACTACCCGGATCCAGTCGCGCTCCAGCAGCGTCTGAATAATACTGGAGCTGACACTGACGCCGCGAATATCTTCAATATCCCCGCGCGTTACCGGTTGGCGATAGGCAATGATAGCCAGCGTTTCGAGTAACGCACGTGAATATTTTGGCGGTTTTTCTTCAAACAGCCTTGACACCCAGCGCGATAATTCCTGCCTGACCTGAAAACGATAGCCGCTGGCCAGCTGTTTTAATTCAACAGGCCGGAATCTGTATTCTTCAATTATGACGTCGATAGCCGCCTTTATTTCCTTCAGTTCAGGCTGTTCCAGCTCAGGAAAGATCTGTTGTACCTGCATCGCTGTCATCGGCCGGTTAGCGGCAAATAAAACAGCTTCAACGATGCGTTTAATTTCCATATTGAAATCAGGCCGTTCGATTACGGGAGTGGCTAGCTGGAACGTTGCCGGCTTGAACTGTCTGCGCCGGTTTCTGTGCTGGAACAGCCTAAGCTTGATGAATGATACCGTCGTTGCCTGGGCAGCTTCACTATTAATGGTTGACTTGAAATCGGGCTCATCGGTAGCTGCCTTCCGCTTAGCTTTCGGCTTCGGCGCTTCTGACCCGTAGCTCTGCAAAGGGCTCGGACTGGATAATATCGATGAGCCGCTCCTTGCTGAGTTCGAGGATGGCCAGAAACGAGACAACGGCGCCGTGCCGACCTTCTTTTCGGATAAATAATTGCGAGAAAAGGAGGCTATCCGCTCCTTTAAGGTTTGCCAAAATGGTTGCCATTCGTTCACGGACAGATAAAGGTTCTTTCGTTATTTGATGATGACTGAGTTGCTCAACCCGTTTAAGCACATCCTGAAACGCCAACAGCATTTCTTTTAAGCAGATGTCCGGTAAATTTTTTTCGATATCGGTTATTGTCGAGGTATCGACGCCTGTTGCAAATATATCACGCTCAACCCTGGGCATGTTATCAATCTCTTCGGCCGCTTTCTTGATGAGTTCATATTCCTGAAGCCGGCGAATCAATGTGGCTCTCGGATCTTCCTCTTCATCTTCGGCTTCAGGTTGCCGGGGCAGCAGCGTTCTCGACTTGATTTCCGCCAGCAACGCCGCCATCACCAGATATTCCGCCGCCATTTCCAGATTCAACTTGCCCATCATTTGAATATAGGCGATGTATTGATGAGTAATCTGGGCTATTGGTATATGGATAATATCCAGGTTCTGGCGCCTGATCAAATAGAGCAATAAATCCAGCGGGCCTTCAAATAACTCCAGAAATACTTCCAGCGCATCGGGTGGAATATAAAGATCTTCCGGCAGTTGATGAAAAGGCGCGCCATTCACCATTGCCACGGCTTGGGGCAGATCTGGAATTTCAGCTGTCTTTTGTTGCATATCTAAAGGAGGCCTGCACCGTCAATCGTCACTTGCTCCGGGTCTGTCAGGCGGATAAAAAGCGGGCTTTACAGGCCGGCAATTGAAAAAAACACTTTCTGAGCCACATACATAGGGTAAGCTAAAATTGCGCCTAAAACCTGCGTATATAACAATACCAGCAAAATAATAAATCCGAAACGTTCGAGCTGATTGTATTGCCATGCCAGTTTAGCCGGCAAAATACCTGTTAATATCCGGCTGCCATCCAAAGGCGGAATCGGCAATAGGTTAATCAGGGCCAGAACCAGATTAATTGAAATACCGGCAATTCCCGTGTAAATCAACGGCAGTGATATATATTCGGCGCTGATTATTGCTCCCAGCCGCACCAGCAATGCCCAGGCAATTGCCATCAATAAATTCGCCATCGGGCCCGCCAGCGCGACAATAGCCATATCATGGCGGGGATGTTTGAAATTCCTGGCATCCACCGGAACCGGCTTTGCCCAGCCAAAAATAAAGCCCGTGCCGGTCAATAGCAATAACCCCGGAAGGATAATCGTCCCGACCATATCAATATGCCTGATCGGGTTTAAAGTTAACCGGCCCAGCATGAAGGCAGTGTTGTCGCCGTATTTTTTCGCCACCCAGCCGTGGGCCACCTCATGCACGGTAATTGCGAAAACCACCGGCAAAAACCAGACGACTACGCGCTGCATCATGGTCAATTCATTCATCCTGGCTATTCTCCTTTATTGTTCAAGCATAGGGGCAAAGCCTTTGCCCTGTCTGATAATTTCCGGGCCGTTTTTGGAAAATTCGATCATCGTCGTTTGTTCAAATTCAATAATTCCCGCATCTATCACCAGCTCCAGTTCATGTTCAAGCTTGTTCCTGATATCGTACGGATCAGTCAGGGCATCACTGTCGCCCGGCAACAATAATGTAGAACTAAGCAAGGGCTCGCCCAGTTCCTGAACCAGCAGTTGCGCAACCGGATTATCCGGAATGCGTATGCCTATGGTTTTTTTCTTCGGATGCTGCAATCGGCGCGGCACTTCGCGCGTAGCATCCAGTATAAAGGTGAAAGGCCCGGGCGTTAAAGCCTTAATCAGCCGATAAGCATCATTGCCGATTTTGGTGAACATGGATACCTGGGTCAGATCTTTGCACACCAGGGTGAAATCGTGTTTATCCTCTAACCGTCTGATACTGCGAATCTTGTCCAGCGCCTGTTTATCGCCGATTTGGCACCCAATCGCATAGGATGAATCGGTTGGATAAGCAATAACACCGCCTTTACGGATTATGTCTACCGCACTATGAATCAGGCGCAGCTGAGGATTTTCCGGGTGTATCTCAAAAAACTGAGCCATTTATTTACGAAGTGACTAAATATCGAGCCATTATACCGTATTATCGTTCCGATTCTTTTTTTGCCACCTTATCCCGGAGGTAAACGGGCATGGCATGCTCCACGTCAACAGCCAGCCCCTGCTCGAAGCCGTAAGCCCCCAAGCGGGCAACCGCCCTTGCCCGGGGCAAATAATCAATTTCACTATGATTGACGCGGCCGGCCAGGCGGGTCATTAATTGCTGCCGGTAAACGCCCCAGCCGGAACCCACGCCCACGCCCGTTAAATCGGGAAATTCAATCATTTCCGCCGCCGTTACAGACTCGATGCCGGTCAATTCGGCATAGCCCCGGTTATTGCGTAGATAAACGCCCCAGAAAATCTCCCCCATGCGCGCATCCATTGCCGTAAAGGCCACGCTGCCGGCTTTTTTATCAAAAAAATCCTGAGCGATTGCCGCCAGGGTTGACACAGGGACTACCGGTAAATCAGCGCCAAAAGCGATGCCGTGAATGACGCCGGTCGCAATTCGCACCCCGGTAAACGAGCCGGGGCCGCAGCCAAATGCCAGCGCATCCAGATCATGAGGCTTTAACCCGGCTTCTGCCATTAACGAATCAATCATCGGCAAAATCAGGCGGGTGTGCTCTTTAGGCGCCACTTCAAAACGCTCGGCAATTTCGCCATCAATAAACAATGCTGCCGAACAGGCTGCGGTCGCAGTTTCCACGGCTAATAATTTCATTTTGAAGTCTCATGCTGAAAAAAAGCCCGCACATCGTCAATATTGCGGGTGCGCTTCATGGCCGGCACGCTGTCTAAAAATATCTGGCCGTATGACCGTTTTAACAGGCGCGGATCGCATACCATCAATACGCCCCGGTCTGTGACATCGCGAATCAACCGTCCTATGCCCTGTCTCAAGGCAATCACGGCGGCAGGCAGCTGATGCTCAAAAAACGGGTTGCGTCCCTGTTGCGTCATGGAAGCCAGCCGTGCTTTTAACACGGGATCGCCAGGCGATGAGAACGGCAGTTTATCAATAATAACGCAGGACAATGCTTCACCCCTGACATCCACGCCTTCCCAGAAACTCGATGTGCCCAGCAACACGGCATTGCCTGCTGCTTTGAACTGATCGAGCAATTGCGCTTTAGGACGGCTGCCCTGAACCAGCAAGGGATAATCTATTTTATCTTCCAGCAATTCCGCCGCCTGTCTGAGCGCGCGATGACTGGTAAAAAGAAAAAACGCCCTGCCCTTGCTGGCCTGCAATACCGGCAAGGCAAAATCGACGATCGCCGGGATAAAACCGGGATCGTTGGGTTGCGGCAAGTGTTTGGGATGATAAAACAGTGCCTGGCTGGAATAATCAAACGGGCTGCCCCAACTTTCGCTGGGGGCCTTGTCAAGCCCCAGATTAGCGACGAAATGATCAAACGTATTGGCAACGCTCAGGGTGGCCGAAGTAAAAATCCAGGCTGCTTTATGCTGCTGCATAAATAACCTGAATTCTGCGGCGATATCGAGCGGCGTTCTGCTCAAGGTAAAGCTTTTTCTATGGGTCTCATACCAGCGTATCCATTTGCCGCTGTTGTCATCCATGATTATTTTTAATTGCTGGAGCAACTCGTCAGCGCGTTTAAAACATGATTCCAGCCCCTTGGTTTTAACCGATGCCAGCTCCAATTGATCACGCAGCCGTTGTAACTGCTCCTTGACCGCAGTCAAGCCGCCGATTATGTTGGGATTATTTTCAATTTCCTTCCATTCGCCCCGTTTCAGCTCAATACCGAACGCCAGTCTCAAATCTTTGACTTCATGCTCAAGATCTTCGCAGGCGGTGCGCAAGGCCGGGATATCGGTAGCATCCTTATAATATTCAATGAGCGCATCCCCGGCCAGATCAGTGAGCTGTTTGCCACCCACATTAATACCCAGAAAATTTGATGCCGTTTCGGCCAGTTGATGGGCTTCATCAATAATAACAACCTGAGCATCCGGCAATAATTCGCCAAAACCGCTGTCGCGAATAGACCAGTCTGCGCATAATAAATGATGATTAACAACCAGTATTTCAGACTCCTGGGCTTTCTTCCTGGCCTTGACCAGAAAACACTTGGCATAATCAGGACAATCCTGACCGAGACAGTTGTCCACGGTCGAAGTTGCCTGATACCAGACAGGATCGGCTTCACCAACATCTGACATTTCCGAGATATCCCCGGTTTGCGTCCGTTTCGACCAGGCGTTGATTTTTGCCAGGGCCGCGGCATCTTCCTTGCTGAAACCCAATGCGGACGTTAATGGATTTTGCAGCCGGTAGGTGCATAAATAATTGCTTCTGCCTTTTAGCAAGGCGGCAATAAAAGGTACCTGGATTGCTTTGCGAATGACCGGCAGATCCTTGTTAAAAAGTTGATCCTGGAGATTTTTGGTGCCGGTCGAAATAATGACTTTTTTGCCGGATAAAATTGCCGGAACCAAATAGGCAAAGGTCTTGCCGGTTCCGGTTCCGGCTTCCGCTATCAAATGCCGGTTTTCATCAATCGCCTGAGCAATCGCCTGCGCCATTTCAAGCTGGGCAGCTCTGGAATGATACCCGGCTATCATCTTTGATAAAGGTCCTTCGCTGTGGAAAAATGCTTCTATTTCTGTCAATTGATTAATGATTAGAATTGAAAATGAGCTAATTGACTTTCAGCGAGCCCCAAAAAAAATCAGGCCCTAGGGTAAGAAATACACGAGCCGAACTACGGGCCAAATTGCCAATTTTGGGCATTTTGCTCAATCGCGATTTATGAAAATTTAATAACATCAAGTTTAACTCGGATAGTGGCTTCAAATTAAGAAAATTTAAATGAATTAAGACGAACAATGGGCTCAATTAAAAGGCTATAGTGCAAATATTCAACCTGCTTTTCTCAAAAAACTGGAAAGCGCTTGCCTTCAGATATTCACGAGCCAGGCTGAAATTTTCCGCTTGTTAAAGTAGATAATGCTCCAGTTGCCTGATATCTATCAGAATCAGAAGATAATCTGCTTTGACAATTTAACTCTGCTCATTATCCGGTATGGAGTATAATTTATTCTTCCAGATAACTGTAACCTTTGCCAAAAAGATTTAGTCTATGTCAATTAGCCTCAGAAAAATTACCCATCAAGTTTCAATTGGCGATGTCAAGGTAGGAGGCGGCGCTCCTGTCGTTGTGCAATCAATGACCAATACCGATACAGTCAATGTTTCCGCAACCGTTAAGCAAATTATCGAACTGGCTACTGCCGGTTCCGAACTGGTGCGCATTACGGTTAATTCGGAAGAAGCCGCCAAAGCCGTTGCGGAAATTCGCAGCCGGTTGAATCAGAAAGGCTGGTCTGTACCTATCGTCGGCGACTTTCATTTCAACGGCCATAAATTACTGGAAAAATACCCGGACTGCGCAGAGGCTCTGGATAAGTACCGTATTAATCCCGGCAACGTGGGCCGCGGCAAGAGCCGCGATCCGCAATTTCAGCAGATGGTTGAATTTGCCTGCCGTTATGACAAACCGGTGCGAATCGGCGTCAATGGCGGCAGTCTGGATCAAGCTGTTTTAACCCGGCTGCTGGATGAAAACAGAGCCTTAAAGTATCCTGAGCCCTTGCCGGCGGTCACCCGCAAGGCGATTGTCCTGTCTGCGCTTGAAAGCGCCGCCAAGGCGGAAGAGATTGGTCTTGCAAAAAATAAAATCATTCTGTCGTGCAAAATCAGTAATGTGCAGGAACTGATAAACATTTATCAGGATCTGTCCAGCCGCTGTGATTATGCGCTGCATTTGGGGCTTACCGAAGCCGGCATGGGCTCCAAAGGCATCGTATCTTCATCCGCAGCCTTATCCGTGCTAATGCAGCAGGGCATAGGCGATACGATTCGCATTTCCCTGACGCCCGAACCCGGCGCATCCAGAACCCAGGAAGTTATTGTCGCCCAGGAAATTTTACAAACCATGGGCTTTCGTTCGTTTACCCCCCTGGTTATTTCCTGCCCCGGCTGCGGCCGCACGACCAGCGATTATTTCCAGAAACTGGCTATGGACATTCAAAGCTATCTGCGCGATCAAATGCCGGTTTGGCGTACCCGCTACCCTGGCGTTGAAGCCATGGAAGTGGCGGTCATGGGCTGTGTAGTCAATGGTCCGGGGGAAAGCAAAAACGCCAATATCGGCATCAGTCTCCCGGGTACGGGCGAGTCACCCGTAGCGCCTGTGTATGAAGATGGCCTGAAAACAGTGACGCTTAAAGGCGATAAAATTGCTGAAGAATTTCAAGGCGTGGTGCAGCGCTATATTGAATCGCATTACGGTTCATCAGCTGCGCATTAACACTTCATTTGCATCGGAAAAATTAAAATTTCAAGCGCTTCTGGAACACCGCAGGTTTTATCTCAGCCTTTGAGTAATCCTTATCTTCTATCCCTGCCTCATTAAAACCTTTGAACTGAAGCTATATGAGAATTGCATCATTCGTGGTACTGGTTATTGTGCTTAACGGCTTTGCACAGTGGCTGTATAACCTGCCCCGCTATGTAGGCCCTGATGTGCCTAAGGGAAAACTTAACAGCCTGTCATTTGCGCCGTTTCGGGAAGGCCAAAGTCCGCTCGAGGAAAAATTTCCCACCCCTGAGCAGCTTGACGCTGATTTGCGTCTTTTGGCGGATAAAACCCTTACTATTCGTACCTACGCCAGCGCCGAAGGCAGCATGCCGGCCATACCGCCGCTGGCACGCAAATATGGGCTCAAAATGACTCAGGGAGCCTGGCTGGGAATAGTAAAGAAAGATCATCAAAAAGAAATACAGGAGCTTATCAGGGCCGCCAATGCGTATCCTGATGTAATCAAGCGAGTGATCGTAGGCAATGAAGTGTTGTTACGGGGAGACTTTGGGCCGAAAGAACTTATCGGTTATATTCGCCAAGTCAAGCAAGCTGTTAAACAGCCGGTTTCATACGCAGACGTCTGGTCCATGTATATGAAATATCCTGAGTTAATCAGGGAAGTGGATTTTATTACTATCCACATTTTGCCTTATTGGGAAGATGAACCGATTTCAGTCGATCAGGCGCCGGCCCATATCGAGCGCATTTACAAACACGTCCGGCACGAGGCTGATTTAATCGCTCCCGGCAAGCCTATACTCATCGGCGAATCAGGCTGGCCAAGTGCTGGACGCCAGCGGGGATGGGCCATACCCGGTATCGTAAACGAGGCCAAGTTCATTCGCGGCTTGATAAAAGTGGCGAATGAAAATGGTTTCGACTACAACATTGTCGAGGCAATCAACCAGTCATGGAAAAGTGAATTTGAGGGCATAGTCGGAGCAAACTGGGGACTTTTTTCAGTCGATCGCAAGGAAGTTTTTCCTTTGACCGGTAAGGTTTACGAACACGCTGAATGGCATAAGGAACTCGTTGCTTCCACATTAATTTTTCTGATAGCGGTTCTAGGCTACAACAAACGGCTACAGCGCTTGACTGCATTACGACTGGCAAGTTTTCTACTATTTATCCAACTGCTGGGCTTTTTGCTCGTAAATCAGCTGGATAATTTATGGTATACCAGTTACAGCGATTGGCAGCGTTTGCAGAGCCTTTTAATCGTAGGATTAAATGCTGTTTTGGGCGGCTTAATAACGCATCGCGCCTATTGTTTGCTAAGCGGCCAGACAAACCGCCCTAAACTTGGCTCCTGGCTTTATACAAGCTATTTGCTATTTGCTGCATTTGCCATTTATAAAACCTTTGGCCTGGCATTAGCTGGACGCTATCTCAGCTTTCCGCTCGTCTCGGCTTATCTTCCGGCAGCAGGAATATTCGCATTAATACTGATACGCTATGTCACAGAACGGCAATATTCAGCGGCGGCACTTGAAATTAACCGGCTAGTCGGAGATGGGCACAGGAAATTTCCATACGACAAAATTGTCGGTTATGGCCTGATTTTTACGGGCCTGGCCTTAATTATCGGAGAATTCATCGCTTTTGCGGCTAGCCGCGACTTCATCCTTGCCTATCCCGATATTCGCGAAAGAAGCGCTTGGGCTTTTATTTTTACAATAACCAATTATCAAATGCTGGCCTGGCTGGCATGTGTCGGCATCCTGGCAGTACCGTTATTAATGCGTGAAAATAAACTTTCTGATGACAAGATAAAAGTTATCAAGCCTCTGGTATAGAAAAACAGGCCCGAGTAACTTTCTTTATATGAGCCTGGGATAAACCGCTTCATTAAATGGTTTCTTGCGTTATAGTTAAAATATTTCAGGTTTTATTATTACCAAAAAAACGCAGAGACTACGAAGGTTTGGTTAAATTAAATGATTTTGACGGCGTGATCTCTGCTGTAAATAGTATTTTAACCTGATCAAAATAACACTTTTGTAATCGCTCAAGCTTCAGCCTTGCTGGCTATCTACTCTTGCGCTGGTTAAAATCGGTGCATACACAAAGATAAACAAGGCAAATGCCGCCAGCCATAAAAGCGTTGACGCATATAGTAAACCGCCATACCAGCCCGGCATGGCTATCGGTAATAAAACCCTGAACAGCGCCGCCAGATTAATCAGTATAAAAGCAATAGCCATGGCGTTGGAAACCCTGAGCGCCCTGCCGGTGTGGCCCAAGGATACCCGCGCCATCATGCCCAAGGTCAAGACGCCGATTCCGCCTATAGTAAAAGCATGCAAGGCTAAAGACGGCAGCACCAGCGAATACGCCGAAAATACCGTCAGAACAAAACCCAGAATAATCCAGCCATAACCGGCATACAGTATCCACAGCAGCGGCACATACCAGATTCTTTGCACATACCAGCCGGCTACTCGCGCCCCGTTTGCAATCACCGCTAAAACGGCCGCCACGGCCAATACGGTTCCTGATGCATTAACTAATTGCAGACCAAATACACTAACCGCTGTCGCAATTGCCGATCCATCCAGAATCAGACTCCTTGTCACCAGTGTTCCATGTATACCCCGTTCGGTAAAAAACGGAAAAACCCGCCCGGCAATAACCAGAATCAGAATAATAATAGTCGCTTCCACAAGCTGAAGTCCCAGCGCTGCCGTGTTTTTCGCTAGGCCGAGAATTTCGGCATGTATTAAACCGTTACCTGATGCTAATACCAGTAAAATTCCGATAAAAACCAAACCGGCATAATACTTTGTCTGCACAATCGGTTTGCTGATCTGATAAGCCAATGCCGGTAAAAAAGAGAAATCGATCAGTGCAATCAGACTGTCGGGCAATATTCCGCAATAAAACGGCACGATGCGCCCATAGAGCCATAGCAAACAAAGCGCCGCCAATTGGTCGCCTGTCAAAGTGGCTCTGCCTGTCCAGTTTTTAACCGCCGTTAATAAAAAACCGGCAATGACAGCGACAGAATAACCCAGCAGCATTTCGTGTCCATGCCAGTAAGTAGCAGGAAAATAATTATCCAGCGTCAAGGCGCCTTTAAAAATAGCGTTCCAAAGAACTATCAAAACCAGCGCAGATAATCCGGCAAGGGCAAAAAATACCCTGAAGCCCAAGGCAAACAGAGGATAATCAAAAATATTTTGTGTTTTCATTGCCATGTGTTTCCAGCCAGTCCAGCTCAGCATTTGAGAAGCCTGCAATTATACGCATTTCTCTGTTAAAAGGGCCTTTTGGCTTGCCACCTTTAAAATAGTGCGTGATTAATTGCCGGTATTTAGCCTCCGGTTCAAAACCTTTTTGCCTGCATACAAATTTGAACCAGTATGAACCCGATTCTACATGCCCGACTTCATCGGTTAAAATCCGGCTTAAAATTGCCACACTGTCATCATCGCCAAGCACTTTGAATTTTTCAATAATAGCCGGGGTCACGTCCAGCCCGCGCGCTTCCATACACCGGGGAACCATAGCCAGCCTGGCCAGTAAATCATCGGCCGTAGCTATGGCATGCTCCCATAATCCTGAATGAGCGGGCAAATCGCCATAATCAATGCTCCTGGTCCGTAAATGGTTTCTGATTAATTCAAAATGTTGCGCTTCTTCATCAGCAACCCGCAGCCAATCCTGATAAAATTGCTTCGGCATGCCGCGAAATCGATAAACAATATCCCAGGCCAGATAGATGGCGACGAATTCAACATGAGCAATGGCATGAAAAAAAGCGGTTACGCCATCGGTTGTAGTCAACTTTCTTGCCGGCATATAGCGCGGCGCCAATAACTCCGGCTTATCGGGAAACTTGACACTGGCAATCGGCAATAGCGGCCGATCTTCCGCCAGATCTAATGCGCCATTTAACAATAAGTGCCTGGCGTAATGGCTGAGCGCCAGTTTTTCATCGATACTGGGCCGGTGCAAACAGGCCTCGGCAAATTCAAATAAATTTTTCATTACTGGTTTTTTTACTGTTTGCGCATGATTAAAATAATGGATTTTTGCTTGTTTTTTCTCTATTGCCTGTTCATTTACTGGCTTTCCGATCAACCATCGCTGCCGGTGCCGATGCTGTTTCCGAATAATGATAAGGGTTATCATGCCGCCGCCTATTTTATTATGGGCTTATTGGCATGGCGCAGTTTTAAACATGTCATCAGTTCACCTGTTTTACTGGCTTCGCTCGGCATTATCTTTTGCAGTGTATACGGCATATCCGATGAATGGCATCAGTCTTTTGTCGAAGGCCGCAGTTCCGATACCGCTGACTGGGTGGCAGATACTATGGGCGCAGGTCTGGCAATATTTTTAATGCAAAAACTACGCGCTTGGCGATAAGTTCGGCTAAAATGCGTATTTTTACCGGCCGCCTCAGCCATGTCTAGAAATATTCGCATAGCAAGATGCACCGGCGCAGCTCTGCAACGCTACATTCCTGAGCTTGCCGGTCTTAGAATTGAAGTATTTCGCGAATTCCCCTATTTGTATGACGGGGATTTTAACTATGAAAAAAAATACCTTCAAACCTATATCGATTGTTCTGACAGCGTCATCGTATTGGCTTTTGATGGCGATAAAATTGTCGGGGCATCAACGGCGATGCCGATGAAATATGAAACGGATGAACTAAAAAAACCGTTTATCGAAAATGGCTATAAGCTGAATGATGTCTTCTATTGCAGTGAATCAGTACTGAACAGGCAATACCGCGGACTGGGTATCGGCGTCCGTTTCTTTGAACAAAGAGAAGCTCATGCTGAAGATCTGGGCGGCTTTAAACATATCACCTTCTGCTGCGTAGAACGGCCGCTCGATCATCCTCGCCGTCCTGCTGATTATGTCCCGCTTGATAAATTCTGGAACAAACGCGGCTACTTCAAACATCCTGAGCTCAGGACCGCTTATCGCTGGAAAGACCTTGATGATAATGAAGAAACACCCAAACCCATGATTTTCTGGCTTAAAGATGAACGTTAAAATTGCAGCCGCACAATATGACATCAGTTTTTTGAAATTGTGGCAGAATTATGAACGAAAAACTGAAAGTTGGGTGATTGAAGCGGCGAAACGCAATGTCGGCATTCTGCTCTTTCCCGAGTATGCCAGCATGGAACTGGCATCGCTGTTCAGCCAGGATATCTATTCATCCTTAAGCCAGCAACTGGCGGCCATGCAGTCATTGCTGGATGACTATATAGACTGGTTTCGTACCTTGGCTCAAAAATACAATTGTTATATTCAGGCCGGGACATTTCCGGTAAAAATTGATTCGGGTCACTATCGAAACCGCGCCTATCTGTTTATGCCTGACGGTCAGGTTGATTATCAGGATAAACTCATGATGACCCGTTTTGAAAACGAGCAAGGGCTTATTCAGAGCGGCAAGGAACTTAAGTGTTTTGATACGGAATACGGCAAAATCGCCATTAATATCTGCTATGACAGCGAATTTCCACTGCTGGCAAGAAAGCAGGTTGAAGCCGGAGCCAATCTGATTCTGGTGCCCAGCTGCACTGACACCCTGGCCGGCTATCATCGGGTTAAAATAGGTTGTCAGGCAAGGGCTCTGGAAAATCAGTGCTATGTTGCCCAGTCATCCATTGTAGGTATCGCGCCCTGGTCTGAAGCAGTGGATATAAACATCGGAGCGGCAGCTATTTATACGCCCGTAGATCGCGGCTTTCCCGATAACGGTATTTTAGCTATCGGCGAACTCAATGCCGCGCAATGGGTTATCGCCGAAGTCTCGCCAGGCGACTGTGAAACAATCCGCGAACAAGGGCAGGTTTTTAACTACAGGGATTGGGTATTGCAGACTGCCTGTCAGTTAAAAATTGACTCAAAGGAATAACCATTAAAATGCAGAATCTCCTTTAATCTTTTTAAAGCGTCCATTTGTATTTGCCTGACGCGCTCCCGGGTAACGTTCAGCTCCTGAGCTACCTGCTCAAGTGTTGAACTTTCGTAGCCACATAGTCCATAGCGGCGGCATATGACTTCACGCTGCTTTTCAGGCAATTGAAACACCCAACTGGTAATATTTTGTTTAATACCCTCCTCCTGTAATATTTCAGCTGCTGAACCTTGGTTATCGGAAATCGACTCAACCAGGGGCTTATCAAACTCCTTACTGCTTGGAATGTCCACTGAGGTGACTCGTTCATTGAGCCTCAGCATTCTTTCAACTTTTTCTACCGGTTTATCGAGATGCTGGGCTATATCTTCGGCGCTAGGCTCGTGATCCAAAAGTTGGGCCAGATGACGCTGAGCCTTAAGATAGGTATTCATTTCTTTAACAATATGAATCGGCAAGCGAATGGTTCGCGTCTGATTCATTATCGCCCGTTCAATAGTTTGCCTGATCCACCAGGTTGCATAAGTTGAAAATCTGAATCCTCTTTCCGGATCGAATTTTTCAACGGCTCGAATTAAGCCCAGGTTGCCTTCTTCAATCAAATCCAGTAAAGGCAGGCCTCTATTCAAATAACGACGGGAAATTTTTACCACCAGCCGCAAATTACTCTCGATCATAATCTTGCGGGCTTCCTGATCGCCTCGCAAGGCGCTTTTGCCGTAAATTTTTTCCTGATCCGCCGTTAATAATTTTGATCGTCCCAGTTCGCTCAGATATACCCGGGTGGCATCAAAGTTATTATCATTTCTGGCTTTAACAACAGGAGGTTCATCCTCACTTTCGATGGGCTCTATCAGGGTAGATAAATCCACAATCTCTTCATCGAAAGATAAATCCTCTTCAAACGGAATGTTCATATCATCGTCCGATGGTTCATTTAATTCTTCATTCATAGTAACTCCACGATTAATTAGCCTAAGTCAAAATCGTCTAGTTATATTGCGGTAAAAGTGTAAGTGGATTTACCGATTTCCCATTTTTTCTTATCTCAAAGTGCAGCGCAGCCTTTTTGTATCCTGCTTCGCCCACTTCTGCAATATCCTGGCCTTTTTCAACTTTTTGTCCTTCGGCAACAAGCAGACGACTGTTATTTGCGTAGGCGCTTAGATATAAATCATCATGCTTGATAATGACCAGGTTACCGAAGCCAATCAAACCTTGTCCACTATAAACCACTTTCCCTGCTTCTGCAGCGTACACTGGCTGGCCAATTTTGCCACTTATATCGATACCTTTATTAGCCGATTGTGAAAAATTTTTCAGGATTTTACCCTTAATCGGCCATTGAAAACTTAACTTTAACATTTTTTGGTTATCAATTGAAATAATTGATTTTTCCGGTGATTCAGTTCGATTTTTTGCAGAAGTAATTTTAATTTTTGCAGGCTTGGGAGTTGATTTTGCTACTGCTGGATTACTCTTTTTCGCTTTCGAACCCGCGGATTTTTTTGCGGTCCTCGCTGCCTTTTTTGCAACCGCTGTTTTGTGCTGTTTTTTATTGGCCAAATTAGTTTTTGGATCAGGATTAAATAAACGGATTTTCTGGCCTACTTCTATCTTATAAGGCGCTGCAATCAGATTCCATAGAGCCAGACGTTGATAACCATGACCGGAACTTACACCAATTGAATACAGGGTTTCGCCTTTTTTAACGACATGATATTTTGTACTATCTTCAATAATATCAGGGGTATATGGCTCTGGAGAAGTCGCGGCGGGATGAGCCGCATTAGCAGGAATTTTTGAGTTTACAGCATAATTATTTGAACTTACTGGTGCATAATTTTCTTGGCGCGACGTACAGGCGGTTAATAAAGTGCATAAAATCAGCGTTATGCTAAAAATCAGCCTGGAGTGATTAAAAGACATTGAAAATTATTTTCTCAATAAAATCTTTTTAGCCAAATTTATTTTCGCTGCCAAATAATCCGATCCGCCGCGGTCCGGATGCATTTTTTGCATTAATTTTCGGTGAGCATTAATAATTTCCTGCTCTGATGCGCCCTTTTTCAGACCCAATACTTCATAAGCCTCTTCAACAGATAGTGAGCCTTTAGTGCCGAGATTATTTTGCCGCCCTGCCGTATTGTGTGAGCCGGCCTGTTTTGCGGCAATAAATCCCAACCATAGTTTGTATATTTGCGGAGCATGGCGTAGTAATATCGGCATGAATCTGACTATAAAGGCAACAATCACTCCCATGAATGCAAAGAACCAATTCAATCGTCCGGTGGCAGCCAAATACACTAAAACCGCTCCGGTAATACTTAAGAAGAAAACTTTGGCGTATTTTGCTATTAAGGGGGTGGGAGTTTTTAAAAGTCTGTTCACGGCAAACCAGGCCGTAATAATCAACAACAAAACCAGAAAAATTCGAATCAATGATGTACTCCGATTGGTGATTTCTTACAAACCGCTCACCTGGTGATTTGGCAAATAATACCTTAGAATATAATTTTCATAATAACAGCAGGCAGATTAAATTATGGCCATGCAGAATGCCCAAATTCCAGTTTTAGGCTTTGCCGCCTTTAGCGGAACCGGCAAAACGACTTTACTGACCGAGTTAATTCCGATTTTAAAAAACCAGGGACTGCGCATAGGTTTAATAAAACATGGACATCATGATTTTGAAATAGATCAACCCGGAAAAGACAGTTTCCGCTTAAGAAAAGCCGGCGCCTCACCGGTCATGCTGATATCCTCCCGGCGGCGCGCCATTATTACGGAAATCATCCCGGAAACCGAACCCGGGCTGGATGATCAGCTAAAGCTATTCGATCAATCTGAACTGGACTTGCTTCTGATTGAAGGTTTTAAAGCAGAAAAATTCCCCAAAATTGAACTGCATCGATGCTCTCTTAATAAACCGCTGCTTTACCCAAACGACCCGGACATTATTGCGGTTGCCTCAGATGATGAGCTCGCAGTCCCGGATTATCTGATCCAATTGAATATCAACAGGCCTGACCTGATTGCTGAATTTATTCTACACCGCTTCCTGACAAAACCATGATTGACTCATGCAGCCCGGCAGCAAATGCTTTGCTATCCCTGGAGCAGGCTCTGGAAAGAATCAGAAGCGCAATAAATTCCGTGCCCGGATCAGAAAAAGTAACGTTGAAAAATGCGCTGGGACGAATACTGGCGCAGTCAGTTTATGCGCCTGTCAATCTTCCTCCCGATCGGAATGCAGCCATGGATGGTTATGCTTTTTCCAGCGCCGATATTAATCGCGAGCATCCCTTCACTCTCGGCCTGGCCGGCACTTCGTGGGCCGGAAAGCCGTTTCAAGGCCAACTGCAAGCCGGACAATGCGTCAGAATTTTTACCGGCGCAGTGGTGCCGGAACAAGCCGATTCAGTCATTATGCAGGAGCAGGTACAGGCTGATGAACACATTATACGCTTCCCTGCAAACACTCCGGCGGGTCAAAATATCAGGGCGGCAGGCGAAGATGTAAACCGGGGTGACTTATTGTGCGCTCATCCTAAAAAATTGACAGCGGGCGACATTGGTTTGCTAGCCTCTGCCGGAATCCATGATATTGCAGTCAAACGACACCTTAAAATCGCTTTTTTTTCGACCGGCGATGAGCTTACACCCCTGGGCCAAGCGCTGGAACCGGGGAAAATATACGACAGTAATCGCTATAGCTTAAGCGGATTACTGGCTGATCCCAATTACGATACAGTTGATCTGGGGGTTATTCCTGATAATAAGCAAGTGCTGGAAAATCAGCTTGTTACGGCCTCCAAAACCTATGATGTGATCATTACTACAGGCGGTGCTTCGGTAGGTGAAGCCGATTATGTCAAGGACATACTCGACAGCTGCGGACAGGTAAATTTCTGGAAAGTAGCCATAAAGCCCGGTAAACCGCTGGCATTCGGCAAGATCGGTTCCTGCTGGTTTTTTGGCTTGCCCGGCAACCCGGTCGCTGTCATTACAACTTTTCAGCAGATCGTAGCCCCCGCGCTTAGACAGCTCTGCGGAGCACCTGCTTGCAAACCCTTGCGGCTCATTGCCACGTGCACAACTGCGTTGAAAAAAGCGCCCGGCCGACAGGAATTTCTATGCGGTATTCTCACACAAACCGGTAGCGGCGAATTTTATGTCGCTTCATCGGGTAAGCAAGGGTCGCACATGCTTAGCTCTATCAGCCGGGCCAACTGCTATATTGTCCTGGCCCCTGAATGCACTAGCATACGAACAGGCGGAACAGTCACTGTCGAACCGTTTACTCTTTTTATATAACAAGTTGGTATTTAGGGCTTAGGCCAACTATACCAAAGACTCACACCTTTGTGCGTTTGCGCAAAGCCAAATAATAAACATAGGCGCCGAGCGCTGCAAACACATGCTTCAGCGAATGGCCGCTGATCAAACCCAAGCCTCTAAAAACTTCGCCATCGAAGAACTCCATGAGCTTCGCCAGGACGTACAGCCCTATTACACCCCAGATATACTTGCTCCCCTTTAAGGGACAATTAAAAAGCCACAGGATCAGCGGTATTAGCACTACGGGCAAAAACTGCACCAGCGCATAAGCCCGCAGATCGCCGCGGCCATTGAGCTCCGGGATATACCAGTAAAGCACTGAAGCCATGCCTGACATCAGCAAAGGCACGAATAATTTCAGAGCAATTTTAGATGAGATATATTCTCCCAAAATGGCAGTGAACAGGGCCATGAATGCAATCGTCATCGGCAGGCGGTCCCACAGCAATGTTTGATTGACAGGATGGTAGTGATAGTAGGCGGAGCCGAAACCGGTCAGCAGGATGCCGGTAAAAAACATTAAATACACTATTTGCAGCTCGACCAATCCGCCTCTGGCCCGGCCCGATGCGATTAACTGCATGCCCATGAGGCCGACAACAAGAAAAGGAATATTGGAAAGCACATTATAAAAATTGGCTATGTTCAGAATAACCCGCCGATCGGCAAAGTTATGATATGCCGGGTCCTGAGGAATCGGCCTGATGCTCATGACTGCGATAATAGCAATGGCAACAATAGCTAATATGATTGTTACGCGCCTGTCTTTAGGCATGAAGCATCCTCTTTACAGGCTGAGTTAAGCAGGCAAGCGCCTTGAGAGCGGTAATACTCGCCATGACGCTTGAAACAGGACTAATACCGGGGCACCGAACTATCGCATTCACAAGACCAGGCATCAATTCCGCCGGTCAAGTTAGCGATAGCGTTAAATCCTGAATGCTCAAGGTAAGCGGCGGCTTGCTGGCTGCGCATGCCGTGATGGCAAATCACCACAGTTTCCTGTTGCGCATCCAGTTCATTCAGTCTCTTCGGGAGTTGATTGAGCGGAATTAAAACGCTGTTATCGATATGAGCGTATTGAAACTCATTCGGCTCTCTGACATCGAGCAGAAACAGCTTATCTCCCTTTTGAATTCTGTTTTTTAATTCTATTGCTGAGATTTGTTTTACTGACATGATTATCCTTTATTAATAAATCTTTCCAAACGCTGCATGGCTAAGGCTATTCTATCTATGGAAGTCGTATAAGCAAAACGGATATAGTGACTGGCATCATTTACTCCGAAATCTTTTCCAGGCGTTATGGCAACCGCTTCAGTCTCCAGAAAATCCATCGCGAATTGATAACTGTCATCGGTGAATCCGGAACAATTAGCATACATATAAAAAGCACCGTCCGGTTTAACGGGAATGTCAAATCCCAGACGCAGCAGATTCTCATAAAGGAAATTACGCCTCGCTTCAAATTCAGCTCTTCTAAGTTCAAGCTCGGCCAGCGTGCGCTGATCAAAAGCAGCTAATGCCGCATATTGCGAATGTGTGGAGGTGGCAATAAAAATATTTTGCGCCAATTTTTCAGCCGCTTCAACAAACTTATCCGGCACTATCAGCCAGCCGATTCGCCAGCCGGTCATGCCGAAATATTTCGAAAAGCTGTTGATAACAAAAACATTGTCACTAAATTCTATTGCCGAGCAGGCATTCCCGCCATAGACCAGGCCATGATAGATTTCATCTGAATAAAAGCAGCCATCCAGGGCATTAACTGCAGCAATCGTCTGCTTTAATACCTCCCGGTCAATAAGAGTGCCGGCGGGATTGGAAGGCGATGCAATAACCGCCCCTTTGGTGGCTGGAGTCCAGTGCTGTTTGATTAATTCTGCTGTTAATTGATAGCCGGTTGCGGCATCTACAGGAATTAGTCCGGCTTCGCCATCGAACAGCCTGATAAAATTGCTGTTACAGGGATAACAGGGATCGGTCAATAATAATTGTTCCCCCGGGTTCACGCTTATTCCAAGCGCCAGTAAAAACGCGCCGGATGCGCCAGGCGTTACAAAAATACGTTCAGCGGAAACGGCTATGCCATAACGCTGCCGGTAAAACCCGGCTATTTTTTCACGCAGTTCGGGCAGCCCTGCTGCCGCGGTATACTTGACATTACCTGTTTGAATATGCTCGATGCCGGCATCAATAATGAGCTGCGGTGTAGGAAAATCAGGCTCGCCGATTTCCATATGAATAACATCCCTGTCGTCGGTCTCCAATTGCTTGGCACGCCGCAATAATTCCATCACATAAAACGGGGAAATCCTCTCAGTTCGTTTAGCCAGCCGATCAGACATATTGGCGCTCACTAAAAAAGACTGGATCATACCAATAAACCTTGCTAACTTGGAACTATTCTGCTAAAAATGCGCAGTTTATTCATCTTGTCTTAGGAGTTAATGGATGACCGAGAGTTTTAAAGCTGGTGCATCGCCTTTCAGTTTTACCCCCTATGTCGAAAAAGAGGGCGAAGAATATATGAATGAAGCTCAATTAAAACATTTTGAGAATATTCTAAAGAACTGGAAAGCTGAATTAATGCAAGAAGTGGATCGTACTGTACACCACATGCAGGATGATGCCGCTAATTTTCCTGATCCCAATGACCGGGCGACTCAGGAATCAGAATTCAGTCTGGAGCTGAGAACCCGCGATCGTGAACGTAAACTCATCAAGAAAATTGACGAGTCGCTGAAGGAAATTGAATCGGGAGATTATGGTTTTTGTGAATCATGCGGAATTGATATCGGCATACGCCGGCTGGAAGCCAGACCCACTGCGAGCTTGTGCATAGACTGCAAAACACTGGATGAAATCCGCGAAAAACAAATGGGCTAGAAGATTGTCGTGCCGGTCAAACAAACCTATATCGGCCGCTTTGCCCCTTCCCCTACCGGCCCTTTGCATCTCGGATCGCTTTATACGGCCCTCGCCGGTTTTCTTCAGGCCCGTTCCCAACAAGGCCAATGGCTGCTGCGAATTGATGATCTCGATACTCCCCGGAATATAAAAGGCGCCGCCGATACTATTTTAAAAACCCTGGAGATTTTTGGCCTGCATTGGGACGGCAATGTTTACTATCAAAGTCATAAACGTGAGGAATATGAAGCCATTCTGAACGAGTTAAAAAATAATGAACGGGTTTATCCCTGCACATGCAGCCGGAAAGAATTGTCACATCTCCCCGCGAAACAGGCATTGCCTGATATTTATCCCGGCATTTGCCGCGATAAACAGGCTCCGGCCGGTGCTCCTCATGCTTTACGCGTCAAAACCGATCACTGCATTATTTCGTTTCAGGACGATCTGCAAGGGCTGATTTCGGCTAACCTGGCCGAGCGGCACGGCGATTTTATCCTGAAAAGAAAAGACCGGATTATTGCCTATCAATTAGCTGTTGTTATCGACGATCACAGGCAAAACATCACGCATGTAGTTCGCGGCTCCGATTTACTGGATTCGACGCCCAAGCAAATTTTTTTGCAGCAACAGCTGGAATGGCCTGCCCCCGGCTATATGCATGTCCCCATCCTGGTCGACAGGCAGGGTTATAAACTCAGCAAGCAGACTTTTGCACAGGCCGTGGATTTAAAAACGCCTCATCAGGTCATTTTTCAACTGTTGTCATTATTAAAACAAAAGCCTCCTGCGGAGCTTCAACAGGCGCCGGCCGCTGAGCTTCTTGGCTGGGCGCAAAACCACTGGAACCCGGCCCCCTTAAAAAATCTCAGGGCAATCAGCCCGTGAATTTACTCATTAACTATTTACCCTGTATAGTTTGTAATGCACGTTGCCGGATAAAAGGATTAAAACATGTCTAAAATTTATGCAGTGAAACCTGAAATAGCCGCGCAAGCGCATATCAGCGCTGAAACCTATAAAGCCATGTATCAGCGCTCTATCGATGAGCCGGAAGCTTTCTGGGCAGAACAGGCAGAGCAATTTCTGCAGTGGAGCAAGCGCTGGAATAACGTCATGGACTGCCATTTTCCTACTGGCCATATCCGCTGGTTTGAAGATGGAAAACTTAATGTCAGCGTTAACTGCCTGGATCGTCATCTTGAAACACGCGGCGATCAGACTGCTCTTATCTGGGAAGGCGACAATCCGGCTCATGATAAAAAGATTACTTATCGTGAACTGCACGAACAGGTCTGCAAATTTGCCAATGTATTAAAAACCCTGGGCGTCAAAAAAGGCGATCGGGTATGCATCTATTTACCAATGATTGCCGAAGCGGCGATTGTGATGCTGGCCTGTACCAGAATAGGGGCTGTGCATTCGGTGGTTTTTGGCGGTTTTTCCGCCGAAGCATTAAAAGACCGGATCCTGGATTCAAACTGCCGGCATATAGTCTGCGCTGATGAAGGCTACCGCGGCGGCAAAACCACGCCCATTAAAGCCAATGTCGATCAGGCCGCAGCCGACTGTACCCAGATTGAAAAAGTCATCGTCATAAAAAATACCGGTAATGCCGTTGATTGGCAGAAAGATCGAGACCTCTGGTATCACGAAGCAATGGCGGAGGCTTCCGCCGACTGCCCGCCGGAAGAAATGGACGCCGAAGATCCCTTATTTATCCTGTATACATCCGGCTCTACCGGCAAGCCGAAAGGTGTCCTGCATACTACCGCAGGCTACTTGCTGTATGCGGCAATGACCCACAAATACGTATTCGATTACCATGACGGAGATATATACTGGTGTACGGCCGATATCGGCTGGGTAACAGGTCATTCCTATACTATCTATGGTCCCTTATGTAACGGCGCTACCACACTCCTGTTTGAAGGTGTTCCTACCTATCCTGAAGCAGATAGATTCTGGAAAATAATTGACAAACATCAGGTGAATATTTTTTATACCGCGCCGACTGCAATACGTGCCTTAATGGCGCACGGCAACGAATTTGTCAGCCGTACTGACCGCAGCAGTTTGCGAATTCTGGCCAGCGTCGGCGAGCCTATTAACCCGGAAGCGTGGGAATGGTATTACCATATCGTCGGCAAGGGCCGGTGTCCGATTATGGACACTTGGTGGCAAACAGAAACAGGGGGCATATTAATCACGCCTTTACCCGGCGCTACGCCGTTAAAGCCAGGCTCTGCCACCCTGCCCTTTTTTGGCATTAAACCGGAAATTATGGACAATGAAGGCAATATCAGAGAGGGCGAAGCAGAGGGCATTCTGGTAATAAGCCGGTCCTGGCCTGGACAGGCGCGCACGCTATACGGCGATCATCAGCGCTTTGTCGATACTTATTTTAAAAACTATCCCGGTTATTATTTTGCCGGCGATGGCGCACGCCGCGATAAAGACGGCTATTACTGGATTACCGGGCGCGTGGATGACGTGATCAATGTGTCCGGCCACAGAATGGGAACGGCGGAAATCGAAAGCGCCCTGGTGCTGCACGAACATGTTGCCGAAGCCGCGGTGGTTGGTTATCCGCACGATATCAAAGGCCAGGGCATCTACGTTTATATTACCTTAAATGTGGGCATAAAACCCTCGGAAGAGCTGAAAAAAGAACTGATTGACCTGGTCAGGGCAGAAATCGGCGCCATTGCCAATCCGGATATTATTCAATGGGCTCCGGGCCTGCCCAAAACCCGTTCGGGTAAAATCATGCGCCGTATATTGCGTAAAGTTGCATCGAATGAAATTGACAGCCTGGGCGATACTTCCACGCTGGCCGACCCATCGGTGGTTGACAACATTATTACGCATAGAGCCAATAAATGAACTTTAACCTTGTTATTATTCTGCCTCTGCGTAAAACTCGCCAGATTCAAGCTAAATTAAACCGAAAGTCATCGCGCCCTGTAGTTAAGCCTGACATCTTGAGCATTCTGGGTTGTGCCTATGCCTAAAGATAGATTGAAAGTTTGGGAAGAATATTTAAACGAATAGCCAGCGGTGCTTTAACCTGGAGCGCCCATTCATCCTGATCCTGGAAACGGGTGGCATCTGAATTATGTTTAGCATGGATTAAAAACAGAATGTGCCTTCCCGATATCTCTTCAAACTCATCTCGAGGCATTTGTTTCACGCCGACCGCAGGATTTCCTACCGGAACCTCCTGTTCATTAAGTACTTTAATAATGATGAAATGTAAATAGCCTTTATTATTCAGGATAGTAATTGCCAGGGCGTTAACGGTAATTAGAAGCGTCGTTCAGCAACACTTGGCATACAAGGAAAGTTATAATTCCCTGCGCCGGCAATGCCGTTAAAATTTAAAGAACCTGCATTAGTATAAAAAGCCGGCAGTAACAAAACTATAATTCGGCAAAAATTTCTTTCATATCAGCCTCGTAATTAAAAAATTACCTTAAGGTATTATGATCACATTGGCGATAGTGGAATCCTGAATGAGGACATTGTTACCGGTATTTTGGATAATTGAAATTATGCCGCTCGCCTCGGTAAATACCTCATGATCCATAACATTGAAACCATTGACGTTATTATTTGCTTCGTTGTCGCTTAAGGTAGCCCGTACATTCATATTGTTAAGGGTAGTCATATTATAAGTGCCCCAATTTTCAGACCCTCAATTAAGGTGGTATTCTGCGGAAAAAAGAAGCACAGGCGGTTTGGTAGCGCTATGGTCGGCCCAACGGGGCTGGAAAACTCAGGCGGAGGCCAGCGAAAGAGGCGTTATGCAGGCAAAGCGGGCGCCTCAACGTGGAGTTGGACGGGCTGAAGAAAACCTTCGGGATATCCCTATAGACGAGTGTCTGCGCTGGCTGCAAGCACCCGGCGAGATAAGCGTTGCGCGGCAATGCGAGCAATCACAAGCCCACCGTACGGCAGATGGCGGTGATGAGGGCGCATGGGCCAGGCGAGTTATCCCAAGCCGAACCTTAACCACAGTCACCCTGAGCACTGAGTCTATCGGTATGGGTTGGACGCTGTTGCGCTCGAAGCGCCGAAGCAGGTGAGGAGCACGGACATCACTTCTATTGGGCTGGAGCGGGGTTGCCTGTATCGGATCGAGGTGCTTGAGTGGTACCGCCGCAAAGTGATAGCTTGGCGCTTGTCGACTGGGCTGGATGTCAGTTTTTGCCTCGCCTGCTTGAAGGCGGCGTGGCAGCAGGGCTGGCGGGCTACTTCGATTTTTATAAGGACAGAGGGCTTCATCCAGCCTTGAAATAGGCGATACCGAACGCCGGTCATGACGGTCAGGGGCTTGACTCCATATGCACAAGTCCCACCCTCATTCACCCCTTGCCCCCACTATGCCAGGAAAGGCAATGCCGTTTTCTGGACAGCTGCAGCGCAATCATAACAACAAGGGTATATTTTAAAGCGCAGGAAGCCACCTTAATTCAGGCTGATTTTTTGTCTGGACAAGGGCCGTCCACTTTACTGCTCACCGGCAAATATTTACTAACTAAAGGTTAACTACAAACTTGCAAACAGAAGTTACTGGTTGACATTTACGTTGACCTGGAAAGACACCTGTTGTTGCGTTAAAGCATTGGCGCCAAGACTTTGAATGTTCTGGTTGATGCCTCAGTACCATTAAACGCATCCGGGATGGTTTTGCTTGATGTCAAGGTGGCAAATTCAGAAACACTGCCGCATACTCCCTTTTCTCCTTATCCTGTAAGGAGTTATCAAGTGTTGAATTATTCACTGAGGAGGTATAGCTACGGTTACATCGCCGCCATTAAGGCTGCAGCCCTGCTTCCGCTCACCGTGGTTGTACTGTTTATCGGTATTATCAACGATTACAGTACCGCCTTTGTTGGCAGCTGCTTCATTGCCGGCTAATCAGAAGCAGAGCTGTTATCGCTGGTATCTGAGTTGTCGGCTTAATAAAGGTCTGTTTAACCTATGCTTACATTTGGAACTATGGCTGGCGTAGCTGGCGATAGCATTGAGCTACGCAAACAGTATGCAAAGTAGAAAAAATAAGAGAAAAATGGATTAAGACCTTTAACTGGCCGGATAAGGGCTGGTAATCTATTAATTAATCTGGCTTATGTTTTATGCTGCAACTGCCTGAAGTGACGCTTTGCTAAAAGGCGTTCAAATTCAGATTTAATAAACTTAAGATATTGTTCAGTAAACCCTTATTGCTAAATTACCATCCGGTAAATAAAATTTACCGTTTTACTTGCTGATAGTCCGCATAAAAACTTTCAGATATCTTTATTGAATAGTAAATAAATAATCGATAGACTATAAATATTTATATTACTACTGTTATTAAATATTAATAATTAGATATGCCTGAGATACTCATCTATTCTTCCAGGTTTTGCCCTTACTGTATGATGGCCAAGCGTCTGCTTGATAAGAAGGGCGCACCTTATACCGAGATTTTTGTGGATGCAGAACCAGGCCTAAGAGAGCAGATGATGCGTAAGACAAAACGCCGGACCGTGCCCCAAATCTATATTGGAGATTACCATGTCGGCGGCTTTGATGATCTGTATGCGCTCGAGCAACAGAAAAAGCTGGACTCCTTATTATCGACTGCTTAATCAAGTGCCGGTATTTTTAATCTAAAAATCTGCTTTTACGCTACCGCTTCACCAATTCAGGAATTGTTAATTACTACTGCATCAATTAACAGACCATTGAGCCCGGTCTAATCCTGTAGTTCCAGTCTCTCTGGAACATATTCTGAGCGTGATGATGAAGCTGTTTAAATTTATCGTCGCTCACTTTACATAGCCGCTTTATACATAGAGTCATCTAATTGTGCGGGGATTTTTAATCCTTTCCAGGTAGTGGTTTCAGCAGGGAGATTGATGGTCGCCTCATGACTAACCAAGAGTTGGACTTGGCAATTTATATTAGCTATGTGAATTAAGAGCTAAACCGTGTTTAACGATATAAGTGGGCTGCCATTAGCTGTTTGTAGTCTGCTCGCTGAGCAAT
Source organism: Candidatus Methylobacter favarea (assembly GCF_902806695.1). Lineage (GTDB taxonomy): Bacteria > Pseudomonadota > Gammaproteobacteria > Methylococcales > Methylomonadaceae > Methylobacter_B > Methylobacter_B favarea. The sequence continues at coordinate 12,417 of NZ_CADCXN010000013.1, read as the reverse complement.
TCAAATTGAGCATTGCCAGCCGGCTAACCCGTCCTTTCCAAAACTTTTCGATCGGCCTGAAACTGCAACCTAAGTCGGGCAATAAATCTCCAACCCTCCGATAGCTCACCGGCTGTCCATTCACCCTGATTCAACCGCGAACAGCCGCACCCTAATGACACATTACTCGACACCTTCCTTTCAAATTCCCTCAGCGGGATTCTCAACGGGCTCTTTTAAATCCGCAAATAATTGCAATCCGGGGCGTATGGAGCAGCGCAATATGCCTGTTGCCTGCGCAACCCTTGAATGCCACCTCTCCCTAAGGCAGCTGCCTCAGCGGCAGCAAACACCGACTCATACCCTCAGCCAATGTCCAGGTACGTTTGCTAAATCTGATTCGTATGGATAACAGTTGTCTTCAGTTATCAGGAACACACTCTACTATTTCTTCCTCTTACCGATATTTATTAACAAGTCCTGAATATAAAATCGCCTGGAAAGCAATTTTCCAGAATAAAAGAAAATTCTTCAACTGCTTCCGTTATTCTGTTTGCAAATGTTATTCATGCTGCGTTATCAGAGGATATGTTTTGTAATTTCCTTACTAATCTTGCCGGCTGCGGCGATTATATTTACTGAGCCGCTTGTAGTGTCGGCATGTAGCTAAAAGTCCATGTAACTGATAAATCCTGTTGAACCGGTCATTTATTTTTGATAAGTAAATTGAATAAGCATAGTGCCGGGGACAGGTAAATATTTATTCCCTATGCAGGCGTTTAAAATATCATCGGTTATACCATATCGACCTTGAATACCTATAACTTTCAGCTGACATAACGGCTTTTGAGTAATCGTCATACCGGCAGGAAGTTCTCAGGCTATCCTGCCTGACACCCTTTAGCTATATAAACCCATGCTCGATCACCGGCAACACCCAGTATTGAATACCCGAACCGGAAAACTCCTGGCGTAATAGCTCCAGTAATGCGCCTAATTCCTGTGCCGATACATACATCTGAAAGCGGATTAGGCTCTGGCGGCCTGTCACTTGTTCAGCCAGCGATAAACCCTTGTTTTCATGGTGATGAGCATTAACCTGAAAACTGCTGAAGCCGTGTTCTGCTTCCAGCATTAACAGACTGTCAACCATTATGTCTTCAAGGCTGGGCGGAATATTGAGGGTAATCATATAGTCTTTGCTGCTCATGGCTCAATCCCTTTGGGCAAGCCAAATAATTTAAACAAAATCGGTAATAAAAATAAGGTTAAAAAAGTGGAGGACACCAGGCCGCCGATCACGACAATAGCCAGGGGCCGCTGAATTTCAGAGCCCGGACCGGTGGCAAACAACAGCGGAATAAGACCGAATGCGGCGATACTGGCGGTCATTAATACCGGCCTTAAACGCCGGGCGGAGCCGGTAATAACGACGTCAGCCAAGGCCATGCCGGTTGCTTTCAACTGATTAAAATAACTCACCATCACCACGCCATTGAGCACGGCAATCCCCAATAGTGCGATAAATCCCACTGAAGCTGGCACTGATAAATATTCACCGGAAAACCACAAGGCAAAAACGCCGCCGACCATGGCCAGCGGGATGTTTGACAGCACCAGCACGGCCTGACGTACCGAGCCGAAGGTCGAAAACAATAACAAAAAGATCAGGCCCAATGACAGGGGCACAACCAGCGAAAGCGTGGCTGCGGCACGCTGCTGATTTTCAAACTGGCCGCCGAATTCAATGGTGTAGCCGGTCGGCAATTTGACTTTCTCTTTCACGGCATGGCGGGCTTCATCTACAAATCCTACCAGATCGCGATCCCTTACATTGCTGCTGATGACTATAAAACGCTGTCCCCGTTGCCGTTCTATCGATACGACGCCTTCCACTTTAGCTAGTCTGGCAACTGCCGTCAAAGGCGCATGACTGCCTCCCGGCAGAGTGATTTGCAGATTTTCAAAATGGGCCGTATCACTATCGCCGCGCAGAATTAGAGGAGTGCGCCTGATGCCTTCCTGCACAATTCCAAGCTTCAAGCCCTCAATCTGCGCTCTCAACATATTTTCAATAGTGTCGCTGTCCAGCCCCAAACGCCCGGCTGCCAACTTGTCGATAGTTACAGATAAAAACTGCATGCCTTCGTTCTGTTTGGTAAACACATCGCTGGAACCTGTTATGGCTTTCAACACAGCGGCTATTTGCGCGGCTTTCTGATTCAGAACATCAAGGTCGGTGCCGAATAATTTAACGGCTACATCGCCCCGGGTTCCGGTAAGCATTTCTGAAACCCGCATTTCAATCGGCTGGGTAAATTTAAAGGCAATGCCCGGCGTAGCCCTCATGACTTTACGAATTTCATCAATCAAGTTTTCCTTGCTGCTCATGCGCCATTGCTCTTTAGGCTTCAGGATCAAAAAAGTATCCGTGTCATTTAAGCTCATCGGATCAAGACCCAGCTCATCGCTGCCGACGCGGGACACCACATCGATAATTTCAGGAATATTCTTAAGCAGATTTTTCTGCACCTGGATATCCAGCGCTACCGATTGCGGCAAGGTAATCGACGGTAATTTTTCCAGTTGCACAATAATGTCGCCTTCATCCATGATCGGCATAAACGTGCTGCCTATGCGGGTAAATATCAACACCGTCACGGCTAGTAATAAACCTGCCGCGACAAATACTTTTTTACTGTTTCCAAGACACCACAATAACGCCGGCTGATAGAATCTTTTTAATTGCCTCGGCAGCCAGGGCTCATCATGGGAAACCTCTTTCAGCAAATAGGATGCGATAACCGGAATAACGGTTAATGACAAGACCAGTGAGCCGCTCAGCGCAAAAATGATGGTTAAGGCAACCGGGGTAAATAATTTACCTTCCAGTCCCTGCAAGGTCAGCAGCGGCAGAAATACGATAATAATAATTAAAATACCGGCGGTTACGGGGGCTGCAACTTCGTGCGCGGCGCGGTAAATAACGTGCAGGCTTGGCAAGCGCCTGGCTTTTTCTGTATGAGCCATATGAGTGATAACATTCTCAACGACCACCACGGCCGCATCGACGAGCATGCCGATGGCAATGGCCAGGCCGCCCAGACTCATCAGGTTTGCCGACATGCCCATTGTGTTCATCAGGATAAAGGTAAACAAGGCCGCCATCGGCAAGGCCAGGGCAACGGTTAACGCGGCGCGCAAGTTGCCGAGAAATAAAATCAGCAGGATTACCACCAGCGCTATCGCTTCCATCAAGGCATGCAATACCGTATCTACCGCCTTTTCGACCAGCTTGCCGCGATTGTAAAAGACTTTTGCTTTCACACCGGGCGGAAAACCCGGACTGATATCGGCCAGTTTTTTCTCTATGCCTTCAATAGTCTGTCTGGCATTGGCGCCGCGCAGACTTAACACCAGGCCGGTAACTGCTTCGCCTTGACCGTTTTTACTGACCGCGCCATAGCGGGTCAGCGCGCCGATTCTGACCTCTGCGATATCGCCGACGGTAATGGGAATGCCGTTGTTATTATCAACTACGATCAGGTTCACATCAGCCAAGGTCTTGATCCGGCCCTCGGCGCGAACTATCAGTGCTTCCTCGCCGTCGGTCATGCGTCCCGCACCATCATTGCGGTTATTGCTTTGCAGCGCATGCATCAGCTTGTCAATGCTTATGTTTCTGGCCATCATGCGCGTATTGTCGGGTATAACCTCAAAGCTTCTGACCAAACCGCCCAGCGAATTCACATCCGCCACGCCAGGAACGGTCCTGAGCGCCGGCCGTATTGCCCAATCCAGCAGACTGCGGCGTTCCATCAGAGTCAAATCTCCTCCTTCAACGTTAAACATAAACATTTCGCCTAAAGGCGTAGTCATCGGAGCGATGCCGCCTTCAATACCCGCGGGCAAATTCCCCCACATCGTATTCAGACGCTCGGCAATCTGCTGGCGCGCCCAATAAATATCCGTGCCTTCAGTAAAATCGACGGTAATGTCGGTTAACGCATATTTGGCAATAGAGCGCAGCATCGTTTGATGGGGAATGCCCAGCAGTTCGATTTCGATAGGTACGGTTATCCTGGCCTCAACCTCTTCGGGCGTCATGCCTGGCGATTTAACGATGATTTTTACCTGGGTCGGCGAAACTTCAGGAAAGGCATCAATAGGCAGATTTTTAAAAGCATAATAGCCGCCGCCTGATAACAGTAATACTGATAACAGAATCAGCAGTCGCTGGCTTAGCGCGAAACGAATCAGGCTGGCCATTATTCATGGCCTCCCAATCCCAGCCACTTTGCCTTAAGGGCAACAGCGCCTTTAACGGCAATTACCTCGTTGCCCGTGAAGTCATCGCTGATAATCGACTCATCATCCTGCTTGCCGACCACAGCCACCGGATGGACCAGAAATCCTTGAAGATTACGGATAAAAATAAACGCCTTGCCTTCGTTTTGAGCAATGGCGGCATTGGGAATTTTAAAGACGGCTTTATCACTAGCGTGAACAATCCGCGTATTAATCCGCTGCCCTGCTTTTACAGCCGTTTGCTCGCCCCTGATAATCGCTCGCGCCAGAATGGTCTGGTTTTCCGGATTGACGCTTTGCCCCAGCAAGGCGATTTCTGCTTTAACTGCCGCCTGAGCGCCCGCAGCCGGGTTTTCAATCACTACCTGATCGCCGATGTTTATACTGCCTATGCGTTCCTGGGGAATATTAATTTCCAGCCACAATTCATCGAGATTGGCGATGCGGTATAGAGGCGCGAGGATATCAATTCGCGTTCCGACCACAGCCAGGCGCTCAATCACCGCACCTGAAACGGGCGCATAGACATTGAGCTGACTGCTAAATCTGCGGGTTCGGTCAAGGCGCTTGATGTCATTGTCAGACATGCCTGCGATTTCCAGAAGCTGTCTGCGTTCATTCGCCTCGGCAGCAAAGACGTTATATTGGCTGCGGGTTTCCTGCCAGCGCCGGTCAGCAATGACGCCTTCGGCCAGCAGTTTTTTATCGCGCTGGTAAGAAAGCCGGCTTAATTGCAGATCACTGTCAGCTTTAAGATAGAGCCGCTGCAGCGACAGCAGCTCAGGACTGTTGAGCTGGGCCAGAATCTGGCCTTTTTTAACCCTGTCTCCAACCCCCACATTCAGCCTGGTGAGTAATCCTGCCTGTGATGCACTGACAATAAATTCCTGAGCCGGAGGAATCACGACTTTAGCCGGCGCGTAGAGCACCGGAATTTGCTTGACAGGTTCCAGCTTGCCAACTCTTACTCCCAGATTTTCAAGATGCGCTTGTGATATCTGGATTGTGTTTTCAGATGCATTGCCGCTAAAGCTGAATGCACACGCTAACAGCAGCGATTTGATTATTCTCATGGCGTAACCCCGACTGCCTGGTTATAAAGCGCTTTATCCCGCTGCAACATAACCGAGCGCTCCTTGGCATTAAGAATGGCTTGCTGGGTTCTGGACTGGATTCTTAATAAATCCATCAGGTTAATTTCGCCCACCGAAAAACTCAGTTCAGTCATTTTTAAATGCTGTTCGGCAACCTGCTTTAATTCATTGGCAATGCCGAGCTCGACCTGATTGACTGCCAGTGCATGTTCGGCTTCATGATGCGCCTGCTCCAGATCCCGGTAGAGTTGTTCACGTTCTGCTCTGAGTCTGTTCAATTCAACATTGACCGCGGCAATATGCGGTTGCAAATGCGCGCTGCCTCCAAAGGGGATAATGACGCCGACATTGAAATATTCCGCTCTATTGCTGCGCCAATTATTTCCTTCATCACTTAATATGCCGGCGACAACATGGCTTTGGCCTGAACCCACCAGTTTAATGGCGTTGATCTCAGCCTGCTTGCGCGTTATCTGGGCATTAATGGCAGTTAATGCCGGGTGGTTTTGCTGAATTTCCAGGATGTTGACTAAATTTTCCTCATAATGGGCTGGTACCTTAATGGTTTGCGTAATGCTTGAATAACGTTTGCGCGAATGCATTAATTCCGCTTCAGCCAAAGTTGCCACTGAGCGCTTTTGCAGCAACTCGCTTTGAGCCAGCAATGAATCGGCCCGCGGCAAATCGCCCAATTCAACGCGGCGATTCACCTTGGCCCATAATTTTTCAAAGACCGCTACTTCTGCCTGCGCCTGTTCAAAACGAATTTTTGCCAGGTCCATATTCCACAAGGCCCCTCTAATCAATCCGGCCACCCGTAATTTAATCGCTACAGCTTGTAATTCGGCACTGGTTTCAGCCTGAGCGGCCAGGGTATGTTCGGCATCACGCTGCCCCAAATTCCATAGCGGCACCTGCACGTTCGCGGTTGCGTAATTCAGTTTTAAATTGTATATCGTCTGATAACCGATGTTTGCTTGTGAAGCACCAGCTGTCCAGCTTTTGCTGCGTTCTTCAATGGCCGCAGCTTCCTCTTCCAAAGATCTGAGCCATGCCGTATCCGGATATTTTTTCATGGTTAAATCAATGAGTTCAGTTAAGGTCAAGGCGGCATCAATTTCAATCGGGTCGTAATGCGCAATGCTCATTGTCGAATCAGCGCATGCCGAACCAACAAAACCAGAAAAAGCCGCCAGAAAAAAAACGGGCAAACAGCTCCTGAAAAGATTCGGGGAAAACATAAGAAAAGCTCAATGCGGCGTTGTCCGCGCTATAAAATATTAAATTGGGAAAGGCTATAGAAACTTTGCCAGCAAGGTTTCTAAAAACAACGAGGATTATTAAGCTGGGGGCGAGCGTGCAGATAGCGAAGGAATTAACAATCGGCCAACGAACTGTTGTGATTGCGGCGAGAAATTGGTATCGAACGGGGAGACGGGGGTAGGGAGGGCTAAAATTTGCTGATACAAATAATAAGTGTGATCTGAACCGCCATCGGTATTGATGTGCTTGTCTTTAATGCCGGCATCTACGCCGATAAGAATGCCTTCGGCATTATTGCCGCACACCAGAGGCGCTTTGCATTGCAAGGTCTTCACTGCCTGAAGCATAGCGCCGTCATGCTCAATGCCATACAACTCAAGGCCCGGAACATGCAGGCCAAAACTCCAGGTTTTTTCCCCGGCATGCGCATGCACCAGCGGTGCAATTAACTGCAGCATGGCCAGCAGAAGAATAAGGAATTTACGAGATAGGGAAACCATCCGCATAATGCTATGCTATTGAAAAAAAATTAACAACCTGTATCTTTTAATCCTGTGCCAGACGCAAATTTAATGGTTTCACCAAATCTGGCCAGGAAGCTTTTTGCAAGATTCGTTATTGAACCGTTAATAAAAAAAAGTATCTTATTTTTCGGTATCGGGTCTAGTCTTAAATCAAGAAACACAGGTGCAATATCATGCATGCGGGCATATTAAACCTTCTGAAATACGATAACGACGGATCGGCAGGAAATGCTGTAAGCAACAACCGACATAATGCTCATGGCAAACACCTTAACTTCCGTACTGGTTCTCATTGCGCTGAATTGGGATAATAATCATGGCCGGGGTACTGGCTGGAGCCGGTCATGGGCATTACTGGCGCATTATAGGGCTCTTTTACAATGATCAGGCAAACCGGCCCTGTTTTGCCGAAGCAAAAAACAATAACTTAGCAACTAGATAGATGAATACTCAAGACAAAATATTTAAACAAATAGGCAAAATGGAAGATTTTGCATTCGATGAAAAAGTGGCGCAGGTATTTGACAACATGGTGGCAAGGAGTGTGCCTTTTTATAGTGAAATTCAGCGGCTTCAGGCCGACCTCATCATGGACTTTCTGCCGGCCGAGTCGGCGGTGCTCTGCGATTTAGGCTGCTCTACCGGCACCACCCTCGCCCATATTGCCGCCCATCCGCGCTGTCCGGCCAGCGCCCGACTGATCGGCTATGATAACTCTGAACCTATGCTGGATAGGGCCCGCGCCAAATTAGCCGAACAGCTCAGCGCCGAGACAGTCACGTTTATCTGTGCTGATTTAAGTGCGCTTCCTGAATTGCCGGCCTGTCATGTCATTATCCTGAACTGGACCCTGCAGTTTGTAAGGCCGATCCAAAGAGAACACTTGCTGAAAAATACCTATGCCGCCCTCCGGCCCGGCGGCATCTTGCTGGTGTCGGAGAAAATTCTGGCCAATGATGCGGCCTTAAACCGGCCGTATATCAACCAGTATCTGCACTTTAAAAGCACGCACAGCGGTTATACCGATGCGGAAAACCGGCGCAAGCGCGAAGCGCTGGAAAATGTGCTGGTTCCCTACCGGCTCGATGAAAATCTGGCCCTGCTGGAACGCGTCGGCTTCAAGCGTATCGATACCTATTTCCGCTGGCTGAATTTCGCCTGTATGATCGCCGTCAAAGGTTAATACTACCGGTTTATGAAAAACTCCGGCCTTTCTATTACACTGGATGGACCACAGTCATAGCTGACTTCCGGGCTGGCGACATAAAAAAATATTGCCTTTCAGGATGAGAGATACCCAAAAGTTATATAATATAATTGTCTGGCAAAAAGGAAACAGTAGTGATAAACGCAGTTTATAAGCATTTTTTAATAGCGGTTTTAGCAGCGTTATTTACCGGATGCGCCAGCGATTCTTCACCCCCTTTAAAAACAAAAAAAAGCCTTTCGCCGATGCCGGGCATCGTCCGCAAGCCCCCCATTCATCAGCCCAGTGTGCAATATCGTGCTATCACTACGCTGCCAGTCTATGCCAGTGGCTATTCGGCGTACAGCTTAAGCGGCATGTATGCCAATTCATTGGCGCTACGGAATTTTATCCAGCACATGGTACAAAAACACGGGTTTTCAGAAACCTATTTAAACGGCTTGTTCTCTCAGGCCAACCGTCTTTATAATGTCATTGACCTGGAAAATGCTCAAGGATATCATGCGCTGGGACCAGCAATAGTCCGCCCGCGACCGGGCAGTTGGTCGCGCTATCGTAGTCAATTTATTACTGATGCCCATATTAACGAAGGCGTCAGATTCTGGTACAGCAATGCCGATGCGATCCAGAAAGCCAGCCTCATTTATGGAGTTGACCCGGAATATATCGTAGCGATTATTGGCGTAGAAACGTACTTCGGCCACAATATCGGCAAAACCTGTATATTCGATGCCTTAACCACCCTGGCCTTTGACACTCAGAGACGATCTGAATTTTTTACATCGGAACTGGAAAACTTTTTGCTGATGACCCGCGAAGAAGGCTACGAGCCTCGTAAACCCGTCGGCTCCTGGGCGGGCGCAATGGGTTTGGGACAATTCATGCCCAGCAGTATTCGTCGTTTGGCGGTTGATTTTAACAATGACGGCCACCGCGACCTCTGGCACCAGCATGATGCCATCGGCAGCGTTGCGCATTATTTTTCACGCAGCGGCTGGCAGCTTAACCGGCCCGTAGCCATACAAACGCGCCGCGCCCATGCTCCGTCGATAATTGAACTGAGCACGTACAGAGGCAATGAATACTGGCAGGTTTATCCCAATTTTAAAGTGATTAAAAGCTACAATAACAGTAATAAATATGCTATGGCGGTGCATCAATTGGCCCAGGCTATAAAACAGCGGTATTAACATCTACGAATAAAGGAGGGTAGACTGTTGATGTGGACTAGTTTAGGGTAGGTTTGATATCCTTATTGATAATGAAGGTTTTGATATTAGTTTTAGTAGCGTGCGCCTCTTCCGGGTGCGCCGCCTATCCTGCTTTAAATCAATGGGCAATGCTCACGCAACCTACAAAAACGCGCGAGGCGCAGAGCATAGGAGCTTATACGGCCGGCTGTTTGCGAGGCGCGGTTTCGCTGCCGCCGAATGGCACAGGCTACCAACTGATGCGCCTGTCGCGCGGGCGATTTTACGGGCATCCAGATTTGATAGGGTTTATTGAACGATTGGCTCAAGCGGCCGATGCTAGGCGTTTGGGCTCTTTACTCATTGGCGATCTGGGACAACCGCGCGGCGGGCCTATGCTGAGCGGGCACCGCAGTCATCAGACCGGACTTGATGTCGATATATGGTATTTATTTTCACCAGAAGCCGCTACCCGCCCCCTGAGAGCGGAGGAACGCGAAACCTGGAGTTCGCCTTCAGTTCTGGCGGGCAACTCCGCTGAGATAAATTATACCCAATGGTCTTTAGCCCATGAAAAAATTCTTGAAACCGCAGCACGCATGCCTGAAGTTGAGCGCATTTTTGTCAACCCCAGCGTGAAACGCTTGTTATGCACACGCAAGACGGCCCATGACTGGCTGAGAAAAATTCGTCCGTGGTGGGGCCATGATGACCATTTTCATGTACGCCTCAAGTGTCCTGATAATAATAGCCATTGCCGCCCCCAGGAACCCCTTCCGGAAAAGGATGGCTGTGATAATTCGCTGGCCTGGTGGTTTTCAGCGGAAGCTAGGGCGCCTGCCAAAAAACCGCCGGTTCAGGCCCTGGTGCTACCCGCGCTGTGTGATGATGTTTTAAAGGAATAAGCTGATTAATTAGAACTTCAGCCTCATGAAGCCGGATCTCGAACAGCTTAATCGGGTCAGTCCGTTAAATAACGGAAATCAAGTCCTTACTCGACTTTCTGGGTTCCAGATGGATGTCTGATACGCATCTTCGATCTGTATCTTTAACCAGTCATATAAAACCTTTAAATTGATATCCATATTGTCCAGAGCTGAGCGGGTCTTGATAAAGTATGGGGCGCGAATCCCGTGGTAATCAATATCTTTTCCGGCTCGCTGAAAAACTATGCCGGATCGTTTAAGTAGTCTTGGCAGAAACGGTTCCATCATGGCAAAGACGTTAGTTCGACCTGTCAGTTCAGTAAGAGCTGTGGCGGCAAGAAAGCCGGACACAGCGATTAAAGAGAACGTACGTTTTTCCTGATCGGTAAAATCCAGCACATCACCAAAACGAGTTGATTTTTCTCCAGAACGCCGTCTGAAAATACCATCGACAGCCAGCCTTGAAATCTCGCAAACCGTTTGGCGTTCAAGATTTAAATCTTTGATAAATTCGTTATCCAGACTTTTTGCACAATATTTCTCAAAAGGAAGAAGGTCTTTACCGTTACTTCCTGCTACCGAAACGAGACGCACACAGCCTGCCGGAATGTGCCGTTCTTTGTGTGTTATCAAGCAATGTAATGAATACTCGTCAAATTCGTCAGATTCCTGTTTTTCGGGAAAATGCTCGGGCGCTTCATATCTGAATTCCTCGCAGTAAACGCGGTATCGTATTCCGTATACTCTGTTCTTTTGTTCCTGGGTAAGGGCAAACTCAACGGAGAAATATTTCTCGAAATATTCAACCAGTGCCTGAATGTTATTTGTCATGTTCTCTCCCCCATTGATTTAATCCTGTCATTTATCCGTTTAGAGATGTTTTGCTATGTCATGCACTTTAAGCCCCCAGGCCAGGAGATATTCAATCCTGTGATTACCGCAATTCACTCGTTCAAGCAGAACTTCGAACAAGCTCTTGTAAAATAAATACCCCTGAATCGGGTGCGCATCGAGATAAATGCTGAGCCTTTCTCCATCGACCTCCAGCAGGCGGCCGTCGGTAACTGCCGTTACAGTGGCATTGCGCACATGTGATTTATATAAACAAACTTCGCCAAAAATATCGTCTTTTCCGAGATCGCTAATTCCCGGTTTTAAGTTTTTCTGCGCTCCTACTTGGACTTGAATGGTCACCCGCACTATACCTTCTTCAACAATGAACAAAGTCCTTCCTACTTCGCCTTCCCTGACAATAATTTCATTAGCATGAAAACAGCGGCGATTCCAGGCTATGCCTTCCGGAAACTCTGCATCATTGAGCATCTCTTCAATTGAGATTTTCATAAATCGCCCTCCTCATTAAGCATGAGTGAAATTCAAAACTAAAAATCAGCACTTTTATCATTCTTCATGAAGAATAGTCATTGAGTGAAAAATAGCGAATTTTCAAGTGCAGCTGATATAGCCGCTGGCACTTTGACCGCGATGCTGATTGAACGAAATCGTCCTGTTTCTGTAAGTATTTGAGTTAAAAATGCTACGGCTTTTCCCTCAACCAGTCTGTGAAGTAGCCGCCAAATACACAAATAGTCAATAACAAACGCGGCAAAAATTCTCAGAAGCTCAGTAAATTAAAACTATACTTGAGAAACAGGCATTCCTGGACGGCGGGTGATGCTCAATACATTAATAATAGCTAAATTAACAGCCAAGCCTGAGTATATGAGCGTTCTTTATTGATCGGAAATTATGAGCATTCCGGAAAGATCAGATAAATTTGAGCAGATACATATTGATGTGGCGCGCAATGCCACCGATGATTTTAATTTATTCCACGACAGTAATGACTGGCGAAGGATCTATCACAATCCTTTTAAAGGCCCCATTGTCCTGGGGTTTCAACTGGAAGCGCTGATTGAACACAAG
>NZ_CADCXN010000012.1 GCF_902806695.1 Candidatus Methylobacter favarea | reverse complement strand
TCGCGTCGTCTCAGTAAAGCCTACGAACGACTGACTCGCATCGACGAAGCTTGGATTTACATCGCCATGACTCGCATCATGGTGAATCGTTTGGCTTGACGCGATAATTTCCAAACAGCTTCTTAGGAAGTGGATTAACCAGGCAAAGCTGGATTGATCCTGTAATGCCAGCAACTCTTCACACAAAAATTGGCCTGACAATTTCTTAATATTGTCGTTCGTCATACCCAGGAAGAGATTCAAATGCGGACTTGCTTTCCCGTCCAGAATATTTTGCACATCGTCGTAAGAGAGCGACCATACCCAAAATTCATCCGATGCCAGTATCGCCATTCGTTGCGCGGTATCCAAAGCCAGGCGGTTTTTGTGATATTGAAAACCATCGGTAAAAATCGCAACAGGCTTTTGGCCGGCAGCCCCTGATGGCCACAAGACAAAATCCGCCCTGGATTTCACCACAACGCCTTGAGTAGCGTCCAATTCAACCTGCGGCTGTAAAAAATACCGGCGCTCATCAAAGCGCACAAACCAGCCCGCATTACCCCCATGAAATTCAGGCCGCAACTCAAATTTGGCATGAGTCTTTCCAACTCGACGTAATGCTTCAATAAATCGGGCTTCCAGCTCGCTTTCCATCAGCGGCGATATTTTTACTTCCCGTAACCCGGCCACTGCAACAATTTTTCCGGAATGCTCTTTAAGGATCTGGATAAAATCCCGCGCCTTCCTCCGTGAAATCGTATTCATATTACGACTGTTGCGGAACACATAGAGGCAGCGGTAACAGCCATCGGCGCCTTCTTTTTGCACACAACTGCATTGCTCCAAAATTGGCATAGCGAAGCCGGTCAAGACTTCCAGCAAGGCTTGCCGGCTGGTCATTAATTGTTTCAGATAACCGGTGCCGCCAGGAATCGCATCATAGATGACCAAATAGCGTTTACTGATACCTGTCTCGGTGTCGGGTTCGACATTCTGCGTCACGCGCAAATGGTCAATGCTGCCGCCAAATTTTTTCTTTAACCCCAAATGCAACGCTGCGACAAAAGAATTCTCGATAATTTCAGCTTCGGTTCCCGAAGTAATCGGCAACAAAATGCGTATCGCCTCCGAATGAAACTCCCGATACAGAAAAAGCCCACTGATCAAATTACTGTCATTATCCTTGTTTCTAGCCGTACAACTGATCGTATGTTTCTGTTCCTTTTCTTGACCATTTGTGGTCTGCACCGTGCCGCAAAACTGACAAAGCTTGAATCCTTTACGTTTGGCGTCTTGTCCGGCAATAGTGATTTCCGGGGAATTTTCGTCGCTGTGTCCGGTATTGATTTCTCGAAAATCCGCTTTTGAGATAAATTCAAACCCGAAAGGCCAATCGTCCTTGTCCACTTTCCAGGCCGACGTAATGGCTTGCGGTTCAAAATCAATCAATAATTGCCGGGTAAAGAACTGGCTATCCCTGTCATCCCGATCGTCTGAAATGCGGCTGCGTCGATCAGCGCTATTCGCGTAAACCTGTTTTAAGCGCAGCATGGTTTGCTTTTGCGACACATTCTCCCACCAGGCATCGCCACAGCGTGGGCAATTTTTATAATGATCGCCTGCATCAATGCATTCTGAATGATGACAACTGCGACATAAACGCCAGGTTTCCTTTTTGGAAACCCGCATGTCGATACGGTTAATTTGCACCCGACGGCCACCCGCATAAAAATTGTTCAGCGGCGCCAACTCGGATAACGCTGCAGCTGCCGGGCGTTCATATTCATAGACCCAGCGTTCGGTCTGCGAGATTAGCCCGGAAATTTTAACTGAGGTCTCATTATCTTTTTTGGAGCGATAAATGACAGAATGTAATAGCACGCCCTGCTCAGGGAAAGCGTAATTGGGGATCAAGCCTTCATCGGTAAAAAATTGTAAGGTATCTTTGCCGTTTATCTGGCTGGCTAAAGTCTGTAAGGCGTATAATTCGGTTTCCAGCAGCTCCAGCTGTTCCTTGTCCTGCGGTGATAACAGCTCGGCTTTCTTCATTTTCTGCATCACCGTATTCACCCTTTTCGCCTCTTTGCTGAGTGACTCCAGTTCCTGCTGTTGTTGCCACAGGTTTTCCTGAATACGAAAGCTCAAACTGCCTTGCGTTGAAAAATTTCCTTCAGCAAATTGCTTGATCCACTGTACGGAAAAATCACTTAAGCTCATCCCGTATTCAGAATTGAACAAGGCCAGAAATTTTTCTATTAATGGCGTTCTATTGACTTCGACGTAATTTAAAAAGGAATAGGGGAAATGCTTTAAATCATCCTGTCTTTTAGCGACAGTGACTAATACCGATTTTAACTTATGAGGTATCAAGGCAAGTTCTGCCTCCTTTTTAACCCATTGATCCAGACAGAAAGCCGTGTATTGCCGCTCCAGAACAGCTGATGCATCCAGAAAAACGCCCGGCGATTCCACTTCACCCGACATCATTTCATTCGGGTCGCTATAAAAATAAAGATCATGGGCATTGGCGTTCGCCAGGGTCACGTTGATGGCATTACCGTCACGCCGCCCGGACCTGCCGATTCTTTGCAGATAATTGGCCTGCGCCGGCGGCACTGAACATAACAGCACCGAGGACAGATCGCCAATATCAACTCCCATTTCCAGCGTAGGCGTGGCCGACAACAAATTTATATCCCAGGGTTGACGGGATTGCGGGGCTTTTTTAAAGGAAGCTTCCACTTCGGCCCGCTCGTCCCTGCTTAACAGCCCCGTATGCTCTGATGCTACCACCCGATTGACTTCACCGTCACGATACAAGCGGCCGTAAAAATCCAGCGGCCCGGTATGATCCTTGGCAATCCGGTAATGTCCCAAACAACTTTTCCGCAAACACAATGAATCAGACCAGCTAAGCACTTCACTGGCGGCAACATTGTGGCTATGGCGACAATGATCACAACTCAGCCGAACAGATTCGGCGCTGATCAATACAGCATCCGGATTAAGCGCCCAGACAGTTTCTCCGCTCCCGGTCTTCAAATCGATCAGCACCTTGGCTTTCGACAAGTGCTTTAACACCCGTTGATAAATGGCCGCGCTCAAATCGCCGCTTTGATGCAAGGCATCACCGGCTAACAGATTTTTTTGTAACCAGGATTGATACCAACTGGCGGAATGGGCTTGGCCTGCTGACAGCGTTTCCAAGCCCCTGGTCTTTTTTGATGCCAAAAAGGTCGGCACTCGTGCATTCGGTGCAAAATTGGGTATGTGTACCAGGTTGATAAATACGCCAGGATCACCGTTATTCCTAATATAGCCGTCCAGTTCAGGGGAATAAATACCCCCATTAATTCTAAGATGCGCCAGGAAACCAAAGACAAAACGCTGCAATGCTTCAAATTGCAGGCTGCTTAATGAGCCAATAGCTTCCTGTAAGGCCGTTAATAACTGCTTTAAAGCGATAGTGATGAGCTTATGATCGAAATAACAGCCAGCCGCACCGCTGCGCTCAAGCGATCGACCAATCCGGCATCGAAAGCCCAGCTCGCCTAAAATATCAAAAGCCAGGCGTCTTTTTAACAAAGCCGGTAAATTAGAGCCTTCGGGTAAGCGTTCATTCTTTTTCAACGATCCAAAATCGCGCAGCCATTCCATGTCAGACGGCAGAAACAGGCCAATAAAGACCATGACCCCCAATTGCTCCAGCCAATAGGCGTTAAAGCGGGCAATTACCTGAGTCAAAGAAGAATTCTGCTCACTCAAGTCTATGACTTTTTTTAACGCCACCCGAAAGCCGAACGACCGTGTCCGAGCGGCGATAAAGCCGGCCCGGTGCGCGGTATCCTGGACAGCATCTGAAAAAGCAATCAACTGTTTGTCCCGGTTAAAAGGCGATGCGCTCAATTGTCCCGCCAAAATCGATGACAAGCTGGTTGACCGGGCGCCGATAATCAATAGACTGCCCTTGCTTTGGCAAAAAGGGCAATCGTTATGGCTCTTGTTTTTGGACTCGCCGGAATGCTTGTTTTTCTCCAGCTTGCTATTGTCGGCCTGATGCACCCAGAGCAAATCCTCGGAACCACAGTTTTGACAGCTTGTTTGAGAGCGTCCTTTCAAATTGCCGCAACAGGCGCATAACTGCTTATCCAGGCTGTCAGAGAAATTCGACGGGGTATCGACCTGATCCATCGGAAACAACAGGCAGGACTTGGGCGAATGTTCAAAAAATGCTTTATAGATAACATCCAAATCCGTGCTGATGCGTTGCTGATCCTCTGCTTTCTGGCTTAAAAAACCCATTGCCCCGCAATCGCGGCAGTGGATAGCGGGCAGCGCCATACGGTCTTGCGATACCTTGCCGTCATCGGCAAACAGCAACAGCGGTTGTTCATCTTTCAAAGGCAATAACACCAATAATCGGCTTAATTCCCGCAACCACAACTGCATCCGCACTTCCAGTAACGGCATTAATCTGCGCTCATTGCCTTGCTCTTTCAGCGCTAACAGTTGAACAACTGCCTGACTGTCATCCGGCGCATTAATAAAACTATCATCCCTGGCTACCGAAACGAGAGAAACCAGGCTGGTTAACAAATGCTCCACAAACTCATCAGGCGCTTCGACCTGGACTCCTAAGCCCTTTTTAAAACGCTGCAACAAATCCTGCCAGTCGGTGACTTGCCCATTAAGCAAGCGCAACAGATTTTGAAACAAAAAATGCTTTTTTAATGACCGTGCCAGCTCGACTCGCCAAAGACCAGGGTGATCTATAAGCCGCAATGAATCAAACCAAAGCCGGGCCTGGGCCAGGGCATAGCTGTCCAGATCCGGATAATGATCCGCCTTTAATGCCTCCAGGTTTTCCAGAGCAGGAAAACGAATATGTTCAACCGGCGAAGAAGCTAAATAGTCGCCTAAAGATTGCCGGTATTCGGTAATCACTGAATGCTCGTCAAAATGCTCATCAAATACCGCAGTGGCGTAGCCTGTCAAATTCTGGCCTGCATCCTGCCCGCCCAGTGTCGCCGAGGTTCCCACGCACACCAAATGCTGTCTGGGGGTGTCCAGGCGGGCTTTCAGGCGCCGGATCAAACACGCCAGATCGGTGCCTTGCGCGCCGTCAAAGGTATGCAGTTCATCAACCACTAAAAATTTGAGCGTTTCTTCCGTGTTTTGCGCCCAAAGGGAATGATCCCTGGAGCGGATC
>NZ_CADCXN010000011.1 GCF_902806695.1 Candidatus Methylobacter favarea | reverse complement strand
GACGTTTTTCTTCGTCGGTCAAATTGACTTTATATTTAATGGCGGGCATGACACTAAACCTCGTTGCGTCAAAGCCAATAGTCATACCATAAATTATCCCTTCGCTTCAACATGACTGACTACTAGCTTTTGCACTTGCTGAAGTTTGGCTTCGTTAATCGGTTTACGGCCTTTATATTTTCCATCCGCTTTAGCGATATCAATGCCTTCCCTTTGGCGTTCCAACATAATACCCCTTTCAAATTCAGCAATAGCGGCCAGCATGGTGAGCATCAATTGCCCGGTTGGGGATTTAGTATCTAAATTAATATTAAGGACTTCAAGGTCAGCACCTTTCTTTTTTATCGCTTCGGCTATGTTCAACAAATCCTTGGTTGATCGTGCCAACCGATCAAGTTTTGACACCGTAACGGTATCGCCTTTACGAATGTAAGCCAGTAATTTTTTTAACTCGGGACGATCAGCCTTACTTCCCGATACTTTTTCCTTGAAAATCTCATGGCAACCCGCTTTGTTAAGTAATTCCAACTGGGCAGCCATATTTTGCTCCGTTGTGGATACTCGGCAATAGCCGATTTTTGATGAAGTCATGTTGTCTTGGCCGTTTTGTGCACATAGAATATGTGCAGATTATAAGCTGTGCATTTACTGTAATTCAACTACAAATGCAAAAAAATAACGCCTTATTTGCATGCGCAGCTAGAGCAATATCCAAATACACAGCCATCGGGAAGAAACCGATGATAACAGCGTCGTATAGTTTGATTTTCGATGCTCCATGTCGAAAAGATGATGAAAAATACAAAACAAAGCTAAAAAAACGGATTTTTAAAATCCTATGGTGCGTTACGTACCTTTATGCAGAATAACCCGATATGCCGGATCACGGCATCCGCGACCAGCATTTTGGATGGGGCAGGGAGGGCGATGCTGCCGATGGCCTCGAAGAAAGGCGTTAGTTGCGGATAAGCAAGCCGAAGATGATGGATTTCAGGCGATTCGCTGGTTACGGTGGGGGGACTCATGCTTCCTAACTGTTAGCCATCTTCTAATAAAAAGAATTGATCGGATTTGTGATGACGGAAAATAAATTCCTATGCAATATTGAAGACCCGAACACTATTATAACCCCTATCGATACGGCTATTAGGTTTCCAGAGATTCTGGAAATTCTATTAAATAAATACAGCGATGATATTGCCTTTTTTTCCAAGCTCATCGCGGAATCGAAAAGCAGCGCTGAATTGCTGGATAAAATCCGCTCCAAGGGTATCGACAAGGATCAGCGGATGTCCCTTTTAAAAATGTTCCGTCGCTGCGTTTCGCCTGTTTTAGACACGGAGACAACAAAGAAAATCGGGAAAGTTTCAACGGCCAGCCTCGTTGAAAACTATGGCTCCACCTTCAAGTCGATAGATGTTCTAAAGGAACAATTCGCCAATCTTTCTAATGAAACCAAGGGCGCTTTGGCTGCCTTGATCGGCGAATATGATACGCGCGGCCAGTTAGGCTATGATCTGACCGCCAACTTCTTTGGCTGGTTTGAGGATCGCTTCAAGGGCGAGCTAACAATTAACGGGCCGCGCGGTGCTGGCCGCGATATTGAACTCAATACCATATTCCCTGATTTTGAAGGCCAATATCCCTGCGATTTTGTCATTCGCAAAGCGGACACGGCGGAAGTTCTGGCGGTTGGCTTCGCCAGATACGACTCCACGCGAGGGGGCGCAGTCGGATGATAGAACCGGGGGCAACTCCTACAAAGTCGCAAAAGCCAAGGAATATTGCGAGAAAACAGGTGACCGCCTCCGTCTGGTGTTCTTGGCTGACGGTCCCGGTCTGGCGCATAAAGACACTTGGTTTGAAGTTTGCGAACTGGACGGGGCTTGGAACGGCAATGTCCGGGTCACGACGCTTAAACTGGCGGATATCAGGATCACCCATGATTGGCTGATGCGGGTTGCTTCAGATTAGCGCCATCTCCCGGATTTCCTCGGGGTACATCTCAAGCAATTCGTCATCGACGACAAAAGAAAACAATGCTGGCTGATGATCGCTAGCCTTCGCCTTCGAGGCGGGGCCGTTCTTGTCCTTTGTTGGCGAAGAAAGGCCCGCGAACATATCAAGGACGTTGCTTCGATCATGCGGCTGGTCATCTTCTTCGCGGGATACATAATCACCCATTGGTTCCAAGCCGTGCCTTAATCGGGTAATTGCGGCTTTGATGGCATTGAAAGATTGATCGATGCCAATCCATGAACGCCGCAAATCATTCGCGGCGTGCATCGTCGTTCCTGAGCCGCAAAACGGGTCAATGACAAGATCGCCTTCATTGCTGCTGGCTGACACGATCATGCGCAGCATTGCCAGATTTTTTTCTGTCGGGTATCCAGTAACGGCGATACTTTGATGGTGAGCGTCACGGAAACAATCCCCATAATCCGTGTATGACACCAATTTATCCTGTGTAAGATACACCTTGCGGCGAGGATTGCCATTTCTCGACCAGTGTATTTCCCCTGCTTTATCGAATTCCTCCAACTTTGTAGGGACATACTGCCAATGCTTCCCCGGCGGAGGTAACATACCTCGCCATATTTCCCCCGTCTCACCGCGTCGTGTGCCGGGTGCGTGAATTGGTACGAGCTTATAGCGACCGCGCTTATCAACTTTTGGATATTCTTTCTGAATCCAGTCTTCATCAGGAGTCTGGCCAGGTTGATTCCATTTATAGGCGGGACTTTTCGAGTAAAAGAGAATGAAGTCATTCAAGTTTGAATATTGATGCTTTGTAAAATTCTTACTGCTACATTTACGGCGGGTAATGATATTTCTAAAATTATTCTGACCGAATATTTCATCCATGATGACTTTTAAATGGGAAACCATTTGATGCCCGATATGCACATAAATTGATCCATCATCCGTCAGCAACTCTCGCATGAGGATTAAGCGCCTCCTCATGAATTCAAGATAAGCGGCAAAACCCAATTGGTCGCTATAAGCGTGTTCTAACTGTCGAGACTGAAACTCCATCCCAGTATTGTAGGGAGGATCAAGATAAATCAGGGTTGCTTTACGTTTACTCTCTAACAAACCATGCAACCCAAATAAGTTATCCGCCAGAATCAGACTATTGTTAGAAACTTGCTGAATAGGTGCTGTGCGTCCATCGGTGTCAACTTGTATGAAAGAAGCATACAAAGGGGAGAGCACTTCCGCTTTTGTTAGCCTGTTAGGGTAAACCAGAGAGGGCGCGACAGCATCAGAAGGCAGAGGGTGCGGGTCTTTGTGAGGCAGGGCCGCACTTAAAGAATCTGCGCTGAGTTTTTCGTGGCCTAAGATGCCAGTTGCCATAAATTTTCCCGTTTTTGTTGGTAACCAATCGGGTCACCTTACAGCATCTGGTTACCTTCGTAAATGGAAATTTTTAATTAAACATCCACCATAATGGCTATTTTTGCCCATCCCCTCGAAAAGGTAAAAATTAGCGAACGCTTATAGACGTCCATTGATGGCAACGGTTTACCTACGGTGTTATCCCTACTGATTGCCAGAGAAATTCATAGGAAACCGGTGCGCGGTGTTGAGCTTTGGCCTGCTGTGCTTCGCCGTGTTCGTAGGTACGTAGCAAGAATTTCACCTGTTTCAATCCTTCCGGCGTTTGAATGGCCTTCCGCGGTGTTCTATCGCCCAATATTGGTAATGGCTTGTCAGCCCAATCCGCATAAAGCTGCCGAATTCTCTTCTCGATAATCTCGGTCAGCATCTCTGGCGGCAGTTCCACCGGAGCCGATGTTTCCTTGCTCTCATTGGGCTGCAAATTAGCGAGCATCCCCTTGGGATCGGAGATTTCCCGGCTGACAAAGGCAACGGCTCTGCCTGCAACTGCTTCGAACCAAGGTCGGCCTTCATCCGCATACTGTTGAGTGCGATAAGACACTTTGATTCGATCCTGACGTTTGCCCGCATCAATGCTGAGGTATCTGCGTATCAGTCCATCCTCACCTTCAAAAAGGCGGTTCCAGCCCTCCTCGCGGCAGCCTTCGATATCCACTTCACCGGACAAGGCCTGATCTAGAGCGGTCCAGTTCTGAACCCGATAATGATCGGTGACGAACAACAGCGGTTCTCCTGTCAGATGATCAACCAATTGTGGCATTTCAAAGGCATTTACAAATAACTGGAGCCAATAATATGGAATGATGACGCTGGTGATTTCTTTGGCGAGAGGCGAATCAGGCTCGACGCCTTCCATTTCATCCCTGAGTTCTTCTAACAAGTCCCAGCTTCGGTTGCGGGGGAAAGCGTATACGGCACCCGACAGTTCGAAATGATTTTCAACCGGCAGGATGCGCGCTGCCATAAGATCGTATGGGTTCGCTTGCCGTGATCCGGATTTTTCCCGGATGACGACAGACGGGCTTTCAGGCAGCAGTGCATCTCTTACTGTCATGCTTTCGCCCGGTATCACTGCGACGACTTCGTGGAGTCTGAGCGGCATAGTCGTCAGCAACTCGATCCATTGCCGCTGTTCGGCGGAAAAGAGCGGGCCACCCTGGTCGAGTAGCAAGTCCGCAACACGATGCTCCTGTCCCTTGATGGTCATAACCCCATCGGCCAGGAACCATTCCATAGCATTGATCATAATGCCTTGATAGGAATCGCCGGGCAGGTCCTGGAGCATGGCATATTCATCCTCGTCGAGTCCGCCGAAAAACCCTTCATCGAGCGCTTCACGCGCTGTTTGTCCATACTTCGTGAAGAGCCAATTTATCGCTTTTGGTACCGCTTCCGAGCGATCGCTGGCTATCTTAGCTTGCTCAGCCTTTAGACAGCATTGCTTATATTTTTTGCCACTGCCACAAGGACAGGGATCGTTACGCCCGAGCTTTTTCATACCATTAATACGTTCATAAAGAGAGTGTTGATTACGAAGCTTGATTTACATTCCGCTGTTCAGCCAGATACGCGAAAAATGTCCGGCGGCCAACGCCGAAAATATCACACACTTCGGCAGCGGTTTTTTCGGTTTTCTCATACAAGACCCGTGCATTCTCCAACTTTGCCGCATCGGTTCGAGGTCGTCCACCCGATTTCCCACGCGCCTTGGCGGAAGCCCTCCCAGCGGCGGCACGCTCCGCACGTAACTCCCGCTCCATTTGATGGATGGCGCCCATCATTGAAAGGAAGCAGCACCCGGTGGCGGTACTGGTATCGATGTTTTCGCGTAAAGACACCAGGTCGACTTTTCGCTCCTCAAGCACCTTGGTAGTCTCCAACAAATTAAGCAATGAGCGGGTCATGCGGCTTAGTTCAGTAACCACGAGCATATCGCCTGGGCGTGCATAGATCATCAACGAATCCCAGCCCGGGCGATCCATCCGCGAGCCGGTCATTTTATCCGTAAAGATTTTTCCGCATCCTGCCTGCTTCAACACATCAAGTTGGGAGTCGAGATTTTGTCCCACGGTGCTGACACGGGCATAACCAATCCGATGAGGCGAGGAGACTTGGTAGGTGGAATCATCATCTTTCATAGTGCGAAAAGTTATCACAGATCAGGCATAATTGCCACTTGATAAATGCACTGGTTTTTACACCGTAATCGATGGGTTGAAATTGTAATCTTCAACGGTAATTGGCACTAAATTTTTAACGCTATGTGGCACCAATAACAAGAGTACTGCGGGCGGCTTCGACAACATCATCACTGATCACATTCAAATCATTAATGCGGAGGATTCGTT
>NZ_CADCXN010000010.1 GCF_902806695.1 Candidatus Methylobacter favarea | reverse complement strand
CGGCCATTCGCTCGGCCGTCTTTGCAGTTCGCTTGCTTGCCGCATTTTGGACAATCCATCACGCCCTCCCAAGGCACCTGAATGTTCCAAAACTTATACATTGTCTATATTTATTTAGCAATGCCAACATGAAACTCAATCATCTGCTGGTTGGCAGTTATCTTGGCAGTCCAGCATTAGGTTATTATACTGTTGCCGACAATTTGGCTGGTATGCCAATCCGTGAAATTGTTGGATCACTTGACGCAACACTTTTTCCAGGGGGCGCCCCGATAGCGAACGATAATGAGCGTCTCTAACTTGCCTATCGCTCGTCCCAGTCACTTATATGCGCCATTGTTTTGCCTGCTTGGGTTGGTTGTGCTCTCATTGCCTATCCTCTTGTATTGCTTGGCATGGGAGAGAATGGCTTACCACAGGTGATATAATTCAAATTATAGCAGTTACTATTGCATCCTTAACCTTGAGTACAGTAACTCACCCAGCTTGCAATGGCTAAGGGTAAGACTAAGCTATTATTTCAGCGTGATATGATTAGTTTTCTAATACGCGTTTCTCTTATTGTTGGCGGATTATTTTTTGGAGGATTACTGGACCTCGTTATATGTAAGAGCTGTTTCGACTGCGGTTAGTATTACCATGAATATATTTATAGTTCGTCGTTTATTGATATAGATGTAATCGAGCAGATAATTAGCAATACTCGAGCTTTGCTTAATGTATTGCTGATGTGAGCAGGCATTTTCTTGGCAGAACATATTCTTGATTGTAGCGGAGTATCGATAGCCGTGGCGCTCAAGATAGCGCTATTCGTAATCACAAGTGTCTGTATTTTAATAGCACACTTAACACTTTGGCGTATGGCTAAAAGGCCTGTGAGTCATGAAACAGAAGTGATCAGAATAGCTTCTAAGATAGGCGCTAAATTTAAAAAGAAGAAGTTTTATAGTGAGACCTAAGGCTTGTTCGGAGCAAAAATCGATCTTAACAAGCTAAAAATAGCTTAGGCTGAATTATTATATTTTAAAGATGAAGGATAGCTAAATGCTGGTCTCAATTTATTTACCGACCAAAAACCGTCTTGAATCAATGAAAGCTGCTGTCGATTCGGTTCTTCGTCAGACCTATACGAATCTCGAACTGATCATCGTCGATGATGGATCGACAGACGGAACTGCTGATTATTTGAACGAGCTTGTCAGAATCGATGCACGAGTAAAATTTTTGCGCAATGAAATTAGTAGAGGAGCCTGCTACGCACGCAACCGTGCTATAAAAGCCTCAACCGGAGAGTTTATAACCGGTTTGGACGATGATGACGAATTTATTAGTAGCCATATTGGCGCCCTAGTAGACTATTGGTCTCTTTTGACAACCCATTCCAGTACTTTCCCTTCCTGCATCTATACCCAAAACATTTATAAAAATAATGAGGTGTTAAGCGAAAGTAAAAAGATGAGTCGAGTTGAATATACCGATTTATTTGAAGGTAATCATATTGGCAACCAGATCTTTGCTCCCCGTTCTCATTTTATTGAAACCGGGCTATTCGATGAAAATATGCCTGCTTGGCAAGATTTAGAGTTTTTTTTCAGGATATTGAAAAAATTCGGCGCTGCACGACTATTAGATTTAAACTCTTATATCTTTGATATATCACTACGTCCTGACAGAATTTCAAGTGCGCAAAAAGCGAGAATTTTAGAGGCTAGTGACCGCATGATTACACTTCATGCTGATAATAGAGACCGCGGCGCCCAACGATTTTTGCTTCAGGCATATGGAGATTACTATAATTTCCCTTTAACTTTTAAAGACTTATGTATTTTCTTAAGACACGGATTCTGGTGGCAAGGATTAAAGGTCATGATTTTAAATTTCCTTAAAAGAGACTTTCAAAATTTGAAGAGGAAGTTAATACTTAACTAGTCAGTGACAATTAGCTATGAAGTTTAATGATCATCACATGTTAAATTTATTGCGTGTTAAATTTATTTAATGATTTTAATTAACTTTTAGTAATAAAGAAGATTTTCTAGCAGGTTTTCTAAAATGCGCAAGAAGTAAATTCTCCATGGCAAAATGCAATTTTGCCCTCTCAGTGCTGTTGGAAGCGAGAGCAAGCAAGAATCTTATAAACTTATTCACAATACATATTAGGCTGTGCAAATGCAGATGGGTAAAATAAGCCATAGAGATTTCCTCATTGATTTTTTCAGGTCATTTGAATGTGGGTTTAGATATTTAAGATCCTATGAGCAAGCGCTAAAAAAATAAGCATCATGATTTCATAAATAATAAGCCGCCCATTCTTGATCTTCTGCTGAAAACACATCTTCGCTGAAGGTCCGCTCCATTAGTTTTTTAACCTTTAAAAATGCACAAGCATTGGATAAGCCGGTTAAAGGGGAAAAATTACTTTTATCAATTTTTTTAATTTCCTACTTTGCTTCTGGATGAGCTTTAGGGCTAAAGCAGTATCCTAAGCAATTTTCATCCTCATAGACCATATATTTCAGACCCGGGAAATCATTTCAGTGCTTTCAATAACCGCATGCGAGCTTATAATTAACACATATTCTATTTGGCAAATATGTATACCAATATTAATGGCTTTTAATTAATTAAAGGACTGCTTAGGATAATCAATCACCTGATCAAAAAGGTCATTGAGTTAGAATCTTTGTTCTGGGTTTGAGTCTAAATGGACAGCTACTATTTTCTCGGGCGTTGTAGTTTGGTTTGCAAAGCGACAATAACATCTGCCACTAAACGAACTATTGTAAGTTCAGGTTAACGCAGTGTATTTTAATGAGTTTATAGGAGAGATTGTGCCGTGCGTCTATCTTCATTTCGACCACTAGAGGCGAGGCGAACTTTAGTCGTGGTATTTTCCCTCTTCAGCATGCCGACATGGAAGCCGGAACTTGCGCCCGAGGTGAATTGGCATGGACAGTCAGCGCCGAAGCCCAAGGCCAATCACCAATCCTTACAGCCTACGAATTGAGCGTCACTTATTCAAGTGTTTTTTAACGTTACCATATACTGTCTTCCTGACTACCCAAACCCAGCCAAAATTCGTCAATAAACGGTACTGGGTTATGTTGACATTTACCATGAGTTTAAGAGAAATGGCGCATCAATTAGTACTCAGTAATGAGGAGTGGCACTTTATTTCTTCATTCTGGCGACACATCAGCATGTATATGTGGGGTCAGAGCAAGCCCTTCGCGTCTTCATGACCTCGGTATTATAGGTGCTGCGAAATGGGGTCCTATGGCAAACCTTGCCGGAAATATAGGGCAAATGGTTGGGCAATCCGTGGTGTTTGCCCTAACGTGCGGGTAAGACAGTGTCCTTGGACAAGCAGAAAATTTGTTGGGGTTAGTACCTGAATATGTACAAAAATTGACGGCGGATAAAAACTACGACAATGTTGCCTTAATTGATATAGAGATATACAAAAACCTGTGCGTCAGGGAAAATTGTTTTATTTGCGATGCAAAAATTAATGTCCCTACTTTGCTGTAATTTCAATCATCTTAGTCCAGACTGGATAGTCGCGAATGAAAAATATTTTTCATCCTTTTGTAAACCCTATATCTTTAGAAGACAATGAGTTATTTGTATAGGAAATTTAACCTCATTATCAAGACAGATAGTTAAAAAAGGAGTTATGAATGGAATTTGATACCTCAGAAAAAATCGAAGTGACAGTAATTATCTGTACTCGCGATCGAGCATCCCAACTGTCCAATGTACTCGATTCTGCATGTGAACTTGTAATTCCGTCTGGCCTTGCTTGGGAATTCATTGTTGTTGACAATGGCAGCTCTGATGATACATTCGATGTGGTTGCAGAATATAAAGGTCGTTTGCCGATCAGGTATGTAAGGGAAGAGACTCCGGGGTTATCCAATGCTCGCAACCGTGGAGTTGATGAAGCAAGAGGCGATTACATATGCTGGACAGACGACGATGTTCTAATAGACCCAGCATGGCTCTCCGCATATGCAAAAGCTTTTAGACGTCACCCTGAAGCGGCGGTATTTGGGGGCCGCGTTATTCCTTGGCTGGAAAAACCTACTCCTAACTGGTTTGAGAAAGCCAAATATGATTGGCCGCTAAATAATCTTTTAGCACATCGAGATTTTGGTGATAATATCGTTGCGTTAACTTTCAAAGGCTGGTTAGTGCCGTGGGGCGCTAATTTTGCCGTACGAATGTCAGAACAACGCCGCTATCAATATAATCCAGAGCTTGGAGTTTCTCCAATCCATAAGCGCGTAGGCGAAGAAACAGATGTTATTTATCGAATATTTAAAGATGGAGGTAATGGCTGGTGGGTACCTGATTCTAAAGTTACACATATCATTCCTGCTAAACGTCAAACCTTGAGGTATCTTTTTTATTATTCTTTTTTAGCAGGCGAGACCATTTCTTATTTACGTGATAAATACCCCACTGATAATTTTCTTCTTGCCAGTGGTAATGCGCCGCCAGAGTATGACTTTAATCGAATTCGCTTGTACCGACTAACCATCAAACGAGCATTGAGATTTTTATTCGCCATGCTCTTTAATAAAACCTCTCGGCTTGTGCTGCTGAGAGAAGTGGGATATTTTGCCGGCGCAGCATCCTATCGGAGAACAGAATAATTAAAAGTTTGATAAGCGGATTTTTAATATGGCATATCACTATGCCCTATCATCCAAAACACCCATGAGTGTTGCACTAATTGACGTACTAATTTCTGTTTATAACGGGGCAAAAACGGTACGCAGTTCAATCGAATCAATACAGCGCCAGACGGTTCAGGATATCAGGATAATAGTCGTTGATGATGGTTCAACTGATGACACACTGGTTATACTGAACGAGATTGCGCAGAAAGATTCGCGTGTGCAAGTAATACCCAAGCCGCACAGTGGAATTGTTGACTCTCTGAATAAGGGACTGGCGCTCTGTACTGCGGAGTTTATTGCACGGTTCGATGCTGATGATATTGCCTATCCTCATCGATTTGCTACCCAAGTTGCTTATCTACAGGAAAACCCGGGTTGCATAGCTGTATCTGCAGCTTACATTCATATAGATGAGAATGATCACCAAATTGGGCTGAAACAAAAACAGCCTGCCGTAGTTAAGGCAGATGCCACTTGGATACCTTGTCTTGAGCCTTTCTTGATGCAAACTCTCCTGATGATGCGCAAAGCTGATATTGATGCGGTCAATGGATATCGTTTATGTGAAGTATCAGAGGATTCTGACCTGTATTGGCGATTGTATGAAATCGGGGAAATGCACAATATAGACGAAATTCTTGGGGCTTACCGATTAAATCCCAATAGTATTTCAAGCAAATCTATTATTAATGGCAGACGGATGGCTTTGTGGTCCCAATTAGCAGGGATATCTTCCTTAAGAAGAAGAAATGGTGAAACGGACCTTACTTTTGATAAGGAACGGATAATGTCTTATCAGAACGCAGTGAGTCTGGAAGAAATCTGTCGACTCGCTAGCAAGGAGTTGACAGAGAAGGAATTAGTGCGCCTGCGCATCGCAGCCTCGGTAAAGATGCTTGAGTTAACAGCCTTTCGTCCTTATGAATTAGATCGGGAAGACTGCCGTTTTATTCAAAAGTCTCTTATCGAGGGTAAGGGTTTGCTAAATAAAAAAAATCATAAACTAATTAAAGCCAATATCGTAAGTTCTGGTATGCGTTTAATGCGTGCCGGTAAGAATGTGGAAACCTACCTACTGGTAAAGCAACTGCTACCATATGTTATATTTATGGCTATATTGCGTTCTTTAATACCTAAATATATGCGTAATTTTCTCAAAACACTTCTAGTAGATCGTTCCATTAATAGATTTACAGATTAGTCTAAAATAGCCATGATACTTATTCACCTAATGACGGAGGTGATCATGGCGGGAAAGACGAAACGCGCAGCACTGATATTGACGGACCAC
>NZ_CADCXN010000009.1 GCF_902806695.1 Candidatus Methylobacter favarea | reverse complement strand
TTTCCTTGCCAGGTTGCGCCGCAAGTCAAAATGCTACAGCAAGTGCCAAAAGATGTTGGAATATTCCGTAAGGCTTCTGATGGCTAAAAGAAATAATGAGATTATCTATAGTTAATTAGCAATACCATAATTTGTTAGGCTTCGGGAAAATCAGTGTCAATCTTACGAAAACACAAAGGGGAATAAAATGAGCAAAAAAGACAGAATCGCGGTAGTAATAAGCATACTATATTTCTTGTTTCCTCTCGCTGTTCTTCTGGGAGGGAGTCGTGACGCCCCGGTGGGAGCAGTAATGGTCATTTCTCCGCTTATAGTGTACTGGGGTATAGGTTTATTAAGAACGACGTCAGCTTCATCGAAAAGGGTGAGAAATAAGAATTATGAATCTCGTATTGCGCATGAGGAAGGTTGAGGAGAGTGATTTGAGTGCACAAACTCTTTTTTTACCGGATGAAGAAAATTTTGAAATGTGTCTATGTGCATTGCTAGAAGATATTGCAAATCTTAACCACGTATTTAGAGCGACAAGAAATGATACAACTATACTAGGAAGTAAAGTAGCGGCAATGAATCTACAAAGAGCAGGAGCTTAAAAAAGCACCATACCATTACCATGAAAAGAAATGAGATTAAAGAGGTTCATGAGAATTCAGTATTAATTAGTTTTGTGAAGTACTGTGCGTCAATAAAGGGGTTTAGGGAGCAATGGAACGTAAAACCCGGTTAAGGAATTTTGTCGCGTTGAAGAATACGCGATACGGTAGCAGGATGGACATTAAATAACCTGGCAGCATCCGCTGCGTTTTTCTGTCCAGAGTTGACCAGATTAACGATTTTCTCTTGCTGATGCTTCTTGAGTTTTGGCCGGCGACCACCAACCCTACCTTGCTTTCTTGCCGCATCAAGACCATTTTGTGTGCGCTCACGCAATATTGCACGTTCGAACTCTGCAAAAGTCCCTACTATTTGCATCATCATGCGGCCAGCAGGCGAAGTGGTATCAATCACTTCGTTTAGGCTTCGGAAACCGGCACCGGCCTGTTCAACTTTCTCCATCAGGAGCAGTACATCTTTTAAAGAACGTGACAGACGGTCAAGTTTCCAGACCACCAAGACATCACCTTTACGCAGTTGCTCTAACAACCGATGTAATTCTGGCCTGTCCCAACGGCCACCCGAAGCCTTTTCCTGAAAGATCAATTCGCACCCGGAAGCTTTTAAAGCAGCAATTTGCCCATCGGTATCTTGGTCTTGGGTCGAAACACGCGCATAACCGAAAAGCATCGTTGCAGAAACCTATTGCAAATAAATATAATTATGCAATATATTTATGCAAGCCGCAACGCCTTATTCCACGGTAGTACCTAAAGCGTTGCCCAAATGTTCGTTTGTGCAATGAATTCAACTGTAGTTTTACGATCGTCAATACATTGACGATTTAAGTGCCGATGAGATTAACCCTTAACGGGTTTTTACGTTCCATTGCTCCCTAAACCCCGGTATCAAGAATAGCCCTGTCAATTTCATCAAGGCTGAACAAAAAAGACCGCTTTTCATCATCCAACGAGGGTATTGCATACAGCGTGTCGATTTCTTGCTGGGTCAAAATGGTCAGTCGAGCCATGTGCCTTTATATCTTTGCTGTAGTGGTTTTTAATGACACGGAGATTTCGGCGCACAATGGCAGCCATTTTAGGCGATTGGTCTGTCCACTAATTTATAAGATTGTGGACAGGGTAATTCATATGAAATAAACTGTCTATTAAATCGTTTTTCAGTGCATTAATAGACACCCTGTCTATTAATCGATTTAGGAGACAGTTTTAGGCGATGCGGCTTTTCGGTTATGCACGGGTTTCCACCGGCCAACAGTCATTAGATATTCAAGTCAACGCATTAAAAGAAGCGGGAGTTACAACAACCCGCATCTTTACCGATAAGGCTTCTGGTAGCCCCACGGATCGGGAAGGCTTACATTTATTGCGAATCAAGGTTGAAGCAGGCGATGTGACCCTGGTCAAAAAACTGGATCGCCTGGGACGGGATACGGCGGACATGATCGCTTTGCTCAAGGAATTCGACCAACTAGGCGTTGCCATCCGTTTTTTAGACGACGGCATCAGTACTGAAGGCACGATGGGCAAAATGGTCGTCACCATCCTGTCGGCGGTCGCCCAGGCGGAACGCCAACGTATACTGGAACGCACCAATGAAGGCCGCATCGAGGCTAAAGTTAAAGGCGTAAAGTTTGGCCGCAAACGCACCATTGATACGGAAAAAATAAGAGCATTGTATGAGAATGGTATTAGGGCTACCGACATTGCCAGGCAAATGGGCATTGGCCGATCGACAGTTTACAAATCACTAAATGAGGCGGATCAGTAATTATGGGCATCCTGGTTCAAAGCTGCCGGTCGGAATTATGTAAATCAGATGCCTGTTCAGCGGAAAGCGGTCGGTCATACTCGAGATTACTCATCTACGGCAACCGACCCAAACCGGTAGTTGAAGGCCAACAACTAATTTTCCGTTAAGCAGACGCTCAAAGAAGATTCTGGAGGGTGAGTCCCGGCAAAACAAGTGACATTTTGCATAGTGCAAATTATGCGAACAAAAGGGGCGAGGCGGAAGGCGAACCCGCTTTGTTCGCATAATCCGAAGCATTATGTATCTTGGCGCGGGTTTGCCTGGGCGCACGGCTTGCCTTGGCGGTCTCCGGCAGGGTATAGAAAAAGGTCGGCGGGGTACATTCGTCGGAACACGGCTATCGCCGCTTCCGACTTACGGACTTACACGGGTGTCAGCTTGGTTCATGAACTTCTAATGACAAATCTATTTTTAGGTCAGCCAACTCCATTAATATTTTCCATGAGAATTTCTCACCAAACGTTAGTTCCTTGGGTGCAGAAAGGATATAAAACACAAGATTTCCGCCACTTGAATGTATCTGTTCAATACCGCTTCTTTGGTTCTTTAGCTTTTGCAACATATTGTCTAGGCATTCTGGAATTGAATCCCCCTCTTTTCTCGGTACATCGAAGCCACAATATGTTTCCTTCCATACCCCTGGCAACGGCTTACCTTTCGGGTTATATCTGGCCTCGCCTACCTTCCTTTTGACATCAGTCTCCATGGAAAGCAAACCACAAATGATATCAGGCGACATGGATGGGTGAGTAATACGAAACGAAATTTCAAAGTTATATTCGTTCATAAACAACCCTGTTAATTCAAGAAGTCTTGATAGTCGCCCCAGTTTTCCGGGCTACCATCAGGGTTTGTAGTAATCACATCTCCGTTTGGGGCAATCCCAACCCAATCTTTAGGTCCACTGTTCGTACCGGTACGGCCTTTGATTTTGTTATGATCCTCGCCCCTTAAACCAAATTTTTTCTTGGCTTTATCAAGTGGCAGAGTCCCGGCTGGGCAATTCTCTGGTCTCAATCCATGTTAGGCTATTAAGAAATACAACAGCCATAATATCCAAACGAATACCTACAGAATTTAAACCCGCGAGGCCGTGATAAGCCAGCTATTGGGTTTTGTGCAGCTGTTAAGCCCCTTTAATCCTTAACGCCTAAGCTACACCGCACTAAGCATAGTAGCTTTTTAGCAATTGTCCAGTGCTTAGCCTGAGCGGACTCAATAAATGCGGCACATTCTGCGGCACATTCTGTTGAATGTGTGAGCCAGTTAATATTTTACTCTGAATGAAGCAGTGACTGCCACTCAGGAATTCTTGACGCATGACACAACACTTTGGGTAAGTACCAAGATGGCACTTTTGGCAACTATGTGGAAACTACCCCTAAATAGCAGAATTAGCGCGTAGGCGAAGGTCTGTTTTAACAAATCTGATAGGCTGCTTTCGGAAAACGCCAACGCACGGTTGTGGCCGCAGTGAGCCAGTGAGCAATCTCGATTTGCGTTATTGCTATCGGCTGCTTTCAAGTATATTTTCAAGTGAATGGACATAACTATTATGTGTCTGCTTTGGTTTCTTTGAAATTCCTCTGCGAACATGAAAACTAAAAAGATACTAATATTTATCCATTTCAATAAGTTATAAAATTTATATCCTTCGTTTTTGAATTCGATATTTCGGCTGTAAGCCGCCTGTAGCAAGGGTTGAGGAAGGGGGCCGCCGGACAAACCGTTCTTGTATCTTAACTCACGTCATGGTTAGCTACCCTGACACTGGGAGAGAATTAGCTTGTAACCGTTCTGAATGGAAAACCTTGTCCAAAAGATTAAGCATTCTCTCGCTTCTGGTGCCAACTCTGACGCTGGACGGTAGCCAAGGGCTAAGACCCTGTATGCACAAGGCAAACGGGCTCAGTTGGATGATCTTAACATCATTATTGCGAGTTAGTTTATGTTTTTCATTGGGATAGATGTTTCTAAAGCTAAATTGGATTGTAGTTTGTTACTGGATGTTGGTAGCGGAAAGCGCAAATCCAAGTCGGTCGCCAATTCTAAATCAGGGATTACTGATCTGTTGGCTTGGTGTGCTAAGCAATTTATTGCCCCTGTTGACCTGCACGCCATTATGGAAGGTACGGGTGCATATCATGAACAAGCAGCGATGGCCTTGTTCGATACCCATGTGACCGTTTCAATAACCAACCCAGCCCAGGTCAAGCAGTTTGGACGTAGCCTTGGCATCCGCACCAAAACGGATGGTGTTGACAGCTTCATTTTGGCCAAATACGGCGCTTTAATCTGCCCAAAACCTTGGCTTCCACCTGCCTCGGAAGCTCGTGAATTACATGCGCTTCTAACCCGACGCGATGCTGTTTCCCAGGACTTGCAGCGGGAACGCAACCGACTTGAAAAAACAGAAGTCACGGAAGTGTCACCGCTCATTAGCCAGTCCATACTCGATACCATCGCGTTCATGGAACAACAACTGGCTAAGCTAGAAGAAAACATCGACCAACATATCAATAATCATCCTAACCTGAAAGAAGACCGCGACCTACTCACCAGCATTCCGGCAGTTGGGGCGCAAGTCGGCAACCAGCTGTTGTCCGTATTGCACAACCTCTCTTTCCACTCTGCCGAGCAATTTGCTGCTTATCTGGGCTTAGTGCCCGTGGAGCGTCAATCCGGTTCGTCCATTAAAGGTCGACCAAGGCTATCTAAAAACGGGCCCGCACATATCCGTGCAAAACTCTATATGGCGGCTATTGTCGCCACTAGGCACAACCCGCATCTTAAAGGCCTGTATCAACGATTGCAAGCCCGTGGAAAATCGAAAATGTCCGCCCTTGGTGCCGTTATGAGGAAATTGGCTCACATTTGCTTCGATGTGCTAAAAACTCGTATACCTTATCAGTCTGACTATGCTGTTTCCTATTGATTTTTAAGACGGTATCTTTTGGTTAATTAACCCCTAAAAGTCAGACCTTGTGTTAATAATTGACGCAAAAGCATGGGTACACCTATGCTGCTGTAATCATTCACAGCGAGCCTAAAACAGGCAGGAAATATTTCTGGCCAAGCAGCCGCCAACTGAGCCGCTTCATGACCAGCACGCCCAGGCTGACTAACAGCCAGGTTGCAGGCTCGGGGACTGAGCCATCGGCATTAGCCTCGACGGTAACAGGGCCTGCCGTGACAGGCTCGATAGAGAGGGAATCGGCGTTGGCGTCACCGATGGCGTTCAGCGAAATATTCAAGGGGCTCACCCCGGCTGAAAGGGCGTTGAACGATAAGGTCGCCAAGGTGAAGCTGCCGGCCTGTAGCGTATTCAAATCAGCGACAGTATCGAAAGAAAGCTCGTAGAGATTAACTGAACCGTCTCGGGGCGTAAAGGAACGGTCGGCGCTCTGGTCCAGCGCCAGTTGATCGCCCAATCCAGGATCACCGAAAACGACCCCGCCCAGGCCCAGGATGGAGGGCTCGTAATCAACATCGATATCAAATACGCCCAGCGAAGGGGAAACATGATCACCTAACCCGGAAATTATTAAAGCCATATCTAACGATGAGCCCGTTGCGGCCGAGGCCGTAACCGGCGTCCAACTGAGGGTGATCGCTTTGGACGGCAGGGCAACCAGCAGCAGCGCCATACCAATGAGCCGAATCAGGAAAGTAGTCATGATATTAC
>NZ_CADCXN010000008.1 GCF_902806695.1 Candidatus Methylobacter favarea | reverse complement strand
CTACATCGCAAAATAATTGTGTTAATTTCATGGAGGTAGGTTGTTGTGGAAAAATTGATGTTGGAATCACTATTTTTCCTGTTTTTACAAAAACCTGCCTACTTTTTCTTATCCCGAACTGAGGTTAAATTAAGACAAATCCGCTAAGACAAATCCGCACTGATTGACCATTAAGGGAGTCGTTACTGCTGGGCGTGTTAATCAATGTGACCGATTCCAAGATTTTTCTGATTCTCGATAACTTGCGGGCCCATTCCAGCAAACTGCTGAAAGCGTGGCTTGCAGATCAAGGTATTTTATCTACTCTTCACCGGCTAAAGCCCGCCTTTAGATTTCCGTTTAGCTACTTTGCATTACATTATTTGCCTATTCTCTTGGTAATCAAGACTGTTGAAATATAAGAAGAGGAAACTGATTTTCGCATTGCGTGCTGGGTAGAAAAACGCTAACTGACGGGTATGGCCTTCGAATAACTCTCGCGGACATTGGCTTCAAGCTTGCGGCCCAGGCGCTTTTTGTCCGGTATTCGTGGCCACAGGCATATGCCGGACAATACGGTCAGTTCAATTTCAGCACTATCCAGCCGCGCCCTGGGGTAGTGGAAATCACATCTTCGCAGCAGATCGCTTCCCTGCTTGGCCGGAAAAGCCTCCTAGAGAGAGGCGTTTTTATGGCTGCTGAGATTAGACGGGAGCCCGCACATCACATGATTCTTGAATAGAGAGCGGCAAAGTGCTTTAGGCTCCGGGTACAGCATACGGGCGGGCCGGGCGCGGGTTAAGTGGCGCCCTTTCACGATAAGTTATTTCGGGCTTTCATCAAAACAGAGAGTGGGCCCAAAGCGCCAGGTGCTTCATAAAGAGCCAGGACGTAGTCTGTGGCTGCGACGAATTTCACACCCACTTCAGCGGCATGCTTGCTGTTTTGCCAGGGTTTAAGGTTTTTTTTAAAGTCTGGAGGAGGGTTTCATAATGGCGCGAGAGGAATTAGTTCAAGACCACGACCGGCTTGCCTATAAGCGCAGCCGCACTGGTCATTACCTCGTTTGATTCAGCCATAGCTCCATACGGGGTTATGGCTGGGAATGTAGCGAAACAGCCAAACGTACTATACCTTATAGCTATCTGGAGAACTTACGACGCCAGAATATCCCCGTCAATCCGAGCAGTCCGATCCCTAACAGGGGAAGAGTCTCGGGTTCAGGCGTTTGGCAAGGCGGAGTTCCAGGCACCCCGCAAACAGGCTGGAATTCTTGACTGAACCATATATGGTGATTTTGCACTAGTCCGGCAATCCCGGCAGTTGTGGAAGCCTCAAGAGTCACTCCATCGCCACTGCCGTTACCGAAACCCACTGCAGCAGGCGTGCCGCCGAAACCGCCGACGCCACCACTGGCATCGCCTGTCTCCCACTGCATGGTTTTCCAGAAAAAGCCAATCGCGCCTTCGCCGAGCGGAATGTCGTAAACAGCAGGGTCGCGCAACACAAGCTGGAAGGAGTTTAGCTTGTCAGTATGGATGTTGTAGTACCCCACTTGATCCCAGGTAGCAATGAATTCGCCAGGGGCGGAGTTACGATAATAAACCAAGCCGCTGGCCGGATTGCGCGTGTCCACATCGGCGAAGAACGGCGAAATAATTGGCTGCGCCGCCCCCTGCGGTCCAGTCGGAGTGAATGCTGAAATCCCCGAGCCAAAGCTGACATTGCCGTTGTTGTTGAGATATAATTCAGTTCCCGCGCCGCCAAAGAAAGTGAAACCGGACGAGAAGCCGAAAGCGGTGAGATCGATTGCTCCTTGAAAGCCGTCGTCATTGTGACTAATTGAAGTGCCAAGGCCGCCTCCAATCTGATCAGTATAATAACCGCTGGAAGCTGTCAGCGAGGCCTGCGAAAAAGTGATAACTGTTGCCTCGGCAAAACCGCCTGACATTGCCAAGGCAGCCAGAGCTGCTTTGGCAAGAGTGGAATAGTTATTCATGAGAAATTTCCTTATTAAGATTGCCATGCTAAATACCTGAACTATATGCATCCCGGATGCTTTAATAATAAGATTTTAATTGACTTTATGGCTGAGTTGCTCACTGCCATTCAATCCACTAGACCGAAGAGTAGAAAATACTTGCCCGATTAACGCTATCTGTTCCGGCTTGATTTTTAACTTACGTGGTCTATCACCAGAATTACTAGCATAAATAGCGCCAATCTTAATTGGATAAGAATAATCCATTAATATTAAAGACTTAGGAATTTTTTGGGCTTTATCAGGCAGGTCTATACGGTTTTCGGATTAAAAACTGTAAAAATTAATAACACTTTTACTGCTCAGAGGGAGTGAGCAGGTGGGCGCAACATATCTTTTCGGGAAGGCATACATCCCTGTGGTTATACAGGGGCTGGATTAGGGGTAGATTTCCAGCCTCCAATCAGAATTGGCCCGGGCGCTTTCCTCAATATTAGGCCCAGTCGGAGAAGAATATGTAAAAAAATCTGACCTTGCCATCGCTAGTCACTCAAAGGATTATCCGCAGTCGAATTCGTCTTATGAGGTCTTACTGCGTAGACAGTATCCACACTGCTTAACTCACGGCTTCCCGCAGGGTCACGAATTCTTCGGCAGCAGTCGGATGTATGCCGATGGTCGAATCAAAGATCGCCTTGGTTGCGCCGGCGCGAATCGCAACCGCCATGCCCTGGATAATTTCAGGGGCGTCAGGCCCGGCCATATGCATGCCGACAACCCGGTCAGTGCTGCCCACGACGATCATCTTCATCAGGGTTTTTTCATCGCTACCGGAGAGGGTGCTTTTCATCGGCGTGAAACTGGTAAGGTAAATAGCAATGTCCCGGTATTTTTTACGGGCCTGCGCTTCGGTTAGTCCCACAGTCCCAATAGGGGGCTGGCTAAAAACCGCTGTCGGAATATTGTCATAATCTACCGGTTTCGGCTGCTTACCATACAATTTATTCACCAGAGCCATGCCTTCTGCTATGGCTACCGGCGTCAGGTTAACGCGGTCGGTGACATCACCCAGCGCATAGATTGAAGGCACATTGGTCTGGTAATCGCTGTTGACTTTAATGGCGCCTTCCTTGTCCAGTTCTACGCCCAGTTGTTCTAACCCAAATCCGGTTGAATTCGGTATTCTGCCGGTGGCATACATAACCAGGTCCGTGCTTATTTTACTGCCATCAATAAGGCGCGCGGCAAAGCAATCGCCTGTACTTTCTATTGCCTCAATATCGGTATTAAATAGAATATTGATACTTTTTTTGGTCATTTCATGCGCCAGGAAATCACGGATATCCTCATCAAAACCGCGCAGCAATTTGTGTCCGCGGTGGCAAAGCGTGGTGTTTACGCCCAGGCCGTGAACAATGCTGGCGAATTCCACGGCAATGTAGCCGCCGCCGACAATAATGATACGGCTGGGCAGTTGATCGAGGAAAAACATTTCATTCGAGGTGACGATGTGTTCCCTTCCGGGTATGTCAGGTACAGACGGCCAGCCCCCTGTTGCAATAAGCAGCCGTTCGGCGCTGTAAGAAATCCCATCGACGGCGACGGTATGAGCATCCAGCACTTTCGCCCTGCCGTTGATAATGCTGACGCCTGCTTTTTGCAGCAGATTTTCGTAGATGCCATGCAGCCGTTCTATTTCCTGATTTTTATTGGCAATGAGGGTGGTCCAGTTGAAAACCGGTTTGTCTGCGGTCCAGCCAAAACCTGTCGCTGCTTTAAAGTGATCTTTGAATTGGGAGGCATAGACAAACAGTTTTTTGGGCACGCACCCGACATTGACGCAGGTGCCGCCCAGATAGCGCTCTTCGGCAATGGCCACTTTTACGCCAAGCCCCGACGCCATGCGCGCGGCGCGAACACCGCCTGAACCTGCGCCGATTACAAACAGATCATAGTCATAGAGCGTCATCGCGGCTTTTCATTGGTTATGTTTTAAATACTCCAGCATGGTATCGGCATCGCTGACAGTAAAGGGATCATCCGGACAGTTATCCGTCTGGCCGGGTTCACTGAATAATTTGACAATCTTTTTATCATCGACAAGCATGGAATAGCGCCATGAACGGCTGCCGAAACCAAGATTTTCTTTTCTTACCAGCATGCCCATTGCCCGGGTAAAATCGCCGTTTCCATCGGGCAGCATTTTTACATGCTTGATGCCCAGATGCTTGTCCCATTGATACATGGTAAAAGCGTCATTAACACTCACGCAATAGACTTCATCAACGCCCTGATCGATAAGTTCCTGGTATTTGGCGTCATAACCAGGCAAATGCGTGCTTGAGCAGGTAGGAGTAAATGCGCCGGGAAGAGACAAGACCACAATTCTTTTGCCTTTAAAAATCTCATCGGTGCTGACATCCTGCCAGCGAAAGGGATTGTCCCCGCCGATACTTTCGTCGCGAACACGGGTTTTAAAAATGACATCAGGTACGGTTGAAAGCATATTGCGACTCCTTGGTTTTAGATAGAAAAAGTGAAATACTAATCCTGGTAAAATTTAAAAGGATAATTCGGCCATCCAGCCTGATAAGAAAGATACCATAGCTGCCTGCGGTTTAAGTAAGATTACATCGCATGCCCTATGTTTCCTGCTTTCTTAATAAACGATTTTCCGGGTCTCGTCTGACGGGTCTTGTCTGATTAAGTTCCGCTGTCATTCTCACATATACACTATAATTCTAATCTTAATAAACACGTTTTCCGGCGTTTAATCCTCAAAATTTCAAATCGATTTCCAAGCGCGATGTAGAGGAACGATGACTAACCCTATTGAAACTGACTTCGAGCAACCTGGAAAAATTTCTAAAAAATAAAATGACAGTCAAAGAAGCCACGGCCCGCATCAAGATCAACAAACTGCTGGAAGCTGCCGGCTGGCGTTTTTTCGCCGAAGGCAAATTACCGGCCAATATCCGGCTTGAACCCAGCGTCACGATCAAGAAACAGGATATTGACGCCCTCGGCGAAAACTTTGAGAAAGTCTCAAAAGGATTTATTGATTTTCTTCTGCTCAACGAAAAAGGCTTCCCCTTTATTATCCTGGAAGCCAAGGCTGAAGACAAAAGCCCGCTTGTTGGCAAGGAGCAAGCCCGCAAATACGCGCGATCTCAGAACTGCCGCTTCATCATCCTTTCCAACGGCAACCTGCATTATTTCTGGGATCTTAAACGCGGTAACCCCTACATTATCACAACCTTTCCGACGCCCGCCTCGGTAATGGGCTATCAGAAAAGTGTTCCCGATCCCAGGCGTCTTATTGAAGAGACCGTTAACGACAACTACATTGTCCTAACCCAGCGCCCCAATTATGCCGCCGAAGCCGCCTGGAAGAATGAAGCCGAACGCCAGGGCTTTATTGACGCCAACAATCTGCGCTTCCTTCGGCCCTATCAAAAGAAAGCCATGGTTGCCTTGCAAAATGCCGTAAAAGACGGCAAAGACCGCTTTCTCTTTGAGATGGCTACCGGCACAGGCAAGACGCTCACGTCCGCCGCAGTCATCAAACTATTTCTACGCACCGGCAATGCGCGTCGCGCACTCTTTCTGGTGGATCGCCTGGAGCTTGAAGACCAGGCCAAAAAAGCGTTTCACAAGGTGCTCGCCAACGATTACTTTACCGTCATCTATAAAGAAAACCGTGATGATTGGCGACGCGCTGAAATCGTGGTTACCACCGTCCAGTCGCTGCTCTTCAATAATAAGTACCAGCAGCTCTTCTCGCCTACCGATTTTGACCTCGTTATTTCAGACGAAGCGCACCGCTCCATTGGCGGTAACGCCCGTGCTGTTTTTGATTACTTTATCGGTTACAAACTCGGTCTTACCGCCACGCCGCGCGATTATCTTAAAAAATTCGACAAGGCCAAACCATCCACCAGGGATCCGCGCGAGTTCGAGCGTCGTCTCCTGCTGGACACTTACCGGACTTTCGGTTGCGAGGACGGCCAGCCCACTTTCCGTTACTCTCTGCTGGATGGCGTAAAAGACGGATTTCTAATCAACCCTACGGTCGTCGATGCCCGCAGTGAGATCACCACCAAGTTGTTGTCGGAGGATGGATTTATTGTTGAATTCAAAGACGATCAGGGCGATGATCAGAAAGAAACCTACAAGCAGCGCGAATTTGAGAAACGATTCTTTGCCGACGGCGCCAACCAGCTCTTTTG
>NZ_CADCXN010000007.1 GCF_902806695.1 Candidatus Methylobacter favarea | reverse complement strand
AATAGGGGATAATTATGCCAGCTGATTGAACAGGTGGGCTACTGGTAAGAAAAGTATGGCACGATGACCCGTGGAAAGGTATTGAACAGAGGGTGCCGGGCAACAAGAGCGACCGGGGCCAGACGGCAGCGGACAAGAGGCGGTTTGTGTAAGCCGTGCTGTGGAGAGCCAGGCCGGGTTCACCCTGGCGCGGCCTGCCCGACAAGTCGGGGGCTTGGAACAGCCCTTACAAAAGGTTAGCCCGCTGCCCGGATGCCGGAGTCTGGCAACGGCTATCTGCTGAGTTGTGCAAGGACGCTGATTTTGAAGAGATAGCCATTGACGGCACGATGGTGAGGCCCACCCATGACAAAGTGGTGCTTGACGGGTGGACAAACGCCTGATGTCACGCCAGCCATTGGTTTAGTGGATGGCATTCTGGCGGGTGCGCCAGGCGCCGACAAGGCCTGGGAGGCTGAGAGTGTGCTGGAGAATCTCGAAGAAAGCCAGGCCAAGGCGGTTATCTCTTGGAAAAGCAACCGTCAACAACAACGGGAATTTGACCGGCACCCGTACAAAAACCGTAGCTGGGACGAACGCTTCTTTTGCCGAGTCAAACAGTTCCGACGGCCTGCAGCAAGGTACGCAAAGCCGGCTTCGCGTTATTCCGCCTTTATTGCCTGACTGCCAGTTTTATAGGGCTGGCCTGATTATCAACAGACTCTGGTTGATTTTTGGCATATCGCGACTTTACAACCTTGAGCTTACGCTCCAGGATTTCCGTCAAAAAATTGCCCGTACCGCAAGCTGGCTCAAGAAAACGGGAATCAATCCTTTCGGTTTCTTGTGCCACCAGATCAAGCATGGCGTTAACTTCACGTTTATTAGTATAAACTTCCCTATGATCGGTAACTCTTTCTTTAGAAATAACTTGTTTTTCAGCAACCGCTGGTTTTATAAAACTTAGCATTTAATATTTATCTTTCTTTCTTTTTATAAGCACCGCGTTTTTTAGGCTCTGGCTCAGGAATAAGGTTAACAATATCTGTTAATTCCCAAACCTTACCGGTAATGCCCTCCGCATTGCTGGGCTAAACCTAAGCCATATATGGATTTTACAGCAGTTATAAAACATAAAATACAGGCTGATAGCGTGCATGTGATTTTCAATCTTCTTTAGGAAAAAAGAACCATTAGATGATGCATTAAAGCGCGAGGAATCAATAACAACGAAGAGAGTTATGAATTATGGGACTCCAAAGGAATCTTGTCTGCAAGCCACTTCTTAGAAGAAATTTCATTCCCAGGAGGATTAGAAAAAAATTGGCTAATCTAACAGATGAT
Organism: Candidatus Methylobacter favarea; assembly: GCF_902806695.1. Taxonomy (GTDB): domain Bacteria; phylum Pseudomonadota; class Gammaproteobacteria; order Methylococcales; family Methylomonadaceae; genus Methylobacter_B; species Methylobacter_B favarea. The sequence continues at coordinate 4,906 of NZ_CADCXN010000007.1, read as the reverse complement.
TTTTTCAATCCAAAAATTCAGCAAGATAATGGAGTAAAACTAAGGATAGCAAATTAGCTATTGTCAGATTCTTTCCACCGAGCCCTAGCCGCCTTTTTAGCAATCTCTGATCGTCCTTCTGGCGTGAGCTTTTAGGCTCGAGCTGAACCGCCTTCAAGCCCACATTTTTGTCTATCGGCTTTTTTCCTTTCAGTTCTTCTTCTGCCTCAGCTTCGCCAATAGCTTGCTGAAAACATTCAATGCTGTTTGGATAAAATCTTTTCGTGAGTTGGTTTTATTTATCATGCTGTTAAGATGGCGCAGCAAGAAAAAAATACATGCGGTCAAATTTCAAACTGAACCGCTACCTAACGGCGGATTGCGCGGCTTTGATAAATGCCGTTAAACGCCTTAAAGCCTGGCCTCTATGGCTCAGGGAATTTTTAACCGCCGCCGGCAATTCAGCCGATGTGCAATTTTGCTCCGCTAACCAGAATACCGGATCATAGCCAAAACCGTTTGCACCGGCCGGATGATCTGAAATGCTGCCTTCCCAAACCCCTTGGGCAATCACCGGAAACGGATCATCTGCATATTTCATGTACACCATGATGCAAATAAAGCGCGCGCTGCGTTGTTGTTCAGGAACCCCGGCAAGTTCATGCAACAGTTTTTCCAGATTTTGCCGGTCGCTGGCGCCAATGCCAGCATAGCGGGCAGAAATCACGCCCGGCGCTCCGTTCAAGACATCAACGACTAAACCGGAATCATCGGCTATAGCCGGAAGGCTGCAGTGCTGGGCCGCGTTTCTTGCTTTTAAAATAGCGTTTTCTATAAATGTCAACCCGGTTTCTTCTGCGTCTGCAATATTAAACACAGACTGAGGAATGATGGAATATTCCCCAAGAAGCGACTGAATTTCCCTGATCTTGCCGGGATTGCCGCTGGCCAGAACGATGTCATGCATGGCTGTCCCTGCCCTGCACTCTTCGGGTAAATGCAAATCTGCTCCCGGCAGATTCGTCATGCATGGCTGTCCTCCCAAGTTTGCTTCGGGCCAGGGCAACGCTGAGCCAAGTTAACCTGTGCTGCAAACTGGTGTTGTGATTGCGGACATGTCATGCTTCACAGCCTAAAGCTAGCTGCTGCTTTTTCAGTAATTGCTTAATGCCCAAACCAGCCAGTTCCAGCATGGCATCGAGCTCCTCCTTTCTAAAGGCATGCCCTTCCGCCGTACCCTGAATTTCAATAAAAGCAGCGGCATCATTCATGACGACATTCATATCGGTTTCAGCATTACTGTCTTCAGCATAATCCAGATCCAGCACCGGCACGCCGTTATAAATACCCACAGAAACCGAGGCAATTTGCCCATGCAAGGGGTTAGTTTTGATTTGTCTGCGTTTGAGCATTTTTTGGGTTGCCAATGACAAGGCCACAAAGCCGCCGGTAATTGAAGCTGTCCGTGTACCGCCATCGGCCTGCAATACATCACAGTCTATAATAATAGTATTTTCACCTAAAGCCTTTAAATCAACTGCTGCCCGCAAGGATCGGCCAATCAGTCGCTGAATCTCCAGAGTGCGGCCGCCCTGCTTACCGTAGCTGGCTTCACGCCCCATCCTGGTGTGCGTGGAACGCGGCAACATGCCGTATTCTGCGGTAATCCAGCCTTCGCCTTTGCCTTTAAGAAAACGGGGTACATTGTTATCAACGCTGGCGGTACAAACTACCCGGGTATCGCCAAATTCAACCAGGACAGAACCTTCGGCATGTTTGGTAAAGCCGCAGGTGAATTTTATTTCTCTTAGTTGATCAGGGTTGCGTCCGCTAGGTCTCATGTGTGTTTCGCCAAAATGAAAACGGAACAGTATACCTGAACTGTTATTTATCCGGTTTTCGAATTATGAATATATTCATAATTACTTTAGCAGAAGCGCCTGCTGCAACTGCGAAACCGGATGAGGGCGACTTTCCGGCTGCAGTTCCATTGTCAAATCCATAGCTTTTAATAAAGGCTCCGGAAATTTTCGTTTGAACGCCCTGACGGCAGGTATCAAAGTATCTTTTTTTACCCTGTCCTGAGCAGGAACCGGTATCTTATAATCAAGACTGGCGCGCATGCTGGCGCCCGCTGCATAATGGTCTGTCCAGGGGCCTAATTCAGCATTCAGATTATGCTGCTCTATGGGCGACGCCGGCCAGCCGGAAGTTAAATACCTGCAAAAAAACGCTGGTGGGATAGTCAGCATTTTACTGCTCAAAATCCTATCCAGCGTTACCCCGTAATCATAAGTCATGACCATATAAACGGTGGAATTGGCTTCAAAAAATTGATAACTTCAACAATATTGGGATGCTTCATATCAGCCACTGCCTTGGCTTCTTCAAAAAACAGGGTTCTGCCGCGCCGAAATAAAGGCTGGGTTTCATCGCTGTTCGCGACCACAATATTATTCCAGGTTCTGTGAGCCAGCTTTCGCGGCAAATATTCCTTAATGGCAACCTGAACCGATCCGCCGTTTGTCGGGCCAGATAAACCGAACTAAATCGGCCCTGCGCCAATTCCCGCTCAATCACATACTGGTCTATAATAGTGCCGGTTTGAAGGTAGTTTCACTCTTTGGGATAGGTTTCAGGATCGTAGTAGTGCGCCATTTTTTGTTTGTCCTGTTAAAGCCGCAAATATAGGTGAAAAATGATTAAAAGCATGACAGCCTTTGCCGGCGCTGAGGCAGCCATCGGAAATTCAACCATAAGCTGCGAGATGCGCTCGGTGAACCACCGCTACTGCGACATCACATTAAAATTGCCTGAGCGGTTGCGCTTTATGGAGACCGATCTTCGTTCAGTCGTCGCAGAAAAAATCAATCGCGGTAAGATTGAATGCACCTTAACTTATAAGGAACAGGCCAAAGACGGCCAAAATTTTATTGTGAACATGGATGCCGTAGCTACATTACTGGCCGCGACAGACGCCATTGAGCAGAAAATGCCCACTGCTCTGGCATTTTCGGCGCTGGATGTGCTGGCGTTCCCGGGTATTCGGCAGGAGCCGAATACTGATAAGGAGCAGCTTGGTCAAGGCATTACCGCGCTGGTCAAACAAACGCTTGCACAACTGCTGGAAGTGCGGGAAAGAGAAGGCGCACAACTGAAGCTTCTGGTCGAGGAACGTTGCCTGAAAATGCAAGGATATGTTGCCTCAGCCGGAAAACGCATGCCGGAAGTTCTGCTGCTGCTGCGTAATAAACTAAACGATAAAATTACCGAGCTGGTCGCTGAACCTGATTTCGACCGCCTGGAGCAGGAACTGGTTTTTATGGCTCAAAAACTGGACATCACGGAAGAACTGGATCGATTGGAAACGCATATTGCCGAGGTATTGAGAGTGCTCAATCAAAATGAGCCTATAGGCAGACGGCTTGATTTCTTAATGCAGGAATTAAACCGTGAAGCCAATACTTTAGGGTCAAAATCGGCTGACAAGGAAATGACGCAAATCGCCATCGAACTTAAAGTACTAATTGAGCAAATGCGCGAGCAGATACAGAACATTGAGTAGTGTTTCAGAGTATTCCAACCTAAGCCATCACCCTACCGGAGGCCGCGAATTTCGCGGCTTTCTTGTTTTTGTCAGTGGCAGCCAATCCCACATAAGCGCATAATAAGGGTGTACCACTAGCATAATTTGCACAAATTTGGTGGTACACACTTAAACAGAAGCAGACTGTGGCTAAACTTACAGACATACAAATAAAGGCTTGGATAAAAAAGTGTGAATACTTCGAGGCGGAAAATTTCAAGCTGGCTGTCGCCTCAAAGTAAAAATTTTATGCGGCTATTTTATCGGAATTAACAATCTCCTGGGGCGAGGTGTTTTGGGTTTCGGCATGATCCGGATTTAAAGCTACGGTATGGGTGGTGTTCCAGTTCCGGGTATTTTGGCTCCAGCGCCGAGGGTTATTGCGCCCCTACCTAACCTGCAACAGCGCTGGCGTAATGGCTGCTTTCTTCTGTAAACACCTGCCAGCCGATGATCTGGCGAGTGAACATATCGAGGAACAGGCAGAGGTAGCAAAACTGGCCCTTGATGGCAGTTGGCAGATAGGTAAGTTCCCCGCTGTAGAGTGGGTTCGGTGCGGCCGCACTCAAGGCCTGAGGCGAGGCTGGCTGAGCGGCAAATCTGCAAATGCGGCGCAATTGGCCACGGCCAGAAGGCACTCGCTCAGCCTCGGTCAATGCAGGCGGCGACGTATATGTCCACGTCTTCGTCCAGGGTTTTACCGGCTTGCCAAGCTTGCAAGGTGGGGGACTCAAACCCGGCACGGCACAGGCTGGGTCTTGGCGGGCACGTCCCGATGGCTTCGGCCACCGCTTCAATCCGGGTCTGGCGCTGCTGAAGGCAGGTCATTCGACCTCGCCCGCTACCAGCGCCCGGAGCTTTTTTCAGGATCAGCTAGGCAGAGGTTTCAGCCAGGGCTTGCTCTTTGAACTCGCGAGAATACTGCTGTTTTAGGGTGGTCATTTTTTAATCTCAAATTTCAAAGTCTCTGAAAATTTGAGGCGACAATTATTTTGACGCGAGGGGCTGATTTGGTGCCAAACTTTGAGAAATGGGCAACAAAGGTTAGTCGATAATCCACTTCTCAACTTATCGGACAGATTTTATCTGATAATTAATTATTCAATCCATCAAAGGAAAATAAAGACATACCTAGATTTCCAGTTAGACCTGCGTAGAGATTCGCCAAAGAAAAAGGACTTGAATCTGAGGCAACAAAAATTCACAAAATGCCAATTATACGAATCTTATGAAATCTCCGGAGTCTAAGTTGAATAGGGTTGAGTTTCCGGAGAAATGCTATGTCTCACGTCGCCTTAAAGGTATCGGATCGACTCACTGTGGAAGAACTGGATAGTGCCG
>NZ_CADCXN010000006.1 GCF_902806695.1 Candidatus Methylobacter favarea | reverse complement strand
TCTAAGGCAACCTTCGCTTTTTGCGCCCCGGTAAATATCTTCCGTTTGCTTTCGCTCATTTCCCGCCTCTTTTTAGGTCAGGACATATCTTAATCTATTGTCCGGTTTTCGGGGTCCACTTTACTCTGCTGCAAAAACTACAACAGGCTGTAGGTAAAAAAACCGGTAAAGGCATACTCATCGTCATTGATGAATTAGGTAAGTTTCTTGAGTACGAAGCCCGCCACCAAGGGGCCAACGATATTTTCTTACTGCAAGCACTTGCCGAAGTCGCCTATCAAGGCGGCGACGCCAACATTCTTTTAGTCGTGCTTATGCACCAGGCTTTTGAGCAGTATTCAAAAGGATTAGGTGAAAACCTGAAAAATGAATGGGTAAAAGTACAAGGACGTTTTGAGAATATTCCGTTCCTAGAGTCCGCTGAACAAATCTTGCGCGTCATTGCGGCAGCGTTTCGTAATCGGCTGACAGCTCCACAGCAGCAGGACATAAAACGTCAAACGACAGCCTTTGTTAAGATTTTAGCCAAGCAAAATGCGCTGTCTCCCGGGCTAAACGCAGAGCCAGCCATAGAAATTCTAGCCCAGTGTTATCCGCTGCACCCTATGTCAGCGCTACTCTTACCGACGCTATGTCAAAAAGTAGCCCAAAATGAAAGAACCTTATTCAGTTATCTTGGCAGCCAGGAATACTTTGGTTTTAAAGACGGAATTAACCGATTAAAACAGGTTGGCGAATGGGTTTTGCCTTGGGAAATATTTGAATATTTTATTGAAAATCAGCCCTTAGCAACAGCAGATCATGTCACGCACAGACGCTGGGCAGAAGTGATTACCGCCATCGAACGTTTAGGTGATGCAGACCCTTTGGAAGGCCGGTTGTTAAAAACCATTGGACTGTTCAACATCATAGGCAGTCAAGCCGGCTTCAAAGCGAGTGGTGAATTATTAGATTTGTGCTTTCCAAAGCCCGTCAATGTAGTTCAACTGCTTACCAATTTACAAAGAAAATCCATCATCAACTACCGTAAATTCAGTTCAGAATATCGAATCTGGGAAGGCAGTGACTTCGATCTCGATGTCGCGGTACAAGAAACCATGCAACAACTGGGAGGTTTTAACTTAGCTGAAATACTCGCTCATCGAAACAAGTTAGCACCCGTAGTGGACAGGAAATACTCCATTAAAAATGGAGCGCTACGGGTGTTCAGTCCTTTTTACATAAATGCGGCGACTAAGAACAATTTTTTTGAAACTCCTCAGCATCCTAAAATTCTTTTTTTCTTATCAGAGAGACAAGATGACACAGTGGTTTTTGAGAGCATTGTCAAAATGTACCCCGATCCATTAAGTATTTACGTTTTATGCGAAAACGCATCTCGAATCAAAGAAGTCGTTACAGAAGCGATGGCCTTAGAAAGCATTCAATCCGAGCGAGCAGAGATCAAATCCGATCCCGTGGCGCAACGGGAGTTGAAAGATCGGCTATACGCTATCAAGCACATCGAAGCAGAAATTTTAAGTCAATATTTGGAGCAACCCGAATCAAATCGATGGGTTTGGCGTGGCGAGCGACTGAAATTACCTACGCGGCGCGAATTACAAAATCAATTATCCAAGGTATTAGAAACGGTTTATGACCAGGCGCCCTTAGTTAAAAATGAGCTGATAAATCGCGATAAAACATCAGGGCAAGTCAATGGCGCTAAAAATAAATTGATAGCGGCATTGTTGACGAACGCACATTTAGAGGATCTCGGCTTTGATAGCACCAAATTTCCCGCTGAGAAAACGATTTACCGTGCAGTGTTTAAAGAATCTGGCATACATGTCAAAAGGAATGATGTATGGCAACTGGTTGATCCTCCTGCGGAAAACAAATACGGGTTTGCCAAGGTTTGGCAGGGGATCAATGATTTCTTAGCGAACAGCTCTTCGCCACGAAAATTGACAGACGTCTATTCGTTCATAGAAAAATCACCCTATGGCGTGCAAAGAGGCGTGTCAGGGTTAATTTTTGTAGCCTACTATCTCGCTAATCAAAGATCCCTGGCACTCTACGAAAGTGAAGTTTTTTGCCCCTTGGCCACTCAGGAAGTTTTCGAAATTTTAGCTAAACGCCCTGAACTGTTCTCTGTTGAAGCTTTCGACTTCACAGGAATAAGAGCCGACCTGTTTAATAGCTATCTGGAAAAACTGATAGGCAAAGTACCAGAAGAAAGCACATTGCTTGACATTGTAAAGCCATTGGCGAAATTTATTGCCCAGTTACCTCACTACACCCTTTCAATGAAAACCCTGGATTCTCAAACGATTGCGGTTCGTGATGCCTTTCAGAATACGCAAAGCCCCATGAAGCTGCTATTTGAAACATTACCCCAGGCTTGCGGTTATCCGTCGTATGTTGGAACAGACTTGAATACCCACAATCCAGCCGATTTTTTAAATGAACTGGTTAGGCACTTAAATATCTTAAACAGAGCGTATGAAAACCTGCTTAAAAGTTTTAAAGTCCAGCTAGCCAGTGCCCTTAAAGAACCTGCTGATTTAAACCTGGCCGATCTTAGAACCGCTATAGCCAAAAAGTACGCGGGATTAGAAAAATACACCATTGATTTGCAAGGACTTAAAGCCTTTATCTTAAGACTGCAAAAAACACAAGAAACGGATGAAGCCTGGCTGGAATCAATAGCCGCTTTCCTTGGTAAAGCGCCGCCTAATAAATGGCTGCAAAATCATAGTTTGGATGCAGAATACCGCCTTATCGAGTTTAGTGAACGCCTGGATCAACTGGCCTTGGCGCATTCGCATCAATTGAAGGCTAATGCAGATACCCAGGTAACAGTATTCCGTGTTGTTAACGAGCAAGGGGCAAAAGACCAAATAGCGTACCTGAATGAACCACAAGAAATCAGGCGCGAGCTGTCGTTAACGGATTTTACGGCGATTTTGTAAATGCCGACAAGCAACTAAAACTGGCCATCATTGCCGAACTAATCAGTGAAGTGAACTAAACTAACTTATGCGTTTAACAGTATTTCAAACACAAACCCTTTGCTGTATATCGAACCGACGCAAGCAGCATAGTTATGCGACACATCAAACGCTTACCTTGAACATTACATAAGGAAAAACAATGCTCATACAACTTCAACCCGAATTTGATGACATATTACAACCGCTGGGTAGTCATGCTGCGGAATTTTTTTTAGCAGCAAGTCTGTATCACGCCAGAAAAATAAGCTTTTCTGCTGCCGCACACATGGCGGGTTTGAATTTTGACAGTTTTAAAACGCGCTTAACAGAACATTTTAATCAAGGCTATGTCATGGCCGATGAATGTGTTTTAGAAGAGTTGCGCACTGTAGAAAAATTATAAAACTGATGACACTGGTAAGCTAATGACAATAGATTCGTGTTCGTACACATTGCCTTTTTGCTATAACCTTATATGAACATAGAGCATTCAGCCCGTTTGAACGCTGGAATTACAGATTGAAGCCATTTATCAGGAAAATATCATGCGAGCTCAAAAGCTATTATTAAAGACCAATGCACAAGGTAAACTTGAAGGTTTGCCAGACCTTATGCCCAATCAATATGTTGAACTAATTTTATTATTCAATGAAGAAAAATCACCTGAATCCAATAAAAAAGTTTACAGAAAACCGCCTGTTGAATTAGCGGGTAAAATTAAGATTTTGGGCGATATTATTTCTCCTGCAGTCGAAGAAAATGAATGGGAAGCATACAAGTGAATTTATTATTGGATACTCACATTTGGCTATGGTGGATTAATCAAAACGACCAACTTACTCCGCAACATCAAGATATTATTGCTCAGGCAGAAAATGCTTATATCTCTTCAATTTCCTGCTGGGAATTAGTCATGTTACATCAACGCAATAGAATTGAGCTTATTGAACCTTTACAAGAATGGGTTCGATCAGCATTGCAAAATATTGTTTGTTTGCCATTGACCGAAACTATTGCTATTCAGTCGGCATTACTGGATTTTCACCATCGCGACCCCGCTGACCGTTTTATTATTTCAACAGCACTCATACATGATTGCCAACTGATGAGCTTTGATGAAAAATTTGTACTTTATCCTGAGTTAGAAAACAGGCTTATAGGCAAATAATTTAAACTAATATCACTAACCTTGCGGTATATGTGTTTTGGAAGATATGAATATTACAAAAAAATTTACAATATGAATAACCAAAAATCTGTTAGACACTTATTAGGTATCTCTGGTGCTAAAGGCAGTCCGCCTTTAGCGATTTATGTCGTAAGTTTTACGAAATAGAACCCAGTTTAGAAAATTACTGGCGTTCGATTATTTTGTTTGGTCGCAATGTTGCATCCTATAAGTTCGCATTAGCCAAAGCGTTATATGATTTGAAAGATAAGGGCGAAACGGTTATTACGTTTGATAAATTAGCCGTTCCATTTTCCAGGCACATTTCAGAGCATTTAACTATTTGCGATAAACAAGCAACCTCCGCAAATAGTCCTTTCTTGAATGCGTGTCGTGATTTTAATGCTAAACGAATTACACATGACAGGCTAATCGATTTAACAGTTCAGCACGGTTTTAAATATGTGATTGATGCTTTTCACAATGTTCACGAACAAGAATTGCCAAAACGCTTTTTTATCAATGAAAATATTTCTCCACCACATTGATAATAAATACGTAACGCCACTCTCTACCTTTAGCACTGTGAATGGTATAAAGTAGCACGCCGGACTGCGTGTAAGTCAAAGGGATACGGGTTAAATCTACCTCAGCCCAAGTGTTGTAGATTCTCATGGCTATCTTGGTACTACTGAGGTCTCGCTTAAGGAGAGCCGTCTCTTTTTTACCATGCTGGTGCGTCATAAAACGGCTGAGGGCATCGATTAATAACTGGGTACCGGCTTCGGGTTCTAATCCGGCGGCTTTGATTACTGTTTCTCTGAGATTAAAAATACCCCGGTAAAGCCGCTCAGTGCCACCTGTCTTTTTCGGTACGTTGAAAGCCTCCCAGCCGTGTTCTAATACATTTTCGCTGCGGGTTTTCTGTAATTTATCGGGCAATTGCAGGTAGTGAAGCACCCTTAGCCAGGACTTTCTGGGTAGAACAGGGGTGTTTGAGTTATTAATCCCACCAGCCATACATTTTGTGATTCTGATCAAGGCCCGGAGCACTTTTTCGGTTGTAGCCTTCGATTTTCGGTACGTTTCTGTGCTATCCACTTCCCGATAGGACAACTGGTTTTTTATCGCATATAAAGATTTTCGGGTTCTCCCTAATATAACGATTTCTCCAGGCAAGACGCCTTCGGCTAATAGTTTGGTAATTTCTTTAGCGATAAACTCGCCTTGCTGATCATTACTTTGTGCGATAAATAAATGCGGAGTAAACCCGGGTTTAGCGCTGGTCAATCGCGGATCATCGCAAATATCAGCCGCGACCGCGTTAACCAGGGGTAATAGTCTTTTAGGCAGCCTGTGACTTTTAGTCAGGTTAAAATGCTTCAGTTTTGACTTGAAATGAGCGCTTAGAAGTGACTCTAATTGCTTCCAGCACGTTAAGTCAGACCCTCGGAAGGAATAGATAGCCTGTTTTTTATCGCCTACTAACAGGGTGAATTTAGTCCGCTTAGCCAGGTTGTAAATTAAACTGACTTCCTTGCCGGAGATGTCTTGCAACTCATCCACCATAAGATGATCGATACCGGCCGCCACTTCATTCCGTATGTCCGGATGAGTTTGTATCAGTTTAACTGCCAAATTCAACATGTCTGGGTAGTCAATTAACTTGCGCTGTAACTTGTAGCTTTGAAATTGTTTGAGCACGTCCGCCACTGCCATTGACAAGGGCGATTTTGATTTTCTTGGGCCGGTACGTCTTGTTTTACGCACCTTTTCTACGGCTTTTGTCACTTTATAGGGGTTAGTTTTTCTATTAGCCGCAATCTCAGTTATAAGGTTTTTGACCCCGACGTCTAAAGACTTGTTTAAAACTACCTTGGGTGTTGCAGTAAATCCCAACTTATCACGATACGCTTCAATTATTTTCAAGCCGAAGGCATGGAAGGTGGCACACTTCACTTGCCTAACGGGAGTCGTTAGGTAACTTTGATTTTATATGGTTATCGGCCTTCGTCGTAAAAGTTAACACTTGAATGCTTTCCGGTCGATAGCCCTGATCGATCAATTTTTTTATGCGAAAGACCAGAGTGTGGGTTTTACGGGTGCCTGGGCCTGCGGTAACGATTGCTATGCCGCGCTGGTGGTTTACTATGTTGAACTGCTCTTCAGTTAAAGGTGTTTCATTAATTATTTTCATGCCAAATTCTCCAGAGAGTTTTAAGTACTCTGGGAAATTACTATTGGCAGGCTATTTATGAAGTTACTTCGAACTTAAAGACAAAGTAATTTATTGAGGTGTTTTTTAAGGATCAACTTCAATTCGCAATTTTTTAATAAGACGAAGTGAATAATATGGATAAGATCCCGGCAATACTAATAGTGAGTTCCAATAAAACAATTACACATTAAGCCACCCCAAGGTCGAATTTATTCCAGCGGAATACGGCAGGTGACGCATTAAACTCGCCGATCCCTTTTAGGATTCGCGTTTTCAGTTCAT
>NZ_CADCXN010000005.1 GCF_902806695.1 Candidatus Methylobacter favarea | reverse complement strand
ACCGGCACGGCTATAACACTACGGCTTTATGTGAACACTTGAATGCCCGGAGAAACGAAATCAAGGCATATTTCAATGGGTAATTGCCAGCAGCCAGGGCCGATGAGTTCAATAAGGAAATACACAAACTAATGCAAGTGCAGTTAAATGGCTCGACCGTGCAAAACTCATGAATACTGACCATGAGGTAATTATCGAGAAGGAAAAAGCCTTAGGGCTTGCAACTCATAGAGAGTAAGGATGGACCTTGTTAATCGAATTGGAGCGGGAGCATCTGTGCAGAAAATTACGGTTATGGTTTAATTTCAAGCATAGTCAACAAGATACCTCTACACCCCCCGGGCAATAGTCAGACAAGCTATTGCTGATTATTGGCATCTTGGCTTATTGTTTTTTATTACCCTATAATTTTCTGTTTTCTGAAACTGCAGGTTTCCGTTTAAATGACCCCGCTAGTCCAAATTGTCGGTGATAGGGGTACTGTATGAGCTACAACCAGTAATGCTCACAATGAACGCACCCAAAACCAGCCAATCAGTTAATTGTTGCAGCCTGCAATTATTTTATGTCTGCCGAAAAATAAGCTATAAGGATGCCGTTAATGGATAATCGGGGGTGACAAATGTAAGACTCGTCAGGGCATAGGTTCAAAGGCCCTTGAATTCATACCCAACTTTCGCGCAGCCAGTCGCTTTATGAGGTAACGTATGGAAGAGGAGATGTTGGGGGTTAATAATCTATGTTCCAGAGCGTTGTTTATCGACAGCCTGGGCAAATTATAGGCTGTCGTGGCCTCTATTGAGGTCGAGCAGGACGTGCGCGGCACGACCCCAAAAGGCTAGGGGGGCAAGGTTTCCGGACACAATAATCCGGATGATCGGTTGCAGGTTATGATGCATAGCGGGAAAGGGGAGAGATTGCCGTAAGGCACTGATACTGCGATGAAACTGTATCAGTGGCGGCCATAGCCTCTTCCCCAGCCATAATGTCCGCCCCAACCATGATGAGTGCCCCAGCCAAAGCCACGGCCATAATACCGGTTGTAACCGCCCTGCCAGTAATGACGGCCGCTCCAACCGAAATGACTATAAGGCCGATAGCCGTAATAGCTATAGGGCGGGTATAGGTAAGGCCGATACCCATAATCGTAGCCGGCATAGGGGCCATAGCTATAAACTACCGCACCGTCATAAGGATAAATGGCACAGCCTTGCATCAGCAACGCCCAGCCGACCACGACAAGCAGCCTGATTAACCGTTTCATCGAAACCTCTTTTGAAACCACTAGCATTATCGGTTTGACAGGGCATTGCGCTTAATAATTCCTGATTAGGGGTAAAACAAGCAGTCGTGTTAGCAGCCGCCATTTCGATTACGGTAAGTCAAGCTATACCGGAATTGAAGAAGGTCAATACATAACTTTCCAGAATTGGTTCTACCTGTTTACGCCTGGAGTTTATAGTTTTAGTCTTGAAAGAGTGCCCCGTTCTACCTGTAAAGAAGGCATAATCCAGACTTATGCCACCGTAGTTCCCGAACCGACAGGAAAAAGGGTAATTCGCAAAAAAGTGAGAAATTTGTATCGATAAAATCACTTAATGTGAGACGGTTTTAAGTCAGCTGCAATTAATGTAAGATAAAAAAGCCGGATAAGTGCAAGAAATGGCGATTATGGAATCAAGAAACTACAGGTATGGAAAAATCGGTAAAGCCCTTCTTTCAAATCATCAAAATCAACTATCCCAATATGTCTCTCGCATGCCTTGTTGCAATCCTGGTCTAAAGATTTCGCAACGGATTTTGAAACATTTCCCGCTCTACTTGGATCTGATACAATTTAGCTAAATAATTAGCTAAGGATAATCCGATGACCCAAACGATCAACATCCATGAAGCCAAGACCCGGCTATCCCAGTTACTTCAACAGGTAGAAGGGGGTGATGAAATTATTATTTCAAGAGCTAATAAGCCCATCGCCCGGTTAGTGGCTTACCGGGAAAAAGCCCGGCAACGCCGTTTAGGGGAGGCAAAAGGAATGGTCGAAATAAGGCCCGATTTTGACCAACTGCCGGAAGATTTTATGGAACATTTTCAATGAAGGTATTGCTGGATACCTGCGCTTTTTTATGGCTTGTTACCGATGATCCTAAACTTTCTGCATTAGCTAAAGAAATATTTTTAGACTCTGGGAATGAACTGTTATTGAGTGCGGCTTCGGGTTTCGAAATAACCATAAAATACAGTTTGGGAAAATTGCATTTGACTGAACCGCCCAAGGAATTCATTGCCAATCGCGTTCAGGCTAATGCCCTGACAGAAATGTCGATATCAATGAACCACACCTATGCCTTGCAGAGCCTGCCGCTGCATCACCAAGACCCCTTTGACCGGCTACTCGTTGCCCAAGCAATGGTAAACCGAATTCCTCTGTTAAGCCCTGACGAACAGCTTTCAGCGTATGCCATTACCCGCCTGTGGTAAACACGAGCTACGACTGAATTTTTATAAATCAGGTGAATCATATAGTTAAATGTCCACATCCTGCCATGGCCGCTGAAAAATCGGATTCTATCCTCCTTGTGCATGACGTTAACAAGACCTATGCCGGCGGTTTCCAGGCGCTTAAAAACATTAACCTGGAGATAAAACGCGGCGAGATATTCGCCTTGCTCGGGCCTAATGGAGCGGGCAAGACGACACTGATCAGCATTATCTGCGGCCTCGTCAGTGCCACGTCAGGCATCATCATCGCCGATGGTTTTAACACGGTGCGAGACTATCGGGCGGCACGCGCAATCATCGGGCTGGTGCCACAGGAACTGCATACGGACTCGTTTGAGTCGGTCTGGGCCACGGTCAAATTCAGTCGGGGGCTATTCGGTAAAGCGCCACACCCGGCTTACCTGGAAAAAGTGCTGCGCGATTTGTCACTCTGGGACAGACGTAATGTGAAAATCAAGGAGCTGTCCGGCGGTATGAAACGCCGCTTGTTGATTGCCAAGGCTCTTGCACATGAACCCAGGATATTGTTCCTGGATGAGCCTAGCGCCGGCGTCGATGTGGAGTTACGGCACGCCATGTGGCGCATGGTGCGCGAGCTTCGCGCGCAGGGCACTACCATCATTCTGACTACGCATTACATAGATGAAGCCGAAGACATGGCAGACCGCATCGGCATCATCAGCAAAGGTGAACTTATTATTGTTGAAGACAAAGAGGTACTGATGCGCAAGCTTGGCAAAAAACAGCTCATTCTGACATTGCGACAGCCTCTGGCCAGTATCCCGGCCGGGCTAGGCTCTTGGTCGTTAACGCTCGCTGACGATGGGCAATCGTTAGTATACAGCTTCGATACCCAGGAAGAAGAAACCGGTATTGCCGAGCTATTGCGTACGCTAAGTGATCATAGTATAGAATTTAAAGACTTACGTTCCAGCGAAAGTTCACTGGAGGATATCTTCGTCAACCTGATTCATCAGTCCAGGGGCAATGCGTCATGAACATCCAGGGTATCCGCGCTATTTACCACTTTGAAATGGCCCGCACGTTTCGTACGCTATGGGAAAGCATTGCTGCACCGGTACTTACCACCTCGCTGTACTTCATTGTATTTGGCAAAGCCATCGGTTCCCGTATGGGTGAGATTGACAGCGTCAGTTACGGCGCCTTCATTATCCCGGGCCTGGTCATGCTGAATTTATTGAATGAAAGCATTTCCAATGCTGCTTTTGGCATTTACATGCCCAGGTGGGCAGGCACTATTTATGAGCTGCTGTCAGCACCGGTTTCATGGGTCGAAGTGGTAATGGGTTATGTGGGGGCGGCGGCAACCAAGTCGTTGATTTTAGGTATCCTTATTCTGGGTACCGCCCGCGTTTTCGTGCCCTACGAGATCGTCCATCCCTGGTGGATGGTTGCCTTTCTCCTGCTCACGGCTATAACTTTCAGCCTGTTTGGCTTCATTATCGGCTTATGGGCTGATAATTTCCAGAAACTACAGGTGGTTCCGATGTTAATTGTTACTCCCCTTACCTTCCTGGGCGGCGCATTCTATTCCATTAAAATGCTGCCTCCATTATGGCAAAAAATCACCTTATTCAATCCGGTAGTGTATTTGATCAGCGGCTTTCGCTGGAGTTTATATGGCGTTGCGGATGTGAATGTGGCCATAAGTATTGGCATTACCTTTGGCTTTCTAACCCTCTGCCTGATTTTTGTAGGGTGGGTATTTAAAACTGGCTATAAGATTAGAACCTAAGATGAATGCCTTGGGCTTGATAAATTAGATAGATAAGCGATTATTTTTGTTTTTATTCATCATAAAAACATCAAGTTATAATGTTCTCCAAAACAGCCCGCGGCTCATATTAACCGGTTTTGTAAGATCGGCCAAAAAGAGACGATCACGAATTTCAAGGGAATGGCGGGTAAAAACCGGAAAGCAGCCATTCAACCCTGGAGCTCAGCCGCCGACAGGCCGTGATGCTGGATGGCAGTCGGTTGGAGCGATTTGCTGGGCATTCAAGCCGTTGCCACCAGCAGTTCCTCGGAATTATTTGGCGGACGTAGACCGTCTGATCTGCCAGCGAAGTAGCGTCCCGCCAGAGCGGTGGCCGACACATACTGTACCTCATCAAACCCTGCTTCGTGGGCAAGAGTCACTATCTCGTCTGGCTTGAAGAAGCTAATCCAATGCGTGCCACTGGCACGCGCACCTTCTGCAGCACGCTCAACCCCAATGCGTATCTCGGACTCTAGCATTTTAACCGGGCATAGGAACGGCATGACAAATGTGGAACCAGGCGCGAATGTCGCAATTTGACGTAAGGTCGATATGATTGCATCTTTGGTCAAATACATGCTTACACCAGTAGATGTAACGACTGTCGGGCGCTTATCGTAAAAATTTGATACAACCAGTCGCTCCAACCAGTTGTCGCCCGCATCTAAGTCCACCGGAACAAGCTTGAGGTGATCAGCAATACCAAAGCCGGCAGCCAAAAGGCGTTGGCGCTTCCACTCTTGAGGTTCCGACTGATCTAGCTCGAAGATGCGTAGTTGAGAGGCAAGGTCAGGCTTGCGTTGTGCAAACGAATCCAAGCCTGCGCCGAGAAGAACATACTGATCAACACCACACGAAACCTGTTCCAGCACCAAGTCTTCGATGAATCGAGCCCGCGCCAAAATGGATGCCCGGAACGGTTTTGTGAACGGGCTCATGTCAGGAGGGTTACCACAATCATCATCCAGTGCGATCAGCTTCAAGCTGACTTCATCTTCAAATACGTGCGGCGGCGCGTATGCTTGCATATGCAGCGCCCGCCATAGTCCAGTGCGAACGGCCGTATTGTCTGGTTCGGCAGTTTATTCGTCTTGCATAGCGTTCTCTCTTTGATGCCCAACGCTTTAGCTCAGGGGCGGCGGCTCAACAAGAGAAGATCCCGGATGGGTTCGAGCGGGTGGCGGCGGTCCTGCCGGAGCATCAAGCGTTTATCGTCAAGAAATGGGCAGAGGACGCAACAAAAAAACTGGAGGCAAAGAAATGAAAACTCTGGTCGCCTCGAACCAAAAAGGGGGCGTTGGCAAAACCTCGACCCTTGTACATCTCGCGTTTGACTTCCTTGAGCGAGGTATGAAGATTGCTGTGATCGACCTTGATACCCAGGCAAACGCGTCTTGTACGCTGCAAGAATTTAAGAGCGGCTATCTTGCCATTCAGATGTTCACGGCTGACGGGGACATGCAGCGGGTCTGTTTCAATGACTTGTCCGCTGAACCGGTTCTGTGTTCGATAACTTCCGATGCGGCTATGGCGAACATTGAAAAGCTCACAATGACAGAAGCGGCAACGCGCTTTAAGAGCAATATCAAAGTGTTGGATGCCTGTGGTTTCGATGCAGGTTTAATCGACACCGCTCCGTCTCCTGGCGTCAGTATGGCCGCCGCTCTTTTTGCAGCCGATAAGGTCGGCGGCCGAAAGCCATCCCACGGCCGGCATCGGGAAGCAGTGAAGCGCGCTTGTGCGCAATTGATGATACCTGTCGGTATGGGTCTTCGAAGCAGTATTGCCGATGCTTTAGCGTCAGGCGTGCCCGTCTGGAAAATAAAGAAGAGCGCAGAAATGGCAATGGTAATAAGCATTGATAACGAACCCGCCATGCAGAACCAAGCCAAAAACCATCTAAAAAAATGGGCTGATGATGAAAGGCTGTTTTTTTGTAGCGATGACGCCCTGACCGCATTAGAAAATACGGCAACTGATAGCGTTGACATCGTGGCATCCGCCTACACTTTGCACAATTTTCAACATGCTTATCGCCACAAAGTGATAGCGGAAATATTCCGCATTTTAAAACCCGGCGGGCAATTTATTAATGGAGACCGTTATGGCCTGGACGATATGTCCATGCATACGCGGCTTGTTCAGAAAGAGGTAAGTGGTTATTTCAAGATATTGATAGAAGCCAATAAGCTTGATTTATTGGAGAGCTGGATAATTCATATATTACATGACGAATCCGAAGACCATATCATGCGTGAGTCGCTGGCGCTCAATCAATTGAGAGAGATGGGTTTTTCGCAGATTAGCCTTTGCCACAGAATGGAAGTCAATGCTTTGCTCACGGCTATCAAACCTGCTCAATAATGGGCCTACT
>NZ_CADCXN010000004.1 GCF_902806695.1 Candidatus Methylobacter favarea | reverse complement strand
TCCTTGCCAGGTTGCGCCGCAAGTTAAAATGCTACAGCAAGTGCCAAAAGATGTTGGAATATTCCGTAAGGCTTCTGATGGCTAAAAGAAATAATGAGATTATCTATAGTTAATTAGCAATACCAAAACTATTGTTTCTTGTGTGCATAGCCCGGTTTTATAAGGTTTTTGATCCCAGGATGCATTTTTGAAAGACAGATGCTTATGACGCAGCAAAGAATATAAGGTAAAAATAAATGTTTTCACAATTAACACTTTGCTTAACCCTCAGAATAATTTAAGGCTAGTATTCAAACCCACTTTATTCAAGATGATCGCGAACAACAAATTACTTAAATAGGGTAAAAATAGTTTTTTGTAGTTGGCTGTACTTGTTTGCAGTGGCGTTTACTGCAATATTCCTAAGCAATAACATAGAGAAGATTTTTGCTCACTTGGGTTTTATTCTCGTCCACCCAAGGCGCCTCATACGAGCAATGGGTTAAGAAGAAAACGGCAGGTTGTATAAGGTAACTGGCGATTGCCCCAAAGCGCCCCTTTTCTCAGACAGGTATAAGAAAATGGTATGATCAAACAAGTTGCATTGAAGAAGTAGGGCTTTTACCGGATTGCAAGTAGCTTCAGCCGATTAACCCCGGCTTTTTTGTAGCTGTCCCATGGGACACTGGCGGGGCACTTCAAAATAACTCATCACAACAAATCGCAACAAAAATCCAAAAATTATTCAGCTCTTTACTACAATTTTTATTGTAATAATCGGACTTTTAAACGTTAGGGAAAAGCATGTCAGAAGAACAGCGTCGTCAGTTACAACAACAGCTTTGGAATATCGCCAACACTTTGCGCGGCAAGATGAATGCCGATGAATTCAGGGATTACATTCTCGGCTTTATATTTTACAAATACCTGTCAGAAAAAATACAGCGTTACGCGGATTCAATGCTGGAAGAAGACGGCCTTAAATTCGCCGGTCTGGATGAAAACAGCGTCGAAGGCGCTGAATATATAGCTGCGGTTAAGGATGCCACCGTCAAGGAGTTGGGCTACTTCTTAAAACCTTCGGAACTCTTCCATGCCATCGCCCTGAAAGGCAATAATCAGGCCGACACCCATGCACAGGGCGAAGGCCATAACTTCATCCTGGGCGACCTGACCCGGATATTAAAAAACATTGAGCAAAGCACCCTCGGCACCGACAGCGCCGATGACTTCAATAATTTATTTGAAGACCTGGACTTGACGTCCTCAAAACTCGGCAACAGCGAAAAAGCCAAAAACGAACTGGTCACCAAGGTATTAATCCACCTGGACCAGATCGATTTTAATTTAAGCGATGCCACCGCCGATGTGCTGGGCGATGCTTACGAATACCTAATTGGCGAATTTGCCAGCGGTGCGGGTAAAAAAGCCGGTGAATTTTACACCCCGCAGCCGGTATCAATCCTGTTAGCCAAACTGGTAACCAGCCAGAATCTTAACCTTAAAAATGTCTATGACCCGACCTGTGGCAGCGGCTCATTATTGTTGCGGGTAAAACGGGAAGCCGCGCAAAATTACAAAATCAAGATTTACGGGCAGGAACTCAACCGCACCACCTACAACCTGGCGCGTATGAACATGATTCTGCATGATGTTCATTATGCCGATTTTGATATACGGCAGGAAAATACCCTGGAACATCCGCAGCACCGCGATTTACGCTTTGATGCCATTGTTGCCAATCCGCCGTTTTCCGCGCATTGGGGCGCTAACCCGCTGTTTATGAGTGATGACCGCTTTAGTGTCTATGGCAGACTGGCCCCCGGCACCAAAGCGGATATGGCCTTTGTTCAGCACATGGTCTACCAGTTGGCGGACGATGGCATTATGGCCTGTGTGTTACCGCATGGCGTTTTATTTCGTGGTGCGGCGGAAGGGCATATACGGCAATACCTGATTGAACAACTCAATTGCCTGGATGCCGTGATTGGCTTACCGGCCAATATTTTCTACGGCACCAGTATTCCCACTTGCGTACTGGTGTTTAAAAAATGCCGTAAAAATCCCGAAGATATTTTGTTTATTGATGCCAGCCAGCACTTTGAAAAAGTCAAAACCCAAAACAAGCTATTGCCTGCGCATATCGACAAGATTGTTTCGGCGTATAGCCAGCGCACGAATGAACCTAAATACAGCCATGTCGCCTCGTTAGCCGACATTAAAGCCAACGACTACAATCTGAACATTCCCCGCTATGTCGATACCTTTGAAGCCGAAGACGCGATTGATTTAAACGCGATTGCCGCGCAATTGTCTGAACTGGAACAAGCCAGCAAAACCACCGATGCCACGATTGCCGCGTTTTGCTTGGAGTTGGGGATTAAGCCGCCGTTTTAAATTTAATTATCAGGAGAAGAATATGCAATTAGCGATTGAATTGCCCGACGAACTGGGTCAAGAACTATTAAAACATGCTGATGTGCAAGAGTTTGTAAAACGCGCCCTTGAAAAAGAGTTATCAGCAGAAAAGAAAATCAACCAAACCGAGCAAGAACTATTTGCGCTGATGGCAAAAATTCCCGGTTCGGTGAGTTTAGTGGATGAGTTAATACAAGACCGAAGGCTTGAAGCGAAAAAAGAACAACAGGACAATAAATAATGATATTGGATGCCTCCGCGTTATTGGCTTATTTGCACCAGGAACAAGGCGGCTTGCTCATTAAGCCGCTTTTGCCGATTGCTTTTATGTCAACCGTGAATTGGTGCGAAGTTGTGCAAAAACTTCGTGCAAAGTCGATTGATGATAAAGCCGTCGCTAAAAAACTAACACTTTTAGGGCTTCGGTTTATTCCTTTTAACCTGGAACATGCCGACACAGCGGGGGAATTGTGGCAAGTGACCGCGCCTTTTGGTTTGTCGTTAGCTGATAGAGCGTGTTTAGCAACGGGTTTAGTAGAAAACATGCCTGTGATGACTGCTGATAAAATATGGCAAAAATTACCGCTGTCTTTAGAAATTAAATTGATTCGATAATAAAAGGGAAGTGTATGAATGTGCCACGGTTGCGGTTTAGAGAGGTGGATTGTCAGATTTTTCCTGAGTGGGATTTCTTAGAATTAGAGAAAATAGCTTTTAAAGTAAATTCAAAAAACAAGGATTCAGCTATCAGTAATGTTCTAACCAATTCAGCGACTCAAGGCATTGTTAGTCAGAATGATTATTTTGATAGAGATATTGCTAATAAAAATAACTTGGATGGCTACTACATCGTTGAATTAAACGATTTTGTTTATAACCCAAGAATTTCAACCAGTGCGCTTGTTGGTCCAATTAAAAGAAATAAATTAATAAAGGGAGTAATGTCGCCTTTATACACCGTATTTAGATTCAAAGACGGAAATTTGTTTTTTCTTGAACAATACTTTGAAACTACTCATTGGCATGATTATATAAAAAGCGTTGCAAATTTTGGGGCGCGTCATGACCGTATGAACATTACGAATGAAAGTTTATTTAATTTGCCCATTCCATTCCCAACTATTGAGGAACAAACCAAAATAGCCAACTTCCTCACCGCGTTAGACGACAAAATCAGCCAAAATCAAAGCCAACTCAACGCCCTGAAGCAGTACAAACAAGGCTTGTTACAGCAGATGTTTGTATGAGTACCCAATCCGAATACGCCCTGGAAGAAGCCCTCATTGCCCAGCTCAAGGGCATGGAATACAGTCCTGTGCGTATTGAGGGTGAAGCCGACATGCTGGCTAATTTAAAGCGGCAACTGGAAATCCATAACCAAATCACCCCCCTTACTCCGGCTGAATTTGAGCGTATTCTTAATCACCTTAATACCGGCAGCGTATTTGAGCGAGCCAAGGTATTGCGCGATAAGTTTGCTTTAAAACGCGACACTGACGACACGGTTTACATCAGTTTTTTAAATTGTGACGAGTGGTGCATGAATGAGTTTCAAGTCACGCACCAGGTCACCATGGAAGGCAGGCGCAAAAACCGCTATGACGTGACGTTGTTAATCAACGGCCTGCCACTGGTGCAGATTGAGCTTAAACGCCGTGGCGCCGAGCTTAAAGTAGCGTTTCATCAGGTGAATCGTTACCAGCATGATTCGTATGATGCGGGCGCTGGCTTATTTCAGTATGTGCAGTTGTTTGTTATCAGTAACGGGGTGGATAGCAAGTATTTCAGTAATAACCTCAAGCAATCCTTCAAGCAGACTTTCTTCTGGACGGATAAGGCCAATAATCGCTTATCGGACTTGTACGATTTTACAGCGGAATTCTTAAAGCCCTGTCATATCGCCAAGATGGTCACCCATTACACCGTCATCAATGAAACCAGCAAATGCTTGATGATACTGCGGCCTTATCAGTTTTATGCGACTGAAGGGTTGGTTGATCGGGTTAAAAACAGCATGGATAACGCCTATATCTGGCATACGACCGGTTCCGGTAAAACGCTGACTTCCTTTAAAGCCAGCCAGATTATTATGCGTATGCCCAAGGTGCATAAAGTGCTGTTTGTGGTAGACCGTAAAGACCTGGACTTTCAGACCGCCAATGAATTTAATGCCTTTTCAAAAGGCAGCGTGGACAGTACCACCAACACGCATAAGCTGGTGGCGCAATTAACGGACGACAGCACTAAGCTGATTGTGACCACCCTCCAGAAACTCAATAACGCGATTATGAAAGAGCGTTATGTGGGCAAGATTACTCACCTGCAAGATAAGAAATTTGTGTTTATTTTTGATGAATGCCACCGCAGCCAGTTTGGTGATACTCATAAGAACATCAAAAAATTCTTTAACAACTCGCAAATGTTCGGTTTTACCGGCACCCCTATTTTTGCCGATAACGCTTTCGGTTCCATAGGCAACCAACAAACCACCGCCTCGCTGTTTGGTGAATGCCTGCATAAATATGTGATTGTCGATGCCATCCGTGATGAAAACGTGCTGCGCTTTGCCGTGGAGTATGTCGGAAAATACAAGCGTAAAGACAGCGCCAATGAACTTGATATTGAAGTAGAGGCGATTGATACCAAAGAGCTGCTGGAAAGTCCGAAGCGCCTGGAAAAAATTACCGATTACATTCTGGCCCACCACCGGCAAAAAACCAAAGCGCCGGATTTTACCGCCATGTTTTGCGTGAGCAGTGTCGCCACGCTGATTAAGTATTATGAATTGTTTAAGCTGAAACAGGCGGAAGCCGCACCTCCTTTAAAGATTGCCACTATTTTCAGTTATGCCGCCAATGAAGAAGACCCCGAAGCAAATGGGCTAATCAGCGGATTGATACCCGAAGAACCGCCGGATTTACCCACCGGTGCGCGTATCAATCACTCCAGCCGGGACAAACTGGATGAATTTATTGCCGACTATAACGCGCTGTTTGGCACCAAATACAGTACCAACGACAGCCAGACGTTTTATAACTATTACCAGGACATCGCCAAGCGGGTACGCAGCGGGCAGATTGATTTATTGCTGGTAGTGAATATGTTTTTAACCGGCTTTGACAGTCCGCGTCTTAATACCATGTATGTGGATAAAAACCTGAAGTTTCACGGCTTGATACAGGCGTATTCACGCACTAACCGCAATCTGAACGAGAAAAAATCACAGGGTAATATTGTCTGCTTTCGTAATTTGAAAGCCGCCACCGATGAAGCGATTGCCTTATTTTCCAACAAGGACGCCAAAGAAACGGTGTTGGTCGCACCGTATGAAGAGTATGTAAAAGAGTTTAATAACGCCGTTGAAGAGTTACTGGCAATTACCCCCACGGTGCAAAGTGTCGATGACCTGCCCAGCGAAAAAGAACAACTGGCGTTTGTGATCCGATTTAGGGAGCTGTTGCGCGTTAAAAATATTTTGACGACGTTTGCCGATTTTGACGAGGTTGATTTGAGTTTACCGGTTCAGACCTTTGAAGATTACAAATCCAAGTATCTGGATGTTGACGACAAGGTTGAACGCGGCCAGGGCAAAGAAAAAACTTCGGTATTGGATGATGTGGATTTTGAGTTAAGCCTGATTCACCGCGATGAGATTAACGTGGCGTATATCCTCAATCTGTTAATGACCTTGAGTAAAATGGCCCCCGACGACCGGGAGAAACGTCAAAAAGAGATTGTTGATATAGTGGCGGGCGAAATGCAGTTGCGCAGCAAGAAACTGCTGATTCAGGCCTTTATTGACGAGAACCTGCCCAATATAAAACCTACGGACAACGTGATTGCCGCGTTTGAATCGTTCTGGACTGAAAACAAACAAAAAGCCTTAGCGCCTTATGCGAGGAAGAGCAGATTGTTCCCAAACAACTTGAGAAGCTGATTAATAACTATACCTTTGCCAACCGCTTACCACGCGAGCAAGAGATTGTCAGTGCCCTCAGCTTTAAACCGAAGATACTGCAACGCAAGCCTATTAGTGAACGGGTGCGCGATAAGATTAAGGCGTTTATTGATACCTTTATTGAGGGGATGGGGGGGAGTGTTTGATGGATGCTGTCCCCTGGAATACTTTCAGCCGGTTACAAGCTAAATAACGGGAACCTGGGGACATTTTCAACATTATGGACGGGACGAACGTATGACCTTTAAACTTGAAAAAACTAAACAAGTTACATTCGATTGTATAGATGGAATGATGACTTATTTAGAAGCTGTTTGGAAATTCATCTTTTCGCCCATAAGGTATCAATTTTGATTATGAAATAAATAGTATGAGCACAAAAAACGGAAAAAACGTTACCCGAGTAATTTGAGTGAGGGGGCATGGCG
>NZ_CADCXN010000003.1 GCF_902806695.1 Candidatus Methylobacter favarea | reverse complement strand
GGCTTCTAAGGCAACCTTCGCTTTTTGCGCCCCGGTAAATATCTTCCGTTTGCTTTCGCTCATTTCCCGCCTCTTTTTAGGTCAGGACATATCTTAATCTATTGTCCGGTTTTCGGGGTCCACTTTAAGGTGCTCAGTCGAAATTCTGATACCGGCGAAGCGAATTTAAAAATCACACCCGTCAACGGCGACAAAGTACTCTATGAACTGGGCAATAGCTTACTCAGCTCCGCATCGATGGATGTCGCTGAAACTGAAGGTGGTTATTCCAGATATAGCACTAGCGATATGCGCGTCACTTTTTTATGTGTCGATAGCCGGGGCGAACATGACCAAGGTAAAGTCTATACCTGGGAAAACACGCTGCAACTCAAGCATGAGGTCATTCAGCGTGGCGATAAGTGGCAAGTGGAACTGAAAGCCATACCCGGTGGTGCGGAAATACGTTATACCACCGATGGCTCTGACCCAGGCAGTTTAGGCGCTTATTACGACAGTGCCTTTGAAGTCCCGTCTTCCAGTCGTTTTGTGCAAGCCATAGCGACCAAGGAAGGCATAAAATCGCAACTCGAAAAAATCGGATAAAAAAGTGGTCATTGAACCCTCAAAACCATTGACTTGGGATGTCCACCAGCAAGGCACTTTATCCGCTAAAGCAGCTTTTGATTTTATTGAACGTTTAATAAAATTCGAAGGCAGGGTGAAAGGCGTTATTATGGACGTGTTTGCTAACGATGATTCAGCTTCACTCACCTATAGCACTGAAGGCTCCACGAAATATACGGGTGATGAAATCAAAACGATCGTGGAAAAACTGTAAGGTGTGATGAAAGGCAGCCAAATCAGTATTAGTGTAGAAGAAGTTAAATTTCAACGCGGCCTACAGCTCATCGATTGGTTAGCGGAAGTGGGCCGGCAACTTCAACCCGGTGAAGTACGTCAATGAGCGCAGCAATGCCCGCCCATTCGCGAGTATCCGTAAAAAAATCTCAACCCTTGGGTTTCGGATTTGATCCGGAGCAAACCGAGCACTGCTTTATTGTTACGGTACCCATCTCAAAAGCGAAAGAGGCCAAGGTACTTATTTCCGAATATTTTCACTGGATTAAACCGGAAAAAGGCGAAGAAACATCGCCCACCTTTAATGATGTGGATGCACAAATAAAGGCCGTTTTAAATCGCCATACCTGGGAACAAATAGAAGAGCACGTAAAGGCCGAATTTAATCGTTGCTTGCGAAACTTGGGCGTAAAAACGGGTCAGTGGCTCAAAAAGGGTCAGATACCCGTTGATCGAACCTTGGGCAAAGAACTCACTCTATTAGCCTGGGCTTTAGAAGATGCAGACCCGGAACTATCAGTCACAGCCGTACATAACTGGTTGGGTCTGGTGCCTGAAGAACGCTGGTGGCTTTATACCATGACCAATGCGGCCACGGGGCATGCCGTTAATGGCCGCAATAAAGGCTGGCGTAAAGCCGTGCGTTTTGCGCTAACTGAAAACCCGGTGATGGAAGGTGTTTTACGTAATCGCCGGGCAGAGTTTGAGCTGTCGTTAATGTCAAGCGGTCATTAAATCAACATAACAACAACACAACTGGGAACACATATGGAACTTTCAATAAGTGATGAAAAAACCAAAGAACTTCTTACTGAAGTCATAGTCGAGCTTCTCAAAACGAAAAGAGAGGTTTTATATGATGTCGTGCTGGAGGCTTTAGAGGAAGTGGGTTTAGCCAATGCTATCTCTGAAGGTAGAAAAAATGACTTTGTTTCAGATGATGAAATTTTCCCCCTACTGAATGGCGAGTTAAAGTGAAGGTCAAATTTGAGTCTAAATTTGCAAAAGACTTAAGCAATATTCGAGATAACAAGCTATTAGCTAAAATCAAAGAAATTATTATTGATTGTAAAACAGCGCAAAACCTAAACGAACTCAAAAATGTAAAGAAACTTCAAGGCTATGACACTAATGTAAAGAAACTTCAAGGCTATGACACTTTTTACCGCATCCGCATAGGTAATTACCGAGTGGGCTTAGAAGTCTTAAATGATGAGCTCATTTTTACTCGTTTTTTACATAGAAAAGACGTTTATAAATATTTTCCGTAACCCAGCATCGTAGGCAAACGGCTGCCATTTGAATTAGCTTTAAAAGGATCACCAATGGCGGTATGATGTGTATTGCCATACACCAGAGAGTCTTCCGCCATGCGCACCAATATTGTCATAGACGATGAATTAATGAACGAAGCCATCAGTTTGACAGGCATACACACCAAACGGGAATTGGTTAACCTGGCCCTGAAAGAACTGGTGCAAAACCGTAAAAAAAAGGACTTGTTCAGACTGGCCGGAAAAATAGAATTCAGAGAGGATTTTGATCATAAAGCGGCACGAAGCCTGCGTCATGATTTTGATTGATACCTCGGTCTGGATTCTTATTTTTAAGGATAAAACCGGCACGCAAGCGGAACGGATACAAGTATGGCTGGACGACCGTGAAGTGGTCTTGAGCCGATTTAATCAGTTGGAGCTTCTGCAAGGCTGTCGTGATAACAAAGAATGGCAATTGCTGTCCAGCCATCTTGAAGGCCAAACCTATGTCGAAGCGAGCGCATCGACATGGCACGCAGCCGCGCGCATCTACTTTGATTTGCGCCGCCAGGGCTTGACGGTGCGCAGTCCCATCGATTGTTGTATTGCCCAGCTTGCGTTGGAAAACGATTGTTTACTGCTGCATAACGACAAGGATTTCACCGTCATCCATCAAATACGCCCCTTGCATGAGCAACTCTGGCGATAGCCGGTTTTTATTTCTTTCCTTGTTAACCATCCATGCCACAAACCGATAAAACCTTTATTGAAACGCAGTTCCCCGTCTCGTTAATTTCCAAAGAATCGTATAAAGAACATAAAGCTAATTTAGGTCAGACTCTAACTGGATTGGGCAAATGGTGGGGCCGTAAACCGTTAATTTTAATTCGCGCCTCTATTCTGGGCATGTTAAAGACCGGGAGATTTTTTTAAAGATTTTGACGATGGACGCTGACGGCTTATGGCAACGCCGCTCCAAATCCATTCCGGTGAAAACGCTCTATGAATGGCGGCGCCAAAACGCCATGAATGTAGGCTGGGATGAGGTACGAATCCCGGCACCAGAGGCTCCTCATGCCGGGATTCGTACCTCATCCCAGCCTACAACCGGAAACGCTGTTTGCCATCACTGACAAAGGCGGCATCTCATGGACAAAAGGCGTCACGCAAAGCCAAAAAGATGAAATTACCCGTCGCTATTTTGACCATTTAAGCTATGACGAAAAACTGGAATACTGCGACCGCCCCGAACAAATCGAAGGCCCCAGCGAAACGGCATGGCTGGAGATTAACGCGCATTTAGGCACCACCGCGAATAACATCCAGGAATTGATAGACCAGCTCGGCAAGAAGCGTTTTGGCCATACGCCCAGAGTCGGCGATGCCTTTTGCGGCGGCGGTTCGATTCCGTTTGAAGCCGCCCGGATCGGCTGTGAAGCCTATGGTTCGGACCTTAACCCGGTGGCCGCCTTGCTGACCTGGGCCAGTATTCACCTGATCGGCGGCGGCAAAAAGATTCAGGAAAACGTGCAGGCGGCGCAGCAAGCCGCATTTGCCGCCGCTGACGAACAAATTACCGAATGGGGTATTGAGCACAATGCGCAAGGCTGGCGGGCGGATGCTTATTTGTATTGCATCGAAGCCGTGTGTCCGGCTACCAGTTATTTATTGCCGTTAGCTCCCATCTGGGTTATCAGTGAAAAAGATGATATTTGCGCGGTGCTAAAACCTAATCCTATCAATAAACGCTACGATATTGAAATCGTCATTAATGCCGATAAAGAAACCTTTGTTAAAGCCAAGTCAGGATCCGTGCAGAATGGCCGCATGGCTTGCCCTGAAACAGGTGAAAGTTTTTCTATTCCGGAGCTGCGCGGCGATAAAAAAATTGACGGAAAAACCGTTTACGGCTTGCGGCTTTGGGAAAATGAAGACGTAGTTCCGCGTCCTGACGATGTGTTTCAGGAACGGCTTTATTGGGTGCGCTGGCTAGAAACTTATTGGTCAACCAATGCCCAAGGTGAGCCGGTGGAAAAAACGCGTCGTCATTATTGTTCAGTCACTGACGAGGATTTAGAGCGAGAAAAACGGGTGTTAGATTTGTTAACAAAGCGTTTCACGGACTGGCAGGAAAAAGGCTATATTCCCAGTCGGAAAATTGAACGCGGCGGTGATAAAACTGAAGAACCGATAAGAACAAGAGGCTGGAGTTATTGGCATCATTTGTATACTCCAAGACAGTTATTATTAGCAGGTTTGCTGCAAGAGCTGTCCGTACATGATGACCAACATAAATCGGTAGCAAGCTATCTTGGGATAGCAAAAATTGCCGATTGGAACTCAAGATTATGTGCATGGATGCCGCATGCTGGCAATCTAAAAGGGAATCAAACCTTTGTTAATCAGGCTTTAAATACACTTTATAACTTTTCCGTTAGACCGCTTGCAAAAATTAAAGGTACTGGGCACTCATCGGTTGAATACCCGCTTTATTCTTTGCAGAGCAAAGATTTAGTTTGTACTGCTGATGCGCGCGATATTAAATCCCAAGTGGATGTATGGATTACAGATCCGCCTTATGCCGATGCAATTAATTACCATGAATTAGGCGAGTATTTTTCAGTTTGGTATGAAAAAAGCCTGGCCCATACCTTTCCTGAATGGACATCCATTATTCGCTCTGCTTTGGCTGGCAAAGGAAATGGTCACGAATTTAAACAGGAAATGGCTGAGATTTATGCCAATTTGGCAAACAACATGCCCGAAAACGGCCTGCAAATGGTGCAATTCGCCCATCAAGACCCTGCTGTTTGGGCGGACTTAGGCATGATTTTATGGGCGGCGGGTCTTCATGTCAGTTCAGCCTGGACAATTGCGACTAAAACCACATCAGGTCTTAAAAAAGGCAATTACGTTCAAGGTACTGTTTTGCTGGTGTTACGCAAACGCACCTATAATGAAGAAGTGTTTCCCGATGAATTACCCAGCCTGATCGAGGATTAAGTCCGTGCTCAACTCGATCAAATGATGGCGCTGGATGATAAGGAACTGCCCAACTTCGGCGACACCGATTATCAACTGGCCGCCTATGCCGCCGCGCTCAGGGTGATGACCCGATTTTCTACGATTGAGGGCATTAACATCGAGAACGAACTTTATCGGGAAAAGCATAAGAACCAAAAATCAGCGTTTGAAAAACTGATAGATCAAGCCGTTGAAATTGCCTGTAATCATCTTATCCCCATCGGCTTTGATGAATTTCAATGAAAAGGTTTGACGGCTTCCGAACGGCTGTATTTAAAAGGCCTGGAACTGGAAAAAAATGGCGAATTGCGTGCCGGCGCCTATCAGGAATTCGCCAAGGACTTCGGCGTGCGCGAATATGCGTTCATGTTTGCCAAAACCAAAGCCAATGAAGTACGCTTTAAAACCGGCACGGAATTTAAACGCTCTAATCTCGGCGGCGATAACTTTGCCGGTTCGTTAATGCGTCATGTGCTGTTTGCCCTGCATGAAACCGTCGCCAAAGAAAACGCTAGAGAAGGCGTCAATTATCTGAGCGCGGAAGTCAAGGATTACTGGGGCAATCGTAAGAAGATCATCGAAATATTGGGTTATTTGAACCGTCTCTCCCATATCGATCACATGCCGCATTGGGAAGTCGATGCGGAAGCGGCGCATACCCTCGCTGGGGCGATAGAGAATTTCAACGCCTAACTCGTGGAGGAAAATATCATGACAACACATTTGGCTATTGATGATGAATTAATTAATGAGGCGCAAACGTTGGGTCATTTCAAAACCAAGGAAGATACAGTGGTTACCGCGCTAAAAGAATTTATAAACCGCCGTAAACAATTAGAATTTTTGAGTTATTTGGTCACTTTGATCCTGACCCAGATTATGATTACAAGAAGGGGCGGGATTCTTGAAAGTATTGGTCGATATTATGATCTTTGGCCGCGCCATTAAGTCAAGCCGTCATTCCGGCAGGGATTGCCGGAGTCCAGAATACAGGGATGTATTAAGCTTGCCATCTATGGCGCTGGATACCCGCTTCCCGGCGGGTATGACGCTATTTGTATATCACGAGATAGCTTTAGGGAACCTAAATGGAAAAACGGCCTTGCGTTTATATGCTTGCCAGTGCTCGTAATGTCACATTATATGTTGGCGTTAACTCTAATTTAATCGGGCGTGTCTATCAGCATCGGCAAGGTTTGCTTGATGCTTTTACCAAAAAATATCTCGTGCATATCTTGGCATGCTTTGAAGTGCATGAACGGATAGAAAGCGCTATTTTGCGAGACAAACAGATCAAGAAATGGCCGCGAATATTTAAAAAACGGCTGATTGAACAATATAATCCAGATTGGCATGACTTATGGGCTGATTTAGTGTCACCATCCTTGGCCGCTGGATTCCGGCAATCCCTGCCAGAATGACGGACTTATATATGAGAAGTACCTCACTACAACGGCTTGATGGCATCGAATGATTACCCGTTATTCATCCCGCCAAACCCCTTTAGACGGCAGTTTTTTAAATCAAAAACTGCAAAGCGCTCAATGCTATGACCGCATTGCCGGTTATTTCAGATCGAGCATTTTTGAAGTGGCGGGCGAAGCGTTAGACTCAGTCAGCGGTAAAATTCGCGTTATTTGTAATTCTGATTTAGAAGCTGTTTGGAAATTATCGCGTCAAGCCAAACGATTCACCATGATGCGAGTCATGGCGATGTAAATCCAAGCTTCGTCGATGCGAGTCAGTCGTTCGTAGGCTTTACTGAGACGACGCGAA
>NZ_CADCXN010000002.1 GCF_902806695.1 Candidatus Methylobacter favarea | reverse complement strand
TGGAAAACGTTTTTTGAAATATCCAAACCAACTGCGTTATTATTCATGTCGGGCTCCTCTTTGCTCCGTTAAATCATTGGGTGCATTTTATGACACCGTGTGGGTAAGGAGGAGTCCATATCATCATGTTGCAATCGTCGAGTACAGTACATATAAATCAATCGGAAACCGGCCGATAATTGGAAATATCATTCTTGCATGCCATTCAGGTGCCGGAAGACCCATGCTGGAGATTGTTACCAACGCTAATCAATATTCGGCCCACATTCAAGAGTGCTGGGGATTTGATTGTTTATATAGCGGCTGTATGGATAAAGAGACTAAAAAAGGAGTTAAGTGTTCTAATAAATCAGCAATCAAGCTGTACTCGCAGCCCTTAAAGTGGATTAAATGGGCGGAAACACAAAAGGATAAAGGTAAAAGGCTTTTTATCTACTATCTGGGAAGTACATCACAGGAGTCCAAGTATTTATGTGAGTTGGCCAAACGCAAAAAGCTTTTTAATACAACTGTCTTTGTTCAGGAATACAAAGCTAAAGGTCATTGCCTAGTACCCACTACTCATTGGCAAGAGAGGTTATCGCAATTAGGTGCGCCAGGGTATCGCATGAATAATGTTTGCTAATTCTGTTAGCTCCGTATTACTGGGAAATAATGATGAAAATTATTATCGAATTCATCATTAGCGTTCAAAATGGTATTGGAGTTAATTTTACAGCAAGAGGAAAGGAAAAGATCTTTCTTTATTGGCAACAACATTCCAATTTACAGGAGAAATATGATGGCTACTGTTTCTATCACCTCGAACGAGGGTGCCCTTTACTCTGCCTCTGCTGTTCTGGAGGTGAGTGCCACCAACACCAACCTGGAGTACAACCAACCGCCATTGCGGATCAAACAAGCCGGTCAACAGGTAGGCGCAGCTTCGATCCGGATCGAAGACCGATATCCTGACATCGAGTTGATCGAGACTGACCAAATAGCTCCTGCGGGGAAATATGAAATTGCTGTTTAGTCGGACAAGCTCTAGATCAATGGCCGCAAAGATGACAATACAGGCTTCGAGGTCATCATCGTATTTCAGCGACTGGCAATATTGGTATTGGCTTCAAGGAAGACAGCCAGATTAAAAAGTTTGGAGGAGGGCAGGGTGTCATTGCGATTGCGAATGCCCCTGTCCCACCAATGGCGAATCTGGCCAGCGCCGGAATTTTGTATGTCGAGGACGGAGCGCTCAAGTATCGGGGCCCAAATGGAACAGTGACTACAATTGCACCCGCTTAGGCAGTGTGAGAGTTTCGTGACAGGGCTTTGATTTCCTTATAGTGGATGAAATTTAGAATGCAGTACGCATTGGAAGACTGAAATCATCCCGCCGAAGCATTTCCTTATCTAGCAGTTTCATAGAATGACAGGAGAGAAAAAATGTCAACAAATTATATTTGGCCGCTCAGCAAGAGCACCATGCCCAATGAGATGAATACCTCATTCGGTCCGCGCATCAACACCAACCGGTGGGATTTTCATGACGGTATCGACTTGCCGGCTGAAAAGGGTACGAAGGTCTATGCCATGCGCGGGGGAACGGTGCGCTCGGCTGGGGAAAAAGGACAGGACGGATATAGCTCTCGCCACATGCTCCTTGAGGTCAACGACCCCAATGACGGAAAGATGTATCTTGTCCACCTGCATCTCGACAGCATTGACGAGGCTATGAAGCCCGGCCCGAGTGTCGTGCAGGGGCAGGAGATCGGCAGAGTCGGTGATGACGGTGCGACATACCCACATTTACACATTGAGTTTTTGCAAGGCACCCCTGATACCAAAGCACAAACCAGTCGTCACCCGTTGCAGTACCTTCCTTATTCCAACACGGCGAACTTTACCGCACCGGTAGCTGACCGCTTCAACCGGATCGGGCCGCTCATGGCGGCGCGGCTGCAATTTGCCGCCAGCAACAAGTCGTAAGGCGATTTGCTCAAGGTCGAGGTCGACCTTCTGAATGGTGCTAAGGTGCTCGAAACTCGATGCGTCGATTTTCACAATGAAAAAACCATTAACAAGAAGAGAGGGAACAGCGACAAGAAAATCTTCAAGAATAATATCAGGGTTGAAGGCTACCAAAAATCTCCTATGAATAATCCAAAACGTCCACGGACCGACCTTCGCTACGGCATTTTGCTCCGCAACCTGCCGGACGGGTGCGACATCCTCATCGCGCGCGTGTTCGATATCGGCGCCAACATGGTTACCAGCGCGCCGGTTCCCGTTCGGAATCAGACAGCGACTGCTGAGTTTGTCGATTTCGAAGATGGCGCATGCCTCCCGCAGGCTGGAGATCTGTGAGAAGCATGACGGGCAGCGGAACGACAGTGACGAATGATGTCTCCGCCGCACACACCGGATCGCGTGGGATGCTCTGCGTCGATGACTCTACAGCGGAGACGAAAACACACGCGCAGGCATCGAATTCATGCTGCCGGCTGGCCGGTTTGAGTGGATTGCCGAAGGCTGGTTCAAGCCGACGATATTGAAATTTGCAGCAAATGACCCCGATGGCCCGATCGATCAGATCCAGCTGCTTCGTTTTCAGAATGGCGAAGACTTGAGCGTGGCGGTACGTATTATTCGCCATAAGGGAGGTTTACTGCTCGCCGGGATCGTGGCGAATGATCGGGATGACGGTTTAAAGCGTGCTAACAGTTCGGCGGTTATTTTGCTCGATGAGTGGCTTCGATGGCGATTGCATCTTCTGCAGATCGGTACTCGTGAGAGTACAGCGGTTCTTTATCTGGATAATGACGGCGTAATGGAAGAGCGCGTCCGTCTTAACTGGGATTCGACGGCTATTGAGCCGTCAGTTTTGCGGGCCGGCATAGCCCGGTTGCCGGCTGGGGCCAAAGCGACTGTGCTGGCCGATGAGCTGCGGGTAAGCGAATTCTTCCCGTAGCCGTCATGTTTTTGCCGCTGCAGGTGCGCCAATGAAGTTTTCAAGCACATCGCTAAGTCAAAACGCTTCGGCCACCGCCTGCTGCCGGACACGGCGCGCCTGTTTTCTGGTGGAACTGAAGGATTTTATCCGTTTCCCCAGTGTCAGCGCGCAAACCGGGCACACCAATGGTCTGAAGCATTGCGCAGCTTGGCGGGCCAATCATCTGCGCCGGATCGGCATGGAACGGGTAGCGGTCGTTACTACCGAAGGCCATCCCGTTGTCTACGCTGAAAGTTGTCATGCTTCGCGGCGATCGACGGTATTGATCTGCGAACATTACGGCGTGCAGTCTGGGATAGACACGAGCTTGATGAGATTCGCATTGCCCGATGACCCCATCCATGCGCTCAACGAAAAATTTCATCTTCCCAATTTCTACAAAGGAATATCAACCCGCATTCACTTCAGGACTGAAATGAGAAAGCAGTCTGTCATCTCAGGGCATCCGCTCTGACCCTTCGAAGCTGCAGGCGCATTTTATTATCCGATGGGAGGTATACCGTAATCATCGATTGCCACTGCCATGCCGGAACCGGCGACGGCTTGACCGGCCCTTGGGACACCAGGGCGCCATTGCAGGATTATCTGCGCCGTGCAACGGCGGCCGGGATTCACCGAACGGTGCTGTTCGCCGCTTTTCATTCAAACTATGCCGTCGCTAATCAGCAAGTAGCGCGTATCGTGGCCAGCAGACCCGATCGATTCTACGGATTTGCCTTCGTTCACCCGGAACGTGACCGGGGACGTGTACATGAACTGGTCAAGATCGCCATCGAACGCTATGGCTTCGTTGGCATCAAGGTACACCGCCATGATGCCGGGATTACCCGTGAGATTTGCGCAGCGGCGCGGGCTTTCAATTTGCCGGTACTTTACGATGTGGCGGGAGAAGTGTCCGTCTGTGAGCTGCTTGCCCAGGAATATCCGGACGTCAACTTCATTATTCCGCATCTCGGCAGCTTTGCCGAAGACTGGCGCGCCCAACTCGCGTTGACCGACCATCTGGTACGCCACCCGAATATTTACGCCGATACCGCCGGTGTGCGGCGCTTTGATCTGCTGGAACAAGCCGTCAAACGGGCCGGAGCCGACAAGATACTGTTCGGCTCCGACGGTCCGTGGCTACATCCCGGCGTCGAACTTGTAAAAATAAAGGCCTTGCGGTTGCCGCCGGTTCAGGAAAACCTGATTTTGGGGCGGAATTTCCTGAACTTGATCAGCGCGGCGGCTTGGCGCAGCAAGTCATGGCCTATGACAGGCAGGTTAGTCAGTTCAGCCAAATCAATTACAAAAAACCATTCGGCTTGAGTCTTCCGCTTCATCCAGAACTAAAGGCCTGGTCGAGAGAGTCCATAGGAGCATAGCCATATACACAAGCTCTGTTGCTCTTGCTCTTTCTCCACAAGGAGAAAGCTGGGATGAGAGGGAATGTAAATACTGATGTTAAGCTCCTTAATCTAATCCTCTCCAGTAGGAAAGAGTTTGGGTTTTTGCAATATTTCGTTTATATAATGCCGAAAAGTTGGGTGGATAGCTATGCCATAGGAACGCGGCTTTAACGGTTGACAAGCTCACGGCAAATGGTAACTGTTTTAATGAAACGCCCTACTTGTTTTCCTGACGTTGGGCAGCTCGCCATAGCTGCAAGGTGCGGGAGGTAACGCCAAGGCGCTGGGCGGCTCGTTGCAGGTTGCCGCCGTTTGCATCCACCGCGATCCGGATAGCGGTCTTTTCGCTTTCCCTGCTGATGGTCTTGAGGCCCATGCCGCGAGCCAAGGCTACGCGGATAGTACGCTCGAAGTCCGCGGCGCGCCAAGCGTCCCGGCTCCCGGTACGGGCCGGTCGGTCATCCGGAGGAATGCAGCCTACCGTAATGGCCCCCTGACCGGCGAAACGGCATAGCATGCGCGCTACAACCTGCTTGAGATCACGCACATTGCCGGGATATTCCCGCCGTAGCAGATACTCCTGAACGGGAGCGTCCAGAACAGGAGGTTCTTGATTCAAGCGACACTCTTTCAGAAAGTAATAGGCCAGGGGAAGAATGTCCTCGGGACGCTCTCGCAAGGGAGGCAAATGACAGACGAAACTGGCGATACGGTAGTACAGGTCGGCACGGAACACGCCCCGCTGAACCTGTTTCCAGAGATCAATGTTGGTGGCGCAGACCAGCCTGAACGAAGTACGCTGCCAGGCATTGCTTCCGACGCGTTTGAACGTATGTTCCTGAATAACGCGCAGCAACTGAGCTTGCAATGTGAGGGGCAATTCGCCAACTTCATCGAGAAACAGCGTGCCGCCGTCTGCGAGAGCAAACACGCCGTCTCGAGCAGCCACGGCGCCGGTGAATGCGCCGCGTTCATGACCGAAAAACTCGCTACCGGACAATTCCGGCATGATGGTGCTACAATCCAGAATGACCAGATCGCCCTTGTTGGGACGGGAGTCCCTAGCATGGATGAGTTTCGCCAGCAGCTCTTTGCCGGTTCCGCTTTCACCTTGTATTAGCACCGAGCAGTCGGTGAAGTGAGCCACTTCAACCACCTGCCGAAGAATCGTCTTCAAGGTATGGCTTTCCCCCATCAGGACACCCTGTACAGTGGGGGAGTTCAACATCCGGTCCACATCTTCCCAACGCTGGAGGCGGGCGGAGATTTCATATACTGCCATGCTGCACTCTTTGCATACCAATACATCAGAGGCGCCTGCTTCCATCAGCCGCCAGGCCGCATCGCCGGAAATAGCCGTACAACAACAGGCCAGCACTTGAATCTGGCCATTGCAGCTGAGCTCGCGCAGTTGCTCACAGATTTCCGGAGTCACTTCGCTGCTAAAAATCATTCCTGGACCACAGGAATGACAACTATCAAAGTCCTGTATGTCGATACCCTGTTGGGTCAGAAGACTTCCGATTTCATGAGCCTGCTGTTCATGATTTCCACCAATCCAGTAAATCCAAGTTTTAATTGCCACTTTAAACCTCTCCAGTTAACCTGCCTGGAGCAGGACAGTAAATAAAAATGAATGCAATTCGATCAGAATTAATCGCAATATCAGGAATTTGAAAAGAACGCTCAAAGTCGAAATATTGATGCTGATTTGAGTGTACGAAGGTTTAGGATTGAGGTCTATGAAATATTTCACATTCGCAACGCTGGGGTAACGAAACTACGCTTACCCTGACACGAGAACCTGCGTTCAGTAAGGCCAAGGTCATTGGCTTGCCATCACACCGATACTGATGACGTCAAAAGTGAGTTTAACATCTGACATTTTTAGGTTTACTCTTATCTGAACCAGTTCCACTTTCTAATCTTCACTTTATAATCCTGGTACTCGATTGAACTGACCCGCATTAAGGCAAAGGCTGCATTAGTAGCATCGAGCAATAAGGCTCTTTCAGTCTGATGCAGCAAAAATGGTTATCCCCTTAGCACATTGTTATATATGTGATTTAATTGGCTAAATGATTTATCAGTTTAAAAACAATCAGGTGGACGATGTTGAATAAAAGCGGCGCAGTAATCGTGTTAATTGTTATTTTTTGGGGCGGTCGAATTTATGCGGATGCATCCCATGTCGCAATTGCCAGCGCGCATCCATTAGCTACGAATGCCGGTTTTGAAATTCTGGCCAAAGGCGGGAATGTTTTTGATGCGGCCGTGGCGGTCAGCGCAGCCTTAGCCGTTGTTGAACCGGCCGGTTCGGGGCTGGGAGGCGGCGGTTACTGGCTGCTGCACCGGGAAAAAGACGGTTTTGAAACCATGATTGACGGCCGGGAAAAAGCACCCATGGCCGCTCACAAGAACATGTTCCTGGATAAACAGGGCCGGGTAATTCCAGGGTTATCCAGGGATGGCGCTTTAGCGGCGGCTATTCCCGGAATGCCTGCGGCTCTGGTGCATTTGTCGGAAAAATATGGACGCTTGTCACTGGCGGAAAGCCTGGCGCCGGCCATCAGGCAGGCACAAACAGGTTTTGCTATCGGCGAAAAGTATAACAAATTGCTGAAGTTCAGAGCCGAA
Organism: Candidatus Methylobacter favarea; assembly: GCF_902806695.1. GTDB lineage: Bacteria > Pseudomonadota > Gammaproteobacteria > Methylococcales > Methylomonadaceae > Methylobacter_B > Methylobacter_B favarea. Next base: position 77,796 of record NZ_CADCXN010000002.1, on the reverse strand, counting down.
GTCGTGAAAAAAAACCCGCAGACTGCAAGGATATTTCTAAATAAAGGCAAGTTGCCAAAAACATATTCGATACTGAGACAGCCGGAGTTGGCCTACACATTAAAGCAATTGGCAAAATCAGGCCGGGGCGGATTTTATAGCGGAGAGGTCGCAAAAAAACTGGTGAATGGCGTCAGCAAAGCGGGCGGAATCTGGACCAAGGAAGATCTGGCCTCTTATCAGGTTGTCGAGCGCGAGCCGGTGCGGGGCGAATATCACGGCATGAAAATTACCAGCGCAGCGCCTTCCTCTTCCGGCGGCATCGTATTGATTGAGGCGCTGAATATTCTGTCGGCCTATGATTTAAAAAATGCCGATGAAATCACTCGCAAGCACCTTATAGTGGAGGCCATGCGGCGCGCTTATCATGACCGGGCTTTATATCTGGGCGATGCGGATTTTGTGGATCTGCCCGTCAGGCATTTGCTGAACGGCGATTATGCGGCCGGCTTGCGCAGCAGTATACGGCAGGACAAGGCGCTGCCCAGCAATATGCTGTCAGGTTATTTGCAGCCACAGCCTGAAGGAGACAATACCACGCATTTTTCGATTATTGATAATGAAGGCAACCGGGTCGCGGCGACTTTGAGTATTAATCTTCCGTTTGGGTCGGGTTTTGTTGCCGCCGGAACCGGCGTGTTGTTAAATGATGAAATGGATGATTTCGTCGCCCTGCCGGGCGCTATGAACAGCTATGGCCTGGTTGGCGGCGTAGCCAATGCCATAGCGCCGGGCAAGCGCATGTTATCGAGCATGACGCCTGCTTTTCTTGAAGACCGCAGCCGCGTTGCTGTTTTAGGCACACCGGGCGGCAGCCGGATTATTTCGATGGTGTTACTGGCGGCGCTGGATTTTGCTCAAGGCAATGGCCCGGACTCATGGGTGCGAGAGCCGCGTTTCCATCATCAATTTATTCCCGATGTGGTGGAATACGAAAAAGACGCCATGACTGCGAATGAAGTCACAGATCTTGCCGCAATGGGACATACGATGAAAGAAGCCCGTTACCGGTATGGCGATATGCAGGCCGTGCAGTGGAATAAGATTACACATGCCCTGACTGCCGCCAGTGACCGGCGCGGAGAAGGGCGTGCCATTGCCGGGCATTAAAGGATTTCACTGACATCTCAAAATAAGCCTTATGAATTATTCATTGACTACCGGCACAGTTGAACTCTGGCATGGCAATATAGCCGGCGGAGATGAGCACTATCAACACTTTTGGCGAATTCTCGATGAAGCAGAGCAAGCGCGTGCAGGAAGACTAAAAAATGAGTTACGGCAACAGCGTTATGTCAATGCCCATGGATATTTAAGAAACATATTAGCCCGCCTTCTTAATGAGCCGCCGGAAAAGATAAGGATAAAAAAAGGAGAACACGGCAAACCTTATCTTGCCGATCACCCTGAATTGGTCTTCAATCTGTCTCATTCGGAAAACACAATGGTGCTTGCCGTCGCTTGCAGCTGTCAGCTAGGCATAGATATTGAAGTCTGCAAGCAACGCGCCAATTTTTCCGCACTGGTTAATAAATGCTTTGCTGAAGAAGAAGCCGCTTACTGGAAGCAGTTGCCGGAAGCTTTAAAAAAACGGGAGTTTTACCGTTTCTGGACGCGCAAGGAAGCATTGGTAAAAGCAGCGGGGCAGGGGCTTTCTTTAGGTTTGAATCGCTGTGTCGTTAACCCTGAAAATCCTACAGAATTTTTAAGGGTTCCGGCAGCATGCGGGCCGCTCCAGGCATGGCATGTCAAGGATATTGATTTGGGTAGTGATATGAGCATTGCCTTAGTCGCAGATAAAGTAATTGCCGGGGTTAAGTTGATGGATTTGGATGTAAAACTTCAGACTTGGCCTGGCAATATTGACACCTTTCGGAAATGATCCGGGGAACCAATGATTTCCATCGCTCCGGGTTGTTCCAAAGCGCACAGGTGGCAGCCATAACCTCTGCTTGATCTCAGATAGTAAATCTTCCCGAGTTTTATAACCCCACTCAATATTGTAATACTGAGCAGTTCCATCTTGAACTTACCCTCGTCAATTTTTAAAGTGGGCTGGAAGTTTCCGCACTGTCACTCAGCACAAACATCACTGACTTCTCGTTCGGAAAATTTCAAGCTGGCTGTCGACTCAAAGTAAAAATTTTATGCGGCTATTTTGTCTGGATTAACGATCTTCTGTGGCGAGGTGTTTTGGTTTCGGCATGATCCGGATTTAAAGGCACGCTATGGATGGTGTTCCAGTTCCGGGTGTTTTGGCTCCAGAGCCGAGGGTTTTAGCGGCGGGCGTCTTCGTAAAGCACTTGGCTTGATTCAACAGTGCCTCGTCCAGCCCGGCATGGCGCTGCGCCGGTCTAGCCCAGCCAATGGCACTATGCCGATGCTCGTGGTTGTACCAAGGCCCTAAATCGGCTACCCATTCACGAGACCGGGCGGCTCAGCGAGGGCATGACGCCGAGCTGTTGCAGGCGGCGCCTGGCCTGGGGTTACCGTTATCGGAAGGCAGGATGACTGGCCCAGGCTGCAGGCTTCGGCGATCGCTTCAATCAGGTGTGGCGAAGGCAGGTCATTCGGCCTCGCCCGCTGTTAGCGGGTGCTTGTTAATTTTTGTGTAGGCGATTAGATTTTCATATCCGCGCTGGTTTACTCAATGGCTTCGCCAGGGAAAGCTGAAGCTGCGATGCGCAGCTTACCATTCAATTTTTATGTCACATGCGCAGGCTGGTAAACATTCAGATTGGCGCTGACTATCGCCTCGATGTCTTGACCCGTTTCGTGAATGCGTCCGTATATCTCACAGTCAAAAACACCCAAAGCATCATCCTGAATAACTTTTTTGACCCGTACGGTTAATCTTGAACCGACTTTAAACTCGGCAACACTACTGCTGTAGCGACGGGTCCCCAGCAGGAAACCCAGTTTTACCGGTTCGCCTGCCTTTTTTGCCATAACCCCGGCATAAGCCGCTACAGCCTGGGCCATATATTCTATGCCGGCCCAGGCAGGCACGGCTTTCTTACTGCCCAGCAAACCGTCATCGCGCACGGTAAGTTCAGCGGATAGAGAATGCTCATCGCATGCAATAATGCGATCCAGCAATACCATTTTGCCGCTATGCGGAATCAGCTCGGCGATATCAATAGCGTTAAAATCCATTATGCCCGCGCAATCACTATCGAGATATTATTGCCGCCAAACGCGAAGGAATTGCTTTGGCAGGTAGTAAGCCGACGGCCTAATTTCTGATTATTTTCTACCAGATTCAAGGGCGGTAATTCCGTATCCGGTTCATCACCGTTTATATTTGGAATTAATGCGCCTTGTTCATTTTGATGGGTCAGAAGCAGCCAGCAGAAACCCAGTTCCAAAGCTGCCGCCGCACCTAATGCATGACCGGTCATGCCCTTGCTCGAACTTGCCGCCAGCTGCGTGCCGAATACCGTATTGACCGCCTTGCTTTCCATGGCGTCATTTAATACTGTCGCCGTGCCATGCAGGTTCAAATAATCAATCTGCTCCGGTGTTTTATCCGCTTCATGCAAGGCAATTTGCATGGCTCTGATTACAGCATTTCCTTCAGGATCAGGCGCTGAAAAATGATAGGCATCGCTGGTGGCTCCGATTCCCTGCAACTTTACCGGACCCGGCTCTTTACTTAAAACAAAAAGACTGGCTGCTTCGCCAATGTTAATGCCGTCGCGGTGAGACCCGAATGGCTTGCACAAACCGGTACTGAGCGACTCCAGCGCGGCAAAGCCATTAACTGTCAGACTACACAAACTATCGGCGCCGCCGACAATAACAGCCTCACAAATCCCCAGATTAATTAACCGGCGCGCCGATGCAAAAGCCTTACCGCTGGAGGAACAGGCGGTAGAAATGGTATATGCAGGCCCGTTTATTCCTAAATAAGCTGCCAGAAAGTCGGCGCCGGCCCCCATTTGCTGCTGCTTGTAGTGAAACTGATCCGGTAAAATAGCGTTTTTTGCCTGATAAGCCAAAGCTGACTCGGTGCTTCTTACGCCTGAGGTACTGGTTCCCAACACAACCCCGATACGATTGGTCCCGAACTTGTTAATCATCTTGTTAACAGTCCCGCTGATTTGACTTAAAGCAGCCAGCAGCAGCTGATTATTCCGGCAATTGTAATAGCTGAAGTTTTGATCCACCTGCGGCAGTTCACAATCAATTCGGCCCACGAATATCTTGCGCCCAATGCTGAATTGATCCGTTTCAATCAAGCCGGAGCGTTCGCCGGCCAGCAGGCGCTTTAATATCTCAGCCCTGGAATTTCCGGCCGCACACAGCAAACCTAAATTATTCAGATACAGCGTCATAAAGCTTGACCATCGTTCTGTCCACCCATCTCATCCTGCGAAATCATGAGTGTACTTTCAGCTTGCTTAAGCACCGTTTCTGCAACAAGCAATAGCCCTATCGGGCAGATAGTGTAATAGTGTAACTGCCTCAGCGTTCTTTTAACTATGGCTTGTAACTTGCTTCTCATGCTTCTCTTAAGTATCCAGTCTACCGAAGCATTGTCCCTCGCCTTTGTGTCAAGGCCACCCCTAATTCACGTAATTGTTCGTGCTGCATAAGCTCTTTCGCGCTAAAATTGATGGCGACTGCCGTATAAAACGCATAAACCAAATCAGACAAGTCCAGGGTTTTCGCTTCATCGTCCGAGGCAAAGATTTCTTCCATGACTTTGGCGACAGTCAGAATTTTGTTATGGTATTTCCTGATGGCGTTTTCCAGTTGAGGACTCCGAGAGCCATATTTTTATGCTTCATCCCTTTCAGTTCCAGCAAAAACTCTTCGGAAAGAATAGAAATATCAGGCTTATTAAAACAACATAGCAATACTTGTTTAATCCGTAGATAATAATTCGATCGTCTTGAAGCAAGTAGCGGCTGCGCAATGGTTTTTAGCCTTTGCTTTAGTTCTTCACGACGTTAAAATGAAACGAAATCTAACATTTCAAGTCTATTTTTTGAGTTTATATTTATAAATTAAAAAAAAGAGATTTATTATATATTCTTTATAAAAGATGAAGTTTTCTAAAAGTATTCTGAAATATCACCGTGCTCGGAGCAAGCTTTTTCTCGAAAGCTAATCGATGACTATGAAAGCGCTTAATAAATTAATTTCTTTTTTGCTGTTTCTTCCACTGAGCGGCTGCATGCCCATGAGCTATCCGCCTGGCGAAAAAAGCCAAACAGCACAACTCACTGACAATGTCTACCTTACTGAAGACGGCGCAAGCTTGCCGTTACGCTCTTGGTTGCCGGCCGCTGAGCCTAGCGCGGTTCTTATAGCGCTGCATGGGTTTAATGATTACAGTAATTTTTTCGATCAGCCCGGGCAGTATTTCAGCACGTTGGGAATTGCCTGTTTTGCCTATGATCAACGCGGCTTCGGCGGAGCTCCAAAACGCGGCTTGTGGGCTGGCGGCTCGGCATATGCCGATGATTTGCAGGTTTTTGTGCGGCTGATAAAGCAACGCTATCCGAAACGTCCGGTCTACCTGCTGGGCGAAAGCATGGGCGGTGCGATTATTATAACAGCCATGAAAAATCCTGATATGCCGATGGTAGAGGGCATTATTCTCGCCGCTCCGGCGCTTTGGGCCCGCCGCACCATGCCATGGTATCAAACCGGCTTGCTGTGGACTCTGGCCCATTTCATGCCTTGGCTAACCCTGACCGGCAAAGGAGTGCATGTTACTCCATCGGATAATATCGAAATGCTCCGCGCTTTGGGAAAAGATCCATTGGTTATCAAGGCGACGCGTGTGGAAACTGTATATGGATTGACGAATTTAATGGATGCGGCATTTAGCAGCGCCAAGTCATTGTCCGGAAATACATTAATGCTCTATGGCGAAAAAGATGAAATTATTCCCAAGAAGCCTACTTATGCTTTTTTGCAGCAGTTTCTTGCTTCTGACATAACAGAAAAAACCGTCGCGTTTTATGAACACGGCTACCATATGCTGCTGCGTGATTTACAGGCATCCACAGCTTTGAAAGACATTGCCGCCTGGATTAATCTGAATCCGGAAAAACAACTCCCTTCGGGTGCGGATAAGCGGGCCAGAGCAGTGCTCTCCCAGTTTAGCTCCATAACCTTCAGAAAGTAGGCTGGAAGCTGCAGCGAATATAGATATCTAAATATTATTGGCCAATAGCCGAGGTATTGATTGCAATGTACTTACGGCGTGATTAAATGATCGTCATAAGAGTCGCCAAATTGCAAGGCGGCGAGTCTTGCATATAATCCGCCTTGGCTCAGTAACTCCTGATGCTTGCCGATAGCCACAATTTTTCCATGATTCATTACCACAATCCGGTTTGCTTTAAGAACGGTGGCAAGACGATGAGCAATAACCAGGGTAGTCCTGTTTTTCATCAGTTTTTCCATCGCTTCCTGAACCAGTTTCTCACTTTCCGCATCAAGCGCGCTGGTGGCTTCATCGAGCAATAAAACAGGCGGATTTTTTAATATGGCGCGCGCGATTGCGATTCGCTGACGCTGTCCGCCTGAAAGCCGGCTGCCGCGCTCCCCCAGAAAAGTGCTATAGCCTTCAGGAAGTTTTTGAATAAATTCATCAGCCGCAGCAGCTTGCGCTGCTGTATAAATATCCCCATTACTGGCATCGAGCTTGCCATAGCGAATATTTTCCCATACGTCGGCTGCAAAAATAACGGTTTCCTGAGGCACGATACCGATCTGTTCACGTAACTGGTGAATATCAGTTTTGGAAATGTCGACGCCGCCCAGAATGATTTTGCCTTGCTGTGGATCATAAAAGCGTAATAACAGTTGAAAAACTGTACTCTTTCCGGCGCCGGAGGGACCTACCAAGGCGATTGTTTCACCCGGCGACATGCTTAGGGTAAAGTCCGTTAATGCTTGTTGTTCGGGCCGGGAAGGATAATTAAAACCGACTTTGTCAAAATGTATGGGATGGGTAATGCCGTGTTTAATGGCGATAGGTTTCGCTTGCGCCGGCAAAGCCGATTGAGTGTTTAATAGCTCCATCAATCGTTCCATGGCGCCGGCTGCACGTTGCACATCTCCCCATACCTCACTTAAAGCTGCTGTGCTGGTTGCTACAATGAGCGCATAAATAAGGAACTGACTTAATTCCCCGATACTCATTTGCCCGGCAATTACCAGTTGGGCGCCAATCCAGATTACTCCCATAATGGCAGAAAAAATAATCAAAACTGCAAAACCGGATAATAAGGCTCTGGCTTTTAACCGGGTCAGCGCCATCTCAAAAGACAATGTTACTGAACTTTCGAAGCGGCGGCTGAAAAAATTTTCCAGCACAAAGGATTGCACTACATTGACGGCGCTCAGGGTTTCGCCTGCGATGGCGCTGGATTCGGCGATAAGATCCTGAGTTGTTCGCGATAATCGCCTTACTTTTCGGCCAAAAACCAATAACGGCAGAATTACCAGAGGCACCAGAATTAAAATTAATGCGGTTAATTGAACACTGGTAATGGCCAGCATAAATAAACTGCCGAGCAGCATAATGGAACTGCGCAAAGTCACCGAAAATCCTGCCCCTACTACGGTTTGCACGAGCGTAGTATCGGTGGTAAGCCTGGATAATACTTCGCCGGTTCGGGTGATTTCAAAAAATTGCGGCTCCATTCGAATTACATGCTGATAAACTTTGCTACGGATGTCGGCGACGATACGCTCGCCCAGCCACATAACCAGATAAAAACGGATGGCGGCAAAAACTGCAATCAGCAGGACTATCGTTAAGAGTATTAAAAAATAACTGTTTATTATTTCTGCTTGCGCCGGCAAAAAGCCCTTATCTATAATCATTCTAACCGCTACAGGCAATGCCAGTGTAGCTGCGGCAGCAATTATCAGCGCGAGTATCGCTAACAGTATTCTGAAGTAATAAGGTTTGATAAAATCATGCAGCCTGCTGAAAGCCTTGAGGCCATCACTGACTGACGCGGTTGATTGCCGGGCTGTCGGTTTCAAGAAGGCATCCGGCAATCAATTATGACAATTTTGTAGGGCACGGTATTTCAATGACCAGTTTTTATGGGAACCTCTTTAATTTATCGGCGGCGCGGTATTCGCCAGCATGACGATTCTGTTGCGGCCTTCATTTTTTGCCCGATACATAGCCTGATCGGCAATTTCGACCATTTTAGTGTAACTTGAATACCGGGGATTATACATAGAAATGCCGACACTGACTGTCAGGGCGAGATTATGAAACCGGTTTTTCATGATTTTGCCGCGATGTTCAATTTCCGTTCTGATACGTTCAGCATAGCCGTAAGCGCCTGCTTCATCGGTATTTTTCAGGACGAATAAAAATTCTTCTCCGCCATAGCGGCCAATGAAATCTCCGGGCCGGGTTAAACTACGCATAATATCCGCAACAATCTTCAAGGCGTCATCTCCAGCCTGATGCCCGCATACATCGTTAAACTGTTTGAAATTGTCAATATCAATAAAACCAATGGCAATATTTTCCCGTTTTGATTTCTCGCGTTTAAAAATTTGAGTCAGAAACTGGTCGATCATTCTTTTATTAAAAAGCTCGGTTAAAGGATCAATCTGGGCACGCTTTTTCTCCATTTCATATTGCTCTGCCTTAACCAGAGCAATACCCAACTGATCCGCAACAGGAGCAATTTCTGCAAGTTGTTTTTGGTATATTGGCTTTTTTGATTGCGAATTATCCGCATAAAGCACACCGATAAGACGGTTATGATGTAATACTGGAACAGCGATGAATTCCTTAACTTTTAATCTTTGCAGGATTGGATTGTTGCGATCTACATTGTCGTTGACGATGACCGCTTTTTTTTCCCGAAGACAGTCAAGTAAAATGCCTGAAACAATGCTGATTTTGATTTCCAGAGAAGGCTGCTCGGTTGTGAACATTGATGTCGGCCACCAGTAAGAGGCCATAAGACAGCGCCGTTTAGGGTCGATATTGAGCATAATGACGTGATCGAAAGCAAAGTCACGCTGTATTGCTTCCAAAGTCCATGGCAAAAATTCATCCGGATTCAAGCTCTGATGAGCAGCTATCAAACTGGAAGAAAATCTGTTTTTGGAATTATAATCAAGGCGAAAAGAAGGATCCGTTATTAATTGGCTTAGGTTAATAGTTGCCTGGACCAGAGTTGCGCGTAATTTGGTTACGCTGGGAAACTGGATGCCATAAAACTCCCGGGTATTTTGCATTTCCTGATCTACATGCTGGAGCAAGGCCTCAAGGTCCAGTTGATGCAAATTAATTATTTTCAAAACTTCATGCTGCAATACCGGGTGCCCATCGCTCTTGATTGAGCCGATGCCCTGCATCCAGGCAATATAGTCAGCAAATGAAACAATGGCTATTTCCGTTCTGAAACCAGCATAAGGGGAGGCTTCCGGCGGCTGGTTATGGTGACAGGCAATGACTGCCGTAATGGGTGGCGGCAGTTGCCATTCCAGGCAAAAAACAAGACCCATCTCGGTATGGCTTATGCCGAAAAAGCTGCGTTCCTGTTCTATTAGAGAGTATTTTTTTTTAGCCAGGGAAGCAATAAAATCACTATAGGTGACACGTCCATAAGTTTCCAGAACCACCTTGCCGATATCGTGTATAAGCCCGGCCGTATATACCAGATCAGGGTCCGGATGCTTGAGGGCCACAGCAATTTCTCTGCTTAAGGAAGCTACAAACAGGCAATGTTGCCAGAAAAATAATTGGTTAAATTTTTGCCTGGATATATGTTTTATCATTTTGTTATAAAATAACAGCGCCAGGGCAATCTGGCGGACCGCGGAAAAGCCGAGAATATTAACCGCTCGATTAATCGAGGTTATTTTTTTTGGCAAGGCGTATGCAGCAGAATTAACATTTCTAAGTACTTTTGCTGCCAAGGTCGGTTCTGTTTCTATAATCCTGGATAAATCTTGAATTCGGGCGTTATCGTCATTTGTCAGCTTCAACAGTTTAATAGCGACAGACGGCACGAGTTGTAGCTGTTTGATTTCATGTTTCAGAATTGATTGAGCTGCTATTTTTATATTTTCTATATTCTCCCTGCTCTCATCAATCATTGCACACATCTCATTTAGGCATAATTCCATTTTATTTGTTTTAAAAAGAATAATGAATATTTACAGGATTTCCGAGAACTACTTGGCACTATCAAGAATATTTGCAGTTTTATAAGTCAAATGAATATTGCTCAAGATAAGTGGAAGAGAACGCCTCCATAGGGATTGGAGTATTAGGGTAAAGTCTGATGCCGGGTTGCCTGGCAATTTTAAATCATTTGTTTTTAAAGCTGAATAATCTTTATCGGGTCAGGCTTTTTAAAAGGTTTCATGGAACGGGCGGAAATTTAATCAATCGCTGTTGCCTTTCATTCAATGCTAAAAGATGGGGATTTTAAATATTCAAATCCTGGTTTCGAACTTGTTTTCAAGCGTTTCACGATCATAAATATGATTCAGCTACTTTCAAATAATCTCAATAAAAACACGGTTTTGATAGAGTATTAATCTTCAATCTTATAGCGTTAAATTACTACAACCAGTCTCGTGACCGGCAGAATAGCTTATTATACGGCCATGTTTAAAGCTTGAAGCATGAATATGTCTAGTTTGATATATTCAGTTCAATATAAGGGCATAATTTATACTTCTGATCATATGACATTAAGAGGAAAGCTCGGTCTATAATCGAATAAAATTCAAATATGTAAGGTGACAATATTGGAAAAATATAATCAAAATTCAGAATAGGCTCATCAGTATGAATAATAACCATATAGATATCATAAGGGCCGCCCTTAATATTTTTGGATATGTCTTTAGCTTTAAGGCGTGTGGTAATGGAGTTTATCAGCTTTTCCTGGCTCCATTCAGCCCACTGATCGACATCACCATTTTTATAAGCCATGATAGCTTGCTGATCAACGAGTTCGGTCACCTCTATACCCAGTTTTCTGCCATTAAACAAGGTTGCTTCGCAGTCCGGCGGGTCGTTGCCTCGGCCCCTTGAGGTGATTTGCTCAAAAAATCCGGCTTTTGATTTCTCCAGAGATCTTTTTAAGGTATCAACTATACTCCATTCCTCAAGTTCTCTGTCTGTAGGCCAATTAAAGAAATCACTATAGCCTCGACGGGTCTGTTTCCCAGCATCTTGTAGGAAGCGGAAAAGTTCTGTTTCTTTATCCTTGTCCATATTTAATGCTTTGATTGAGGTTACATACACTTTACCAAGTGTTAATTTTAGCCCTGTAATCTTTAAGTAATCAAACAATCCCTGGTTAATTATTAAAATTGGATTTGCATCTGTTTTGGCAATAACGCAACATCCCGTTGGTGATGAAGCCCATGATTGGGACGGGGCCCTATCCCTCCCATCCGCGCCCACGCAAGCAACGCATCTGTGCAGGCTGGAGGCAATTTCCGGTATTCAGGCCGAAGTCTGAAACCAGCGAGGTGATTTGATAAAATTGCGGTAAAGAAACAAACAATTAAAAATTTCTTTTAATTGAATCTTTAGTTATTAACTATCCGTCAAATTTGCGCGTTGAGAGGGGTCTTGTCGAAAATAGCATTTATGGCCTTGTCTTATCGATGTAATAAAAAAGCACTTCGGTATAAAAATCAGAAGTTTCTTTGATCAGGAATAATAAGTCAAAGTAAAGTGAACGCAATCATTCGCTGCCTAACCAACAGGAATCTGTTATGCTTTAAAAATTGTATTACCTTAAAGCGATATGCAAGCAGAAGCAGCTATAATAATTACTGAGCTCAGTAAAAGCTATCACGAGTCGGGGCTGCGGCACGACATTTTTAAAGAATTAAATCTGAGCGTAAACAGGGGTGAGTTTATTGTTTTGCTTGGCCGTAGCGGTTCCGGTAAATCGACATTTTTAAACCTTATCAGTGGAATTGATTGCCCTGACAAGGGCAAAATCATTATAAACAATACTAATATTACCGGCCTTTCCGAACACGACCGCACTTTGTTTCGTCGTCATCATATTGGTTTTGTCTTCCAGTCCTATAATTTGATTCCTACCTTGACCGTTGCGGAAAATCTTCTGCTTCCCCTGGAACTGATCAGGCGCATTACCCAAAAGGAGAGGGATAATGTCACTGAATTACTTGCTAAACTAAACCTTGCTGATCGGCTTGACAGTTATCCTGACAGATTATCAGGCGGTGAACAGCAACGGGTTGCGATAGCTCGAGCTCTGATTCATGATCCGGATGTGATTCTGGCGGATGAACCCACCGGTAATCTGGATCTGGATACCGGCCAGCAAGTACTGGAATTACTGGATATATTAGTCAGAAAAGCAGGCAAAACTATGATTATGGTAACTCATAGCCAGGAAGTCATCGGTAAAGCGGATCGAGTTTTTTCTATCAAAAATAAAAGCCTAGTAATCAGTTAAGCAGAATTGATGACAAAAAGCTGTTACCGTCGAAAATAAGCCTTTTTATCCACTGCCCAAGCCTTGGAGTAGCGTAAATAACTACGTCAGTTATGAGCACCATACTTAATAAATCCAGTCTTAATTTTTTATTGCAGCACCCTTGGCAACTGGCATTGGCTATAGTGGGGATTGCGCTAGGCGTTGCCGTAGTCATTTCTATTGATCTGGCAATGGAAAGTTCTCTAACAGCCTTTGATCAGGCGGGCAAGGCATTTTCCGGAACTGCGACCCATAGAATTATAGCCAGCGAGGGGGGGCTTGATGAAAAACTGTATACGCAACTTAGAGTGGGGCAGGGCATAAAAAAATTATCGCCCGTGGTAAGTGGTTATGTTCAGTTGGCGAAGCAGACTAATAATAGTTTTAAGTTAATTGGCATCGATCCGTTTATTGAAAAATCATTTAAACCGGTCTGGCAACAAGAGCAAAGCAAGAATCAAAGAGCGGCTCTCCTGGCGCGTTTGGTTGTCGAGCCAAATACTGTTCTTATAAGCGATAAAACAGCCCGCAGTCTGCACTTGAAAATCAATGATGAGTTTACAATTGTTAGCGATAGCGGGAAGCAGGACTTAAAAATCATTGGCTTTTTGCAGGCCAACAATGCTATTTCAGAACAGGTTTTGGCCAAGCTGATAATTACCGATATTGCCACAGCTCAGGAAGTGTTGGGGCTGTTTGGCCGGCTCAGCTCAATTGAAGTTTTAATGGATAACTACGAGCCGGAAACCCTGACAAAAATACTCAAGTTATTGCCAGGCTCTGCATTGTTTGTTTCCGTCGATAGTCAATCACAATCCATGAGAGAAATGACCCGGGCATTTTCAATCAATTTAAAGGCATTGGGATTGCTTTCCTTACTGGTAGGCATGTTTTTGATTTATAACACCATGACTTTTCTTGTTATGCAGCGGCGGCGATTAATTGGCTGTTTGCGGTCTATCGGAATTACTCGTCGGCAGATTTTTAAATTGATTATAGGCGAAGCTTTTTTATTGGCGATTATCGGCACGCTGATTGGCATTGCGCTGGGTATCGCATTGGGGCAAAGCTTGTTGTATATGGTCTCGGAAACCATTAACGCGATTTATTTCCGCGTCGATGCCACCTCGTTAATAATTAGGCCGGCGCAAATAGGCAAAGGCGTTTTTCTGGGAATTGCCGCTACACTCGTGGCTGTCTTGCCTCCAGCCTGGGAAGCAACCCGATTTCCGCCTGCTACAGTATTAATCAGATCCGGGCTGGAATCAAGTACTCGCCAGCTAGTCAGCGGGGCGAAGCTAACAGGTTTCATATTAATAGCCGGCGGGCTGGCTTTGGCGCTTTCTTCAGCTCAAAGCGTTAGCTGGGGGTTGGCCGGCATTTTCATTATAGTGTTTGGATTTGCCTTGTTGACACCGGCTTTTACTTTGGGGCTCGTCCAGATGACGGATAAACTTTTCGGGCGTTTCCTCGGCATTGCCGGACGCTTGCCTGTACGTACGATTTCGTCCGAGATCAGCCGAACAGGCATTGCCGTGGCCGCATTGATGATTGCCGTTTCGGCAACGATCGGCATGGAATTAATGATAGGCAGTTTGCGCCAGACGGTGACAGAATGGGTGCAAGCCAGTTTGGCAGCAGATCTTTATGTGACTCTGCCGGGCGAGAAGATAATAGGCGGGAGGGCTATTGAGGAACATCAACTAAAGAAAAGGCTGGCTGACCTGCCTGATGTGCAAATGCTCAGTAGCGCATTGCACACTAAACTTATCGCTAATGATGAATTTACCAAAGTGTCTGTATTCGAACTGAATCCGCAGTCCCGCAAAGGCTTCATATTCAAGGATAAGGTTAATGACGACCTTTGGGACAGATTTGAGCAGCAGCAGACAGTCATGGTAACTGAGCCTTATGCGTATTATCATGCTATCAGGATAGGTCAAGAAATTCTGTTGCAGACTGACAAAGGCAAACAACCTTTTGAAGTTATAGCCGTTTATGCAGATTATAGCGGGGATCAAGGGCATTTGAGCATGAGCCGGCAAAATTACCAACGGTATTGGCCTGATTTAGGATATTCCGGCATCGGCGTATATGCCAGGAAGCATACAGATCTAAAACAGCTTGAAAATCAGCTGTATAAATTACTGACCGGGCAACAATCGGTAAAATCTGATAAGGATATTTATAAAGCCTCCATGGAAGTATTTGAGCAGACTTTTACTGTTACTGAAACATTACGCTGGCTGTCGGCAGCGGTCGCTTTTGTCGGCGTTTTGAGTACCTTGATGGCTTTGCAGTTTGAGCGAACCCGGCAGTTGGGGATTTTACGCGCTATAGGTCTGACACGAAGGCAATTAACATTTTTGGTCATCGGTGAAACCGGCTTGATGGGGCTGATTGCCGGGCTATTTGCCATTCCTGTCGGTTATGTCGTAGCTTATGTATTGATTTTTGTGGTGTATGAACGCTCATTCGGCTGGACCATGGCGTTCCATTTTGATCCCATGGTAGTGTATCAAGGCCTGGCTTTGGCCTTCATCGCAGCAGTTCTTGCCGGAATTTTTCCAGCCCTGAAAATGGCTCGAATCAAGCCAGCCGAGGCCTTGCGCATAGAATGAGAGAGAGGAAGTTTATTGTTCTGGCGATAGTGTTGCTTGCCTTTCTGATAATTTTCTGGCGGCAGACTTTCACATTTTCAATGCTTACTCCTCCTGCCGAGGATGGCTCTTTTGGCCAGATATTGTCTCGGGATGAGGAGGAAAATTTTGCCCATGCGTTAAAGCCTCGAAAATTCTCGTTTCCAGCCGATCACGGCGCGCACAATCGATACCGGACCGAATGGTGGTATTTCACAGGTAATCTGAAAAATCCCTATGGCCGAAAGTTTGGTTATGAGCTGACTTTTTTTCGCTTCGCTTTGAAGGCCGATACTCCACCCTCAAAATCTGTCTGGCGCAACAATCAACTGTATATGGCGCACTTTACCGTGACGGATGTAGAGGAGAACCATTTTTATACTGATGAACGATTTAGCCGTACGGGTAATAATCTGGCGGGAACATCAAATAAAAAATATCAGGTTTGGCTGCATGACTGGTCGGCATCATCCCTGGACAATTCAGACTTTCCGTTACGGCTGCAGGCCAAAGGACCTGAATTTGCTATTGATTTAATACTTAAGGCGCGAAAGGACCTGGTTTTACAAGGAGAACAGGGATTGAGCCGGAAAAGTGAAAAACCCGGCAATGCCTCTTATTATTATTCCTATCCGCGATTAACGACGGAGGGAAGCATCAATATTGGGGACAATAAATTTTCCGTTATGGGCGATAGCTGGATGGACAGGGAATGGAGCACAAGTTCCTTGTCGGATGAACAGGCCGGATGGGACTGGTTCGCGCTCCAGTTTGCTGATAACAGTGAATTAATGTTCTATCGATTAAGGCGCAAAGACGGGCAGCAAGACAGCAACAGTTCCGGTTCTGTTATTTTGGCAGACAGCTCGAAAATAACCCTCAGGAAGCAGGATGTAAAAATTAAAGTCCTGGATACCTGGAAGAGCCCTCATTCACATAGTATTTATCCCTCTAAATGGCATTTATCCATACCCGGCCAGAATCTTGAAGTGGATGTTATTCCCTTAATCAACGATCAGGAACTCAATGTCAGCTATCGTTATTGGGAAGGGGCTGTCAGCGTCAAAGGTATAAAAAACGGCAAATCAATTTCAGGTCAGGGCTATGTTGAATTGACCGGATACAAGTGATTATCAGAGGAAAATGCTTTTTTGAAAGCTTTAACTTCAACTCTGCCGAATAAAATAACGGATTTTACCTTTTATATTTTTCCTCAATTTTCTCGTAAACTTTATTTGAAGGTGAAGATAAGGGGATAAAGTAAGAGAGATTATCCAGTAAAAGCTCTAGAAACAAAAATATTAAAAAAGTTACTGTTGGGCGAGCTGAACACCGTTACGATTGCCTCGCTTTACCCGATACAAAGCCTGATCTGCAAGATTTATCAGATCTTCCCAATCCGGTTTGGCTGCTGTGGAAGTAGCTACGCCGATACTGATGGTAACAGGGCGGGTAAATGCAATTTTTACTAGCTGGTTTTTTTCAATGCCGCGGCGAATACGCTCGGCTAATTGCAGGGCGGCGGCAGTATCAGTATTGGGAGCAATCACCAGAAATTCTTCGCCCCCCAGCCTGCACGGAAGGTCGTTGACGCGCAAAGTTTCGCGTATGATATTGGCTGTATGCGCCAATACCTTGTCCCCGATGTTATGGCCCAGCGTATCGTTTACCGATTTGAAATAGTCCAGATCCAGCATTAAAATGCTCAAGGGGCGTTGGAACTTTTGCGCCATTGTCCACTCTTCCTGCAATCGGCTCATGGCATGGCGGCGGTTGGGTAAATCCGTAAGCAGATCCGTATTTGCCATATGTTCAAGGCGCCGGTTAGCTACCGACAATTCAGCCGAATAGCGTTCAATGTTTCGGCGCTCCTTTTCAAGCTCCTGCTGCAGCATAATAATACGCTGCCCGGCCTGGACGCGGGCCAAAAGCACCCGCAGACTGACAGGCTTGGTCACATAATCGTCAATTCCGGCATCGAAAGCTTCCACTAAGGCATCCTCACTTTCAGTAGCGGTAAGCATGATAAAATAAATATTTTTTCCAAAGTTTGAAGCGCGCAGGATTTTGCAGAGCTGAATTCCATCTGTGGGCTTCATGCGCCAATCTGTGATCACAAGATGGGGATTATGCTCAATTACATATTTCAGCGCCAGCTCGCCGTTCCTGCAAACTTGAACACTATGCCCCGCCGCTGCAAGTTGTTTGGAAAGGCGGGCAAGCATCATGGCGTCGTCATCCACGAGCAACAAGTTCAGGCCTGGTAAAGTCTCTTTCGTGGCTATGGGTTTTTCCGGCAAGTCATGACGAATAGCCGTTTTCAGTCCAATCAGTTTTCCCCAATCGTGCCAATTCATGATTATCTCATCAGTGAGCTTTAACAAAGCTGTCTTGTCCAGGGCATGCTGACTTGCTTCCGTTTCTAAAGTGGGCCACAGGACTGCTTGATTAGCCTCATTGGCTAAACAATAATGAACTATGTGCCGGGCGAAAGCCAATTGTCTGGCAAAACGGGCCGCTCTTGACAGCTCTCTTATTTCCGAGTCCAGACTATGTTTCAGCGCATCCAGAAATATCCCCGGCAATCCCCAGTCGGCTAGCAGCATCAGGCTCAAGGTTTCATGATCAATTGCAAAACGCTCCTGCTCCATGGCGAGAATTCTATCGGCCTGTGCGGGATTACAACATTCGCCATAAGTTTCCGGCCATGCAGTCGCCAAAGCAAGACGACCGATGTCTGCGAGCAGTCCCAAGGTAAACGCTTCTTCGGGGGCAACAGTGCGCTCGCGAGCGGTAATGCTGGCAATAGCTACGGCCAGCAGCAGGGAGTCTGACCAGTAGAGGGCGTAATCGAATCCCTGACAACGGCTATTATGCTGGATACCGATTAGGGAAAGGCTTAGCGCAAAGTTACGGACTGCCTGCATACCCATCATTAATACGGCTTCCTGAACGCTGGCGATAGATCTTCCTACCCCGAACGCGGCGGAATTGACAAAACGCAAGACTCGGCCGCTCAAGGCCGGATCGCTCTGGACTAAATGCGCCACCTGCTGGGCAGTCGAATTTTCGCGTTGCACGAGTTGCATGATAGCCAGTGCGGTTCCGGAAGGGGAGGGCAGGCGATCGGCGGCTTTCAGTTCATGGAAATTAAATTCGTTGTTCATAAGGCTGTCCTTGTTTTTGCAGCAGGTTCTCGATCAGATTGCGGGTAGCCTCACTCAATTGTTCCGTCATCAGCCGAAGTCCGGCCATGTTGGTATGAGTACGAGCATTTTGTTCGAGTTCGGATGCAAGAGAAATAACTGTTGCTGCGCAAAAATGCACTGCCATTCCCTTGACTGCATGAGCCGCATCGGCCAGCGCGAGATAATTATTCTGCAGCAGGGCTTCATTCAGCTCGCTCAGCCTTAAGGGAGCAT
The DNA here is from genome assembly GCF_902806695.1 of Candidatus Methylobacter favarea. Lineage (GTDB taxonomy): Bacteria > Pseudomonadota > Gammaproteobacteria > Methylococcales > Methylomonadaceae > Methylobacter_B > Methylobacter_B favarea. Next base: position 59,214 of record NZ_CADCXN010000002.1, on the reverse strand, counting down.
CCTGCAGAAATAGCGCAATCATTTCAGCCAGAAGTTCTTCATCGCCTTCCAGGCGATTGAGGGCGGTGGCTTTATCCCAAAAAATCGGGGCCGGTTTTTCCGGTATGGCATCAGCATGGCAAGATGCGTCCGGCCTGCCTGCTGCGTCCTCAGCCAGCCAGCGCGATAATGCCGCGGCTAATTCATTGCGCACAATAGGTTTGCTCAGATAATCATCCATTCCCGCGCTCAGACATTTTTCTCGTTCCCCGGATACAGCATGAGCGGTAAGCGCGACTACCGGAAGGCGAAAAGAGCAGCCTTCGACTATTTCCCGCGCCCGCAACAGGCGGGTAGCCTCATAGCCGTCCATAACCGGCATTTGGCAATCCATTAATATGAGATCATAAGTTTGCCGCTTCAGTTGCTCCAGCGCCAGCCGTCCGTTTTCAGCAAGATCGGGTTTAAGATTAAATTTGGCAAGCAGGGAAAGTATTACTTTCTGGTTAACCTGGTTGTCTTCTACTACCAAGATTTTTTTACCACTGTAGTCAGGCAGCGGTGTCTTCGTTTTACTTGCTGGCAACGGCTGCCGGGCGGAAGGCTGTATGGCGGCGCTAATGGCGTTGAAGAGTTGGGATTGACGCACCGGCTTTAACAGACTTTGGGCAATTCCCAGTGCTGATCTTGTTTTATTATCCCCACAAGCTCCTGAGGTTAATAATAAACGCGGTATGGCCGCGATAGCGGGTCGTTCGGTTATTGCTTTTATCAACGCAAGCCCGTCCATTCCGGGCATATGCAGATCCGAAAGCAAAATATCAAAAGGCCTGTTATTCGAAACGGCGGCTTCCAGCTCGCTTAATGCGGCCGGGGCGTTATCCACTGCTTTGGCGGCGATACCCCAGTGGCTTAGATAGTGCTCCAGAATAATGCGATTAGTGGCGTTGTCATCTACGATGAGTGCGCGTTTGCCGGCGATATCGAGAAGAGGAGGCGGAGTATTAATATTCGAAGGCTTTAAGGGCAGGGTAAACCAGAATCTGGTTCCGAATCCCAAAACACTTTCTACCCCAATTTCCCCTCCCATAAGATAGACCAAGCTCCTGCTGATAGAAAGACCTAAGCCTGTTCCTCCGAAACGGCGGGCGGTAGAACTGTCGGCTTGAGAAAAAGCCTGAAATAATCGCGCCTGTACTTCGGTGGAAATGCCGATGCCGGTATCCTTTACACTAAAGCGCAGCCCTGATTTTTCTTCCATCGATTCAGCCATACTGGCCTTTACCGATATCTCGCCCTGATCGGTAAATTTAACGGCATTACCTATCAGGTTAGTGAGTACCTGGCGGATACGCGTGGGATCGCCTTGCCACCTCAATGGCAGATTCATCGGCAGAAAGCAGTTTAATTCCAGGCCCTTGGCATGCGCACGGCCCGCCAAAAGCGAGCAGACATCCTCTACCAGGGCAGGCAACTCGAACTCAATATGCTCAATTTCAATTTTGCCCGCCTCAAGTTTGGAAAAATCCAGAATATCATTGATGATATCCAGCAATGCCTCGGCTGAATTGGCCGCCATTTGCACCAGATCAGATTGTTCCGGCGACAGCTTTGAGTCTTTTAAAATATCCAGTATGCCGAGAACTCCATTCATCGGAGTGCGGATTTCATGGCTCATATTGGCTAGAAACTCGCTTTTTATAAGCGCGGCATGCACGGCTTCATCACGCGCCGATTCAAGCGCTGCTTTGGCTTGCTCCCGCAACACGGCGAGCGCCATTTTTTCTCCTATTTCCCTGAGCAGAGTGATACGGTTATCGCTTTGAGACGGAAAAGAATCGGTATATAAAAACAATATACCGAAGATATCTTCGCCGGCGGCAATGGGCACGATATAATGTCCATGAGCTTGTATGCGTTGACAGGAATTGCAAAAACACTGCTCGGCAATGAAAAGCTTGCCGGAAAGAAAGGCGCTATTCCATATATCGGCATCCACGGGAATATGTTTTTCTCCAGCCATAAACTCTTCGCCAGATTCTCCTTGCAGCACGAAGCTGTCCAGATAATCTTCGCCTGGCGCTTTCAGAAATATGCCGCCTTTATGCTGCTTGTCGATGCCTTTGAGCTCGAATAAAATATCCAGCACATGAGCAAAGCGCTGGCTTAACGGCTGAGTTAATTGCAATGCTTCGGCAATATGCAGTCGAGCTGTAGCGTCTTCCTGTACTATTTGCAGCTCCGCTTCGCGTTGTATCTGCTCAGTGATATCTTGCTGAATCTGGACGTAACCGACTAATGTGCCGTCTGTGTTCAGAATCGGGGTAATGTTGATTTGCGCCCAATAGTCTGGGGTTTCGCTGGCCGGGGCTTGCTTTGCGGACAGGCTGTTATTACGGCGCCGGTTGAGTAATTGACCCGACCAGCCTTCACCACAGCCGAGCCTTTCCTGCATCTCGGCTAGAATTTTTTGATCAGCATTAGGGCTATTCAGAAGGTTCGGCCGGCGCCCCGGAAAATTTTCCCCGGTCCAGCCTGCTGACAGGTATAAAGCAGGATTAGCGTATTGGATATAGCCTTGGGGATCGGTAATAAAGATCATTTCGCTACAGGCATCAAGCGCGAGTTTGAGCGCTGTCAGTTTAGCTTCATGCTCTTTTGCTACGGTAATATTGCGAAGTATCGAAATGTATTGGCACGGCTTGCCATCCTTTCCCCACAAAGGCACAATGGTGCTGTCTACCCAGTATAAAGCGCCGTTTTTGCTGCGATTGCAAAATTCGCCTTTCCAATGGTGTCCTCTGGCAAGAGTACGCCACAGGTTGCGAATATAGTCCTTATCATGATAGCCGGAATTAACGATACGATGATCCTGGCCGATAAGTTCTTTTTGCGTATAGCCGGAAATTTTGCAGAATTTGTCATTGACATAAAATATTTTACCCTCGATATCGGCAATACTGACCAGGGCATGAGCATCCAAAGCCGAGTGAAGATCTGAATTCAGGCGCGCCTGCTCTTCTGCCTGCGCCTGAATGCGGCCGATTTTCAGCAGCAGGGGACGCAGTGAAAAAAGCCATAAAAGCAGCGTGCTCAGCATCGTCATTAGGGCCGTGTCAAAGACGGTATCCTGCCGCTCAGTCAGTATTATTCCCCAGTGATTGAATGAATCGCTCAACATCATTACCAACAGGGAAGAGGCGCCGATGACGGCGCAGATAATGACTAGAGAAGAAATAAAATTTCGTTTGAGATATTCCGATGATGATAAAGCTTTTGACATGAATTACTCAGAATTTAAAGAATTTTATTAAATCTTAAGATTAGACTATCTTAAAAAAACAGTTGCGGACAAAGGGTTTAAAGCAGGAAATTTTCAGGTTTTGGTATAAACGATAATTAATTTCAAGCAAAATTAATCAGAAAGCCTTCAGTCTTAAAAAAAGGGGGGTCGCTCGCGGCTGTTGCGGATCCAAGATTTCTTGAATTGATATAAAAAGCCATAAGGAAACCTCCCTGCAGGATGAAGCCAATGATTGGGCCTGCATCCCACTCCCACTCCTCGCCCCAGAAAGCAACGTCGCTTCGCTTGTTGCGGGGCGCGCCTTTCGGCCTGAAGGCCGAGGTCTAATATCAGCAAGGAATATTGATTAAACCGCGTGCTTTCCCAGCTACTCAGCTACTATCTTTGGCAACATTAGTCCGCAATACACATTCATTGCTCAACATTCTGGTATCATGCGGTCTTACTAATTTCTTCTTGCCAAAGAACAATCAATGTCAGAATTTAATAACGTGTCGGTTATCAGGAAAGTTAATATTTATTTCAATGGCAATGTCAGCAGCCGGATGCTTCATCTAGGCGACGGTACGTTAAAAAAGCTGGGATTCATGCTGTTTGATGACTACATGTTTAATACTGCCGACAAGGAAGCGATAAAAATGATCAATGCTGATCTTGATGTTTTACTGCCTGAAGCAGAGCAGTGGCAAAGCATAAAAACCGGCGAATTTTTTAAACTACCTGCCAACGCCAAATTCACTGTAAAAGCCAAACCGCCTGCTGACTATTGCTGTTCAGCTTAAGTAGTCCGGATAAATTTCACTGCGAGCCGTCATGCACAGGGAAAAAGTCGCTATCTTTGCCGATGTGCAGAATATTTATTACACTGTTAAAGAGAGCTATCAACGGCATTTTAATTACCATGCCTTCTGGTCTCAGGCCACTGCCAACAGGGAGCTTGTGGCGGCGTTTGCTTATGCCATCGACAAAGGCGACAGCAAGCAGCAGGGCTTCCAGCAGATACTCAGAAATATCGGTTTTGAAGTGAAACTGAAACCCTATATCCAGCGTATGGACGGCTCTGCGAAAGGCGACTGGGACGTGGGCATTACTCTGGATGTTATCGAGTACGCGCCCGAGGTCAATGTCATTATTCTTTTATCAGGAGATGGAGATTTTGACTTGCTGTTAAATAAAATCAGAAACGCTTATCATGTAGCAACAGAGGTGTATGGCGTGCCGGCGCTGACCGCCCCTTCACTGATAAATGCAACTGAACGATTTATAGCCATTGAAGATAAGTTGTTACTGTAAAATATTCGCAAGCACAACCTCGCGTGCTTGAAAACATTAAATTATTTCTTATATTCACTAAGAAGAGCACGAAGTCCACGAAGATTATTATTGCCTTCTTCGTGATCTCCGTGCTTTTCGTGGTGAATTCATAATCTTGCCAACCAAAGCCTTTTTTACCTTTAATCTTCGGAACTTATCTTGATTTCTACAGCTAACATTACCATGCAGTTCGGGGCTAAACCCCTGTTTGAAAATATCTCCGTCAAATTCGGAGACGGCAACCGTTACGGTCTGATCGGCGCAAACGGTTGCGGAAAATCGACCCTGATGAAAATATTAAGCGGCGATCTTGAACCCTCAGCGGGCAATGTCAGCGTGAGTCCCAACGAACGGCTGGGCAATCTGCGCCAGGACCAATTTGCATTTGAAGAATCCAGCGTTATTGACACGGTTATTATGGGTCATAAAGAGCTCTGGAAAGTCAAACAGGAACGCGACCGCATTTACGCTCTGCCGGAAATGACTGAAGCAGAAGGCATGCAGGTTGCCGAACTGGAAGTGGAGTTTGCCGAAATGGACGGCTATACGGCCGAATCGAGAGCAGGGGAGATATTGCTGGGTCTGGATATTCCATTGGAACAGCATTTTAGCCCCATGAGCACGGTAGCTCCGGGCTGGAAACTTCGAGTGCTGCTGGCGCAGGCGCTGTTCGCAAACCCCGATATTATGCTGCTGGATGAGCCTACCAACAATCTTGACATCAATACCATACGCTGGCTGGAAAACATACTTAACGAGCGTAACTGCACGATGATAATCATCTCCCATGACCGCCATTTTTTAAACAGCGTCTGCACCCACATGGCCGATCTGGATTATGGCGAATTGCGTGTTTACCCCGGCAACTATGATGAATATATGACCGCCGTTACTGAAGTGCGGCAGCGCCTGCTGGCTGGAAACGCCAAGAAAAAAGCCCAGATTGCCGAGCTGCAAACCTTTGTCAGCCGCTTTTCCGCTAATGCATCAAAAGCCAAACAGGCCACTTCGCGCGCCAGGCAACTCGAAAAAATCAAGCTGGATGAAGTTAAACCTTCAAGCCGCGCCAATCCTTTTATCCGCTTTGATCAAACCAGAAAGCTGCACCGTTTGGCGCTGGAAGTTCAGGGATTAAGTAAAGGCTATGATGAACAGCCTTTATTCAAAAACCTGGATCTGATGATTGCGGTCGGGGAGCGCATCGCCGTGATCGGCCCCAACGGCATTGGAAAATCCACGTTGCTGCGGACACTGGTGGGCGATTTAACAGCCGATGCCGGTGAAGTCAAGTGGTCCGAAAACTCGGAAGTGGGTTATTTTGCCCAGGATCATGCCGACGATTTTACCGACGATATGTCATTGATCGAATGGATGGGGCAATGGCGCAAGGACTCGGATGACGATCAAGCCATACGCGGCACTTTAGGCCGGCTGTTATTTTCGCAGGACGATATTCATAAGTCCGTCAAGGTTATTTCCGGCGGCGAACAGGGACGCATGATTTTTGGCAAACTGATACTGCAGAGAAATAATATTATGGTCATGGATGAACCCACTAACCATCTGGATATGGAATCCATAGAATCGCTCAATACAGCTCTGGAAAATTATCCAGGCACCCTGATTTTCGTCAGTCATGACCGGGAATTCGTATCGTCTCTGGCAACGCGGATTATAGAACTAACACCGTCCGGCATTGTCGATTTTAATGGCAATTACGAAGATTATCTCGATAGTCAGGCGTAGCCGGGAATTTTTAAATAGCGGAGCAGGGCCGATTAAAGCTAATTAATCAAATTGCTTTCCCGGTTTCAGACTTCGGCCTGAAAATCAGGGATTGCCTCTTGACTGTGCAGCTTCATTGCTTTCGCGGGCGGATGGGGGAGTGCAGAACTCGTCCCGATCACTGGCTTTATCCCCAAGAGAGGTTTGGTTATTGCTTCATAATTCCCAAGATAATAGCAATATGAGCCAACTCGGCCACGGTTGAGACCTTGAGTTTGCTGCGTATCTGCGTACCGTAGTTGGCAATGGTTTTATAGCCCAGGCAAAGCTCGTCAGCGATTTTATGCGCAGTCAAGCCTTTTGCCAGCAGCAGGAATACATCGAATTCCCTGGCGGACAGCGAATCGATAATGGTTTGGTAATCGGTTTCGCGGGATTCCCAACCTGAGCCCGGGCTGGCTCCCTCGTATTTCATCAAACCCTGTTCAATATACGTTTCACCTTGGGCGATTTTCTGGATGGCCGTCACCAATATGTTTGGGTGAGCATGCTTGGTAATATAGCCTTTTGCCCCGGACTCCATGGCCCGATTGACATAAACCGCTTCATCATGAACACTGAAAACCAGTATTTTGGCGTTACTGTCGCGGCTGCAGATACGCCGTATGCTCTCCAGTCCGCCTATGCCCGGCAGGGATAAGTCCAGCACCATGACATCCGGTTGTTTTTCCAGGTATAGCTGGCAAGCCTGTTCGCCCCGTTCGGCTTCAGCTATCACATCAATAGTATCGTCGGTCGACAGCAGCATTCGAAAGCCCGCACGCACGACTGCATGATCATCGACTAATATCACTTTGATCGAGCCGTTCATTTCAGCGGAATATTCGCAGTAATGCTCATGCCTTGCTGCGGTTGGGTTTGGATAGTCAATTGGCCCTCCAAGCTGTTGATCCTCTCTCTCATGCCCAATAAGCCAAAACCTGTTTTAATCATTTCTAAAACACAACCTTGACCCTCGTCTGTTACTCGTAATTGAAGTGATCTATCCGTTGTTGATGAGTTCACGATTGCCAGGCTGATAATAGCCTTTTCGGCCTCAGCATGACGAACAATATTGGTCAAGCATTCCTGCACGATCCTGAATACCTGGATCGTGATTTTTTGCTCCAGCTTATTGACTTCATCAGGGCAAACTATAGCGAGTTTTAACTCCGGATTTCTTGCCGACCAGTGATTTAACAGGTCTTCCAGTGTCGCTTTCAGGCCCAGTTCGGTTAATATCAAGGGGTGCAGTTGATGCATCATCGAGCGCACTACCGTCATCAGGTGATCACAAACGCTGATAATAGAGTCCGTGGTTTTTTTAATATCCGCTTTTTCGCGGGCGGCTGTCACCGCCATTACTTTGATGGCAGTCAATGACTGCCCCAGTTCGTCATGCAGCTCCTGTGAAAGCCGCTGCCGTTCATCTTCCTGTATTGCCAGGGAATGCTGGGTTAATGCGCGATTTTCCTGTTGGCCGGCACTCAGCTTGCTGCTCAAATGATTGATAGCTTTGGCAATACTGTCGTATTCCAGAATGGAAAAATCAGGCAGTTTTTGCTGGTAATGTCCTGTTTCAATGATTTTTAGAGCGTCTACAATAATAGTAATGGATTTCAAGGCCTTGTTAAAAGCCAGATTGATTGCCAAAAAAGTAAGCACCGTCAGCAGAAAAAGTGAAAGAAAAAAGGTAACGCTTTCTTGCCAGACTTCGGTTATTTCATCGAGGGGGTTGGCTTCAAATATTAAAGTAACTTGCTCTCCTCTGAGGCCGGTGATTTGATGTTCGGCTTGGGGATACTTATCCGCCACGAGATTAATAAACCAGGATGGAGGGCTGTCGCCAGTACCAATTTGACGGTTTTGGCGGGCAAAGCTGATTATCTGTCCTGAGGGTTGTCTGATCTGAATGTTTAAATGCCGAGTCTGTTTCAGGAAATTAAGTTTGGACGGCCAGTCAGTGTCCTTAAACGTGGTTTGCGATGGCTGTGAGAAGCCGAATGTTATCAGTTGTACGGCGAGATTAATGGATGAATCGATTTCTTTATTGACGGCATTGCGCGCCTGCCAGATTGCTATCGATCCGCCGAGGATTAAAATACACAGGGAAGAAAACAGAATCCTTACATTGATTTGATAGCGCAGGCTCATTTTTAACAGGCTGGAAAATCGATGGACTTACAGGCTTGTCAGCGGAGGGGGCTTTGTAGAGAAGAAATCCGAAGCTGGAACGGGAAAGCGTATAAAAATGCATCTCCCGCCTGCGCCGTGATGTACTTTCGCCCTTGAACCGGAAGTTCAAGTGGGAACTTGGCTGGCTCTATCAGGCTTCCCGTGTAAAACGGGCATGCACACTATCACCAGTATCAGCTCCCGGGGTAATAACAGGTTCAGGAAACACCCAGTACATTCTCGAACGCTGCAGGAAATGCACGGTTATATTTTAGCGCGTTTATTTGGTTTCTAAAACCTTTTCTATTTTATGCAGCATCTTGCCCATGCATTCATTCAGGCTTTTGGTCAGGCTGGCGTTCTGGTTTTTCATTGATCGAAGTTCATGAGCCAGATTAAGCGCGGTCACGACAGCTATTCTATCAGCCCCTATCACTTTGCCGGAATCTCTTATTTTGCGCATTTGCTCATCAATTTCCTGGGCAGAACGGATCAGGTTATCCCGTTCCTCGGGTTCGCAGGCAATTTTATATTCCTTACCCAGAATGGTGAGCGATAAAGGCTGAAGATTTCGACTCATGAGCCCTGTTCCATTGCCTTCAGCCGCGTGATCATGGCTTCGACGCGGCTTCTTGCTAAGGTGGTTTTTTCCAGCAAGTGTTCTTTTTCCGTAACCAATGCTTCCTCCCTGGATTTCAGCGCAGTGTTTTCTGTTTTCAGGGCATTATACTGCTCGATGAGCCTGTCCAGCTTGTCTTCGAGGTCTTTGATGTCCAAAATTTGACTTGTTTCTGAATTGTTCATGATGGTAACTGAGAGCTTGATCTTGTAGCGATGATGCCTCAAATAGGGTTACACTAACTTGTCCGGCGATTCAAAGTTAACAAATATTATTCAAGTTAATCATAAATGGTAGCATAATCAATATTTTTTTAGCGATGTTAATATTATTAGGGAAGAAATATGGCTTATCAGGTAATTAATGCATTATTTAAAAAAAGTAACGCGGAAATTTCAGCGGCTGAAGCTCACGGGGTGGCGACTGGCATATTATGCGTTAATGCCTATGCCGACAGCGCCAGGTGGCTAGCCGAGCTATTCAGTAATGGTGCGCCGGTAATTAATGAAGAACAGGGTTTACTGATCCGGCTGTTCGAAGAAACCCGACGATTACTGGACAGTGAAGAGTTTGAATTTGACCTGTTTCTGCCGGAGGATGAAGTCTCGTTAAGCGGACAGATTATAGCCCTGAAAGACTGGTGTCAGGGATTTCTGTTTGGAGTAGGCTCTGTTTATACAGCTACAGAATGGCCCGGAGATTCGGCCGAGATAATGAAAGACATTGCCGAATTTACCAAACTGGATGTAGAAGCTGAAGGCGAGGAGGACGAAAGCGCTTTTATGGAAGTTACTGAATATCTGCGGTCTGCTGTGTTATTGCTGCGCGAAGATTTAAGCGATAACCCCGGCAGTACCGTTCACTAGGCGAGAATAGATGAGACAGAGTGAATTTAAAAAACGACGCAAGCGATTAATGCAGCATATCGGAGAAGGCAATATTGGGCTTATAAGCAGTGCAGCCACCCGCACCCGTAACCGCGATGTGAATTACCCGTTCCGGCAGGATAGCGATTTTTATTACTTGACCGGTTTCAATGAACCTGATTCGCTGGCGGTCTTTATCCCCGGGCGCGCCCAGGGCGAATACATTTTATTTTGCCGCGAGTTCGATGAAAAAAAAGCTCTCTGGGAAGGCGCACATGCGGGACTGGAAGGTGCGACAGGGCATTATGAAGCTGATGACTCATTTCCGATTGATGACCTGGATGAAATTTTACCGGGCATGCTGGAAAACAAGAGCAAGGTTTTTTATCCGATGGGCCGCGATTCAGATCTGGATCACAGTCTGCTGGACTGGATAAATCATATTCGCAGCCAGTCGCGAACCGGCATTGCTGCCCCCGGCGAGCTGGTTTCGCTTGAACACATACTTCACGAAATGCGCCTGTTTAAAAGTCACGGCGAGCTTAAATTAATGCGCCGCGCCGCTGAAGTATCTGCCAATGCCCATGTTAAAGCCATGCAGAAGTGCAAGCCCGGGCTCTATGAATACCAGATAGAAGCTGAAATACTTTACCATTTTATCCAGGATGGACTGCGGGCCGTTGCCTATCCTTCGATTGTCGCCGGCGGGAAAAATGCCTGTGTATTGCACTATACCGAAAACTCGGAGAAACTGAAAAACGGAGATTTGCTGCTTATCGATGCGGGCGCCGAGTGCGACCATTATGCCGCCGATATTACCCGCACCTTTCCCGTTTCCGGGCGCTTCAGCGGGCCGCAAAAACAGCTTTACCAGCTGGTGCTGGATGCGCAGAGAGCTGCCATTGAGCAAATTAAACCGGGCCTGCCGTGGCATTTTGCCCATGATGCTTCGGTTGAAGTGCTGACTGAAGGGCTGGTGTCTTTGGGACTGCTCAAGGGCAAGCTGAAAAAGCTGATCAAAGATGAAAAATACAAGCAGTTTTATATGCACAGGATTGGCCATTGGCTGGGCATGGATGTCCATGATGTCGGTGCTTATAAAGTCGATCAGCAGTGGCGCTTGCTGGAGCCGGGCATGGTGCTGACCGTAGAGCCGGGCTTGTATATCCCGGCCGATTGCGCCGCAGTTGATGAAAAATGGCGCGGCATAGGCATACGCATAGAGGATGATATTCTGGTAACTGAGAGCGGCCCCGAAATTTTGACCAGCGGGGCGCCCAAAACCATAGCAGAAATTGAAGCATTAATGCAGGCCGCCTGATGCAGCATGATTATGACTTATTAATTGCCGGCGGCGGGCTGGCCGGCAATTGTCTGGCGCTGGCGTTAAAAGAAACCGGCTTGCGGATGGCTATTATTGAAGCCAGCACCCGTAAACAATTGCAGGCCTCGCCAGCCGCCGGCAGAGCGCTGGCCTTAGCCGCCGGCACAGTGAAAATGCTGGAAGCGCTCGGCATCTGGAAAGGCCTAAGCCAGGCTGCCACAGCGATAAAAAATATTCACATTTCTGATCGCGGCCATTTTGGCAAAACCCGCTTATCTGCGCAAAATGAAAACGTCCCCGCGCTGGGCTATGTGGTCATTGCGCGGGACATTGAAGAGCATGTGGCAAATCTGGTTAATGCGGCTAATATACCCGTGATTTGTCCTGCCCGCGTCGCCGGTTTAATGTCGGGCGATGAAGAGATTTGCATCAGTTTAAAGCAGGGAAACGAATCACTGGGCGTAGCCGCAAAATTGCTGGTCGGGGCTGACGGAGGCAACTCATCAGTTCGTAGCCTTCTGGACATACCGCAGCAAAAAACAGACTATGGCCAAACAGCCATGATCACTCTAGTAAAGTCGTCCCTTCCCAACAATAATACGGCTTATGAGCGTTTTACCCCTTCCGGACCCTTGGCTCTATTACCCGTGGGATATGATCACTGCGCCGTAGTCTGGACGCGAACTAATGAAGATGCCGGGGGGCTAATATCGGGCGGCGAGGCTGACTTTCTGGCTGAGCTGCAGCAATGTTTTGGTTATAAACTCGGGGAGCTATCTATGGCAGCTCCACGCTGCGCTTTTCCTGTATCGCTTATACGCGCAATGAAAATGGTTTCAGGACGCGCGGTAATTGTCGGCAATGCTGTGCATCAATTGCATCCTGTGGCCGGACAAGGGTTTAACCTCGGACTGCGTGATGTGGCGCAACTGGCGGAAATGCTTATAAAAAAGCATGAGGAAGACAAGGATATTGGCGCTGCCGAATTTTTACGCGCTTATGCGGAATCCCGGCAAAAAGATCATGATCGGGTTATTGGCTTTACTGATGCCCTCGTGCGGATTTTTTCCAATGACTGGCTGGCTTTGGCGGCGGCCAGAAATATCGGTTTGGCTATATTCGATCAGGTTGCTGTTGCAAAAAGCCTGCTTGCCCGCAATGCCATGGGACTTGCAGGGCCTATGCCGCGGCTGGGCGGCAGGAAATAGCAGCAGTGGCTGATCGCTATGAAGTGATTATTGTCGGCGGCGGCATGGCAGGGGCAACAGCAGCGTGTGCTTTGGCGCATGGCGGCGTCAAGGTCGCCCTGCTGGATGGACATAATCCGGAAAGAAAATGGCCTGCCGGGTCCGTCGATATTCGCGTTTCCGCCTTAACCAAAGCCTCTCAAAATATTCTGGAAAGGGTGGGCGCATGGCCGGGCATGATGCAGCGCGGAGTTTGCGCTTACCGCGACATGCGGGTTTTTGATGCGCGAGGGGGAGGCGAATTGCATTTTGATTGTGCCGACACCGACTCTAGTGAACTGGGCCATATAGTCGAAAATAGAGTGACGGTAGCGGCATTATGGGATGAATTGGCTACCTTGCCTTCGGCGATTTGTTTGACTTCTGTACTTGTCTCGGAACTCCAGCTTGACGCCAAGGCGCGACAGGTGAAACTGGATGACGGCCGCCTTCTTGAAGCTGAACTGGTTATCGCGGCCGATGGGAGCGAGTCGGCATTAAGGACTATGATGGGAATAGAAGTTACCGGCTGGGACTATCATCAGTCCGGCCTGGTTGCTACCGTGACCACTGAAAAAAGTCATCAGGCCACGGCATGGCAGCGTTTTCTGGACGAAGGCCCGCTGGCATTTCTGCCGTTAAAAAATGGACAGTGTTCAATAGTCTGGACATTAAAATCCGAAACAGCCAAAAAATATTTAGCGCTTAATGATGAAGACTTTCTGCAAATGCTGGAGAAAGCTTCAGGCGGCATTCTGGGAAAAATGCTGGCAGCAGGTCCTCGGGCTGCGTTTCCTTTACGCTTTCAATACGCGAGGCGGTATACTGATAAGCGCTTCGCCTTGATCGGGGATGCGGCTCATGTCATGCATCCTTTAGCCGGACAGGGCGCGAATGCCGGGCTTCTGGATGCCGCGGCAATTGCTGAACTGGTGATCAAAACCAGACAGGAAAGAAGGCCTTTATCGAGTTCAAGATTTCTGCGCAGTTACGAGCGCTGGCGTAAGGGCGATAATTTAGTAATGATGGCCAGCATGGATGTCATTAACAAAATCTATCAGCTGACATTGCCGCCTTTTGTCGGTATGCGTTCAGCAGGGATGAACCGGGTTAATGATACGGCTTTGCTAAAAACTTATTTTAATCAGTATGCAATGGGTTTACGCGAGGACTTGCCCAGGTTGGCAAAAGGCCAAGCGTGCTGGTAATTTTTAACTTTTTGACTTGAATGCCAAAAAAGCGCTATTTGTTCCGGTTTGGAGTTTACCAGTCTCGCTCGCTTCTGGTATATTCGAAACTGGGTGATTAGTGTGCCTGCGGGCCGGCATGCCCTTAATTTAAGAGCTGTGATAATTATAAATTAATTTAGAGAGGGGAAAGCCGTTATGAGTGAAGGGTTGTTTATATTAACTACTATTTTTGTGGCTTATGTTGTTTACGTCATGGTGAATGAACGCAAAGCAAATGCTAAATCCATAACACCCACAGTCAGACCTGACCAACAACTGGGGCCGGTAGAACCATCAATGCCTCTGGCTGTTGAGAAACCGTCTGTAACTTCAGCTGCAAATAAAATGGCGGAAGACAAACAGAAGAAGCCTGAAATAATTAAATCGGCTGCAGTAAATGAAGCGCAGCGGGCCCAGGCTTCCGGCAAAAAAGGCATAAAAGATCCAAAAACGGGAGAAATTGCCACCGCTTATTATAATTACCGTTTTACCAAACGCTGGATAAAAGAGGCATTGGTTGCCGAAGGATTGCTGGAAAAAGTCTATAAAAATAATGAGCTGGATGCCGAGACTGAAGCGAAAATAAAGGATGCCATTCAAAAGCTTGAAGCGATGGATAAATACCGGGCTTAAACTGCCGGATAACCCAGAGCATCAACGGCTGGTTAATTATCCAGAGCGAGCTTTTTCAGGCGGTAGCGCAACGACCTGAAAGAAAGCCCCAGCTGTTTGGCGGCAGCTGTTTTATTCCATCTGTTTTCAGCCAATGCCATCGTAATTGCATTTTTTTCAGTGGCTTCCAGATACTCTTCCAATGATTCCAGAGCCGGATCGTATGCCGGAGAGTAAGGCAGGTTTTGCGCTCCGGCCGGCAGGTTCAAATCCTCTACCTCTATGCTTTTACCGTCATATAGAGCAAGCGCTCTTTCGAGAATATTTTCAAGTTCGCGAATATTGCCGGGAAATTGATACCGCTGCAGCGCCTCTAGCGCCGGCGCCGATAAAAACGGCTGATCCGCATTGCCGCTGAGCCTGGCTAAAATATGCTCTGTAAGCGCTGGAATATCGATGACCCGCTCACGCAAGGGCGGCACATGAAGATCAATAACATTGATGCGGTAATATAAATCCTGCCTGAAATTCCCGGCCTGAACCATATCTGCCAGATTGCGGTGGGTGGCGCTCAGCAAACGGACATCTACCGGTATTTCCTGCTGTTCTCCAACAGGACGGATCCTTTTTTCCTGAATGGCGCGCAGCAGTTTAACCTGGAGGGAAGGCGGCAAGTCAGCAATTTCATCGAGAAATAAGGTACCGCCTTCGGCCGCCTGAAAAAAGCCTTTTTTATCGCTGACCGCGCCCGTGAAGCTGCCCTTTTTATGGCCGAAAAATTCGCTTTCCATCAGCTCATGGGAAATTGCGCCGCAGTTAATAGCGATAAAAGCTTTGTCGCGGCGGGCGCTCTGCTGATGGATCAGCCTTGCCACCAATTCCTTGCCCGAGCCGGATTCGCCGCTGATATAAACAGGCGCCTGGCTGCGTGCCAGCTTGTCTATCTTTGCCCGGATCTCCCGCATGACCGATGACTCGCCTAACAGGGTATGGCGGGTTCGTCTTTCTCTCGCATTAGCGGGGTCGGAAAGTTTTAAGGCGCTGATAATAATCTGTCTGAGCGCCGCCAGATCAACGGGTTTGGAGATAAAATCAAAGGCCCCTTTTTTCATCGCCAGAATCGCGGTATCCATATTGGCGTGTGCGGTAATAACAGCCACAGGGATAGGAGCCGGCATGGCCTGTATGGTATCAACCAGCTCCAGACCGTTGCCGTCCGGCAGCTTCATATCGGTCAGGCACAGATCAAATGCTTTTTGCTGCAATAAAAACCGGGCGCTGCCTATGCTTTCAGCGCAATAGGTTTGAATATTCATTCTGTTAAGGGTGATTTCCAATAGCTCGCGAATATCCGGTTCGTCATCTACAAGCAATGTCAGCGGTTTTTTCATATCTCAATTATTTTATGTTCGGCATCCAGTAAACAAAGCCGGAAACAGCTCTGTTTATCGTCAGTTAAATGATAGCTCAATTTTGCCTGATTTAACTCCGCCAGCCCTTTGGAAATATAAAGCCCCAGTCCTGTGCCGCTGGGTGAAGTGGTGAAAAACGGCTCAAACAGATGACTTATGTGCTCATGACTGATTCCCCCGCCGTTATCAATGACTTCTATGCAGGGCATCTGCTGGAAGCGCCGGGCGGATAGTAGTATCTGGCCGACTTCAGGTTTTCCATATTTCAGCGCGTTTTGGCACAGGTTATCGAGAATCTGTTTCAAGTGATTGGGGTCCATCAATGCGCATAACGATTCATCCGTATGCGATGCTTTGAAGGTATCGGCATTAACGGCATGTTCCAGTATGAAATTTTTCATATAATTGTTCAGCCAGGGCTTTAACTGGAGCTTTTCCCTATTGGAAGCGGTTCTTCTGGAAAGTTGTAAAATATCTTCAATGATATGATTAACGCGTGTGGAATGAGTCTGAATAATTTCTGTCAAGCGGCGGTCTTGGGAGGATAACCGGGGATTTTCTGACAACAGCTGGCCGGCATGGCTTATGGCGCCTAAGGGATTGCGTATTTCATGAGCAATGCTGGCGGTTAATTGGCCTAAGGAAGCCAGTTTGCTTTGCTGCAGACGCTGATTATACAGAGTGATATTTTCCAGAATAATCATATAAAGAATTTCATGACGGGTTGGCAGGAGCATGAAACGAACAGGAATTTCTGATTGATCCGGCAGTTGCAGCAACACAAGATTCTGTTCGGAATCAGCCAGCCAGCCCTGAAAAGCCAGTGATAACTCTTTTGAAATGGACGCAAGATTACCGGGCTGAACCCGTAAATGGGCCAGCCGCAGAGAAGCTTCATTGGCCATTTGAATGGTTTCGTCCTTACCGGCAATGATAATGCCTGATTGCATATGCTGAATAATATACTGGTTGAGTTCTTCCAGTTTGGATATGGTCTGTTTCTGCTGGTTGGCAAGCTGGAGTATCTGTTCGCTGCGCTGCGCGAGAATATAGGACAGCAGGGCAATGGTAAAGTACGAGGCGCCCAGCATGCCGGCATACGTGTAAGAGGCGGTTTGCAGACCTTGGGCGTAATCGGCAAAAATCTGTTCGGTCAAAACTGCCAGACTGGCCAGTGCGGCAAAAAACATGGCGCAGCGTCCGCCGATTAACAAGCCCCCTGACGCAATTGATACAGCGAGCAAAATGCCCATGCCGCTTTTAATGCCTCCGCACGCATGCATTAGCAAGGTGAGAATGAGTATGTCGGTAAAAATGAGCAGCTGCGCCTGCAAGATGTAGCCTGTGAGCCGGCGGAAAATACAGATACCGGACAAGATTGAGAGAATTAAGTAGCCTGCACTGCTGTAGAGGTATAATTGATGATTGTTCGCGCCGAGTAAAGAAGGACCAAAGCTGCTGTAAAATAAAATGATAAACAGGCAAGCCAGCATAAAGCGGTAAATTAAAAAAGCTTTCAGCAATAACCAGGCTTGGGAAGCAGGAATACCGTAGCCTTTTGAAAAAGGGCAGGGAAAGATAGTGTCAGGGACAATTGCAGGCATTTTGTTTTAATTGAGCGTTTTATTAGTTACTTGGTTAGAATAAGTAATAATTCCGGATTAAACGCCGTGAGCAGGTTTTAAATAAGCATAGCAGTTATGCAAATACTTGAGAAAATACTCAAAATACACCTCAATACACGTCCGGATTACCGGGCAATCAGGAGCAATAAATGAATATTCATGAGTATCAGGCCAAACAGTTATTTCGCAATTACGGGATACCTGTGCCGGATGGACAGCAAGCGATAACGCCGGAAAGCGCCGGGCAAATTGCCAGACAGCTGGACGGCGATGGTTGGGTTGTTAAAGCCCAGGTTCATGCCGGGGGCCGAGGTAAAGCGGGGGGCGTAAAATTGGCGAAAAGCCTTGCCGAAGTCGCAGAATTTAGCCGGCAAATGCTGGGAACCCGACTGATTACCCATCAGACTGGAGAAGAAGGATTGCCGGTCAATACGCTATTGATAGAAAAAACCTATCCGATTAAAAGAGAGTTTTATCTCAGCCTGCTGGTCGACCGGGGCAGTGAGCGGATAATTTTTATAGCCTCGGCGGCAGGCGGTATGGATATTGAAACAGTCGCTAAAGAATCGCCTGAGCAGATACTGTCCCTGCAAGTCAGCCCGGCAGCGGGTTTACAGGCCTATCAATGCCGGAAAATCGCCTATGCCCTTACGCTTAAAGGCCAGCAAATCAAAGCCCTGGAAAAAATAATGCAGGGCATGTACCAATTATTTTTAGCAAAAGACGCCAGCCAGATTGAAATTAACCCGCTGGTGGAAACGCAGACAGGCGATTTGTTCGCGCTGGACGCCAAGATTAATTTTGATGATAACGCGGTCGCAGCCCATCCCGATATCCTGGCGATGAAAGATGCGGGCCAGGAAGATGAAAAGGAAAACAAGGCGCAGCAATACGGGCTTAATTATATTACCCTTGAGGGCAACATAGGCTGCATGGTGAATGGCGCCGGACTGGCCATGGCAACCATGGATCTGGTCAAACTGAAAGGCGGCATGCCGGCCAATTTTCTTGATGTAGGCGGCGGCACGAGCATTGAAAAAGTATCCGAAGCATTCAAGCTGATTCTTTCTGATCATAGCGTCAAGGCGGTGCTGGTCAATATATTCGGCGGCATCGTGAAGTGCGACATTATCGCAGAGGGAATTTTGGCGGCAGTGCAGGAAGTGCATGTAAATGTACCCGTGGTAGTGCGGCTGGAAGGAACCAATGCCGAACAGGGCAGAGCCTTGTTAAGCAATTCAGGTTTTAATCTTTTTGCAGCTGATGACCTGGCTCACGCTGCCGAACAAGTTGTTGCACTGGCGGAGGCCGCATGAGCATTTTGATTAATAAAGAGACTAAAGTTCTGTGCCAGGGGTTTACCGGCAAACAAGGGACTTTTCATTCTCAGCAGGCTGTGGACTACGGCACAAAATTGGTAGGGGGCGTCACGCCGGAGCGCGGCGGGGAAATTCATTTGGGCCTGCCGGTGTTTAATACTGTAGAAGAAGCAGTACGTATCACCGGAGCGGGTGCCAGCGTCATTTATGTGCCGCCTTTTTATGCGGCGGACGCCATCCTGGAAGCGGTGGACGCGGGAATTAAAATCATCGTTTGCATCACCGAAGGCATTCCGATCTTACAAATGCTGCGGGTTAAGGCGGCTATGGCCGGCGCCGGGGCATTGTTAATCGGCCCGAACTGTCCGGGCGTGATTACGCCGGGCGAATGTAAAATCGGCATTATGCCGGGTAATATACATTTGCCGGGATCAATCGGCATCGTTTCGCGGTCAGGCACATTAACCTACGAATCCGTCTATCAAACGACGAACCAGGGCTTGGGACAAAGCACCTGCGTAGGCATAGGCGGCGATCCGATCCACGGCCTGAACTTTGTCGATGTGCTCAGCCGCTTTCAGGCCGATGAGCAGACCAAAGGCATCGTCATGGTCGGTGAAATTGGCGGCGGCGAAGAAGAGGAGGCAGCCGATTACATTAAAGCTCATGTCACCAAGCCGGTAGTGGCCTATATTGCCGGACAAACCGCGCCGCCCGGCAAGCGCATGGGACATGCCGGCGCTATTGTGACCGGCGGCAAGGGCACGGCGGAAGGAAAAGTTGCCGCGCTTAAAGCGGCAGGGATTGAGGTGGTGAGTTCTCCGACTGATATCGGCC
The DNA here is from genome assembly GCF_902806695.1 of Candidatus Methylobacter favarea. Lineage (GTDB taxonomy): Bacteria > Pseudomonadota > Gammaproteobacteria > Methylococcales > Methylomonadaceae > Methylobacter_B > Methylobacter_B favarea. Next base: position 39,609 of record NZ_CADCXN010000002.1, on the reverse strand, counting down.
TTGCGATGAAAGGATGTTTGTAATTTTTACCTGTCCTGCATCAAATGCAAATTAAAAAAAGAGGCGTCCATATTCGGCAATTCGTTAATAAATTTTTGGAAAATCCATGGCGATGAAAATTTAAATGATCCCTTGATATTCTTCTCTGGTAAACGCCATACTCTGCCCAGCGCAGGTAAAATCAGTATTAAGATTTAACCGGCTATTTGTCAACTCATAAAACGGATTCCCGGTATGACAATACTCAATGATTGGGCTAATGATAATAAATCCTTATATTGATTTTGAGCGATTTACTGATGCAGACACTCTACGGAAAATCCTTTTTATTGAGGTATAGTTATGCAATGGCAAGATGTTTTAGCAGGTAAATTCTTACATGATTTACCTTTTAAGCATAGATTCCACCGCGGCGCCGGGAAAGAAGTAGCTGCTTTTCTTTTTGCACCTTAACCTTACGTCTTCTTCATGTCTCTGAAAATAGCCCTGGCCCAAATCAACTTCCTGGTCGGCAATATAGCCGCCAATGTTGACAATATCATTCAAGCCGCTAGCCATGCGCGTGATGAGTTAGGCGCCGATATTGTTGTCTTTCCCGAGCTTACGATTACCGGCTATCCCGCCGAAGACCTGTTATTGCGCACCGATTTTATTACGGCAGCCAATAATGCCGTTTATCAGCTTGCCGAGCGTGTTGCTGATATTGCGCTGGTGGTGGGATTTCCTGAATATGAAGAGGGTAAACTATATAACGGTGCGGCAGTGCTGCATCAGGGCGTAATTCTGGCCCGCTATCACAAACAGGTGTTGCCTAATTACGGGGTTTTTGATGAACAGCGTTATTTTTCTGCCGGCGCCAAGCCCTGTGTGTTTGAGTTTAACGGCATTTTTATAGGATTGACGATTTGCGAAGATGTTTGGAAAAAGGGCATTATTGATGCTACTAAACAAGCAGGGGCAAGCTTGTTACTAACACTTAACGCTTCGCCTTTTCACTCCGGAAAAATCCATCAGCGCGAAGCGATTATTTGCCGACAAGTCAAAGCCGCGCAGATTCCTTTGGTGTATGTCAATCAAGTCGGCGGACAGGATGAGTTGATATTTGACGGCGCTTCCTTTATAGCCGACCAGCACGGGCGGATCGTATTTCGAGCGGCAGAGTTTGAGGAACAGATCAGTGTGGTTGAGTTTGACGGCAATAAACCCATAAAAAGCAGTTGCGCGCCGCCTTACCATGAAATTTCCAGCGAGTATCAGGCCCTGGTTCTGGGCATTAAGGATTATGTGCGGAAAAACGGCTTTCAGGGCGCCATTCTGGGCTTGTCCGGCGGCATTGATTCGGCGCTGGTTCTGGCCCTGGCGGTCGATGCGCTGGGGCCTGACAAGGTTGAAGCCGTACTGATGCCGTCGCGCTATACTCAGAACATGAGTATGGAAGACGCCTTACTGGAAGCTCAGGCATTAGGGGTTAAAAACCATATTATTCCAATAGAGCCTGCGGTTAATGCCTTCACGGTTATGTTGTCGGAAGTGTTTGCAGGTGCCGCTAAGGATACCACAGAAGAGAATATTCAGGCGCGCTGTCGAGGGGTGGCTTTAATGGCCATATCGAACAAGCACGGCAAGCTGCTGTTGACAACAGGTAATAAAAGCGAAATGAGCGTCGGCTACGCTACGCTGTATGGCGATATGGCGGGCGGTTTTGCGCCGATTAAAGATGTTCCCAAGCTGCTGGTTTACCGGCTGGCGCGTTATCGCAATTCGCTGTCTGAAGTGATACTGCCGCGGGTCATCAGCCGGCCCCCCTCTGCCGAGTTGTCACCCGATCAGGTTGACGAGGATTCGTTGCCGCCGTATGAAATTTTAGATCCCATACTTGAGCGTTATATAGAACTGGATCAATCCGCTGAAGAAATAATAGCCGCAGGTTTCAAGCGCGAGGATGTAGCCAGAGCCATAACGCTGGTAGATAGAAATGAATATAAACGCCGGCAATCTCCGCCGGGCATCAGAATTACTGCCCGAGCATTTGGCCGCGACCGGCGCTATCCGATTACTTCGGGCTACCGAGGAATTTGATTCTTGTCGAATCAGAGCGTATGAATTAAAAACAGGCTGGCCAGACCTAGCAATATAAAGAATCCCATTGCGTCAGTGATGGAAGTCAGCATGACACTCGTGCCTATGGCGGGATCCTTGCCTAATTTATGACGCAGCAAGGGAATGCTCAGTCCGACCACTACCGCGACCAGCAAGTTGATAAATATGGCTATGGCCATTACACCGGCCAGCGCCTCATCCTGATAAAGCAGCATAACCGCTCCGCCGACAACAATGCCTAAAAGAATGCCATTCAGTATGGCAAGCGCCACTTCCTTTTTTATCAATCGGCGCACATTTGCCGGGCTAATTTGTCCCAGCGCCAGTGAGCGGATAATGAGCATGCTGGTCTGATTGCCCGTATTGCCGCCGGTAGCTGCCACAATCGGCATTAATGACGCCAATGCCACCAGTTGCAGAATAACATTTTCAAACAGGCCGATAATACGGGTGGAAATAAATGCCGTGGCTATGTTGATTAAAAGCCAGCCCCAGCGATTTTTCGCACTTTTCCAGACACTGGAAAATAAATCTTCTTCTTCCGAGACTCCGGCTTGCAAAAGCAGGTCTTCGTCTGTTTCTTCGCGGATAAAATCCATAATGGAATCAATGCAGAGCCGGCCCTGAAGCTTGCCGTTATTATCGACTACCGGCGCTGAAATCAGCGCATAGCGCTCAAACGCCCGCGCCGCTTCGTCAGTATTCTGGTCAACCTGAAACCGGATAAAATCGGTCACCATCACTTCGGCTACTTGCCGGATAGAGGAATAAGTAAGGAGTCTTTGCAACGGTAAAATACCTTTGACGACATCGTTCTGATCAACCACAAATAATTTATCCGTGTGGCTCGGTAATTTCTTAAGTTTTCGGATATAGGCTTTAACAGCTTTTAAATTCAGATCTTCTCTGATGGTAATCATGCCAAAATGCATCAGCGCCCCGACCTGATCTTCGGGATACGCTAACACGTCATTCAAGTGCTTGCGCTCTTTGCTGTTCAACAACCTGAGAATTTTCAGCATAGCCCGTTTGGGGATATCGGGCGCGAGATCTGCTATTTCGTCAGTGTCTAATTGGGCAGCTACCGTCGCCAGTTCTTCAGCTTCCATCCCTGAAATTAATGTTTCCCGCACAGCATCGGATACTTCCAGCAGAATCTGTCCGTCATGGCTGGTTTTAATTGCATTCCAGACGGTCTTGCGCTGATCCAGGGGAAGCGATTCGAGAATATGGGCGATATCGGCCGGATGCAAGGGCGCAAACATTTCCTGAAGACGGGTTTGCTGCTGATTATGCAGAACAGTCTCTACCAGTTCATGATTAGTCGTAGGGCTTCTTTCAACAAGCGATTTCTCCATCTGCTGTTTTTCGAGCAACGTGATAACTTCTTCCAGATAATGCTGCAAGAATTGCGCAGAATGAACTTTGTTAGAGGATTCTTCCATAAAAGTAGATGTGTGTATTAATTTTGCTTCGCTTCGGCCCGGTCTTCCAATAAGCTAAAGAACAAGGATTATTTGAAAATCAGGCGTTAATGCGAGCCAGAATTTCCTGCCATAGTTCATTGTAGGCATCGGTGGAGCGGCTTTTATTGATGTAGCCGCCAAGAGGCATGCGCTCCACGCCCATACGTTCGATATCGCTGGCGTACGGAATGGCTATTCCAAGAATGTCCGGGTTGTCCTTGATCATGCTTTGCATTATCTCCCTGTGCATTTTTTTACGCCGGTCGGCCATACCGAAGAACGGCATGAGTATTAATTGGTCCAGCTTCTGGTCGGCAATGAATTTTTTTAATTGTTCCAGGGTTCTTAAAGACAATATCGTAGGTATGACCGGCGACAGTAAAATATCAGACGCTTCAAAAACAGCTTCTGACAATAATGAAATATTGGGCGGGCAATCCAGAAAAATGAAATCATATTCTGCTGCCAGCGGCTTAAGGAGTTTTTTAAGTTGCCGGGTCGGTTTTTTCTTGTCATCGAGAACCAGGTCCAGGTTTCTGAATGAAAAATCCGAGGGTAATAAATCCAGATGCTCAAAATCAGTGCCTTTAATTAATCCGTCCAGCTCGCGTTTTCCGGCAATTAACTCTTTACTGCCGCCTTTCACTTTAGGCTTGATGCGAAAGTAAAAACTGCTGGCTCCTTGGGGGTCCAGATCCCATACCAGGGTCCGGTAGCCGTTTCGGGCAGCAATAAAGGCCAGATTTACCGCGCTTGAGGTTTTACCAACGCCACCTTTTATGCTGTATAAAGCCAGTACCTTCATGGAGGCGCTCCTGTGTAAGAGACAAATAATGCAAAAAACGCTATAAACCGGCCATTGATATTAGCATCATTCAATTTACTCGCAACGGCAAGAAATTATTTATTTTAGCTCAGACAAGTTTTTTCATGCTTATCTCTCGATGCATCAGGCGGCAGCAAAATTCACAAAAGCCGGCTGTCAGGAATTCTTATGCAGCAATGAATGGGATTTACAGCGAAGATTTTTATTCGGACGTCTGTTTTGCCATAAGAGTCAGAATCACGATTTCTGACAAAACAGACGGGAACTTGTGTTTCTGCAGCCGAAGCCCTAAGCGCTGATTGTCGGATTATTATTCAATAATTACAGGCAGGCAACGGTTTTAGATGTAAGTGTAATGGTTGATTGGCTAGTGCTCCATTAAAAATCACTGAGCCGCATTTATTTGGCCTCTGATGTTTTAGGCACAGGAATAGGAGACGGCATTGGCGACGTATTTTGAGGAGCCGTTTTTTTAGAAGCGGCTTTCATCTCCTCCCGCCGATTCCCTTCTCCGTAAAGGGTAGCACTGATCATGAATAAAACGGCCGAAATAATCAGCACCATAAACCTGTCGGGTTTTTTCAAAAAGAATAAAACCCACTTTGGCTTGATCATTCCTATAATGAAAAAAAGGAGCGTTACTATTCCTAAGTTAAATGCGGCTATTATCATATATTTACCTGTTTAAACTTTTATCCGGCAAGATTTGCATTATTATTTAGTTGGGCGTCTTATTGCAACTGCCTATCGTATTATTTTAAGGCTTCACTTTAATAAAGACGATGCCTACTACGAATTTAGGGCATAACATTGAAGCAGCGCTTAAGATTATCCTGTAGCTGCGGCTTTAGCATCCCCAGGTAAGGGTCATTTCAATCAGTGGCGGCTGAAGTCAGTCCTACAAAAAGCCACATAATTATAAAAATCAGGAGGCCCCGATGGGCGGATTTAGCGTATTTGTCTTGGTATTACTTGTTTTTGCTGTCGTGCTGGTATTTATGAGTGTCAAGTCCGTTCCCCAGGGCATGGAATATACGGTGGAGCGCTTTGGAAAATATACCAATACGCTGACGCCGGGGCTGAACATTATCATGCCGGTTATTGACCGTATCGGCAGGAAGATGATTATGATGGAACAGGTGATGGATGTGCCGTCCCAGGAAGTCATTACCAAGGATAATGCGATGGTTACGGTTGACGGCGTGGTTTTTTACCAGGTCATGGATGCCGCCAAAGCCGCCTACGAAGTCAGCAAACTGGACTGGGCCATTCTGAATCTGGTAATGACCAATATTCGCACCGTCATGGGATCAATGGATCTGGATGAGTTGCTGTCCCGCCGGGATAATATCAATGCCAGACTGCTTACCGTTGTAGACGATGCGACGACGCCCTGGGGAATCAAGGCGACCCGGATTGAAATCAAGGACATTGCGCCGCCCAAAGATCTGGTTGAAGCGATGGGCAGACAAATGAAAGCCGAGCGCTTAAAGCGCGCATCTATCCTCGAAGCAGAAGGTTTGCGGCAATCCGAAATTTTGCGCGCGGAAGGCGCGCAGCAGGCGGCTATTCTTGATGCCGAAGGCCGCAAGGAAGCCGCTTACCGCGATGCCGATGCGCGCGAACGTCTGGCTCAGGCTGAAGCCAGAGCAACCTTGATGGTATCGGAAGCAATCAGTAAAGGCGATATACAGGCGGTTAATTATTTTGTCGCACAGAAATATATTGAATCTTTAAAAAGCATTGCCTCTGCTGACAACAGCAAACTGGTATTTATGCCCCTGGAAGCATCAAATGTCATTGGCGCCCTCGGGGGCATTACCGAACTGGCTAAAGCAGCCATGACTAAAAAAAGTTAAATTATGGCTGAACTGGAATTTGTTTTTTGGTATTGGTGGGTATTGGCGCTCCTCTTTTTGGTTCTGGAAATACTGACCCCCGGCTTTTTCTTTATGTGGCTGGCGGCTGCCGGCTTTATAACCGGCTGCCTGTTATGGCTGATGCCTGCGCTGAGCATGGACATACAGATGTTTATTTTTTCCGTATTGTCGCTTGCTGCGATCGGGGCCTGGAAGTTTTATGGCAAAAAACATCCTATAGAAACGGACCAGCCTTTGTTAAACAAACGCGGCGCCCAATACATAGGCCGTGTATTCAGTTTGTACGAGCCGATAAAAAACGGGCAGGGTAAAATAAAAGTGGATGATTCTATCTGGAAAGTTCATGGCGAAGATTGTGATATCAATACACGGGTAAAAGTCATTGCCATTCGCGGCACGGTGTTTGATGTGGAAAAGGTTGAATAGCGAGTGAGGTTAAGATTACGACAAAATCAATTATATCCTTTGATTATTAATGGCTGCGGGTCTGGCCGGCAGTGGAAACTAGAGCAATGATCTGTCGCCTATGATCAAGAGAATTGTTAAACTGTAAAGCTTTAGTTGTCACTGATGTGCCCCGCCCTGCCTCGTCCTTATTCAGAAGCTCTGCGGCTGGAGGTCACCTATGCCCTCGACAGCGGCAACACGACACGCCAAGTCAGCCTTGTATCACGTCAGCTTGTCTTTTGTCTCCACCGTGCCCCCGTGTTGCCGGCACCCCGGACCTGTCTATAGCCGACAGATCAGCCGTTACAGGCGAGCCTTGCTGGCGCCTTGTAAGGCCGAGCTAACCTTGACAAGCACAAGTGTTCTAGGTAAAACCTATAGTTTCATATTAACTATGAATTATTCGATCTTCATATATTGCGTATAGACTCTGGTTTCAGAGGAGTAATAATCGCCCGGCGCTCCTTGATTTCACTATGATTATTAATTTATAAAAATAACTTTTCATTTGACCAGCTATACCAGTAACCTATAAGAGAAACAAAATTGATAGTGAGGTATCCCACGCCGACAGATCATTAAACTTTTGAGTTGGGCTATGCCGATAAACACATGCCGATGCGGTTGAGAAATTGGCTGAAAAAATCTGCATTACAGCATTTCGAATAACCTCAGCCTTAGGCGAACAAGCCCTTATCACAATATTGCCGAAGTTCATTTTTATTAAATGAAATATTTTGAAGCTTCTTTAAATTCACGGGGCGGCAAGAAAAAGCAGAGCGCGCTGTTGAAATTTCCAGTGGCGGCGCTCCTTCCTTTTAAAGATGCTTCTGCCGAATTGGGTATCGGTGAAGCTGTCTTTGATCGATTAAAAAATGATATTGGCACTGCAAATATCGATGAGAAACTGAAGCCAACACTCAGCTATGTTAAAAAGTTGACGCTTATACGGCATCAGATTACGCAAGCGGATGCATCTGCAAGCGCCCCAAAAAATAAGGCTATCATTGATTTTTTAAGCTGATAGAAAAATAGCCACTGGTATCAATATGAGAGTTCCCATATCAATTTCATAATTTTTAATCTTCTCTCGCTAGCCTTATCCGACAGCCGAAGAAAGAAGGAGCCTGCACTTGATCGCGATGAGTAGAAACTGGGTGATCGGCTTCTGGCTACCACAACGGATAACAGCCTGGAGGACGAGCTTGGAAGTTGATGCATACCGGCATCAGGTTATTGAATTTACCTGCGTTTGAATATCATTAAGGTTACATCATCTTTAAATGATTCGCTTTGGCAAAATTGCTTTAACTGCTCCAGCAAAGCGTCAATAATCGCCTGCGGGCCTTGGTGGGCGTAGCGTATGAAAATTTCACTGACGCGCTTTATGCCAAAAAACTCACCTTGGACATTTTCTGCTTCCGTTAATCCGTCGGTATAAAAAAGAATCAGATCGCCTTGTGACAGAGACGTTTTTTTTTCCTCAAAAACTACATTTTCGCGTATACCGAGTATCAGTCCGTCAGCGTCGAGTTGGGTGCATTCAGATTGTAAAGATCTGAGCAATAAAGGCGGCGGATGACCTGCATTGGCAAAACTTAATTGATGAGTGGTAAGGTCATACTGCAGATAAAAAAGAGTAATGAAGAAATCTGCTTTATTCAAATCCCTAAAGAGAAAATTATTGATTATCTTTAATGTTTCTGAAGGTGTCCATGTCCCGCTTGCTTGGGTTCGGATAGCGCTGCGGGCTTCCACCATAAAAAGCGCCGGACCGACGGAATGACCGGAAACATCAGCAATAACCATATCCAGATAGTCTTTATTGCGAAAAAAGTAATCAAAATAGTCACCTCCTACCTGATGGGCAGGCAAGCAAAAGCCGGTTATTTCAAAGTGCTCGGACTTAATTGGGGCGGAGGGTAATAGGGAAGCCTGAATCTGGTGGGCTATCTTGATTTCGCTTTGGGCAATGGCCAGATTAACCTGCGCCTGGCGGATTTGCCGCTCGGCGGCTTTGCGAGCCGTAATGTCATGGATAAAGCCGCTGAATATATAGGCATTGCCTAATTTCAAAGGGGAAACACTGAATTCAACAGGAAATTCAGAACCATCACGACGCAAGGCCACATGCTCAATCTGCCGGTTTAAGAAGGGGCCTTTGCCGGAATGCAGAAACTCTTTCAGTCCCTGTCGATGAGCGCTTCGAAAACGCATCGGTATGATTAACTCTTCCAGATGTTGCCCTATCGCTTCCATGCGCAACCAGCCGAACATTTTTTCGGAGTGGTGATTCCAGTCGATAATGATCCCGAATGAATTCATGATGACAATGGCGCTTAAGGAGCTTTCAATAATAAGCCGGGTACGTTTTTCACTGTCTATGAGCGCGTCCTGAAAATGTTTTTTGGCGGTAATATCCCGATCGACGCCGCGCCATTTGAGCAGTTTCCCGTCGGCGCCGATAATCGGCAAGCCGGTCGATTCGGTAAGGACCTCATGTCCGTCTTTATGGTGATAATGATTAATCAGAGCATAAAACGGTTGCCGGTTTCCGACATAAGACTGCTGGTCTACTTTATCCTGGGCGGTTAAAAACTCGGTATAGTGTTTGCCGATAACTTCCTCTTGTTTAAAACCGAGAATTTGATTAACGGCGGTGCTGCTATAGGTATAATAACCGTCGGGATCTTGCTCCCATAACCATTCGCCGGTCATTTCCGCCATCTGCCGGAAACGTTCTTCACTTTCGGACAATGCTGACTCCACTTGTTTTTTTCGGGTAATATCTTCTTCAACAGTTAAAAAGTGAGTTATCTCGCCCTGGTCATTTTTAATAGCGCTGATGCATTCATGAGACCAATAAACTTCGCCGTTTTTCTTCCGGTTTTTTATTTCTCCGCGCCATTCTCCCCAGCTGAAAAGCATTTCTCGCATGGCATGATAATGTTCCTTATACCTATCGTCGGGATGCAGAATGCCGGCGCTTTGTCCAATCAGTTCTGCGGCGGTGTAGCCGGTGAGTTCAGTGAACTTCGGATTCAAATATTCAATGCGGCCGTTAAGATCAGTAATAATTACTGCGCTGGCGCTTTGTTCCACAGCCCTATGCATTATAAATACGTCTTTATCTTGCGGCTTCTTGACCTCAAGTTTCTGGATAAGCAAAATGACGGTTTTTTCCGGCTTTTCGCCCGGTAAGAGCGAAAAGGATAAGACTGCCTGGATTTCCTTATTCGCTTTGGTAACTATTTTTCCCTTAAAGCTTTTGCTGAGATTTTCAGCGGCTAAATTTTTAATGGCGGTCTGCCATTGCTGCGTTTCATTTTCCGGCGCAAAAATAACAGCAAGCGGCTTTTCTACAAGTTCTTTTTCACTGTAGCCTAAAAGCGTTGTTGCAGAACGATTAACATGTTTAATGACAGCAGAAATTCTCGAAGGATGAGTAGAATAATCCAATTCAAAAATAATGAAATTGAAAGCAAGATTTTCTAAAAGAGAATAAGCAGGTATTGCCATGTAAATTCGATAACAAAAAAGGGGCGTTGATAATACTACTGATGATTCCTGAGATGGACTCGTTTCAAATGGGCTATTAAACCTGACCCTGCAGGAAAGCAGGGTTAACATAGCTGACTAGCCAGATAGACCTGCCTCCTTAATCTGCGATTGCCTAAAAAACTGTAATCGTTAAGGTGCGGATGGTCTAGCGTCTCTCAAAGCTATGCGGCTTTCCATTTTATATTGCAACCGATGCTGGGGATTTGCTTTTCACTGATAGCTTTTCCTGCCAGTAAGTTATCCAGAGCACCCCGTAAATCTTCGCCTGTAAGCGGAATATCGTTTTTAGGTGTGGCGCCGTCCAGGCGTCCGCGATAAACGCAGGCCAAACTTTTATCAAATACATAAATGTCCGGCGTACAGGCAGCTTGATAGGCTTTGGCAATTTCCTGGCTTTCATCATACAGATAAGCAGAAAAAGGCTGCCCCCAGCTTGCCATCATCTGTTTCATTTTATCAGGCGCATCCTGGGGATACTCCTTAATATCATTGGAACTGATAGCGATGAAATGAATGCCTTCTTTTTGGTAATGTCTGGCAATATCGATTAACTGGTCTTTAACATGGAGAACATAAGGGCAATGATTACAAATAAACATTACCACTGTGCCTTTTTCTCCTTTTAACGCTTGCAAGGTTTTATGAGAGCCCGTCATAGTATCAGATAAATTAAAGTCCGGTGCCAGGGTGCCCAAAGGCAGCATGTTTGAAGGGGTTGCAGCCATATTCTTTCTCCTGTTTTTATTTAGATTATTTTAAAACTATTTTGCTAGCGGTAGTGATTATAAGGGCATAAGAATTTTTAGGGTATCAAGGATGGAATATGATTACCTGCAATCAAATATTCGAAGCTTTGTTATATGTTTAATTATTTAACCGTCAGCAACCGGCTACCCATTTTTTTGACCCTTTTAATTCTGCCCGTGACAACGGCGGATTAACTAAATTTTTCGCCAATTTCGTTTTTTAAACAGAGCAATTCTGCCACTACTGGACGGATAAGTTCTGAATTTAGGTGACGTCGACGCTTAATTGTTATTTCGACAAGCAATGGATTCATCCTTTGAAAGGATTAGTATATTTACTTAAGTTTTTTTTAATAAACCTCGGTTAGAGTTTTACCCAAAGAAAGTTAATATTGACTTAAAGAGTTTTTAATCTCATTCAATAATATAAGGCACAGAGAGGCTTCTTTAAGCTTTTTTATTATCTGGTGCGCATATCTAATTAAGGGCGCCGGTTTTTAAACCCATATTAAACTAGGTAAATTATGCTTTATTTCGGAGACTATTTATTAAACTTTATCAAATAATTCTAACTACCCATAAATCAATCAAGAGAGAAGATAATTATGTTTGATAAGCATTTTGAAGTATTTTTAGCAGATACCCCGGAAAGTAAAAAACAGCATTACGGAATAAGATATCAAGTTTATTGTGAAGAAATGGGCTTTGAAAACAAGCACGATTTCCCCACAGAGCAGGAAATTGATAAATGGGATCAGTTTTCTGTGCATTTTATAGTTCGCGCCAGACACACGAGGCAATGGGTCGGCGCTATGCGGATGGTTTTTAATAATGAACATCCACTGCCCCTGGAACAACACGGGATTATTACTAAAACAATTGATAATAATGCTTTTGATTCTGCTATTGAAATTTCAAGATTGTGCCTGGTAAAAGAAATCAGAAGACGGAATGTAGATTGCGATCCGCCTCTGGGACTGGATGAGAATCTTGTTCTGGATGAGAATGAGGAATCCAAAAAAGGAGATAATGTAATTTCATTCCGCCGCAGCCAACAAATTGAACGGAGTATTATCTGGGGATTATTTCGTGCCGCGGCACTATATAGCCAGGAAAGCAACATAAAAAAATGGTACTTTTTATGTACCAATGCATTGGCCCGCATTATTTGCAAGAAAGGAGTCACTATGAAGCGTATAGGCGAGCCTTGTCAATTTAAGGGAGAAAGAATTCCTTTTGAAATAGATTTAAAAGAAATTCTTTCTAATTCCATATGGCTAAATGATTATAAAAAAGGCTACAGCCTTTGTTCTGAAATAGAAATACCCAGGCTTCTTAAAGAAAAGGTAGCCTCCGCCCGATTTTAACAGGGCTCACAGGCGGCGCATCTCAATACAGAGTTTTGGGCAGGGTCGGCCTGTTTCTGGTGTGGCACAGATAAATGCGGCCATTGATTTTAATGCTATTTTTGTTTCTAAACTAATGGAAATGAAATATTTTGACGATAAAAGAGGGATATACAGGGTCCTTGCTATATTCCTTGATCAGAGTTTCGAGCAATAAAGTATATCTGTGCTTTCGGTAGTGCGCCAACAGGTTTTACCGATAAGTACCGTCTAAGCAGAGAGAACTAACCTCTTTCACTTTAAGTTTTGGAAGCTATCAATCAAATCTCCTTGCAGGGTCTAGACATCGTACTCACCATTAGCTCTATCTTCAAGGGGTGTTCCCTTGTTGCGTGTTATTTTATTGGCTTGGGATCCTCCCAGCGTAAAAGTTTTATATCCTGTCGTGACATTCATTAGATATTCTCATCGTCAGGCCTTTTTTTCAGGCCGAACATCTTAATTATCAATATATGTTGACCGGCAGGCAAAAATTACTACTCCATTAAACCCTAAATTAATTCCCCGTATTAATCGGATAAATGCCCCTAACCTTAGCGTGCTCAGATCCTTTAAGGCTGGCTCAGGGTTTTATGGAAATAGCCAATAAACGCCAAGTTGTTATCTTTACATCGGCCGGTGGAGTTACAGTTGCCCTATGGAATGACTTTGCGCCTGCCAAAGCCCAATTCCTCTCCAATCTGATTCATCTCCGCTGGCCCTGTTAAAGCCGCAAATCAGGTGTGCTAAAGCTTGAATTCCGGTCATAGCACTTTTGCCTTATTCTGCGCTGGGCATGCTGGTTTTTTATAGGTTCAAGCTTGACTCTTTCCCCACAGTTCCCTCAAATCGGTTTTATGATCTTTTCATCGGTTCCCCGATGACGTTATCTCGGGTTGTTAGGTTCTGTTGACATTTTATTGCAGCCAAATCAGAGCTGAAACGAAACGGATGAAGCCCATGTAGTTTCTGAAGAGCTTTTCAAAGAGCTTTTCAAATCGTGAGAACATTCGCCGCTAATATCTGATTTACCGAAAGTACATTTAATCAGATGACATTCATTATAGAGAAACCAATGACTATGACGCGCTGCAACCTCTTGCTAAGAAGTGCATTGAAGGCTGCATACCTTGTTTCCGGATGGCTTCGACAAAGGCATCGCTGTCATAACCCTTATCGCCAAGAAGAGCGCCTGCCCCGAGCCGAGTCAACTGCAACAAGGCTCGCGCGGCACTGTCGTAGTCATGTGCACCCGTACTGTCGATCAGGATGTGTTGCCAATCAGGACGTTGGGCTACAGCTTTTATGCAAGCTCGGTCAGAGGCTCTACCTGCACCCGCTTGCAAAGCGTTTGAGCAGTGCGCTCCACTTGCCCAGTGCGGCCTGCAATAACCGCTATGGCCCTCTCTACAGCACGGTGTCTAGAAAACCCCGGCATTTTTACCCCCAGACTAAGTAAACCCTGGAATCCAATAAGAGCAGTCCATACAAGGTGTGCCACGCTTCGTCTGTTAGTTCTGCTCTATTCGGCTTTTCCCGCTGAAAATGGCCAAAACTTAACTTTATCAGACAAAATATCAACAAAACCTAAGCCTGGAGGTCAGGCTGTTAAATCTCTTCAAATCATTCGGATCTGAATTCTTACCGTAGCGCAACACTTCAATTTTTATAATGCCAGGGGTCCTGGGCAGGCGGAAGTTTTAATTCGGGCAATGAGAAGCTATAAGATATTCCGGCTTTTTCTGCATCAACCAGCCAACGGCATAATTGGATTGGGCGTTCTTCATGACTAATGCCGAGCGCATAGTCATAATCCAGCTGAATTTCTGCTGAATTCTTACTGCCGTATTGTTGACTGAACAGGCCCTGTCTTTAGCAAAGGCTTTTAGGAAAATGTTCGATGGAATCGTCATCAGAAAACTCCTCTCCAGCCATAAAAATCATTAGCGCCTTTTTTGCTAAATCCTCCATGAGATTGGCTCGATGGCGTCTAGGAAAGAGGTATTTTCAGAGGTGAGAATCCCAGTAAACCCGAACTTTAAGTTTAATTTGCGAGGCTTCCAGCTACGAAACAATGTCCACGAAAATGTACTGGAAACATTAACTCTTCCCACTTCGTGCCAGCCTCTTTTTAAGTGATTGACTAAAGCGTGAGGACCGTCTTGATCTGCGCCGGGATTATCATATCTTCAATCTTTTGAAGGCCAAGCTGCAGAGTATAAAGTTCGATATTAACGAGATTATTAATATGAATTTCAAATTCTGCGGCTCGCCGGCAAAAACGGCTTTACTCGGGCTTTTAAACGGAATCAGCCCAGCAAGTGAATTATAGCTATGAGAATGGTAATGAAAAAAATATTGGTTGATAAAAAAGCCAGTACATAGGCGAGATTATTGTTATAAAAGAAAGCGAGTTCTCGGCTTGTAAGAAAATAAATATCCGGCGAGGATTCAGCGTTACCGCCTCATTATCAGCTTTTTCACCGAAAACTAACCGGCTGGGCAAAAAGCCTTCCTTTAATGAAAGAGATTTCATAGCACGGCAACTTTATCCAGGCGCGATAATGGCTTCTGAAATATTGTTACCCGATCTTAAACGATCCCCGCCCGGCCATAGCCTGCAACATCGCTTGCAAGATCTTCAGAAAAACAGCGCTGCTCTGAATCCTTAAAGGCCCAGGGTTTGGCGGTCGTAAACAGCGCTAACCCGGCGCTTGGCGAAAGGCCACAGCAGTAACAGGCTGATGATCTGCGTGTGAAGTTATTAATGGCCGGACTATAATCGAGTAAGGCATTGAAATATAAACTTTGGTAACAGCGTTTTGCATGAGCTGCAGCTGTTCTGAGGGCAAGGCACAGACAGTGATTCAATCAAGCTATGCAGACTCTGCCCGGTGCGTAATAATCTTTCTACTTTGCGATCGTGGTAACAGGGCTCAAGGCACATTAAAAAAATAGTCCAGTTGCGACTCCGGAAAGGGAGATGATGCTATTTGATGGACGGGTTTTGGGTAGCAATCACAAAAAAAGGTTTTGGTAATGGATAGGTTTTTCCTTCAACCCAACCTGATGCTCTTCCATGGATTGCAGCAGCGCGCTTTGGGCTGCGCGCGGTTAAATCATCAGCTACAATCATTTGATTAAAGACCGGGCCGCGATGAAATTTGAACTTAAGGTTTTTACATTAAAAACAGAAGCGCCCATATTATCCGCCGGTAAAATATCACTGATAAATTGAATGTGCTGATAGTTTAAACCTAACGGCTTTGCAACATATGCGCTAGTGTAGTTTTGCCCGCGCAGGGGCATATCTTTTATCAGCAATTGTCCGCCAGCAAGCAGGTAGCATAGAGTAAGGAGAATTTAATGTGGCTTGCGCAAAATGACCTGATTTCAGAAGTTGATGTATGTCATTTTGCATGAAAGTGGTAGGATATAGTAATAAATACCTGGAACTCAAAGTTTAGTATAGAGCAAGCTGTTGAATTAAGTGCGCTCAAGCTCGAGAACAAGCAGGATTTAGGATGAAAGAATATGATGAGGTTCGTTATAAGTTAATTGAAATGCTGGAAGATATTGACGAACGGCTGTCCAAAATAACTAATGATGTTAAGCACTCGAAAGAGTATTTAGAAGAAGATGGGGCCGAACAGATAAGGCAGAACGGAACTACTAGGCGCCGGTCGTGATGGCATTTTTCAGTACTCCCTATTAATGTTTGAAATAGTGAAGCGTTTTTACCGTTAATCTTACTGGTAAGAGTGAAATTGCAGCAATCGAAGTATGCCCAGGTTTTATCCTGTCAAGTTCAATAATATTCAGCGCCTTTACATCTTCAAGATTCATAAATGTGCCAGACGTCGACTCATTTTTGTTGCTAACGAAGAAAGTCAATTCGGCACTTCATAATTTGCCCGGACAAGCGAGAAAGACGATGTTTTCCGGCAACTGTGCCAAAGCGTTAAATGCTCATCTGCAAAACAGATAAAAAATAACGGTTCATAAAGTCTCTCTTTGCAGATTCTTTATTGCCAGTACTTTTGATTGATCAGATTAAAGAGTTTCGTGATGGAGAGTTCGATTCTGCCTGTCAATTCTGCCTGTCAATGTAATCTGGTTTTGGTCAATTTATTGAGTTATTCAATTTATGCCGCACTCTAGCGGTGATTGCCATCCAGGGCCTGACTTTCCAGTCCTTAACCTTTCAATGAAGGGGCTGGGATTTTAAGAAAAATCGGAGTTGAAGCATCACTTTAAGTCAGCTACATTAGCTGGTCTGTAACCTATTGGAAACTTGAAAGATTTTCACTTAATGCCTTATAAAATAATTTTCATGATAATATTATTATAATAATTATCAATAGCTTATACTTAACTCGGTAATTTTAGTCCACATTTTATAATTCAATACATGGCGCAGAAGTCATAGGCTTCAAAAAGCAGCATAGATCTTGACTATACTGCTAGGGAAGTACAGGGGGACTAATGCAGGGCATTTTCAAATAAGAAAAGAGAGAGAGTTGGCCCTTGCCGCGTATGTGCGGAACAGCTTTTTTAAAATAAATTTTCAGCAGGTTGATTAGAATGTTTGATCTTTATCACGATGATAAAAAAAAATTAATAATTATATCCATTTTGCCGGTAATACTATTAGTGGGTGGATGTAATAGTGAGGAAGAATCAAAAGAACATTTGCAACGCGGAGTTGAATACTTCAATAAAGGAGAATATGAAAAAGCGAAGCTTGAATTAAAAACGGCCGGCCAGTCAGATAAGGATACCGCTGAAACTTATTATTATCTGGCCTTGCTGGATGAGAAAAACAGGCAGTTTAAAGCGATGCGGGAAAACCTGATAAAGACAATAGAGTTGGCTCCCACCTATGCTGAGGCCAGATTAAAGCTGGGGAAAGTGCAACTTTTGTTTGGAGAGATCGATGCGGCATTGGAACAGGCTGAAGTTGTTTTAAAGGATTCAAGCCAGAATCCGGAAGCGCTTGCCTTAAAAGCTTCGGCACTTATCCGGCAAAAAAAACCGGATGAAGCCCTTGCCATCATTGATGGCATATTAAAGGTGAATCCTAACTTTACCGATGCCTTGTCTTTGAAAGCTTTAGTTTACACTGAAAAGGGAGATTTCACTCAGGCTTTGGCTTTAATAGATACAGCCATAAAATCCGATCCCAAAAACATATCCCAGCATCTTTTTAAAGTTCAGCTGGATGCAAAAACAGAAAATATAGATGCTGTTATTTCCGATTATCAGAAATTGGTTAGCTTATCTCCTGAGAACCAGGAGTTTAAAATTGCGCTGGCTAAAATATATTCACAGTCGGGAAAAACAAAAGAAGCTGAAGAAGTATTGCGGGGGCTTATTGACGAAGAGCCCGATAATGTCAAGGCAGAGTTAATGCTGCTTGATTTCCTGTTCGTTACCAATAAAGAAAAGGTTGAAGAGCAATTTCACCAACTTACTGAAAAGCATAAGAATCAGCCACGTATGTTGCTTGATCTTTCCAACTGGATGATAGTAAGCGAGAACTTTAATGAAGCCAGGAAAGTACTTAATCGTGTTATAGAGCTGGAAGAGAACTCGAATGTCGGCCTTACAGCAAAAACTATTTTAGCAAAAATTGCATTTGACCAAAAAGATTACCTGGCAACAAAGCGGATGGTTGACGAAATTTTGGAGGCAAACTCAAATTTCGACGATGGAAAAATTTTACGGGCAAGATTATTGTTTGTAAATAAACAGTATGATCAAGCCATTGACTTGTTAAATAGCGTTATGTGGAGTAAGCCAGACTCTGATGAGGCCCTGATTTTATTAGCGGAAGCGTTTTTGGCTAAGGGCGATCAGAAACAGGCTGACAGAAAATTTTCGATGGCGTTGCAGGCTAACCCGACAAATTTCCAGGCCTTGGCGTACGTTTATGATAAAGCTTTGAAGAGTAAAAATATTAAATATGCAAAGGAACTTTTAGAAAAGGCGATAAGGCTTAGACCGGACAATATTGCCCTGCTCGAAAAGCTGGTTAAGATAAATATAGCAGATAATAACTGGGATAATGCAAAGGCTGGGGTGAAAAAAATCCAGGATTCTTCTAATCCGCTCGCCAATGACCTTGCCACCTATTTGCAGGCTCAAATTCTTCAGGCCCAGGGCGAATGCTCCAGGGCGGTCGGGTTGTATAAAGAATTATTAGTAAAGTTCCCCGAAAATAGTGATGCTCTGGGCTATATGGCACGCTGCTATGAGCATATGAATAAACGCAGTGAAATGGTGGCTTTTTTAAATAAGGCACTATTAAAAAGGCCCGATAATTTTTCCGCGGGCATCCTTCTGGGCGATTTGTACTTGGCTGATAAAAAGTTTGATAAAGGGTCAGTATTACTAACCAATCTTATTAAAGTTAATCCTAAAATTCCACAGTTATATATTTCATTAGCCAATATAAAACTGGCGCAAAATGACAATAAAAGTGCTATTGAATTGTATCAGGACGGACTCAAGCAAAATCCTGAAAATGTGAAACTGTCATTATCGCTTGCTTCATTGTATGAATTACAGGGAGATTACGATTCCGCTGTTTCGATGTATGAGTCATTACTGGCTAAAAATCCTCAGCTGGATATAGCGATCAATAATTTGGCCAGTGTTTTAAGCGAACATTTTACTGATGAAAAAAAGCTGAAAAGAGCTGTTGATCTTAGCGAAAAATTTAAAAACTCTGAGCAAGCTTATTTCAGAGATACTTATGCCTGGGCAATCATCAAGCAAGGTAAGATAAATGAAGGAGTAAAAATATTAGAACACATAATTAATACAGCTCCTGATGTTCCGGTGTTTAGATACCATTTAGGCTTTGCGCATTACAAAAATGGCAATAATGGCGCTGCAATTTCAGAGCTTAAACAGGCACTTGAGCTAGCAGGAAGAAAAGGGAGCTTTTCTGATAAAAATGCCGCGGAAACATTATTGAAGGAAACTATAACTAAAACTAGAAGCAGTTGATCTTTAATGAATCATTTTTATACTTATCTACAATTAATTAGGAGTCAATTTTGAAAATACTGGTAACAGGAGCGGCCGGATTTATAGGTTCAACGCTTGGTATAAGATTGCTGGAACGGGGTGATGAAGTTGTCGGGATAGATAATCTGAATGATTATTATGATGTCAATTTAAAGCTGGCAAGATTGCAGAGATTGCGTGACTATGAGAAGTTTAAATTTATAAAACTTGAAATTGCTGATCGGCAGGGGGTAGAAAATCTTTTTGCCAAGGAGAAAGTTCAGCGAGTCATGCATCTGGCAGCCCAGGCGGGGGTAAGATATTCAATTACCAATCCGCATGCCTACATTGATTCGAATATAGTCGGCTTCATTAATATACTGGAAGGATGCAGACATAATGCTGTTGAGCATCTGACTTATGCTTCTTCCAGTTCTGTTTATGGAGCGAATACCAAAATGCCGTTTTCAATCCATGACAATATTGATCATCCTGTTTCTTTGTATGCGGCCAGTAAAAAGGCCAACGAATTGATGGCTCATACCTATAGTCATCTTTATCATTTGCCCACGACCGGCTTGCGCTTTTTTACTGTGTATGGCCCATGGGGACGGCCTGATATGTCGCTGTTTATGTTTACGCGCAATATCATTGAAGGAAAACCGATAGACGTGTTTAACTATGGGAATCATCGCCGCGATTTTACCTATATAGATGATATTGTGGAAGGCGTTTTAAGGGTTATTGATAAGCCGGCCCAGATAAATTCCAGCTGGGCAAGTGAGAACCCTGATCCTGGTACAAGTATGGCTCCCTACAGGATATATAACATCGGCAACAATAATCCTGTTAATTTACTGGAATTCATTGAAACACTGGAAAAATGTTTGGGTAAAGAGGCAATGAAGAATTTTCTGCCGCTACAGCCGGGCGATGTTCCCGATACTTATGCGGATGTTTCAGATTTGGTTAACGATCTGGGATATAAGCCGGCAACGCTACTGGAAAACGGAATTAAAAATTTTGTTAAATGGTATAAAGATTTTTACGGGATAGATTGATGAATAAGCATAACAGGAAAATTTCGGTTGTCGGTTTAGGTTATGTCGGCTTACCGGTGGCGGTAGAATTCGGAAAGATTGGCCAGGTAATTGGATTTGATATTAACTCTAACCGAATCGGGGAGCTGAAGAAAGGCATTGAAAGAACAAATGAAGTGAGTTCGCCTGATCTGGAAGCAGCAAAAATTATATATACTTATGATGCCGGCGACTTAAAAAAGGCAGACTTTCATATTATTGCAGTGCCCACTCCTGTTAATAATGCTAAACAACCTGATTTGTCACCGGTTATCAATGCCTCCAGAATCATTGGCAAGCAACTTAAAAAAAATGATATCGTTGTTTATGAATCAACCGTTTATCCTGGCGCCACCGAGGAAGAATGTATTCCGGTGCTGGAACAGGAATCAGGCTTAAAGTGGAAGATCGACTTTAATGTCGGCTACTCGCCGGAACGGATTAATCCCGGCGATAAAGTTCACACCTTCAAAACAATTACCAAAGTAGTGTCCGGGGATACGCCTGAGACCCTGGAAATAGTGGCCGCAGTCTATGAATCAGTTGTGGTTGCCGGCGTACATAGAGCGGCTACAATCAAAGTAGCGGAAGCGGCAAAAGTAATTGAGAATACTCAAAGGGACCTAAATATTTCATTGATGAATGAATTAGCATTGATTTTTAATAAAATGGATATTGATACGCGGGATGTACTGGCGGCAGCCTCAACCAAATGGAACTTTTTGACTTTTGAACCGGGACTGGTAGGCGGTCATTGTATAGGTGTTGATCCTTATTACCTGACCTATAAAGCCGCAATCCTGGGCTATGCACCCCAAGTGATTCTATCAGGACGAAGTATTAACGATAGCATGGGCAGTTTTATCGCCAGTCAGACAATAAAGCAACTTATCAAAGCAGGAAAATGTGTAAAAGGAAGCACTGTTACTATTCTGGGTTTTACCTTTAAGGAAAATGTCCCTGACATTAGAAATACGCGGGTCATTGATATAGCGAGGGAACTGCAGGATTATCAGGTAAATGTACAAGTGTTTGACCCTATGGCAGACTCACACGAAGTAATGGAAGAATATAATATACACTTATCAGCTCATGAAGATGAATTGAAACCCGCTAATGCTCTTCTATTAGCAGTGCCGCACCAATATTTTATGGCTAAAGGCTGGTCTTATTTTGCAGGATTACTGGAAAATAAAACTGGCATACTTATAGATGTTAAAGCCAAACTTGAAAGAAATAAAGTCCCGGCAGGAGTGATGTTGTGGAGACTTTGAAATTATACGGCTTTCAAAAATAGACCTTAAATGATTTAGGTGATGGGTGTGAGATTAACAAAGAAAATAAAATTGGCATTTCCTATGCTTGTCCTGCTGGCTTCAGGCTGCGGTTATCCGCAACTAACCCAGGAAGAAGATGCAGTTATTCCTTCTGACTATACCTATATCATAGGTCCGGGGGATAGTGTGACTATTTTTGTATGGGGAAATCCAGATATATCGACCACAGCCACGGTAAGACCGGATGGAAAAATAACCATTCCATTGGCAGAAGATTTGCTGGCGAGTGGAAAAACGCCATCTCAACTAGCCAGAGTGATGGAGAAACAATTGGCTAAATATGTCCGGGATCCGCAGGTGGTCATTATGGTAGGCGGCTTTCAGGGCGTTTATACTCAGCAAGTTAGAATTGTAGGTCAATTGAGCGGCGGTGGAGCAGGAGGTGGGGGCGGAATGGGTGCCGGCGGCGGAGGCGGAGGCAACATAGGCATGGGTGGAAGCGCCCGTTTTTCTGCCAAGGCATTTCCTTACAAGAAGGATATGACCTTGTTGGACTTGATGATACAGGTTGGCGGCCTGGGGCCCTATTCGGATGGCAATAGAGCAAGTATTATTCGTAATATCAATGGTGAGCAACAGCATTTTGGAATTAGAATTGATGACTTGATTGACAATGCTGATTTGTCTGCAAATGTGAAAATTTTACCAGGGGATATTGTAATAATACCTGAATCATTTTTTTAACACCTGAGTAATAAATTAAACCTATGATGTTAATAAGGGGTAGCAAAAAACTATGCAAGACCAGATATCTGAAATCCTCTATTATTTAAAAGGCACTTTAAAATACAAATGGATGGCTATTATTATAGCTTGGATAGTCTGCCTTAGCGGCTGGATATTTGTGGCGGCTATGCCTAATAAATATGCGTCTGAAGCTAAAGTTCATGTAGAAACACGGACCATGTTACAGCCTTTGCTACAGGAAATGACCATTCAATCCGATGTCCGGGGATTACTGCGTGTCATGCAACTACTGATGTTTACGCAAAATAATCTCGAACAGATAATAAAACTGTCAGATTTAGAAAAGGATGTGAAAAATGCCCCTGAACGGCAAGCGCTCATGGCGAGTTTGAAAAAAGATATTAAAATCAATGGCGGAGCATCTGATATTTTTACCATACAATACGAAGCAAAAAACCCCGATATTGCGAAAAATGTTGTACAAGCTGTATTGACTGTTTTTTCCGAGCAAACTCATAAGTCGACTCTTTCAGGTGCTGACGTCGCACAGCGATTTATAGATGAACAAATTCAGGAATATGAGACTCGATTAAAAAATGCCGAAAAAGCGAGAGAAAATTTCAAGCGCGCTAATTTTGGGCTGTTGCCTGGGGAAGGTGACCAAATTTCCAAGGTACAGGGAGTAGCTAATTTGCTGGAGGACGCAAAATTGCAGTTGAATGAGGCATTGTCACGACGGCAAGTGTTATCAGATCAGTTAAATGAGATAAAAGAATCTAATGAGGATTGGGGAATTACAGGGAGTATTGAAAATTTAACTGAAGCAGATACAAGAATACAAGGCCTTACTGAAAAGAAAAAACAGCTTCTACTAAGATTTACTGAAAAGCACCCTGAAATTGTATCAATAAATAAAACCATAGCGGATTTACAAAAGAGTAAACAAAAAGCTGAAAAGGAAGATATAACAAAAGACATGTTTGCCAAGCCGGAAGTAATGGCCAATCCTTATATCCAGACCATAAAGGTAGCGCTTAACGAGGCGGAAGCTACGGTAGGATCGTCCCAAGCGCGAGTTGAAGAATTAAAACACCGGCTTGACAGAATAGGAGACGAGATGAATTCAAGATTGGCTATCGAAACTGAGCTCCAAAATCTGAACAGGGATTATGATTCATTAAAAAGAAATCATCAAAAACTCATTGCAAGCAGGGAGCAAGCAACCATGTCCGAGAAAGTGGATAATCAGGCGGAAGCATTAAAATTCCAGATTGCTGATGCACCCGATAAACCTCTAAAACCTTCATCTCCGAATCGTGAACTTTTATTCTCTGCAGTATTAGTAATCGGCATTTTACTTGGACTGGCCATGGCCTTTTTATTATATTTTATCAGGCCGACAATTATGTCCACGCTACAACTTAGACAGTTGACAGGACTGCCGGTATTAGGGAATGTGTCTATGAAAATTAATGCCCTTCAGGCACAAAAAGATAAAATCGAGTTAATTCGATATGGCGTTGCCGCATTGGGGTTAGTTATGATTTATATCAGTTTTATGGCGGCTGAGGTTATGGAAGTCAAATTTTTCAATCTTAACGGTTAGTTTTAAAGCATCAGTTGATGAAAAATTATGCAGAGGTATAAATGAGTATCATTGAAAATGCTTTTAACAAAGCTAAAAATGAAGAACAAACGGCTGAGAAGGAAACTGCTTTTCCTCTCGAGCTAAGTAAAGTCTCTCTTGAACCTGATCCTCGGCAACAATCAATACCTCCACTAGCTCATATTGAACAAACAGATAGTAAGAGTCGGGAACAAACCGCAAATATAAATTGGGTGCAGTTAGCTGAATTAGGCTTCGTTACGCCTGGGGATTCAAATACCCAGACAATAGAAGAATATAGAAATATCAAGCGGCCATTAGTTAATAATGCTTTCGGAGAAGGAAGTGCAGGCATTGAACGCTCAAATTTAATCTTGATAACAAGTAGTGTGCCGGGTGAAGGTAAAACATTTACTGCCATTAATCTTGCGATGAGTATTGCTACTGAGAGAGATAAAAAAGTGTTATTGATTGATGCTGATGTGGCGCGTCCTTCCATTTCGAAAACCCTGGGGATTAAATCCTCGCCCGGCTTGGTTGAGTACCTGGAAGGCCAGGAAGTTGAGTTTTCAGATATCGTGCTTAAAACCGATATGCCTGGACTCCGTGTAATTCCGGCAGGCAAAAGACACAAACATTCTACCGAATTACTGTCTAGTAACAGGATGATTTTATTAGCAAAACAATTAAGCAACAGATACCCTGACCGAATTGTAATATTTGATTCGCCGCCTTTGCTGGCCGCTACACAAGGAGAGATTCTGGCGCGCTTAGTGGGTCAGGTGGTATTGGTGATAGAAGCTGAAACTACCTTGCAGAGTATGGTAATGGAGTCCGTTAATAAATTGGCATCGTGTGATGTAGTATTGGCGGTACTCAATAAATCAAGAGTAGGTATGGAAGCTAGTTATTACTACAAATATGGACAATATGAGCATTAGCATTAATGAGGTGTTAATAGAAATATTACAGCTAGTTACGAATTTGCCAGGTAGATGCACTATTTGGCTGCCTTGATTATTTACCCTGGTTCTAATTAACAAAGTTATTGTTATTTTGATTTTGTAAATACATTCGGATTTAGCTAAAGCATGAAAGCACAGATGGTTTCAGCCACAGACAACAGGGAAGCGCGCAGGTTGCTTAAATTATCTGTATTATTCATCAGAGTGACCACGGTTTATATTTTTTTTTATACCAGTCAGTCGTTTGCCCTTAACTGGACAACAAGACCTTCTATTCAGGTACAGGAAGTTTATTCTGATAATATCAGGTTAGCTCCAAAAGATAATGAAAAAAACGCATTTGTTACGGAAGTAAGTCCCGGCGTTTCGGTGATTGGACGATCAGCCCGAACTACGCTGAATTTAAACTACCGGATGCAGAATCTGTATAACGCCCGAGGGGACAAGGGCCTGAACACCTATAATCAATTACAGTACAATTCTCACAATATATTTGTTCAGAATAAATTATTTTTAGATTCGAGAAGTTCTGTCAGTCAGCAGAATCTTTCTAATAATCAGATAGCCAATGACAATATATCCGGTGCCGGCAACAGCACCAATGTGGTTACCTTTGGCCTTTCGCCGTACTGGACGCCTCATTTTGGGAGCTATGCCAATGGACTTTTCCGGCTTAACTTTGATACTATCACAACCGGCGCCGACTCAGGCACTAATCCCTCATCTCCTTTAAGCCCGATTTCAGACACCGTAACGCTTGGGGAAACGGCTCAATTAACAAGCGGGACTAAATTTAGGCGCGTTTCATGGAATCTGTCTCATAATAACCGGGAAAGTTACAGAAAAGGCGGCGATGATGTTAAATTTCAAAATTCAAATGCCACTGTAAGAACCTATTTAAATAAATATTTCAACGTCTTTGCGCAGGGAGGTTATAGTAATAATGAGTTTCAGACCACTACCTCAAGTAATAAAAATGGTTTGTTTTATACGCTTGGCGCGCAATGGATACCCAGCCTGCATTATAGTATTGCCGTAGGGGTCGGTAACAATAGTTATGTCACCGTCAGGATTTCACCCATACAACGTATAAACTGGATTACAACCTACAGGGATAATCAGATCGGACTAAATACCGGTAAGACCTGGCAAACATCGTTAAATTATCGCACCAGACGCTCCATCTGGGCATTGACTCATGATAATGACACTATAACAACTCAGGAAATTTTATCGCAGCTACCGATTTTTCAGGTTCAGGATCCATTCGGTAATATCATACCCAATCCGGTCATCAGCCAGCAATTCCAGCGTCCCCCAAATATTCCGACCCTGACCAATGAAGTGATCGTACGAAAAACATGGAATTTTTCAGTGTCGTTTAATACGGGCAAAAGCACGATAAGCGCTAATGCCTTTAATGAGGACAGGGTATTTCAGGTTACCGGCAATAATGAGAAAGTAAGAGGGTTTAATGCTACCTGGAATTGGCGGTTTGCCAGCAAAACCAGCGCCTATATACGGCCGGGATGGCAACACATAGAAAGGGCCCTAAACTCGACCCAGGATGACCGCTATGATATTGCCATAGGGATGAACCGATCCATTACCCCCCGGCTAAATGGCCGAATAGAATTTCGGCATTTAAATCAAAAGTCAGACTTAAATACCAATGACTTTCAAGAAAACCGCGCAACAGCCAGTTTATTTATGAGATTTTAAAATTATGTATGACGGTTTTTATAATTTAAATAAGAAGCCTTTTCAACTGACTGCCGATAGCGATTTCTTTTTTAACAGCGCCGTGCACAGAAGAGCATTGGCCTACATGCGCTATGGCTTGACTCAGGGCGAAGGATTTGTAGTCGTCACCGGTAAGCCAGGCACGGGCAAAACCATGCTGGTCAAGGAACTGGTCAATAGCTTAAATAATGATAATATTACCATAGGCATTATGGTTTCATCACAAGTCGGTGCCGACGACCTGTTAAAAATCATCTCCGCTACTTTTGGACTTCCTTATGATGGTGAAGATAAGTCCACCTTATTAACCAGAATAGAACGTTTTTTTATACAGCAGGCGATCGAAGGTAAACGAGTTCTCATGATTGTGGATGAGGCGCAAAATCTTCCAAAAGACTCCCTGGAAGAGCTGCGGATGCTGTCAAATTTCGAAATGTCTGGAAAATCACTGTTTCAAACCTTTTTAATAGGCCAGAAGCAATTGGGAGAAACGCTTTTTTTGCCGGAAATGGAGCAGTTAAGACAACGCATAGTCGCTACCTATCAATTGAAGCCGTTAAATGAAGAAGAAACAAAAAATTATATTCTGTTTCGGCTGGAGAAAGCAGGATGGGAACAGACTCCGCAATTTGATTATGAGGTTTTTAATGAAATATGCAGCTACTCTCAAGGCATTCCACGAAGAATAAACACCTTATGCGATAGAGTATTATTATTCGGCTATCTCGACGAATTGAAAGTAATCGATTTGGCCGCCGTTAACCGGGTCATTGCTGATATTGAAGAAGAATCGTCGCTAGTAACTGATGAGTTTCATGATATCCTGCCGGCCTCCGTTACCATAACAGCAGATTCCAGTGGCTCAGTGGATGAGCGGCTCGTAGCTCTGGAGAAAACAGTTTTAAACTTACAGACTACCTTAAACAAGGAGCGGGCATTATTGCGTAAAGCCATCTTATTGCAGCTGGATATGGATGATGTCTATAACGAAAATTCCGGGCAAGAATAGAATAGCAATAATATGAGCAAAAAAGTAATTGTCTGCGTAGTGGGCGCCCGGCCGAATTTTATGAAAATTGCACCTATCATCAAGGAATTGAAAAAATTTCAGGATCAGATTTCGCCCTATTTAGTCCATACCGGACAGCATTACGATCAGGCAATGAAAGCCTCTTTTTTTCAACAGTTGGGTATTCCGGAGCCTGATATTGATCTGGAAGTAGGATCAGGTTCGCATTGTCAGCAGACCGCTACTATTATGCTTCGGTTTGAGCCTGTGCTGGATAAAGTAAAACCCTGTGCAGTGCTGGTAGTCGGCGATGTCAACTCAACCATTGCCTGCAGTTTGGTGGCAGTTAAAAAGCAGATACCCGTCATTCATGTGGAAGCCGGATTAAGAAGCCGGGATAGGGAAATGCCTGAAGAAATTAATCGCGTATTAACCGATCAGATTTCGGACAGTCTGTTTATAACAGAGCGCAGTGCACAAGAGAACCTGATAAGTGAAGGCATAGACAGTAGCCGTATTTATTTTGTAGGTAATGTCATGATCGATACCCTGCTGGCTAACCTAAAACTGGCTATCCCGTTTGCCGAAACCTTGAAGGAGTACGAAAAAGCCCATAATATTCAGGAAGAAAGTTATGGTTTGCTGACCATGCACAGGCCATCAAATGTTGATGACCCGCAAGTTTTAAAAAGCTTGTTGAAGAGCATTGTCACCATCAGTGAAAAGCTGCCCATTATTTTTCCGGTTCATCCGAGGACGCGTAATCGTATTGAACAAGCCGGTCTGTTAGATGTTATTAATGCCGGGAATATTATCTGTCTACCGCCGGTTGGCTACTTGCAAATGCTGGGATTGATGAAGTCGGCGAAAATGGTACTAACCGATTCCGGCGGCTTGCAGGAAGAAACAACGTCGCTGGGTACTCCCTGCATCACCCTGCGGGAAAATACCGAACGGCCAATTACTGTCGAGCAAGGCACCAATACGATAGTGGGCACGGATCCGGAAAAGATTAAAGCCTGCGTGGATGATATTCTTGCAACAGGCGGAAAATCGGGGCGAGTTCCGGAGTTTTGGGATGGTAAGGCAGCTGATCGAATTGTTGCAAAAATAAAAAAAATCTATTTGCAATAAATTAATCTGCGCCACTATTCCTATGCCTAAAAATATGCCCAGAAAAAATGCCATGACGGTCGATGTGGAAGATTATTTTCAGGTGTCCGCCTTTGAGACTCATATTGCCAAAGACCAATGGGATACTCTACCTCACCGGGTTCAGAAAAACACCCATCAGATACTCGATATATTTGAAGACAAAAACATAAAAGCTACTTTTTTTACCTTGGGCTGGGTCGCAGAAAGATATCCGGATTTGATTCAGCGAATTATAAAAGACGGCCATGAGCTTGCCTGTCACGGCTATGAACATATCCGCGTGACGGAACAGACGCCTGAACAATTTCGTAATGATGTTTCCCGTACCAAAAAATTACTCGAAGACATGAGCGGCCATGAAGTTAAAGGCTACCGCGCCGCCAGTTATTCAATAAGCGCAAAAAATCTGTGGGCTTTGAATGTTTTACAGGAAGAAGGCTTTAAATACAGTTCCAGTATTTATCCGGTAAAACATGACCTATACGGTATGCCTGATGCTCCACGATTTATGTTTGAGCCGATAGAAAATCAGGAGTTTAAGGAACTCCCCATCACTACGATCAGGCTGGGAGGCAAAAACATACCGTGCGGCGGGGGCGGCTTTTTTAGATTCTACCCGTATGTGCTCTCAAAATGGGCATTTAACCGGGTAAACCATACAGAGAAGCAGTCGGGCATTTTTTACTTTCATCCGTGGGAGATTGACCCGGGGCAGCCCAGGCAAGGCGGCTTAAGTTTTAAAACCAGAACACGGCATTATCTGAATTTGCATAAAATGGAAAATAGAATAAAGCAGCTATTAACAGATTTTAGCTGGGATACCCTGGAAAATATTTTTCTCAAGTGATGCGTAATTGTTCTATTAAAAAGGGATATACAGGTTAAAGGCATGATTAAAATACTGGATGAAGCAAATTTCGCGCGCTGGGACAGCTTCGTGCAAGCAACAGATGAGGCGACCTTTTTTCATCAAACAGGGTGGAAAACCGTCATTGAAAAAGCTTTTGCCCATAAGACTTATTATCTGTATAGCGAAACCAATGGAAAAATATCAGGTATTTTGCCTCTCGTGCATATAAAAAGCCTGCTATTTGGTAATGCCCTGGTTTCAACAGCATTTTGCGTTTACGGAGGCATTGTCGCCAGTAATGAAGGCTCAAGTTCAGAACTTGACAGGGAAGCGTGCCGGTTGGCTGATGAACTCGGTGTGGATTACCTGGAAATGAGAAACAGAAGCCGGAAAACGGAAAGACCGTATAAGGAATTATATGTCAACTTCAGAAAAAAACTGCATCCGGATATTGAAAAAAACTTCCTGGCTATCCCTCGAAAGCAGCGGGCGATGGTCAGAAAAGGGATCGACGCCGGGTTGACTAGCACCATTGATAATAATGTAGATCGACTTTTTTCTGCCTATTCGGAGAGCGTCAGAAATCTCGGAACGCCGGTTTTTCCGAAAAAATATTTTCAGCTGCTGAAAGATGTTTTCAAAGAACAATGCGAAGTCTTGACGGTTGAGCGTAATGGCCAGTTGATAGGCAGCGTCATGAATTTTTATTATAAGGATGAGGTCCTGCCTTATTATGGAGGCGGCACTAGTCTGGCGCGCAGTTTAAAGGGCAATGACTTTATGTATTGGGAAGTAATGCGCCGGTCCGTAGAAAAGGGTATAAAAATATTCGACTATGGACGCAGCAAAATCGGCACAGGATCATACAGCTTTAAAAAGAACTGGGGCTTTCAGCCGGAACCCTTGTTTTATGAATTTCAATTGGTTAAATCTCATGCCCTGCCTGATATCAACCCGCTAAATCCGAAATACCGCTTATTTATCGCCGCCTGGAAGCGATTGCCATTAGGGATAAGTCAGATGGCAGGACCGTGGCTGGCAAAAGACCTCGGATGAAAATTCACCTTCACAGCGCGGATGAACCCGCCTGGACAGTTATTATTTAACTTTCCTCTGCCATGAAAGATTTGCTTTTTCTTGCCCACAGAATTCCTTATCCGCCGAATAAGGGAGATAAGATACGCTCCTGTCATTTTCTAAAACATTTAGCCTCCACATACACCATTCATTTGGGCACCTTTATTGATGATGCCAATGACTGGCAATATACCGAAATATTAGATTCCCTATGCGCTGAAACCTTTTATATGGGATTGAAGCCGCAGTTGGCTAAAATAAAAAGCCTGAGAGGGCTGCTGACTAATGAGGCATTAAGTCTGCCATATTATCGAAATCAGGCTATGCAGGATTGGGTCGATCATATAATAAAAACACGCCGGATTAAAAAAGTGCTGATATATTCGTCGGTTATGGCCCAGTTTATTAACGCCTCACACGATATTGATATGATTGTCGATTTTGTTGATGTCGATTCGGATAAATGGCGGCAGTATGCTGATAAAAAACAGGGTCTGGCTAAATGGATTTATCAACGGGAAGCACAATATTTATTTAACTATGAGAAAACAATTGCTGAAAAATCCAAAGTAAGCTTTTTTGTTTCGGAACAGGAAGCGGCCTTGTTCAAGCGCTTGGCGCCCGAGCTTGAGGGAAAAATCACTCATATCAATAATGGAGTAGATACGGATCATTTTTCGCCCGACCATTTGTTTGCCTCTCCTTACCATGATAACGAGGAGGCGCTTGTTTTTACCGGCGCAATGGATTACTGGGCAAATGTTGATGCCGTAACCTGGTTTGGAAACGCTGTTTTTCCACGTCTTCAGAAATATCCTCAAGCAAAATTTTATATAGTCGGTTCCAAGCCGAGTAAAGAAGTCTGTGAGCTTGCAAACAACAAAAACATCATTGTAACGGGGGCAGTTGATGATGTGCGCCCCTATGTTGCTCATGCCAGACTGGTAGTTGCACCTTTAAGAATCGCCAGAGGCATTCAAAACAAGGTTTTGGAAGCGATGGCGATGGCCAAATACGTTGTCGCCACCTCAGCGGCAATGGAAGGCATACCCTCGGATCAAACGCTTGATGTGTCAGTCGGCGATGAGGTTGACGTTATCGTTCAGCAGTTGGATAAAATAATGCAGGATAACGGCGCAGAAATAATATCAAATAACAATCGTGATTTTGTTAAAGCCATGTTCAGTTGGGAGCAAAACGTCAATCAGCTTTCGGCTTTATTTCAATAATAACGCATGAATAATTCGCCGCTTATTGTGCATATTATTTATCGCCTGGGCATCGGCGGCTTGGAAAATGGCCTGGTTAATCTTATTGATAACATGCCGACCGATGGCTATCGCCATGTCATTATTTCCCTTACAGACAGTAGCGATTTTCAAGACCGTCTTATGCGCAGCGATGTAAGGGTTTATCAGCTAAACAAAAAACAAGGTCAGGACTGGGGCTCATTTCTGCAACTGTATAAGTTGTTAAAACAGCTCAGGCCGGACATTGTCCACACACGAAATCTGGGTACCATAGAATATCAAATTCCTGCATGGCTGGCTGGGATTAAGCACAGAGTACATGGCGAACACGGCTGGGATATATTTGATCCTGAAGGGAAAAATATCAAATATCAACGGGTTAGAAGAATAGTAAAGCCACTGATCCAGCAATATATTCCGTTGTCAAAACATCTGGAAAATTATTTGACAGAGAAAATTCAGGTTTCGCCGGAAAAAATAACCCGGATATGTAATGGTGTGGATACTTCGGTTTTTTATCCCCCGCAAGGAAACAAAACTCCACTGCCGGGTTGTTCCTGCTCATTCCCTCAAGAAAAAGTGGTGATAGGCACTGTTGGACGCATGCATGGCGTTAAAGATCAGTTAACGCTGGTAAAGGCATTTATTTATGCCTGTGAACAACAGCCGGCAATCAAAGCCAAGCTTAAATTATTTATAGTGGGAGACGGCCCGCTAAGAGAAAAAGCAATAAATTTGCTGACAGAAAAGCAGTTAATGGACAACGCCTGGCTGCCCGGTGAACGCAGCGATGTGGCTGAAATTATGCGTCGGCTGGATTTATTTATATTGCCGTCTTTGGCAGAAGGCATCTCAAACACTATTCTGGAGGCGATGGCTACGGGCTTGCCGGTGATTGCAACCAATGTGGGAGGCAATCCCGAATTAGTTGAAGATGGAAAAACCGGCCAGTTAACAAAAGCCGGCGATCCTGTTGCAATGGCAGAAAAAATTCTCGATTATGTCAGCCATGAACAGAAACGGCGCGAGCATGGACAACATGCGCAACAGCGGGTATTGCAGCAATTTTCGCTGGCTGCCATGGTTGATCAATATAAAAGCGTCTATGATTCACTTTTGAAACCGGAATAAAAATATGTGCGGGATTGTCGGCATCTTCGATATAAAAGAAAAGCGGGAAATCAATCGGGAGTTGCTTTCCCGCATGAACGAAAGTCAATTCCACCGCGGCCCCGATGAGGGCGGTCTGCACGTAGAAGCAGGTTTGGGCTTTGGCCATCGCAGATTATCGATTATCGATCTGAGCAGCGGTCAGCAACCGATGGTCAGCCATGATAAGAACGCAGTTTTAACCTTTAACGGTGAAATATATAACTTTCTGGAATTGCGCAAGGAACTGGAAGCAATGGGCTATATCTTCCAAACCCACTGCGATACGGAAGTTATTTTATATGGCTGGCAAGCCTGGGGCGAGTCGTGCGTAGACAGACTGCGCGGCATGTTTGCCTTTGCCGTCTGGGACCGGGATAAGCAGACCTTATTTTTGGCGCGGGATCGCCTGGGAGTCAAACCACTCTACTATGCCGAGCTTGCAAACGGGCAGTTTATTTTCGGCTCTGAGTTGAAATCGCTTAAAGAGCACCCTGAACTGCCGAAGATCCTGGATCCCCGTGCTGTTGAAGAGTATTTCGGCTTCGGCTATGTGCCTGATCCGAAAACCATTTATAAAAATGTTTATAAACTGGAGCCGGGTTATTGCCTAACGCTAAAACGGGGCGGCAAAACTTATCAGCCTCGGCAGTACTGGGATGTAAAATTTACTCCGCGATCTCTCAAAGACGAAAAAGCAACCGCTGAGGAACTTATAGAACGCTTGCGGGAGGCCGTCAAGATCCGCATGGTAGCGGATGTGCCTTTAGGCGCATTTCTGTCAGGCGGCGTAGATTCAAGCGCTGTGGTTGCCATAATGGCGGGCTTATCGCCAGATCCCGTAAATACCTGTTCAATCTCTTTTGGCGATCCTGCTTTTAACGAATCCAAATTCGCCGCGCAAGTAGCTGACCGCTATCATACCGCGCATCGGGTTGAGCAGGTCGATCCCGATGATTTCAGCCTGGTTGATCAATTGGCAGGCCTTTACGATGAGCCCTATGCCGATAGTTCGGCATTACCGACCTATAGGGTTTGCGAACTGGCTAAAAAACAGGTGACGGTAGTATTATCGGGTGACGGCGGTGATGAGAATCTGGCAGGATACCGGCGCTATCGCTGGCATGCTTATGAAGAGCAAATGCGCAATTGGCTGCCCGATGTAATCAGAAAACCGGTATTTGGCCTGCTGGGACAAGTTTATCCCAAAGCGGATTGGGCGCCGAAAATCTTCCGGGCAAAATCCACATTTGAATCAATTGCCCGTGATTCCATGTCCGGGTATTTTCACAGTGTTTCCGTGCTTTCCAATGGACTGCGCAGAAAGCTGTTCAGTGAACAATTAAGGTCTGATTTACAAGGCTATCAAGCGGTTGATGTGTTTAAAAGATATGCTGATAAAGCACCAACAGAGAGCCCTTTGGCGCTGGTTCAATATCTGGATATAAAAACTTACCTGCCTGGCGACATTTTAACGAAGGTAGATCGTGCCAGCATGGCGCATGCTCTGGAAGTTAGAGTACCCTTGCTGGATCATAAGCTGGTTGAA
Organism: Candidatus Methylobacter favarea; assembly: GCF_902806695.1. Classification (GTDB taxonomy): domain Bacteria; phylum Pseudomonadota; class Gammaproteobacteria; order Methylococcales; family Methylomonadaceae; genus Methylobacter_B; species Methylobacter_B favarea. The sequence goes on along the minus strand of NZ_CADCXN010000002.1, from coordinate 4,728 downwards.
TGGATGGCTGGATTGCAGCCGGAAATAAAACTTAAAGGGCGTGAGGGCAAATACATCTTTAAAAAATCATTGGAAAACTACTTGCCTGACGATATCTTGTACCGCCCTAAAATGGGTTTCGCCGTGCCTCTGGCTGCCTGGTTTAAAGGCCCTCTAAAAAACAAAATGCGTGAATCACTGCTAGGCGAAAACATTAGCCAATGCGGTTTATTTAATCAGACATTCCTTCAGCAAATAGTCAACCAGCATCAAAGCGGCTTACGCGACTATAGCGCGCCGATTTGGTCATTATTAATGTTCGAGGCGTTTTTGCGGAATAATAATTAATTTTCAATCGTGGTTTTATGGTGGCTTGCTAGACGTACGCATAAATTATGAACACCGATTTATTTGCTAGATTTAAACGAGTCGAGTCCTAGGCCTGAATGACTTTAAAGTTAACCTCAGTTCGGGATAAGAACGGTAGTAGGCAGGTTTTAGAAAAAGCAGGAACAATACGGCTCTAACCTGCATTTTTTAAAAACCCGATTTTATGAAATAAACAGTGATTTTATGATGTAGCTGATTTTTGCCCGACTTTCATTCCAGCCTGGCCAGAAAAACAACTGATCAATGGCGATCGCAGGCGCAACAGCGCACCTCGCATGAGTCATAGCAAAATGCTCAGTGGCTTTGCATATTACCATTAGGCAGGCTACCGAACCTGCAACTGATTTTATATCTATCATATTGGTAAACATGAGCGATCTGCGTTTTCCATCCTGTTGATCTGCCACCTTTTTATCGAGCTTTTGCCTACTCTTATCGCGCACTTGACGACTTTCATGAATAGCCACTGCGCCGCCTCCTAAGTCATGGTTTTTATTAATTCTAAGGCTTTGAAAGTCTGCAAGAATATCGCTATCCCGACCTAGAACTGATAAGTCAATCCGGTCGAGGCAAGTCATCGACCGGCTGGCGTTATGGTTTCACAGGGCAGCTAGTGGTCAATGAGCAGGGCGATATCCTGCTATAGTGCATAGCGCAGCTAAGGTCGATAACAAAAAATTGCTCACACTGACCAGAAAATAGACGCAATTAATTTAGAGTCGATGCTGTTCGGCTTGAATTCAGAAATAAGTAGAGAGCATGCTACAAGGTTATTGTTGCCTGAGATCAAGCTTGGCCAAATCCACCTTTCCACGAACTCCGCGAGATCGCAGATAAGCCTTATAAAGTAAATGTCGGGCTAACATGAGGGGCGGCATTTTTAACCAGTGAGCGCGCAAATAAAGAAGGTGGCGTGCCAGAGTCGCCCAGGGATAAGGATAATCAGGATGACCCGGCAAAATTGCAAGTGCTACAAGATGATCCATGAGCCATAGCATCGGCCAGCGCGGCCCTGCATTCTTAATTTCTGACCTAACTGTTTGGGGAATTGGAGTATCGAAGAAGCGCAGGGCAAAACGCAGCCCGTAGAACAGCGGACGCTCCAGACCCAGCTTGTACGCTCGTGGCGTCAAGCCATCCCAGAAACTTTGCTCTTGGCCATAATGTTGAAAAAGCAGGTGGACATCGAGCAAATCTCTAAGCCTCAAGCCCTCCCGAGGATCACATTCTAGAAATAGATGAACCAAGGCATGCAGCACCATATCGGCAGGCGCAAGGACGTGAAGACGGGAGTCTTCCAGGGGGCGCGCGGCCTCGAATAAAAGCGCGGGATCAGAGTTCAGGCGGCTCGTCCGCGGAAGAATTCGATGGTGAATATCGATTTCTGTTCCTCGCTCTCGATGGCGAAGCGGTGGTATTTCATGCATCCATACCCGGTAATAACGGTCATCGTAAGGATCGATCTGCATTTTAAGCCATCCGCGGAGGCTTAATTTTTCCTCAATCTCTTCGATTCGTTCCTCCGGTCTCAGCAGATCAACATCCGCGAATATTCGCCCGTGCGCAGGAGGGAGATTCGCCTGCACATATGCAGCTCCTTTCAGCAGGATAATCGGGGCCTCAGTACCGTTGAGCGCCCATAGGATGCGGTTGATTTCCCACTTGACCAAAGTGTTCCGGTGGTCGATGACATTACGGGCTGCCCGCAGATGATCTGCTGCGCGAGAGGGAATTTCTGCTAGGAGACCGATTCGGGACAAGTCGGCTTCCAGCCTTCCGAGCAACCTGGTCCGCCGCCCCATGCGAATCAGAAGTTCCCAATCCGCCAGAGACAATACGGGCAAGTTTTTGGGATTCTTGATGGCTTCCAGCAGTAACTGATTTGCCAGCCTCGTTTGGGCAGTTACTTTACCCATGCCCTGAACTCGTCAAAGCATTGAGAGCCGTGACAGCTTCATCGAGATTCGAATACCTAAAGGAGTAACAGTCACACGCCTGCACCATGTCCGTAACAAGATGGAAAGCGGTATTATCGAGGACTTCATAGTTGAAGGCATTAGTGGCAACCATCAAAAATGCTTCGCTCTTAGGTATCGGCTTCAGCGTGAGGGAAGCTTCTGCGGCCCAACGGGGAAAAATCAGCCATCTGGGTTCAGCGGGTTCATGTCCGCGTCTGATACTCTCTTCCGACGGCATGACATGCGCCACAGTGCCTTTGCGGGTATTAAAAAAGGATGGGCCAATTATCGCCCCCGGCCTGAAACGTCTAATAACGTCGATGGATTCGTTCTTGAGCGGAATGAGCCGGGGAATTGGCAGCAATTTTCCATCCTCAGGGTGTACTAAGCCGAATTCATCAGAGAGGAGCCGCCATCCGGAATGGATAAGCGCGGCACAGAGGGTGGATTTGCCATGTCCCGGCCAAGCCGGGAAGATAATTGCCTGACCGTCGCGTTCAACAACTGCGGCGTGCAGCATTAAGAGATGATGGGCTCGGGTGGCGATACACCAGTTGATGCCCCATTCCAGGGCGGGCAAAGCATGTTCGACGGCGTAAGGGGCAAAGGGAGATTGGCCATCCAGTGTAAAAAGGGATTGGGGGCGCAACCAGCGGCGCAACCATCGAGGTCTTGTAATCTGCACATGAAAGTCGGTCATAGCAGTCGCGGATGCCAAGGGATAGTGATGATATAGCTGATGAGCAAGCGAAGCGAAGGATGCCAAATCAGATCGCATCCGGATAACGAAGGGGCCGAACTGAACTTGCAAACCTTCAGTTGCAAGACGGCTTTTGAATTTCCGGAGAGCCAAATCGCCGACCCTCATCGGGCGGCTGTGCCCGACCATTCGATCAGACCCAATTCCTCCAATCGTCCAAGGGCAAAAGATAAATCCCCGCTGGATAACTCATCACGCCCAAGATCAAGCCATTGAGCGGTTCGATCCCCGATCTCAGCCATCGTCAGGACATCCTTCTCCAGAGATTGTAATACAGCTGCGGTGGTGTCGTTGAAAACATGCGTTTCCGCTGAGGAAGGCTGATACACTATGTAAACGTCATCCCATTCTTGCCACGCCAGTTCGCGGCCGGCATGGGTCAAAACCAGGCTACGGTTTTTATCCAAACCAAAGCTGCTATGGGTAGTACCAATTTCCGTGAAATATTCCTCCGGCATAAGCCACAATTAATTATGTATTAATAAAAGAAGTGGCGGAAGCGGAGCTAAGGATGGCAACAGGCGTGCCTTGAGCGGTCACCCCGGAGCAAAAATATCGTGTATTAGAGCCCTCGGTTTCTGATGTCACTATTCCTGCAAGTCTTCCATTTCCAGGGATAATTTTAGGTTCACTGATAGGGCCGCTAGGGCAATCCATTGTGACAGGGTCGCTAACGCATGTATCGCCTGCCGCGATTCCTGTTGAGGAAGCGAGCTGGCCGTTAGGGTCTGTCGTAGATGTTAGTAATTTTGCACCCGTACAGGAGGAAGCGGCCGCTAATGAGCCACTTCTTAACGTTAGTACCATAGGTGCAACATACGCGGCACCACGGATCAATCGGCGACGTCTGAGATTCAGATCATGGGATGATTCATCAGCATGCATTTCTTCGATTGGATGTCCATTGTTCATTGTTTCATCTCCCAATGATAAATTTAGTTAATAACTAACTCTTATGGGTTTCAATAGTTCAAACTCGCCAATCTTATTGTTGGGTAGATGTATTTTGTTAATTACTCGACAAGTTCATTAATGCATTCACGGCCAGGAGGCACAGATTACAAACTACGGTTGTTCAATCCTGCTCAGCCTTGAAAAAGGCCGGTGTGTCCGGTTGTTGATTGACTCAGCTTGCAAGGCGCGCATCGCCTGCTCTTCGCTAGGCACTGGCGAAAATCAATGTCATTGGAATACTAGCGCACTTTTCTCGGGGATGTCAATTTATTTGAGGGATAGCGACATAGCGATTGGGCTTGAAATAAGGCTGGTAAACAGAAATAAAATAAAAATTAGTAAACCGGATCAGCCGATTACCAGGTATCCATTTAGTCACCCGAAAATAGCATAATAGAGGCGGGCAGCAAAAGTAAACTGCCGGTTCCCGTTGCAAGCTGGCAGCAATAATAGTATTGCTATCCCTAACTTCCAGGTTACGGCAGAAATTCATCGTGACGGCTTTGGATTTCACTTGAAGAGTTCGGGACAGTAAAGCCGCGGGTAATGGCGAAACAATGTATTATACGCATCTCAAAAAGCCCCCGGACAAAAATTAACCTGAGCCTGAGCGGATTGAAGCCAGGGAAAATGAGTCAGCTGCGTGAGCTGACCGGTATCACGGGTCAGCGCCAGCCAAGCGGTTGC
>NZ_CADCXN010000001.1 GCF_902806695.1 Candidatus Methylobacter favarea | reverse complement strand
TCGCGTCGTCTCAGTAAAGCCTACGAACGACTGACTCGCATCGACGAAGCTTGGATTTACATCGCCATGACTCGCATCATGGTGAATCGTTTGGCTTGACGCGATAATTTCCAAACAGCTTCTTAGAATGTTTTCGGAAGCGGGGAGCGGGATGCATCGTAAGTTTTAATGCTCCTTGATTTTGCACAAAGCGCGCGGTGTATTTTAAAATTGAATATTGTATGCTGGTAAATTGATTGTGAGAAATCTCATGTGTCTTGACCCTCTGTTAATGCGACTGTTTGGCCGCCCGCAAGGATTATTAGGCCGACTGGGCGGCCATATTATGGCTCATACGAAAATGTCCTTTACGCCACAGGTTATCGATCTGCTTGAGATTCAGCCCGGTGACCGCGTACTGGAAGTCGGATTCGGGCCGGGCGTCGCCATCGAGCGGCTGGCCGTTTCGACGCCGACAGGCTGGATAGCGGGCATCGACAGTTCACGGGAAATGGTCGAGCAGGTGCAGGCGCGCAACGCCAAAGCCATTGCTGAAGGCCGGATTGATCTGCGTCTGGGCGCCGTGGAGCGCCTGCCTTTCGAGGATTACAGCGTCAATAAAGTCCTCTCCATCAATTCCCTGCAAGTATGGCCGGACGCACTGGCGGGACTTAAAGAAATCTGCCGCGTCATGAAGATGGGCGGCAAAATGGCGCTTGGCTTTACAGCCCAGTCAGGTCAGCCGCGCACGGGCCTGAGCGAGCAAGTCACAAGCGCCGGTTTTTCCAGGCTGCGTCTGATTGAGATGGAGCAGGGCTTCTGCCTGCTGGCGATAAGATAGGCTGGGTTCGAAAGGGCTGATCTGCCTTTGGGAAAGGCCTATGAGCCAGGATTCCTGGGCCGCCTAGTCATTATTTCCGGACAGAAATGTTTTTAAGGCAGCAGTATTGAAATCAGTTTCGAGTTGCTCTGCCGAGGCAGGGCGGCTAAACAGGTATCCCTGCAAAATCTCGCATTGTTGAGTTGTAAGAAATGCCATTTGCTCTCCGGTTTCCACGCCTTCGGCTGTGACTTTCAGTTTAAGTTCGTGGGCCAGCGCGATAATTGCCCGCACCAGCGTCATACAGTCTTCGTCGCCCGGAATATCCATGACAAAAGAACGGTCTATCTTGACGCTATGTACCGGAAACTTCCGTAGGTAAGTCAGGCTGGAATAGCCTGTGCCGAAATCATCGATGCTGAGCCGCACCCCCAGTTTATGCAGTTGTTGCAAAACCTGAAGAGTCCTCTCCGGGTCTTGCATAATTGCGGACTCGGTGATTTCAAGTTCCAGGCAGCAAGGCTTGAGGCCGGTTTCGGCCAGCACCTCTTTAATCGTCTCAAACAGGTCGGTTTCAATAAATTGACGGGGGGACAGGTTTACCGCCACCTGCGTGAATGGCCCATCATTTTCCTGCCACGTTCTGGCCTGCAGACAGGCAGTGCGCAATACCCAGATACCGATTGGGACGATCAGACCCGTTTCTTCGGCTACCGCAATAAACCGGTCAGGATAAACGAAGCCCCATTCCGGATGCTGCCATCGCACCAGGGCTTCGACACTGACTGCGCGGCCGCTTGTCGAGTCTATCTGAGGCTGGTAGTAAACCTTTAATTCATAATGTGTCAAGGCATGGCGCAGACCCCTTTCGATAGTCATGCGCTCCAGTGATCTTGCGGTCATTTCCGCTGTATAAAACTGATAGTTGTTTTTGCCGCGATCCTTGGCCAGATACATAGCCGTATCGGCGTTCATCATCAGGTTTTGACTATTTTCCCCATCGTCAGGGAAAACGCTGATGCCGACGCTTGCAGTTATCACTATATCGTTGTCTTCCAGGGTAAACGGCTGGGTAAGCGCTTCAATGGTCTTTTGCGCAATGCGCGCGACATCATCAATATGGTATATATCGCTCAGAAGCACTATGAACTCATCGCCGCCCAGCCGGGCCAGGGTATCGTTAATCCGTATCGAGCTTTTCAACCGTTCGCTTACTGCCTGCAGCAATAGATCGCCTACCCGGTGGCCCAAAGTATCATTGATCAACTTGAAGCGGTCAAGATCAAGAAACATCAGCGCCAATTTGCTTGCATGACGCCGGGCAGAGGATATAGTCTGAGTAAGACGATCATGGAATTGCGCGCGATTGAGCAGGCCGGTTAACGGGTCGTGGTTGGCGACATATATCAATTGCTGCTCGGCGTATTTGCGGTCGGTGATGTCCTGGATCTGGATAATGAAATACTGCGGCTTGCCTGCCGCGTTGCGCACCAAAGATGCGCTTAGCAGAGCCCAAATAATCTTGCCAGGGATTTTATGATAGCACTCCACCTCAACTTGAAACGATGGCAGTTCGTCGCTCAGCACCTGGCGCAGATAGTGGTCAAGCAGTGTGTCGTAGTCGTTGCCATGAGTGAGCATTTGCAGGCCGGATGCCAGCAATTCTTCCGCGGAGTAACCGAATATCATGCAGAGTGAACTATTGACTTGTAAAAAACGTTTATTTACTGAAGCTAAGGCCATACCGATGGCGGCAAAATCGAATGCGCTATGAAAGCGTTCTTCGCTTTCCCGAAGTAAATTTTCCATGCGCCGGCGGGCGCTGACGTCCCGAAATACCAGCACTGCACCCAACACTGTGCCATCATCATCAATGATGGGAGCCGCGCCATTGTCAATCGGGAGTTCTGCACCGGACCGGGTAACAAGTATCGTGGCGCAGTCGAGGCCGGTAACAGCGAGACTCCTTAAGGCTTTCGGGACCGGGTTTTCAATGACCGTACGATTTGACTCAGTCAACAGCGTCATCAGTTCACTGACGACCGTGCCTTTGGCTTGTTCCAGCTGACAACCTGTCACTGTCTCGGCCACCGGATTCATGAAGCGGATTTTACCATCGGCGTCAGTAGCTATGACGGCATCGCTGATACAATGCAGCGTCTTGGCAAACCATTGTTCGCTTTCCTTCAGCTTCCGTTCCAGCTGATGCTTGTAGAGAGCAACTTCGATGGAGGCGCGCAGTTCATCCGGGCGGAATGGCTTGATCAAATAGCCATAGGCGCCGGTGGTTTTTGCGCGCCGCAAGGTAGCGGGATCACTGTAAGCCGTGAGAAAAATCACCGGAATGTGCAGGGATTTCGTAATCGTTTGAGCCGCGCTGATGCCGTCCATGCTGCCTTTCAGCACTATGTCCATCATCACCAGCTCGGGCCTGTGCCGGCTTGCCAGCGTGATGGCCTCTTGTCCCGAAAAAGCGGTCGCAACCACGTCATAGCCGAAACCTTCCAATTGGCTGCGCATATCCATGGCGATTATGCCCTCATCTTCAACAATCATAATTTTGTTTGCCAGCATAGCAAGTCCCATCCGTTCAAGAAATAGTGGTAAAGCGGATAGTGAAGGTGGATCCGCCTGCCTGATCCACCTGCATGCGCCCCATGAGCTGATTGGTCAGGGTAGCCACCAGCTGCAAGCCAAGCGAGGCGCTGTTTTCCAGGTTCAGGCCGGCCGGAAAGCCGACGCCGTTATCCGTAATCACGAGGATGAATTCCCCCCCTTCTTGCCTGAAGACAATGCCGATTTCGCCTTGCCGGTCGTCAGGAAAGGCATGCTTCAGGGCATTGGTCAGGAGCTCATTAATGATAAGTCCGCACGGGATAGCCGTATCGACGTCGAGAAATACCTTGGCAATCCTTATGCTCATGTTGATCTTGCCTGCCTGAACGCCATAGCCGAACAGCAGATGCTCGACCAGACTATGAATGTAGGCATTGAAATCGATGCTCGCCAAATCCTTCGATTGGTAGAGCTTCTCATGCAGTAACGACATGGCTTTGATACGGTCGGCGCTCTGCTTGAGCAGGTCAACAGTCTCCTTGTTTTTGACACTTCTGGCCTGTAGGTTAATCAGGCTTGACACAATCTGGAGGTTGTTCTTTACCCGATGGTAAACCTCCTTGAGCAGCATCTCTTTCTCGTTGAGGGCTTCTTTCAGCTTGCCATTGGCGATCTTGCGTTCGGTGATGTCCTGCACAGTCCCGTGCAGGGTGATGACCTGTCGATCGGCACCGAAAGCAGCTTCGCCGCGAGCGACAATCCAGCGGCGCGTGCCGTCGGGGCGCTGCACCTCGGCATCGCATTCGTAGGGAGCGCCTTCCGCCATGCACCTTTCCACGGCAGCGGCGAGAGGCTCCCAGCTAGCCGGAGTAAAGTATTGCTGAACTTCAGGGTATAGGGCGGGGGGCAGGGCCGGATCGCGGCCATAGATGCGGTAGGTCTCCTCAGACCAGGCATGTTCGCCGCTACGGATATCCCATTTCCAACCGCCCAGGCCGGACAGTCGCTGCGCTTCTTTCAGGTCAGACTCACTGGCCTTGAGCGCCGCCATGGCCTGCTTGCGCTCGGTAATATCGACGATGGTGCCCAGCACCAGCGTTTCATCATGGCTATCAATGAGACTAAGGCCTATTTCAACAGGAAATTCGCTTCCATCCTTGCGCACGCCGTAGAGATCACGGCCTGCGCCCATCGGTCGGGATGTGGGGACGACGAAGTAGGCGTGCCGCAAACCAAAATGCGCACTGCGAAAACGCTCCGGCACTAATATTTCAACCGGCTGTCCGAAGAGTTCAATGCGTGAGTAGCCGAAAGACGTCTCTGTTTGCGAGTTGACCGCCACAATCGCGCCTGTCTCGTTTACCATAACGATAGCATAAGGCGCCGATTCCACCGCCTGTCGAAACCGGTGTTCAAGGTACTTATTCTCGGAAATGTTTTCATGCATCACGATAACACTGCCCAGTTCCTGATCCGGGAAAGGAATTGCTTTTCCTGCAAACCATTGTTGTACGGATTGGGTGCGACAGGAATATTCAAGCGAAAAATGTGATGCTGCGCCGTTCAAGACCGAACGAATGCCCTCGGCAAATGCTTTTCCGCCTCTGCTACTAGCCGACTCGGCATCAAGAAGCGCCGGATAGTTTTGGCCAATTTCGAGAGCTTGCGTGCCGCCTTCAAGGGTATGTTCATATTTGAAATCCAGCCATGGCTTGTTTGCTTCTACTATATTGCCCTTTGCATCCAGGACACAAAATTGTTTTGACAGGGCGTCGAGCACAGCACGGGTAAACCGTTCGGAGTTTTTCAGGCGATCTTCCGCTTCTTTGAGAAAAGTTATATCGATGGCAATTTTCAGAAAACCGGTAATGTTACCTTCAGATCCATGGAGGGTTGTGACCGATAACCTGACCGGAAAACGGCTTCCATCCTTGCGGACATAAGTCCATTCTCTTTCGTCTGCGCTTGCTGTAGGCAACTTTGCGATGAAGGCCTCAAAGCCGGGAGTAATGGCGCGGCCCAGTTCGTCGCTTAAGTTATCGGCTCTAGCGGTAACCTCGTCCGCATCATGGAACAGCAACGGCGTGTGCTTGCCGACTACTTCCGCTTCGGTATATCCCAGCATGCGCTGGGCGCTGCGATTGAAAGAGGTGATAAGGCCTTGCTTGTCAGTAGAAATGATACTCATATTGGCGCTGCCAAGAATTTCCTTATACTCGCCCAGCATGGTTTGCAGTAGCTGTTCGGTGTTTTTTGCATCTCCAAGCTTGTCAACCAGAACCATTTCCTTACGCCTAAGCTCCAGTGCTGCCTCGGCTTGACGGGCCAACAGACGGAGCGCTTCGATTTGCTCGGGGCTTAATTCCCGCGCTACTGTATCAAGAACGCAAACTGTGCCTAGCGCCTCACCTGTGTGTGCTCGAACCTGGGCTCCTGCATAGAAACGGATATTCGGCTCCGAAGTAACGAGGGTATTAGCCGAGAAACGGCTATCATTGTCAGCGTTTGGCACTACCATGACATCCTGGTGCAGGATGGTTTGCGTGCAAAACCCGCCATCCCGGGAGGTTTCGTTGACAGCTATGCCTTTTTTGGCTTTGTACCACTCCCGCTCGCGGTCGACCAGTGTTATCAATGCAAAAGGCGTAGCGCAAATGTGCGCTGCCAGTGAGGCTATGTTGTCAAAGGCTTGGTCAGGCTCAGTGTCGAGGATCAGATATTCGTGCAGTTTTTGTATCCGCAGGATTTCATTTTCAAATAGTAGCGTGTGGAACAATTATTCCTCCTTGATTTAATCGCAGGTTTTGACCCTATTGGTTTTTCTTTTTGATCCATTGCAGGGTGAATTACAGTGGGCTGGAAGTTGGTGCTTTTCAGTATAGTTCAATTGGCAAACAACAAAAGGAAGTCAGGCACTAAGGAAACAAATCTTTGGTGATGAAGCCAATGATCAAGACGAGGCCTGTTCTCTCCCATCCGCGCTAGCGAAAGCAACGACGCGTGGCCGGAGAAGGCGCTTTCAGGCATTCAGGCCGAGGTCTGAAACGGGCAAGGCGATTTGCAGCGGGATAACTGTTTCGTCAGCTTTTTCCGTATAAATCGCGCAGCGACTGTTTGGCCTGTTCCAAAATTTGCCGCTGCTCCTGATCGAGATTTTTTCCGGCGCGATTGATATAGAAAACCAGCATAGACATCGCCGAGCGGAAAGGCTCAGCCTTGCGGCGATTGCTGGCATCGGCTGATTGTTTAAGTGACCGGGCAATTTTTTTCGGATCCTTCCAGGTGAATACCCCTTCTTCCAGGCTCAGCGCATTGCTTTCGCGCGTTACTTTGGCGGACCATTTACGGGAGGATGACGAATTGGAGTTTTCTGGCATATCTGCTCCTTTTTCAAGCCGTTATGTCAAACAAGTTTTCTCACGTCAACGATTCCCGGCAGAATCAATAAGTTCCGAAAAGCAAATACCAGTTCATGGGTTGCTGTCTGCAACTTCAAACTTTTATGCCGCATCGCTACATCGGGCGACCAACGTCGATGCCGGGGTGGCATGAGCCCTGGAAACGGAGTTTGTCCGATGCCGGCTTTTTCAGGGCGGGCAAACTTTGGCCAGCCGCGAACGACGGTATTGACCGACTGTCAAGCTCAAGCTCCCATTAATTGCATCGGTAGTTGACCGCAATTTAACGCTAAACTTTACTGCTATTTCTTTCCTGCAATTCATGATCCAGCCTGATAAAAAGTTTGCTGCTAATGATTTCGTTTTTATAGAGTTCGTTTAAAGTTTGAGTTTGCAAGGCATGCAGGGAAACCTCGGCCGTGCCTTTATTCAAACGATTAAGCAAGGCGTAATTTTTCTTCAAGATGCCTTCCATTCTGCTTTCCGTATTGCCATGCAACTCCTGATAGAGCGTAAGCAATTTATCCAGCGCAGACTTATCGGCGAAAATTTCACTTAGGCTAAAGTCGTTCAGCGAGGTCAGGCGTTCAATGACTCGTTCGATCAGTTTGTTTAAAGTCCGGTAGTAAAGATAGAGTTCTTCCGATTTGAAAGAATGATCCCGCCAAAATGCAAGCCGACTTATCAGCAGCACCAGACGCTCCATCCCGTCGATAGGAAAATGTTCGTTAGGGGAGGTTACCTGCGCATGGCCTCGCTCGATCCGTTCCGTTTGTATGCTCAGCATGTTGAATATTTTTTTATATATTTTCTCGTTGACTTCGCGGCGTTGAAAGATTTCTTTCAATTCGGCCTTCTCGATGCCAAGCGCATAAATGCGGAGCATGTTTTCGATCAACTCACCGGAATCGCCGATGATTTCCTTACACTTGATACCGGCATTATGATAAAGATACTGGTAATGACGCTGAAAATCCTCATATTGTTCTTTATTTAACAGATGATTTTTAAAGAGGTCATTTAGTTTTTGCAACGACTCCTCATACATCTGCGCTTGGCTTTTGTAATACCCGACTTCTTCTTCGGGCGTCAGCGCATCGATTTTAAGGGCATGCATGACCTTGCCGATAGTCGTGGCTTTTACCAGCAAGGTGAAATAGATACTGCCAATCGTTACGGCGGCAATAAATTGCTTGAGGGTAAAATCCAGGTTCCAACCGGCTATGGTCAAATCCTTGGGGATTAACAGCACCATGATCACGGCCAGTGAGCCGCGCAGGCTGCCCCACGAAAGCAGGCTCATCCACGAAGTCGGAATCGGCTCTTGCCTGCCGGTTTTATTGAGCAACCAGAGCAGCGGATAAACCGACACAGCCCGGCCAACCGCAGCCACGGCAATAGCCAGCATGATATACCAGATAGCGACATCGAGCCTGATGGCCAAGTTGGCAAACAAAAGCCCCATCAAAATAAACACCAGGGAGTTCGCCAGGAAAGCGAAATATCCCCAGAACTTTTCCATGTAGTTTTCGACCGCGGGAGACATTTTATAACGGCCGTAATTACCGATTACCATAGACGCAGCCAGCGTCGCGATAATCGAAGACAGGCTTATTTCTTGACCATAAATAACCAAATGTTCGGATATCACCTCAGCCAGTACAAAAGTAAAATGGGCGACCAGCAAGGTCAAGGTGATTTCCAGATGCTCATTGCCTTTGGCTACTTCAATCAGATTGGCGAATAAAAAACCCATCAGCAAGCCGAATATAATACCGCCGGCCAGCATGGTAAAAAATGAAATCAGAGCGGTCATTACCGAGCTTGTGCCGCTAAAGCCATGCTCTAGCAACTCCACAACAACCAGAAAAGCAGCAAAGCCGGTCGCATCGTTAAACAAACTCTCACCTTCAAAAATCAGCGTTAAACGACGCGGCGCGCCGTATTCCTTGAATAACGCCAACACCGCTACCGGGTCGGTGGAAGAGATAATCGCGCCGAACAGCAACAAGGCCAGCATCGGCACTTCAAAACCTGCCAGCTTAAATACATAATAGCCAGCCACACCGACGAACAGCGTGGAAACAATCAAACCAACAATCGCCAGTAAGCCAATCGAATAGATATTATCGATTACGCTGCGAACGCTCATGTTATACGCGGATTCAAAAATCAGAATTGGCAGAAATACAAAAAACAAAAGTTCGGGCGTCAGTTGAAAACTGGTAATAAATGAAAAAACATCGATTTGGGAAATTGGCACCAGAAAGGAACCGCACAATACCAGCAGTACGGTATAAGGAACGCGTAGTCTTTTCGATAAAATAAAAACCGCCAGCGATACCAGCATTAAGCTGAACAGCGATAAAAACACATCTAAATGCATAATGATCCTTTTGACTCGGCAATTTCAATGCCGATTAGTTTTCTAAGGGAGAAAAAATCCGGATTGAAAATTTTGTAAGGAGTGCTGCAATTCAGACTAAGAATAATTATTATAACTACTGCTTAATTGCATTAATTCAAATCCTGCTTTCAAGTTAAATTTCTTTAATAATCATTTATTTTAATTATCTCTTTGTCGGCAAAACGGAGGGACAAGCTGCTGCCGGTACCGTAACAGCGTAAAAGAAAATGCCGTCTGCTTCGGATCCGCATACCTCGACAGCTTGCGTCAGCAACGCAGCGCGGCCTTGCTTTTTGAGGTTTTGGCAGCAAAAATATTCGCACAGTTCATCCGCAAGGTTCCGGTAGCCGATATGCAAACAGTCCTTAAAATCACGCGTAATCACCAGTCCCATCTTTTCGCCCTTGCGTTCCAGCAATGCGTTGAGGACGACGGACGGGGCTGCCCATTTTTATGCCTTGGGTGTGAGCGTCGAGCAACCCATTGGCAAGCACTTGCAATATCCGGCGTCTCCCTTGCAAAGCGCGGTTCTGATAACCTTCGATATTTTCTGACAGCAGTTTGCGGGTAATGATGCGTTTTGAGGATTTCGGTGAACGTGCCCGTGGTCAATCCAAAATTGCCAGTGCGACATTCTCCTTATAAATCCTGTTTGATATTCTCTTTCAGAGCAGGCCAGCGCATGAAGGCAAACATCCAGATCATGATGATATTGACGATTGGAATTAACAATACCAGCGTCCACCAACCGTCGAAGCCGGCCTTTTGCAGAATGCGTAAACCCAGCCACAAACAAAATGCCATATAAACCGGCAGCAGTATATAAAATAAGGTCATGAGCCGCGCTCTATTTTATCGCGCAGATTGGGCCAGGGCAGCAGCGCCAGTTGCATTAAAACAAGCAGCAAACCGAAGCCGGGCAAAAATACCAGCGCGGCCCATGCCGGATGAAAACCGGCTTTTTTGTAGATCAAACATACGGGCAGAACAATTAACAGCCCGACAATGAAGACCTGAATGACTTCTGAAAACACCATTCTTTATAACTCCCTTTTGGTAAAATTATCCTGGGAAATAGAGTCCTCATGCTATTTTAGCGGGTTCTGTCGCAACTATTAAAAGATGAGGATAGCCTCGAATACTCACCTGTCTCTTGACTCATGGATAAAATATGAGCCTTAATGATTACATTCAAAAATCTGAATAATTGAATTAGCCTCACTCAGGGTTTCAAGGCGCACATCAAAACCCCAAAGTCTGACAACATGTTTCAATACTTCATCGATGCTTTTGTCCAGCGGCAAACGATGATACTGGGTGTGCCGCAAGGTCAGTTTTCTGTCGCCTTTCCGGTTGACATCATAAACCTGGATGTTGGGTTCATTACTGCCCAGGTTGTACTGCTCTGATAAAATCTGCCGGATGTATTGATAGCCGCTTTCATTGTGTATTGAGGTTACTGCCATTTCACTGTCCTTATGATCATCAAGAATCGAAAACAGCTTGAAGTCGCGAATGACTTTGGGTGATAAATACTGGCCGATAAAGCTTTCATCTTTAAAGTTCTGCATGGCGAAATGCAGCGTTTTTTTCCAGTCACTGCCGGCAATATCTGGAAACCAGCGCCTGTCTTCGGCGGTAGGATTTTCGCAGATTCTACGAATGTCCGCCATCATGGCAAAACCCAGTGCATAGGGGTTAATGCCGGAATAATATTTACTGTCGAAAGCAGGTTGATAAATGGCGTTGGTATGGGATTGCAGAAATTCAATCATGAAGCCGTCGGTCACAAGTCCTTCTGCATAAAGCTGGTTAAGCAGCGTGTAATGCCAGAAAGTAGCCCAGCCTTCATTCATTACCTGAGTCTGTCGTTGAGGATAAAAGTATTGCGCAATTTTACGCACAATACGCACGATTTCCCGTTGCCAGGATTCCAGAAAAGGCGCGTTCTTTTCGATGAAGTAGAGGATGTTTTCGTGCGGCTCTTCGGGGAACTGCCAGTCCTTTCTGTTCTTACGGACTATTTCTTTTGCCGGAATTGTCCGCCATAACTCATTGATTTGAGATTGCAGGTATTCTTCGCGAAGCTTTTGCCTGGCCTGTTCCTCCTGCATTGACAACCGCGATGGACGTTTATAACGATCAACTCCGAAATTTCTTAAGGCATGGCAAGAGTCAAGAATTTCCTCAACCTGTTTTTCGCCATAACATTCTTCACAATGGGCAATATAATTCTTGGCAAACAGCAGATAATCAATAATGGAGTCGGCACTGGTCCATGTAGTAAACAAATAGTTGCCTTTAAAAAAGGAATTATGCCCGTAAGCAGCATGGGCAATTACTAGGGCCTGCATCGCCATACTGTTTTCTTCCATTAAATAAGCGATGCACGGATTTGAATTGATCACAATTTCATAGGCCAAACCCATTTGGCCTTTTTTATAACGTGCTTCATTGGTGACAAATTCCTTACCAAAGGACCAGTGGTTATAAACTACCGGCATGCCGATAGAAGCATAAGCATCCATCATTTGCTCGGCCGTTATAATTTCGAGCTGGACAGGGTAGGTGTCCAGGCCGAAATTTTCGGCAATGCGGGCGATTTCCTTATGATATTTTTCTATCAGCTTAAAAGTCCATTCCGATGTTTCTGATAGAGGTTTGTTGTTCATGCGTTCTTTTTCTCAAAAAGTTTTCGAAATACCGGATAAATATCCGTCAATGCTTCAATGCGCTGCATGGCGAAATTATCCCATTGATGTTTAACTGTTAAGTATTCATGCCAGAGATTCTGATGTCTGCCTTCGGTAATCTCGGTATAGGCATAATACTGCACATATGGCATGATTTGTTCGGCCAAAATTTTTGTACATTGTTTTGAATCATTATCCCAGTTGTCTCCATCTGAAGCTTGAGCGGCATAAATATTCCATTGCGAGGTAGGAAACCGTTCCTGAATAATTGCACTCATGAGATTGAGTGCGCTGGAAACAACTGTGCCGCCGGTTTCTCTTGAATAAAAAAAAGTGTCCTCGTCGACTTCATGCGCTTCTGTGTGATGAGAAATAAAAACAACCTGAATTTTTTCATAGGTCTTTATAAGAAAAAGATACAACAGCATGAAAAATCGTTTGGCTATATCTTTTTTTTCAGGGCCCATAGAGCCGGAAATATCCATAATGCAAAACATGACGGCCTGGGTAATCGGTTTTGGCCGGTCAATGCGATTGTCATATCTCAAATCAAAGGTATCAATAAAAGGAATCCGGGCTATTTTTTCCTTGAGCTGCTCAATTTCCTTACGCACAATCATGACCACGTTGTCGGTTTCAAGATAACGTTTGAGCAGATCCTCCAGTTGTTTCTCAGCCTCTATCAGACTGTCCATATAAGGGCCGCGCAAGGCGATCCTGCGTCCTAATGCATTTCGCAGCGAACGAATGACATTGATGTTGGTTGGTACGCCTGTGCTGGTATGGCCGGCACGGACCTTTTTAGTCTCATTGACAGCGGCCAACTTCGTTTTCACCAGATTAGGCAAGGCCAGATCCTCAAAGAAGAAATTGAGAAATTCTTCACGGGTCAATTCAAAAATGAATTCATCCTGGCCTTCGCCACTGTCCGAGGCCTTGCTGCCCCGCCCGGAGCCCTCGTCAGGCCTGGCAATCTTATCGCCTTGTTGAAATTCCTTATTGCCAGGATGCACGCGTTCTCGATAGCCTCCCCGACCGTGGTGAAAAAACGGTTCAGATGTATCTTTGGCCGGGATGGAGACTTTTTCGCCTTTATCCAGATCCGTCACGCTGCGCTTGTTTACTGCATCGGCAACCGCTTTTTTTATTTGCGAACGGAAACGATGGATAAATTTCTGCCGGTTAACAGCACTTTTGTTTTTTCCATTCAGGCGTCTGTCTACGATTTGAACCACTCTATTTACCTCACGGGCTAGGATGATTTGCGTACTCTTAAATACCATTCGCTAAGTAAACGCACCTGTTTTTCGGTATAGCCCTTTTCCACCATGCGATCAATAAATTCTTCATGCTTTTTCTGATCGTCAGGGGAGGCTTTGGCATTAAATGAAATGACTGGCAACAAATCTTCAGTGGTTGAGAACATTTTCTTCTCAATGACCACGCGCAGTTTTTCATAACTGGTCCAGGCAGGATTTTTGCCTTCATGCTTGGCACGGGCTCGTAATACGAAATTGACGATTTCATTACGAAAATCCTTGGGATTGCTGATGCCTGCCGGTTTTTCAATTTTTTCAAGTTCATTATTTAATGCGCTTCTATCGAACATTTCACCGGTATCCGGATCGCGATAATTGGTATCCTGTATCCAATAGTCGGCATAGGTTACATACCGATCGAATATGTTTTGACCATATTCAGAATAAGATTGCAGGTAGGCTGTCTGGATTTCCTTGCCTATAAAATCGATATAACGCTGAGTTAAATAACCTTTCAGGTAAGATAAATACTTTTCCTCAATTTCGGGGGGGAACTGCTCGCGTTCAATCTGCTGTTCCAAAACATAGAGTAGATGTACAGGATTTGCCGCGACTTCGGTGTTGTCAAAATTGAATACTCTGGATAGAATCTTGAAGGCAAAACGGGTAGACAGACCGGTCATGCCTTCATCGACTCCGGCGTAATCACGGTACTCCTGGAAGGACTTGGCCTGAGGGTCAGTGTCTTTCAGATTTTCACCATTATAAACTCTCATTTTGGAAAAAATATTGGAATTTTCCGGTTCTTTCAAACGTGACAACACGGCAAATTGCGCCATCATTTTTAAGGTGCCGGGGGCGCAGGGCGCGGCATACAGGGAACTGTTTTCCAACAGTTTCTTGTAAATCTTGATCTCTTCAGAAACTCTCAGGCAATAAGGCACTTTAACGATATAAATCCGGTCGAGAAAGGCTTCATTATTTTTATTGTTTTTGAAAGCCTGCCATTCCGATTCATTTGAATGCGCGAGGATGATGCCTTGAAAAGGAATCGCGGGGAATCCTTCCGTACCTTTATAATTGCCTTCCTGAGTAGCTGTCAGCAAGGGATGCAGTACCTTGATGGGAGCCTTGAACATCTCCACAAATTCAAGCAAGCCCTGATTGGCTCGGCAAAGACCTCCGGAGTAGCTATAGGCATCCGGGTCGTCCTGCGAGTATTTTTCCAGTTTACGAATATCCACCTTGCCTACCAAGGAAGAAATATCCTGGTTATTTTCATCGCCGGGTTCGGTCTTGGTAACAGCAATCTGTCTCAGGATAGAAGGTCGTATCCTGATTACTTTAAATTGCCGTATATCGCCGTTAAACTCATGCAGACGTTTTGTCGCCCACGGCGACATGATCGTGTTCAGGTAACGGTTGGGTATTCCATAATCATGCTCCAGTATCTCGCCGTCTTCAATGACGTTAAAAAGCCCCAATGGAGATTCAAATACAGGCGAGCCTTTTATCGCGTAAAAGGGGGTTTTTTCCATTAATAACTTAAGCTTTTCAGCAAGTGAAGATTTACCGCCGCCGACCGGGCCCAGCAGGTAGAGAATCTGCTTTTTTTCTTCCAGGCCCTGAGCGGCATGTTTGAAAAAAGAAACGATTTGCTCGATTACTTCTTCCATCCCGTAAAATTCACGGAAAGCAGGATAGATTTTTATGACTTTGTTCAGGAACAGCCTGCTGAGTCTTGGATCATTATGGGTATCCAGTAATTCCGGATCGCCTATCGCATCAAGCATACGCTCGGCTGGACTTGAGTATACAAGCGGGTCTTTCTTGCACAAATCCAGATATTCCTGAATCGTAAGTTCTTCTTCCCTCTGTTCGTCAAATTTTGTCCTGTAGTGCTCAAAAATACTCATTACAACTCTCACATTGATTTGTTATATATCTTAATTAACATAGACCCTGCATTGAGTCAATTATGTCCATTTGTTTAAATTTTAAATAATTCATCAGGGGCCAAAAAGGTATTATCTCATTAACTGAAAGAACGCATATGGCCGAGCACGCGCAGGCCTTTGAACTGGATAAATTTTCCTGCCAACATTATGCCGGTTGAGCGTAAAGGCTTAAAGTTGAGCATAGCCGGATACAGGATGGTTCAGCGCCACGATGTTGTTGAGGTATTTAACTTTCCGAATCATAATGGATTTTAGTTTTAGGAAATCATCTTAAAGTCTCACTGTTCGCCGTCATCGCGACACGCAACATTGAAATAAGCTGGAAAATTTTTCCTGTGCAACCTATGCTGCCTCTTTTCTGGGGGCTATTGCTGCTATAAAGCATTTTAAACCCATACGAGTGCCTGACCTCAAGCATGAGTAAAGTTCATCGTCAGTCGGTTTTCAATTAAAATTGTATCTCGGCATGAAAACCGATTCCAGATTACCTGCAATCCGGATTACAGGAAGCCAACTAATTGGACAACTTGTGTTGCCCATTGTTCATCATTAAGGCAAAAAAGTCGGGGGATTTTGAAAACTATCTTGCACAACAAAATTCCCGGACATAAAAAAAGCAGTTGCGAAAAGTCGCTAACTGCTTGAATTTTACTATATTGATGATGATTCGCATGCGGTTCTAACACAAGACCATCAAATTAAAAAATGACTATCTGACGAATTAAAGCAACTTAAATAACATTCTATTCCTTATATACGCATCTTTTCAAGTTGTTTCGGTAACAGTTGATTTTATCTCATCATTATTTGACCGATGCGTCTAAATTCAGGCCGGACTTACATTCTGATCGATATCAAAAAAAGCCGGCAGCATTCGGCTAATTCCATTCGGTTCTAGACACTCTAGCTGTATTATTCGATTTTACATATGAAAGAGACTTGGATGTGAAAGGGGCTGGTTATCAAAGGCTGAAGGTTTTGGACTCTAGCGTACTGAACAACGAGGAAGGTATCTGCCTCTGATCTATGCAGTGGAGTCGGACGCTCCGCCGCTGAAAATGCTGGACCTCTGGCGTCAATCAGCTAAAGCCTCTTGCTGGGCAGGCATAATTAGGTCATGCTTTAGTTTTCTGCTGATTTTCAGGCAAGCTCAGCGATACTAAAAAAGTGGCGATAAAAACCAGCGCACCCAGAGCCAGCATGGCTATAATCGGGCCTATATTATGCGCAGCTGCATAGGTATAGCTGCCCACCGCAACCAGCATGGCAAAATTTTGAAAAAAGTTCTGCATGGCTACCGCGCTGCCGCTGCCAATACTGTGGTGCCCCAGCTTCTGCAATACCGCATTAATAGGCACGATAAACATACCACCCGTCATGCCAATAAAAAACAGGGTAAAACGGGCTGGCCAGAGGCTATTCGTGAGGCTCAGCCCGCAGATAAATAAGGCCATTAAAAAAGCCGGTATTCGGGCACGGCGTAGATGTTTCAGAGGAATCAGTTGCGGTACAACTGCCGCTCCGGCTATGATCCCGATAGCAAGGTATAAGGTCAATTCGGCAATTTCTGTGGCATTTTTGGACAGTAAAACCAGGGGCGCCCAGGCTACAATAATCACTCTTAAGGTAGCTGCGGCCGCCCAGAATAAAGAAGCGCCGATAATGGCGAACCGTGAACGGGGGGTGGCCAAAAAACGCCGGGTCTGCCGTCCGAACTCAAGAATCTTTGAGCCGGAGGCAGGATTTTTGAGGATTTTGACCGGTAAAAACAGCGTAACGAGTGCTGAAATCAGGAAAAGAATAATCGTGCCTGTCAACGCCCATTGCAGGGAATAATCTGCCACTTTAGCGCCAATAATCATGCCGAGCAGGATAGCCAGTATGGTGGAGCCTTCAATCCAGCTGTTGGCTTTAACCAGAAATTTACTGCTGGCCAGTTCAGGCAAAATACCGTATTTCGCCGGACTATAAATGGCCGCGCCCACTCCGACCACGCAATAAGCTATCAAGGGTTCCACATTTGCCATCAATAACCCTGCGCCCGCCGCTTTAACCAGATTGGCGCCAATCAATACTCGTGATTTGGCATGACTATCGGCAAAACCTCCAACCCACGGCGCACATACCACGAATGCAACCAGAAATACGCTCTGCAGGGCGGGAACATACCAGCCCGGCAACTGCGCGGAGTGCATTACTAAGGCAATGACCGTAAACAGGATGGCGTTATCGGCAAATGCCGACAGGAACTGAGCGATCAGTAAGGGGTAGATTTGTTTATTCATGCAGCCGGCTCAATAATATCTCTGGAATAGGGCCTGGAGCAGGAACGCCGCGGCCATTATATAACTTCAGTCTGTGGCAGTGACTAACGAGAGTTTGCCGGCGGCAAGCTCGGTTACGGCCGGGTAATTGATTTTACCCGTAGCCATGAGCGGAATTGAATCAACCACCAGGACTTTTTTGGGCAGACTGATATAGGCCACTCCTTTTGATGCAGCCGCCAAATCGCCAAGGGTGGCTTGTTTTTGCGTCGTAACCAGAACAACCATTTCGCCTTTTTTTTCATCAGGCAGACTTATTGCCGCATGCAGGGCATTTGGCCAGGCCTTTACTGCATAGCCTTCCACGGCCGTTAATGAAACCATTTCCCCGCTGACTTTGGCGAACCGCTTGCTGCGGCCGCGGATGCTGATAAAGCCTTCGTCATCGACATGCACAATATCGCCCGTGTCATACCAGCCTTTGCCATAGAGGGATTCAGGCGGAACCAGTTTGCCGGGGCGGTCTGACAACAGATAACCCAGCATGATATTGGGGCCGCTGACATGGAGCTGCCCTGCATCGTCAATGCCCGGAACAGGTTCCAATCGGTAATTCATATGAGGCATGAGCCGCCCGACAGTACCGGCTTTATAATTCATAGGAGTATTAACCGACGCGACTGGCGCTGTTTCCGTAGCGCCATAACCCTCCAGAATGCGAATGCCGAATTTATCGGCCCAGAGCGCGCGCGTACTGTCCTGAAGCTTTTCCGCGCCGGCTACCACATAGCGCATGCTGTAAAAGTCATAAGGATGCGCCTTTTTACCGTAAGCCGCTAAAAAAGTATTGGTGCCGAACATGATAGTGGCATTGATTTCATAAGCGACTTCAGGAATAACGCTGTAATGCAAAGGCGTCGGATAAAAGAAAGTCGTCATGCCATTGAGAACAGGCAGCAGAGTGCCGACGGTAAAGCCAAAGGAATGAAACATGGGCAGAAAATTGAGCACCACATCCTGGGGATTAAAACTGATACGGGCCGCGACTTGCTTGTGGTTGGCCAAAATATTGGCATGGGACAGCACCACGCCTTTGGGCGTGCCTTCGGAACCGGAAGTAAATAAAATTACCGCAGGACTATCCGGACTGTATTCCTTGTGATTGTACCAGTAAGCAGCGGTTTTACTTTGCAAGAGCGCCTTTAATTTGGCTAACGGCAATATTTTTCCAGCCAGATCTTCCAGATAGACCAGATTGACTTGTTTATTTAAATCATCGGCCTGTTCGCTAAATTTACCCAGTTCTATAAAGCGCCTGGACGTTAACACCGTTCTTACCTCTGCGATTTGGCAGGCTGCTGCCATGCCGGCTGAACCGATCGAATAATTCAACATGGCCGGTACGCGGCCATAAAGCTGTAACCCCAAAACCACATACAGGGTTTTAGTGGAATTAGGCAGAAAAACACCAACATTCTCGCCAGTTTCCGTAATTTTTTTTAACGCATTACCGATGGCAATGGTCCGGGTAATTAAAGTGTCATAGGCTAGCGACTTTTGCTCCAGGTCAGCGGCAACGGTATGTTTGCCGCCATGTATTGACCGGGCGTGAAGCAGGCTCGCAAAAATGGTGCGCCGGTAAGGACTGGTCGCAAACATCATATCATCCATAATATTGGCCAGCATCAGTCCGCTGTATTGGCGCCGGTTTCTGCCTTTCAGTTCAGAAGGAGCGGAAATATGCGTAGAAGGCAAAATCTGAAGGGTTATCTTGGGAAAAAAACGCAAGCGAACGATATTTCGCAATCGGGAAAAATGCGTGTATTGAGCGCCATCGATTCGTATCGGCAAAATGGCGGCTTCAGCTCTGTCGGCGACCATGCCTGTGCCGTCATAAATTTTCATTAAAGATCCGGTTACCGTGATGCGCCCTTCCGGAAAAATAACCGTTCGCGTGTCATGTTGAAGATAATGAAGCAAGTTTTTCAAGGACATAGGATGAGTGGGATCCATGGGGAACACATGGGATAATCCCAAAAAAGGCCTTAACCACCAGCGCTGGACAATCTGGGTATTGATGGCGAAGGTAATGTCATCCGGCAAGAATAGCCATAACAGCACCGGATCCAGAAAAGAGGTGTGATTGGCGATAATCAAAACACGACTTCCGGCATTTTTATAATTATCAAGGCCGCTTACTTCAACCCTGAACAGTAGTGTTATTAAGCAGCGTAAAATTGTCTTGAACATTTAACAGTCCTCCTCATGACATCTTAGCAGACCTTTAAAAATATCCCGCTTACTATCATTCATATTCAGACAGTGTCTAGTTAAATCGTTTTTCCTGCTTACCCAGATTAAATTTCTTATCAAATTTCTTGCGCATTGAGAGAGGAGGAAAAATTGCCCGACCGCGCTATAATGAAAAAATTTGAAAATCCCATCTGTCTATCCTGCAGAATTGTCACTGTATGAAAATTCTTAATATTTATTTTAAAAATATCAATTCATTAGAAGGCGAGAATCGCATTGACTTCGAGCAATCGCCGTTTTCAGATAGTGGGGTTTTCGCAATTACAGGTCCGAACGGTTCCGGCAAATCCAGCATACTGGATGCCATCACGCTGGCTTTATATGGCGAGACTTTTCGCTTTGACCGGCCTGCCGGGCATGTGATGACCAAACATACCGCCGACTGTTTTTCAGAGCTTGAGTTTTCTCTGGATCAGGAAAAATACCGCTCAAGCTGGCATGCACAGCGTGCAGATAATAATCCGGGCGGTGAAATCCTGCCTTTGGAAATGAAATTGATTCGTTTAAATGGCAGCGAGGAAGTGCTAGCGACTGCTCCGCAGCGGGTGCGTGCAAAAATTACCGAGCTTACCGGCATGAATTTCCGTAACTTCACGCGCTCGATTATGTTGGCGCAAGGAGATTTTGCGGCTTTTCTTAATGCCTTGGACAGTGAACGCATGGACATACTGGAAAAAATTATCAGCGGTGATATTTATGCGGATTATAAAAAGGAAGTAACTGAAAAAGCCGATAAAGCACAGTTGCGGCTGGAGCAGTTAAAACAGGATTTAGCAGCCATTCCGATAATGGAGCAAGAAAAACTGGAAGCCATGGCCGAGGATTTAGCCGATTTTAAAGACCAGTATGAAGATCTGCGGGATGAGCAAAACCATTTCGAGCAACAGCAATCCGCGCTGAAAAAAATAGCGGCGCTACAAAGCGGGATTGCCGCGCAGGAAAAAAAACTTAGCGAAGCCAAAGCCCAGGTAGAAAATAAACAAAAAAAACTGGATGAAATAGCGGTTTCTGAAGGGGCATTAATTTTCAAGGATGAGCTGAAAACTGTAACGGAAAAAAATCAGGAAATTGAGCAGGGCAAAGCGACGCTGGCAGCTTTCAAGAGCGAGCTTAGGCAGTTGGAAGAAATGATTGCTAACTCCGATAGCAAGGCAAACGGCGTGTCAGGCCCGACGGATAAATCGCTTGCCGAGCAAAAGCAAACCATTGACAGCATCAGGGCCCAGATGGCTCAGCTTATGGTGCATCGGCAGTCAGAATCTGACTTGTCGCAGTCCCTGGCAATGCAGCAAACGGAAAAGAAGTCGGCCCTTATCACCGCAAGCCGCTGGCTTGAGGAGCATTCAGCTGATGAATCCCTGCTGGCAAACTTTCCTGAAACAGAAAAATTAAAAAAACTCAGGGCGGATCTGGTTGATTTAACCGAAAAACAGAAAGCTTTTGCCAAGTGGTCAAAAAATGTTTCTTCGGCGCTGAAAAATAATAAATCAGCGATGGAGAAGCAACACAAAAAAGTTGCCGAATCAAAACGCCAATTACAGCTTGCTGAAAATGGCCTGGAGTTAATCGCTCAGGGCCATAATCCGGAGGAAATTGAAGAGCTGCACGGGCAACAGCAGGAGCGGGTTAAAGCCTTTCAGGATTTGAACCAGCTGGCTCAAGCGAACAGGAAGCTGACTCAAGGAGGCTCTGGATTTTTCGGCGCTTTCTTCAATAAAAATGAACCGGAACATAATGTAGAAGAACTGAGCCTTGCGCTTGAAAAATTAAAACAGGAAATAAAACGCGAGGAAAATATTAAAAGCATTTTGGAGGAATCTGCTTTCCGTGAATCGTTAGTGAAAAAAATGGCGGCGGACAGACTGCATCTTGTGGATGGAAAGCCGTGTCCATTATGCGGCGCTTTGCAGCATCCTTATGCAAAACGTCCTCCGGCTTTGACTAACTCCCAACAGGCCCTGGCGGATCAGCAGAACAAAATACACTCTTTAATAATTGCTATTGATCTCACTGGCCGCAAACTTGCCGTGGCGCAAAAGCAGACTGAGAGACACAAGGCTAATCAAGCTTTGCTTCAACAGATCAGGTCTGAGTGGTTAAGCTTGTGTAATCGTCTCAATGCAGCAAGCAATAATCTGGATATTAAAAATATCGGATTAATGAAACGGCTGCTGCGAGCTGAGGCCGATGAATTAAAAAATATTGCCGGCTTATCGGCAAAATACCGCCGCAAGCAAGGCAGTATAGAAAAGCTAAAGCTGTTAATCGCCCACAGTGAAGCCGCTGCCGAACAACTGCAAACAAACATTCAGAAGCTGGATGCAGAATGGCAGGCGCGCGCTCACGAACAGCAAGACCTTGAAGCGGCAACAGCGCAGCGCCGGCAGGAAGAAAAAGAGCTGACCGGCAAGATCATTGAACAGCTGGCCTTGCTGGATGAAAGCCTGCCCGCTAAAAGTCAGGAAGACGCCCTGCATGAGCAGCTCACCAGACGCCGCCAGGACTACCAGAGTTATGCTTTTCGCCGCCAAGCGTTGATCGGGGAACTGGAGGCATTGGAGGCAAAGCTGTCAGGCTGCCGGACTCAAATAACGGCAGATAATGACAAACTGGAAGTTTATGCCGGTCAATTACAATCCGAAGAAACCGCAAGTCTGCATCTGGCCCTGATTGAAAAACAGAAACTGATCGCCGATAAGGAACAGCTTATTAATCAGCAGGAAACGGAACTTCACAGCTTGCAGCAGGCCTTGCAGGAAAAATTGCAGGCAACTCAATTCACCACGATGACCAGGCTCAGCGAAGCTCTGGAATTGTTGCAAGGCCAGACTGAACTGGAAGAGAGTCAGGCTGAATTGGAGCAGGCTGTCATGCTTGAAATGACCGCGCTGGAAAAAAGTCAGGCGCAGTTGGAAGCCGAAAGTGCGTCTATAACTTCGGAATTAAACCCTGAAGAAATAGAGGTTCAATCAAGGACTCTGGCAGAAAAAATGGATATAGCAAATCTCGAAGCCCGGCGTCTGGAAAGTCTTTTAAATGATCAAAAACAATTGCGGCAAAAATATGATGCGGTCTTTTCTCAGTTCCAAACTCAGGAAATTGTAACCCGGCAATACAGCGCTGAAGCAGCTCAGATGGCGGCAGAAAGCGGCATGGGTTTTCGCCGGCGGGTTCAGGGCAAGGTTGCCGATCAGTTGCTGGCTCAAACCAATGCGGTACTCGAAAAAATCAGCGGCCGTTACTACATCAGGCAGATGCCTAGCGAGCAGGGTCTGGCGCTGGAAATCGAAGATACTTATCAGGGCAATGTCCGCCGTTTGCCCAAGACGTTATCGGGCGGAGAGAGTTTCGTGGTAAGTCTGGCACTGGCCCTGGGGCTTTCGGAATTGGCAAATAGCGGCGAGCCCATAGATTCGCTGTTCCTGGATGAAGGCTTCGGCAATCTGGATGCGGAAACGCTTTATACCGTCATCAGCACCCTGGAAAGCCTGCATACGCACGGGAAAACCGTGGGCGTTATTTCCCATGTGGAAGCTGTACAAAAACGCTTTAAAGTGCAGCTGCAAGTGGTTAAAAAACCCAACGGCATGGGTGAATTGAGAAAAGCGTCCTGAGTCAGTTTATATCCGCAGGGCGAACTGGGTCTAGGGCTGGTTTTTGTTCAGGCGAAATACCTCGCCATAAGTAGTGTCGGCGTCAAAATCATCCCAGATAAACAAAGGGCGGGCAATCGGCTTGGTAGGCAGGGGGAAGGTAATTAAATCAACGATGCCGACGCTCGTGCGCCCCAAGGTGTTCACTATGCCTTTCAGGAAGCCGCCGAATACGCCGTAAAAGAAGTTGCTTTGATTGGTGGTGTTAATGATATTTTTAGGAATTTCCAGCCAGCCCAAACTCAGGTTAGTCCAGCCGCTAAGGGCTTTTTTTCCAATTTTGCGGCCATAACTGATTTGTTGTTGCGGTTCATCCGCTTGAATGACTGGCGTATAGGCCGTATCGCCATAACCTTGCTGCTGCATATCGGCTTGAGTCATAGGCGCATGGACGCTCAATACGCCAGTGAAAAGAAAAGAAATAAAAAAACGGATAAATTGGGTCATCTCAAATCCTGCGATTATTGGATAATAAATCCAGTATAGCAGAGCTTTTTTAAATTATTTTTTCAGCGCCCTGGCGAAGGCGTCAGCCAGTGAACCTTGACGCGGAGCCTGCTGTTTTGGCGTTTTTACCGGTTTTTGATTATTCCGCGCGGGCCCGGAAGCCGCTAAATCAGCCGCAGTCTTCATGGTCAAGGAGATGCGCTTGCGTTCGACATCAACCTCCAGCACTTTTACCTTGACCATGTCGCCGGTTTTAACGGCCTCGCGCGGATCCTTGATAAAAGTATCCGACAGGTGGGAAATATGCACCAGGCCATCCTGATGCACGCCAATATCAACAAAAGCGCCGAAGTTGGCGACATTGGTGACCACGCCGTCGAGCGTCATCCCCGGTTCAAGATCGGTAATTTTCTCAATGCCTGCCTTGAACTGTACGCTTTTAAATTCCGGGCGCGGATCGCGTCCAGGCTTTTCCAGTTCCTGCAGAATATCGGTGACCGTGGGCAGGCCGAAAATGTCATTGGTGTAATGGACAGGGTTCAGGTTGCGTAAAAAGCTGCGTTGGCCGATAAGGTCGCGGATGGATTTTCCGGTGCCGGCTATAATGGCTTCAACAACGGGATAAGCCTCGGGATGAACTGAAGATGCATCCAGCGGATTGTCGCCATTCATGATGCGCAGGAATCCCGCGGCCTGTTCATAGGCCTTATCACCCAGTCGGGGCACTTTTTTCAATTGCCTGCGGTTAACAAACGGGCCGTTCTCATTGCGGAAGGCAACAATATTTTCACTGACGCCGGCTGATAATCCCGACACCTGTTTCAGTAAAGCCACTGAGGCCGTATTGACATCAACGCCGACGGCATTGACACAATCTTCGACGGCGGCATCAAGACCGCGGGCCAGCTGAACCTGATTGACATCGTGCTGATACTGGCCCACGCCTATGGACTTGGGATCAATTTTAACCAGTTCGGCTAAGGGATCCTGCAAGCGCCTGGCGATTGAAACGGCGCCGCGCAACGAAACATCCAGGCCGGGGAATTCTTTCGAAGCAAGTTCCGATGCAGAATAAACCGAGGCGCCCGCTTCTGAAACCGTAATTTTGCTAACCTTGAGTTCGCTGTGCCGCTTCATGACATCGGCCACCAGTTGATCGGTTTCCCTGGAAGCTGTGCCGTTGCCTATGCTGACCAGGTCAACGTGATGAAGTTGTATGAGTTTTGCGAGAGTGGCAATCGATTCGTCCCATTGCTTGCGCGGCGGGTGCGGATAAATGGTATCGGTAGCCAACAATTTTCCGGTAGGATCAACAATGGCGACTTTGACGCCGGTGCGTATGCCGGGGTCAAGGCCCATGGTGGCTTTCGGCCCCGCCGGTGCGGCCAGCAGCAAATCTTTTAAATTGCTGGCAAAAACCCGGATGGCTTCCTGTTCGGCCGCTTCTCGCAGCCGGAGTTTTAAATCCAGGTCAATACGCGTAAACAGCTTGACTTTCCAGGCGAAACGTGCCGTTTCCGTCAGCCAGACATTGGCCGGTTTTGCTGTGTCTGTGATTTCAAGATGGCGCGCAACGAAGCGGGCGCAAAGGTCATGCTCGTCTTTTTCTTCGGCGCCGGGTTTAAGCGATAATGTCAATAAGCCTTCATTGCGGCCGCGAAACAGAGCTAAAGCCCGGTGCGAGGGGATTTGGTTGATGGCTTCCTGATAATCGAAATAATCCTTGAATTTTTCGGCCGCCTGTTCCTTGCCGCTTACAACCACGGCATGAACAATGCCTTTTTGCCAGATGCGTTCGCGCAGTTCAGCCAGCAGCTCCGCATTCTCGGAAATCCGTTCCATAATGATTTGCCGCGCACCCTCCAGGGCGGCGGCAACATCGGACACGCCTTTTTCCAGGTCAATAAAGTTCGCGGCAATATGTTCCGGGATCAGGTTGCGATTTTCCAACAAGGCGTCCGCGAGCGGTTCAAGCCCTCCTTCCCGGGCAATTTGCGCTTTGGTGCGGCGCTTGGGTTTGTAGGGTAAATATAAATCTTCCAGCAGGGTTTTGGTATCGGCCTCGTTAATGGCTTTTTCCAGGTCGGGTGTTAGCTTGCCTTGCTCGCTGATGCTTTCCAGAATGGTTTTACGGCGCTCGTTAAGTTCGCGTAAATAACCCAGACGGTCGTCCAACAGCCTTAGCTGCGTATCATCCAGACCGCCGGTCGCTTCCTTGCGATAACGGGAGATAAATGGCACTGTAGCGCCTTCATCCAGCAAGGCCACGGCTGCGCTGACCTGTTTACTGCTAACCGATAGCTCTTCGGCAATACGCTGAATTACATCCATTTTTTAAATTCTTCAGTGGTTGAAATTAGCGAATTGTAGCAGTTGAAATGGACTTGGATAAAAGTCTTTTGATAGTTCCTTTTTTTTGAAAGCGGGGAAAGAGGTAGTTTAAAAAGGCTTAACCACCGCCAGAATGACAATGCCAACTAAAAATAAAACCGGCACTTCATTCATCCAGCGGTAAAAAACATGGTTGTGCCGGTTGCGGTCGCGTTTAAAATCAAAAAGCCAGCGGCCGCAGTAATAGTGATAGACCAGCAACAATGCCAGCAGAGCCAGTTTTGCATGCAGCCAGCCGCTGGCGGAGTAAATGTCCCAGGCATAATCAGCGAGCATCCAGATGCCGAACAGGAATGTAAGCAACATCCCTGGCGTCATAATGCCGAAAAACAGTTTGCGCTCCATGACTTTAAAGCGCTCATTGCTGATTTCATCGCTGCTTTGGGCATGATAAACATACAGGCGCGGCAAATAAAACAGACCTGCAAACCAGGTGACCATAAATATTAAGTGAAAAGCTTTCAACCAGAGCATGCGCTATCCTTTCAAAAGTTTTTCAATACGGGTTTTCATGTCTGCCGGCTCAAAAGCGCCGATTTTTTGCAGGGCAATCGAACCGTCAGAAGCGATCAAAAATGTAGTGGGCGTAAGCCTGACATCGCCGAATGCCCTGGCATGTTCGGATTTTAAGTCCAGGGCCACATCATAAGGCAGTTGCTGGTCCCTGCTCATGGCTACGACATGACTCGGCGGATCGTAGTACATCGCCACAGCTATGATTTCAAGGCCCAGGGCATGATATCGGCTATACAGATCAATCAGGTGCGGTATTTCCCTGATACAGCCGGGGCAGTCAGTTGCCCAGAATGTGACTATAACCGGTTTGCCGCGCAAATCGTTTAAACTGATTTTTTTTCCCGTAATGGTGGTGAAAGTAACCCGCGGTGTGGATGTGAAAAGTTTGCTGAAGCCTATCCAGAGTGCAGTGGAAATCAGCAGCAGAAATACTAAACCGGCTATCCGTTTCCTGAGCGTCATTGGTTTAATCTGATTTTAAAGCGTCTTAAAGCCGACATTTCATTCCCCAGCGGGCTAAAAAAAATGCATGTTCCGGATGAGATTTATATCACATTGATAATACCGGGATTATAGCAAAGCTGTTAAGCTATAGGTTTTTTTAACTCGCAGCGTTTTAACCAAACTATTCATGAAAAAAATTCTTATTTCCGACAAGCTGGCAGAAGCCGGCATCAATTATCTAAACGAGCAGCCCGGTATTCAAATACATATCGAGACGGGGCTTAATGAGGAGGGACTCTGCAAGATTATCGGCGATTACGATGCCTTATTGATTCGCAGCGACACCAAGGTCACTCCCAACGTTTTACAGGCGGCAAAGCGTTTAAAGCTGATCGGCCGCGCCGGCATCGGCGTTGATAACGTCGATATCCCCGTGGCAACCGAGCTGGGCATTATTGTCATGAATACGCCCGATGCGAATGCGACCACGACGGCTGAACTGGCCATCGCTCATATGATGTCACTGAGCCGCCATTTGCCCAAGGCTGACCGTTCGGTTCGCGCCGGTAAATGGGAGCGCTCCAGGCTTATGGGTTCTGAAGTCGCCCATAAAACACTGGCCATACTCGGTTTTGGCACGATCGGGCGAATTGTCGCGCAGCGCGGTTTAGGCTTGAAAATGCAGGTGATTGCTTATGACCCGTTTGTGGCGCCGGAAATATTTGAAGACCTGGGCGTCAAGTCAGTAAGTCTGGATGGCTTGGTGATGCGGGCGGATTATCTTACCCTGCACTGTCCGTTAATTGAAAAAACCCGCAATATTATCGGCGCGAGCCAGTTTGCCATGATGAAAAAAGAAGCCATGATAATTAACTGCGCCAGAGGCGGTTTGATTGATGAAGCGGCTTTGTATGACGCCTTGAAGAGCGGGCGTTGCGCCGGTGCGGCTCTGGACGTTTATGAAAATGAGCCGCCGGCGAACTCGCCTTTGCTGGAGCTGGACAATATTGTTTTTACGCCGCATCTGGGCGCATCGACCAGTGAAGCGCAGGTAGCGGTCAGCGTGGAAATCGCCAGACAGGCCGTTACTTTCCTGAAGACCGGCGAAGCCGTTAATGCGTTGAATCTGCCCCGTCTGTCCGCCGAAGAATTAAAGAAATCGCATGAGTTTATGAACCTGTCCACTATTCTGGGCAAAGTGCTGGTCGGTCTTGCGACCAAGCCGCTGGAAAAACTGGAAGTTGCGCTGTTCGGCAGGGCGGCGGAAGTTGAAGCGCGGCCCATATCGGTGGCGGCGCTGATAGGCGTGCTAAGCGGCCAGTTTTCGACACCGGTAAACCGCGTTAACGCGGAAAACATTGCCAAGCGCCAGGGGATTTCGCTGATTGAATCCCGGACGGAGGAAACGCACGATTATCTGTCATTAATCAGGGTGATCGGCCATTGCGCGGATCATACCATTGCTCTGGACGGCACTTTGCTGGGCGGCTGCCATCCCCGCCTGGTTTCCATAGATCAGTTTGCTATTGAAGTGGTGCCTGAAGGCACTTTATTAGTGACCCGGCATGATGATAAACCGGGCGTAATATCGGCAATCAGCGCAGTGCTGGGCAATGCGGACATCAATATTTCGAGGATGCAGGTCGGTATGGCCGATAATCAGCAGCAGGCGATGGCGGTTATCAGCGTTTCCGAGCCTTTGACCGAGACTTTATTGCAGCACTTGTGCGGCATACCTGCCGTGCATAAGGCTACCCAGATTAACCTGTGAGTTTTGAAGTTATCTGTTTTGATTGCGACAGTACGTTAAGCAAAATAGAAGGCATAGACGAACTCGCAAGACGGGCCGGCATGGGCGAGGAAATGTCCAGACTGACAGATGCGGCGATGAACGGACTGGTTCCGCTGGAGGCGGTCTATGAACAGCGGCTGGCGCTGATCAGGCCGGATAGCGACAGTATTGACTGGCTGGCCGGCTTGTATATTGAAGAGGTAGTTGACGGAGTCAAAGACGTATTTACTGCCTTGGCCTTGCAAAATAAAGAGGTGCATATTATCAGCGGAGGCCTCTTACAGGCTATCCTGCCATTGGCGAAGCATTTAGGGCTGCCTGAAAATCATGTTCATGCCGTCGATATTTATTTCAATAAGGACGGCAGCTATCAAAATTATGAGCAAAGTTCACCCTTGTCCAAAACAGGTGGAAAAGCCGAGATTTGCAGGCGGCTGATTAAATCCCAAGGATCGCTGGTTATGATAGGCGACGGCAAGACGGATATGGAAGCCAGGCAAGCCGGAGCCTGCGTCATCGGTTTTGGCGGCGTCATTGACAGGCCGGTTGTGCGTGACCTGGCCGATTTTTATACGTCCGGGCCCTCGTTGGTTTCAGTTTTGGCCTATATTTTATAAGGTTGTATCGAATTGCGCGGGTCAGAATGTTAAAATCTGCAAATTTTAATTGTTGCTAGAGAGAGAAAATGGCTGGACACAGTAAATGGGCTAATATCAAGCATCGCAAGGCCGGGCAGGATGCAATGCGAGGCAAAATATTTACCAAAATGTTGCGCGAAATTACCGTCGCCGTAAAAAGCGGCGGAGCCGATGCGGCCAGTAACCCGGCTTTACGCACCGCAATTGATAAAGCCTTGGGCGCAAATATGCGCCGCGACACTATCGATAACGCCATCAAAAAAGCCTCCGGCGCGCTGGAAGGCGTTAATTATGAAAATATCCGCTACGAAGGCTATGGCCCTGGCGGTACGGCGGTGATAGTGGATTGTTTAACCGATAACCGCAACCGCACCGTCGGCGAAGTGCGCCATGCCTTCACCAAGGCCGGCGGTAATCTAGGCACTGACGGTTCGGTCGCCTATCTATTCAGCAAGGTAGGCATGCTCAGTTATGCCCCTTCCGTTGACGAGGATGCTCTGATGGAAGCCGCGCTGGAAGCGGGCGCCGAGGATATCATCAGCAACGATGACGGCTCTGTTGACGTCATGACGACGCCGGAAAATTACCTGGCCGTAAAAGAAGCCCTGATTGCAGCAGGCTTTGAACCGGACAATGCCGAAGTGACCATGCAGGCCGCAACCATGACCGAACTGGATGCTGAAAGTGCAGAAAAAATGATGCGCCTAATAGACCGCCTGGAAGATCTGGACGATGTGCAGGCTGTGTATTCCAATGCGGATATCAGTGATGAGATTATGGAAGGCTTGGATTGATTAAGTTGATTTATTACAGTACATCTAAGGATTCATAATGCCTATATGTTTGTAATTCAGCCATTTGATTCCGGTGGCAAATTTGATAAACGATTCAGCGATATCTATCGTCATTCGATAGAAGCAGCAAGTAGCCTGTATGAAAGGTAACGAAATACGGGATAATCAGTGCCACAAAATCCTGGATTCCGCAAAGCTCCATCCAGGCTACTCGCTACTTACTTGCTAAAAAAGAAACTCTAAAAAAACAAAGTAACACCAAAAAGCCAAGTAGGGCATAGGTTGCCGCTTTTTGCAACCCAACATTTCAATTTTGGCCGAGGTTAAACAAGCTTGTGACCTTATGTATTCTAAACATTAACGTATCAATAAAATGCCCATAATTTCCTATTTTTTTGGCATTTATATTCGGATGTACCATGATGATCATAATCCTCCACATTTTCACGTGGAATATCAAGGGCATCAAGCATTAATGGCGATTGAAAGCGGTGAGCTTTTAGCGGGAACACTACCTAGCAAGGCCATTAAATTGGTACGCGAATGGGCAACAGAACATAAGCAGGAATTGTTAATAGATTGGCAATATGCCCTTGAGTTAAAACCATTACAACGTATCGCAGGAGCTGATAATGATTAAAATTATTCAAGCACATTATGTACAACAAAGAATTTTGCGCTTGTACTTTTCTGATAATTCCTTTGGCGATTATGATTTGCAGCCATTAATTGACCGACAAACGGAATTGGTTATGGCATTAAATGATGATGTGTACCTTAAACAATTCTTTTTGGAACTTGGAGCCTTATGTTGGCCTAATGGCTTGGAATTAAGTCCTGGCAATATTCATCGGAAACTGGCTGAGCAACACCAATTGCATTACCAGACTAAAGTGGCCTAATTCCGTGGTTAATTTTATCGTTCTCACGCTGGAGCGCTAATCGTTATACACAATTTTGTTCAGACCCGTCATTCCGCCAGAGCCTGCCTCGGTCAGGGATTCACTCCGGGCTATCCTGCCCGGAGCCCTTCGGGTGGATGCAAATCTGTTCCAGACAGATTTGTGCCGGACCAATCCGCCAGGAGCGGATTGGCATTTACCCCTTGGGGTGCGGAGCAGGAAAGCCCCGCATGAATCCAGGCTACATGAAAGTATACAGTTCGCCATCCATGGCACTGGATATCCGCTTCCCGGGGGTATGACGAGTTACCGGTATATTTGTGTATAACGATGAGCGCTACGCTTGGGCGGTCTTATTTCGGCCTACGCTTTTGATGCGGGAGCAAGTAGCAAGTAGCAAGTAGCCTCGAAGTAACGAAGTGGAATCGAGGATAATCGGCGTCCCCATGTCCTAGATTCCGTTTCACTCCATCGAGATTACTTGTTACTTGCTTGCAGACGCGGATTTAACTGTGCATGGCATAAACCATTTTCAATTAAAGGGCTTGATCAATGAGAATCGCTGAACTTAAGATACAACCAACTGGATTGACTGTTCTTGCCTAGGATGGTCGTGTTGTTTATTTTGATGTGGGCCCCTACCTTCACGAGGAAGCGTTTGAAACGCTTCAAAACCAAAATGAATTCGCAAAAGTCATTAATGGCGGTTATTTTATTAAATGGGCCTGTGGCGCTGATCTGTCCGCAGATACCATTGAGGCGCGATGGTGTACTGTTGGCAATACCGATTTGCAACATTGATCGCTATTTAATTCGTTCAACTCGTAACAGAGTTCCTACCATTTATTAATAACTGATGCGAATCTTAGGGATAGACCCCGGTTCAAGATTGACGGGTTACGGAATAATAGAAGAATTGCCGGGAGGCTATAAATACGTAGCCAGCGGCAGTATCCGGGTCAAGGCCGCTTATTTTCCAGACCGGCTCAAACAGATCTTTGATAGTTTACTGGAAGTTGTCGAGTTATATCAGCCTGAACAAATGGCCATAGAACAGGTCTTTATGCATAAAAATGCAGACTCGGCGCTTAAACTCGGACAGGCGAGAGGCGCGGCCATTTGTGCGGTTCACACAGCCGGCTTGCCGGTATTTGAATACGCGGCCCGGCAGGTCAAACAGGCTGTGGTAGGGAAGGGCGGCGCTGATAAACTCCAGGTTCAGCACATGGTGAAAATTCTGTTATGCATACAGGGTGAGCTGCAGATCGATGCCAGCGATGCTTTGGGGCTCTGCGTTTGTCATGCCCATTATCAGCAAACCGCACTGCGCTTGCAGCAGGGAGTATTCAGGTGATAGGTTTTTTACGCGGCAAACTGGTGCATAAAGCGCCGCCGGTATTGTTGCTCGATGTGCAGGGCGTCGGCTATGAAGTCGAAGCGCCGATGACTACTTTTTATAACCTGCCGGCCGTAGGGGCAGAGATAACCTTACACACGCATCTGGTGGTGCGCGAGGATGCGCATATTTTATTCGGGTTTTCCACGGAATCAGACCGTTCAATGTTCAGATCCCTGATTAGAATTAATGGCGTAGGGCCAAAACTGGCGTTAACTATTTTATCCGGACAGAGTGCGGAAGAGTTTTATCGCTGTATTTATGATAATGATATGCAGGCCCTGGTGCGATTGCCCGGCGTAGGTAAAAAAACGGCCGAGCGCCTGATTATTGAAATGCGCGACAGATTGCCGGATTTGGAGGGTTCAGCAATGACGAGCCCCGGCAATGCAAGTTCCGTTTCTCCCGTCAATAATCCCAAACAGGAAGCCCTCAGCGCCTTGTGTTCCTTGGGTTACAAGCCGCTCGACGCCGGCCGGATGGTGCAAAACATAAGCGCGGAAGACAGAACCTGTGAAGACATTATCAGGCTGGCGTTGCAGGGTGCGGGAAAATGATTGAAGGTGACCGCATGATATCCGCTCACAGCCAGGTGGATGAAGAACGCCAGAATCGGGCCATCCGGCCGAAGCGCCTGGCGGAGTATATCGGGCAAAAAGAATTGCGCGTGCAAATGGAAATTTTTATTCAGGCGGCAACAGCACGCAGGGAAGCTTTGGATCATATCCTGATTTTTGGTCCTCCGGGTTTGGGTAAAACAACACTGGCCAATATCATAGCGGCGGAAATGAGTGTTAATATTCGCCAGACTTCAGGGCCGGTACTCGAAAAAGCGGGTGATCTGGCTGCGCTGCTGACCAACCTTGAGACTCATGATGTGCTGTTTATTGATGAAATTCACCGCTTGAGTCCTCAGGTTGAAGAAATCCTGTATCCGGCCATGGAAGATTACCAGCTTGATCTTATGATCGGGGAAGGCCCAGCGGCCCGTTCAATCAAACTGGATTTACCGCCGTTTACGCTGGTTGGCGCCACGACGCGCGCCGGATTGCTGACTTCCCCCTTGCGGGACCGCTTTGGCATTGTTCAACGGCTGGAGTTTTATACTATCGATGAACTCGCCAGTATTGTCATTCGTTCAGCAAAAGTATTGGCTATTCAAATCGAACAGCAGGGTGCCTATGAAATCGCCCGCCGCTCCCGCGGCACGCCCCGAATTGCCAATAGATTGCTGCGCAGAGTACGCGATTATGCTGAAGTAAAAGGCAATGGCATAGTGACTGAAGCGATATCCGTTCAGGCTCTGGACATGTTGAGAGTGGATAATAACGGTTTTGACGCCCTCGACCGCAAGCTGCTTTTGACCATGATTGAAAATTTTGCCGGCGGACCGGTAGGTCTTGATACATTGGCTGCGGCAATCAGTGAAGAGCGCGGCACTATTGAAGATGTGCTGGAACCCTATCTGTTGCAACAGGGTTTTATTATGCGAACGCCGCGCGGCCGTGTGGTGACTCCGAATGCCTATCTGCATTTTGGCTTGCAGCCGCCCAGTCAATTGGGTGCGTCCGGGGATTTATTTGATTAACTCATGTTATTCAATAGCCAAAAAAATTTCATGAAGAAAAACAAAATTTATATTCATTTGTAGCCATTTATAACCCTTTTGCGTAGCGAATAATTCTTTAGGCTGGGTTGGCGTTGCCTGAGCCGATATTTGCAGCTGCACGATTAACCTGCTACTTTTAATTGAAAATTAAAAAATTTATCTGGCCGATCCGTGTTTATTACGAAGACACTGATGCGGGCGGTGTGGTGTTTTACGCCAACTATCTCAAGTTTTTCGAACGGGCCAGAACAGAAATGCTCAGGTCACTCGGTTTTGAACAGGATGAGCTGGCTGCTGCGGAAGGCATTATTTTTGTCGTGCGCTCTGTGCAGGTTGATTATTTGAACCCTGCCCGCTTCAATGATCTGCTACAGGCCAGCGCGGAAGTGACTGTAGCTAAAAAAGTCAGTCTTGTTTTTGAGCAACTCATTACCCGAGGTGACGATGTTTTATGTAAGAGTGTAAATCGAATTGCCTGTCTGGATGCGCAAACCATGCGTCCTAAAGCAATCCCTGAGAATTTACTAGAGTTGTTAACAAATGAATACTGATTTATCGATTTTCCACTTAATAAAAGAAGCGAGTTTTGTGGTTCAATTCGTCATGCTGTTGCTGTTGACAACTTCGGTGGCATCATGGACGTTCATTTTTTCCAAACGCAAGGAACTTAACCGCGCGATCGAAATTACTGACGAATTTGAAGAACAGTTTTGGTCCGGTGCGGCATTGGCTGATCTGTACAGAAAGCTCACTACCAAGGATTTTGAGCCGGAAGGAATAGAAAAAATATTTCTTGCCGGCTACAAGGAATTTTCAAGGATGCGGCAAGCGGGCAATGTTGAACCTGGCGTGCAGGTGGAAAGTGCGCAGCGCGTTATGCGCATTGAGTTATCGCGCGAACTGGAACGCCTGGATGAGCATTTGGCCTTTCTTGCCACGGTCGGTTCAACCAGTCCCTATGTCGGATTGTTCGGTACGGTTTGGGGGATTATGAATTCCTTCATTTCTCTGGGCAACGTTAAACAGGCTACGCTGGCGCAAGTGGCGCCCGGTATTGCAGAAGCCCTGATTGCAACAGCTATTGGCTTGTTTGCGGCAATACCGGCAGTGGTCTCCTATAACAGGTTCTCTACCCGTCTGGACAGGCTGACCGGCCGCTATGAATTGTTCGTAGAAGAGTTTGTGGTATTGTTGCAAAGGCAGGCGCACAGCAAATGATCAGGAAAAACCGGCGCAGAAAACCCATGGGTGACATCAATGTAGTACCCTACATTGATGTCACCCTGGTATTATTGATTATATTCATGATTACTACGCCATTGCTGCAAACCGGCGTGAAAGTGGATTTGCCGCAAGCTGAATCGGCAACGGTGGAACAGAAAGACGAGCCTCCCGTGGTGGTTTCAATCAAGAAGGAAGGCCAATATTATATTATTGTTGGCGATCAGGATCAGCAGCAAATACAGCCTGAAGAGATCGATGATCGAGTGGCGGCTGTATTGGCCAATAAACCGGAAACACAGGTTCTGATTGAAGCAGACAAGGGCATCGAATATGGCACCGTAGTTACCGTGATGGCGGGACTGAAAAACGCCGGCGTGCCCAGCATAGGATTAATCACCCGGTCCGGCGACCAATAATTCAGATGGATAGTCAAAAAAAGCGATTTTCATGGCCGTTTATTCTGGCCCTGGCTTTGCATATTACGATTTTAGCGTTGTTCGCGCTAGGATCCCTGTTCAAGTATACGGAAGAAGAGTCAAAATCTGCTCAGGAAATTATTAATGCGACTATCGTCGATGAAACCGGGAAGCAGGCTGAACCTGAACCCGAAGCAGTAAAGCCGGAACCGGCAAGACCGGATCAGCGTTTGGCTGAAGAACAACGTAAACAACAAGCAGAAGCCGATCTTAAAGCTGAACAAGCACTACATCAGGCTGAAGCAGAAAAAGCCCAAGCCGAAGCAAAGCGGATAGAAGCTCAGAAAGCCAAAGCCGAGGCAGAGAAGGCCGAAGCGAGGAAAAAAGCCGAAGCGGAAGCCAAGGCCAAGCAAGCTGAAATAGCCAAAGCCAAGCAGGACGAAGCGGCGGAGGCCGAAAAAAAGAAGGCTGAGGCTGCGAAAGCGGAGGCAGCAGCCAAGGCCAGGCAAGCCGAAATAGCCAAGTCAAAAGCGGAAGCCGAAGCAGCGGCCAAGTCCAAAGCCGAGGCTGAGAAAGCGGCAAAAGTCAAGGCCGGCGCCGAAGCGGCACGAGTAAAAGCACAAGCCGATGAAGCCGCAGCCAAAGCTAAACAAGCAGAAATAGAAAAAACCAAGGCTAAGGTTGAAGCGGCTGAGGACGCTAAAATAAAAGCTGAAGCTGAAAAGGCAGAAGCCCGGAAAAAAGTCGAAGCCTCTGCAAAAGCAAAACAAGTAGAAAAAGCTCAAGCTGAAGCAAAGCAGCGGGAAGCTGAGAAAGCCAAAGCCGAGGCCGAGAAGGCAGCAAAAGTTAAAGCTGAAGCAGCGAAAAAGAAAGCCGAGGCAGAGAAGGCCGAAGCGAGGAAAAAAGCCGAAGCGGAAGCCAAGGCCAAGCAAGCCGAAATAGCCAAGTCAAAAGCGGAAGCCGAAGCAGCGGCCAAGTCCAAAGCCGAGGCTGAGAAAGCGGCAAAAGTCAAGGCCGGCGCCGAAGCGGCACGAGTAAAAGCACAAGCCGATGAAGCCGCGGCCAAAGCTAAACAAGCAGAAATTGCCAACGCAAAAGCAGCGGCGGCACAGGCCGAAGCAGAAAAAGCAAAGAAAGACATCAAGCAAAAAGTAAACCGCAGCTGGATTCGTCCCACTGACAAGACAGGCTTGAAATGCACAATCAGGGTCCGGCTTATGTCGGATGGGACAGTAATCGATGCCTCGGTCATTTCCAGCAGCGGGGATGATATTTTTGACCGATCGGCGGAAAATGCTGTAAATAAAGCGTCGCCGCTGCCAGTGCCTAAAGATAAAAATCTGTTTGCAAAAGAATTCAGATCCTTTCAGTTTGTGTTTGAGCCGAAATAAATAATAAGGATGCCTTTATAGCTTTTATCAGAAGTTAAGCCGGATGCCGATTTTTTGCAAGAAATCCGGGTATCGAGTATCAGCCAGTTTTTGAATATGTTGCAGAGGTACGAATGTGAGTTTTTTTAGAAAAATGTTATTAATGGGTTTGCTTGCTTTTAATACATCCCTAAGTCATGCAGAAATGACGATTGAAATCACGGAAGGCATTGAAAGCGCAGTGCCGATCGCCATAGTACCGTTTGCCTTGCAGAGTCCTGCAGGCGCTCCGGTTGCTATTAGCGCCATTGTTAATTCCGACCTGGGACGGAGCGGTTATTTTAGAACGCTGGATGAACAGAGCATGCCGGCTAAACCCGGCAGTGCCCAGGCCGTTAACTTTAAAGACTGGCAGGCCGTAGGGCAGAATTATCTGGTTATCGGCCAGGTAAGTGAAGACCGCGGGCAATATAATATTCAGTTTCAGTTGTTTGATGTTTATAAAGGCGAGCAGCTAATGGGCTACAGGATGACCTCATCGCCTGCCGAGCTTCGCCGTACGGCTCACCATATCAGCGATCTTATTTTTGAAAAACTGACCGGCACCAAAGGCGTTTTCAGCGGCCGGATTGCCTATATCACCAGTACTGGGCAAGGCAAACGGAGCACCCATAAACTGCAGGTTGCAGATGCAGACGGGTTTAACCCGCAAACCATAGCGACATCAGTTGAACCCTTGATGTCGCCGGCCTGGTCGCCTGATGGCAGAAAAATGGCTTATGTCTCCTTTGAGAGAAAATCACCGGCGATTTACGTCCAGACCCTGGCCACAGGCGAAAGAGTAAAAGTTGCAGATTTCCCCGGTATTAATGGTGCGCCTGCGTGGTCGCCCGATGGCGCAAAGCTGGCTTTAACCTTGTCTAAAGACGGAAGCCCCGATATTTATGTGTTGAATCTGATTACGCGTTCATTAGTCAAGCTCACCAAAAGTTATGCAATTGATACCGAACCCGCCTGGTCACCTGACGGCAGCGCTATTGTTTTCACCTCGGACCGGGGCGGCAAGCCGCAATTATATAGCATGCCCAGTCAGGGCGGCCTTGAGAAAAGGCTCACTTTTAGCGGAGATTATAATGCCCGCGCCAGTTTTTCGCCGGACGGTAAAAACATAGCGATGGTGCACGGCAACGGCGGTGATTACCGTATCGCCGTTATGGATATAGCGACCCGGTCAATTAATGCATTGACGGCAGGCCCTTCAGATGAGTCCCCAAGTTTTGCACCGAATGGCAGTATGATTTTATACGCCTCACAAAAAGGTAACACGGGCTTCTTATCGGCCGTATCAATCGATGGTAAAATGCAGCAGAAATTAGTTTTTGATAGCCGTGAAGTTCGCGAGCCGGCATGGTCACCCTGATGCTGTGGGCAGTAAACGTATTTTTATA
This sequence comes from Candidatus Methylobacter favarea, assembly GCF_902806695.1. Lineage (GTDB taxonomy): Bacteria > Pseudomonadota > Gammaproteobacteria > Methylococcales > Methylomonadaceae > Methylobacter_B > Methylobacter_B favarea. Next base: position 183,235 of record NZ_CADCXN010000001.1, on the reverse strand, counting down.
AATGTTTAACTATTTTTGGGATTAAAGATGAAATTGAATAAAACAGTATGGGCTTTGGCCATAAGTCTAACACTCTTGACGGCTTGCAGCGAAACAGAGGAAAAGGATGCAAGTCTCACGGATGGAACCCAGAATGCTCAAGGCGGCATCAATGATGCCTCGACCGGTGGAGTAAATGATGGTTCAGGCTTATCCGGTTCGGAAATGAATGGTTCAGGACGCAGTGGAGCAGGCACGGGTCAGGAATTCAGTGATCCAAATAATCCGCTGTCAAAACAGACCATTTACTTCATGCTGGATAGCAGTCAGGTTCAGCAGGATTTTGTTCCGGTCATTACTGCTCACTCCCAATACCTCGCTGCCAACCCGGGCTATCGCATGGTGCTTGAAGGCCATGGCGATGAGCGGGGTTCTCGCGAATACAATATTGCATTGGGCGAGCAACGGGCCAAATCAGTGGCCAGTATGATGAAAGTTCAAGGCGTTTCCGACGGTCAGCTGGAAATTGTTAGTTATGGCGAAGAAAAGCCTGCGTCGTTTGGGCACGATGAATCCTCATGGGAACTGAATCGCCGCGTTGAAATGGTATATAAATAAATGAAAGCGCGCTTTTTCATGGTGTTATGCGCCTGCAGCACGGCCTGTGCAGAGCCCTTGCCGTTACCGCCCGTGGTTGACACTTCAGTATATCCTGCCGGCACCGCCAGGCCGGCCAGATCGCCTGCGCCATCGGCCAATACGCTATATGAAATCATGGGCCGCCTGGAGCAATTGCAGGCTGAAATGCAGCAGCTTACCGGTAAGGTGGAAGAGCAGGCCTACCAGATTAGCGAATTAAAAAAGCGCCAAAATACCATGTACTCTGATTTTGATGAGCGGCTTCAAGTTATAGAAAGCAAAAACGGTACTGATCAGCCCGTGGCCGGAGCTCCGCAAGAGCAAGTACAGCCGGCAGAGACCGAGGCCAAAGAAATCAAAAAGCAGGTAACAGTTCCCGTCCCTGTTGCGGTTCCGGCGCCCGCTCCGGCGAATAAGCAGGCAGCACCGCCAGCGGAACCGGAGGCTGCGCAAGCTACCGAGAGTGAAAAGCAGGCATATCAACAGGCTTATGATGCGCTGAGAAATGGGCATACCAATCAGTCTATAACAGAGTTCAATGCTCTGTTGGTTAAATATCCGGCTGGTCAGTATGCAAATAACGCTCAATACTGGTTGGGCGAAGCGTATAGAGTAAATCAGAATATTGATTCTGCGCGCAGCGCCTTCACAAAAGTCGTTGAAAATTATCCCGGCAGCGCAAAAGTACCGGATGCATTATTAAAACTGGGATATATTGAGTATGACTTAAAAAACTGGGCAAGAGCCAAAGAATACTTGACTCGCGTTACGGTGGAATTTCCCGGCTCATCGGCAGCGCATCTGGCATCAAGAAAATTACTTTTAATCGATGATCTTAAACCCTGAGCGTGAGTTTGCTGCGCATAACAGAAATCTTTTACTCCTTGCAGGGTGAGTCCAATACTGTCGGCCTGCCCACGGCATTTATACGCCTTACCGGTTGTCCATTACGATGCGTTTATTGTGATACAGCCTATGCTTTTAGCGGCGGTAAAAAAATGGAAATCGATGAAATCATCGCCGAGGTTGAACAATACAGCACCCGGTATATTACCGTAACCGGCGGCGAGCCTCTGGCGCAGCGGTGTTGCCTTGAGTTAATGATAAAGTTGCTCGATAAAGGCTATTTTGTTGCACTTGAAACCAGCGGCGCAATCGATGTGTCTCCTGTTGATTCGCGCGTCGTCAAAGTGATGGATATTAAAACCCCAAGTTCAGGTGAATCCAGCAAAAATCTCTATAAAAACATAGAGTATCTTGTCCCGGCGGATCAGGTTAAGTTCGTCATAGGCAATGATGAAGATTATGAATGGTCAAAAACCGCTTTGACCGAATACGATCTACCGAGCCGTTGCCAGGTACTGTTTTCTCCTGTGATGGGGCAGCAGGATCCCGCACAGCTTGCAGACAAAATTCTTCACGACAGATTACCTGTCCGTTTCCAGATTCAACTGCACAAAATACTTTGGGATAATGCTCAAGGTAAGTAAAACAGCATGCAAAAAAAAGCCATCGTCCTTTTGTCAGGCGGCCTAGATTCAATCACTGTACTTGCTATAGCCAAAAAGCAGGGATTTCTCTGTTATGCATTAAGCTTTGATTACGGCCAGAGACATAATGCCGAGCTTATCGCGGCAACACAAATAGCTTCAGATTATCAGGTCGAAGATCATAAAATTATCAAGCTCGGTCTGGGCTCGATTGGCGGTTCTGCTTTGACCGATACGCACATTGCAGTGCCTGAAACACCTCAAGAAGGCATACCGGTAACTTATGTGCCGGCAAGAAACACGATCTTCCTGGCCTGTGCCTTGGGGTGGGCGGAAGTTCTAAATCTGCGCGACATTTTTATTGGCGTGAACGCCGTTGATTATTCCGGATATCCGGACTGCAGACCGGAATTTATCAGAGCGTTTCAGCAATTAGCGAATCTTGCCACTAAAGCGGGTGTAGAAGGTGAGCGCTTCCTTATACACACGCCATTGATTGCTTTAAGCAAGGCGGAAATCATCAAGCGGGGCGTTGAATTAGGTGTGGAGTATAAACGCACCGTTTCCTGCTATGCGGCCGATGAAAAGGGCAGAGCCTGTGGCGGCTGTGACGCCTGCCGGCTAAGAAAAAGCGGTTTTGCGCACGCTGGAATTCCTGATCCTACACGATATCAAATGGGTTCGGGGTAAATGCATCGAATTAAACTGCCGGTCTGCAAAGATCGAAGCCTCAGGCCAGGACCGGCCTGGTAGTCTTTTCGCTCCTGCTTTATATAATGCACAGCTGCATGGAAACCGGTTTCGGCAAATAAATGTTCTTGTAGCCTTCTTTATTAGGGCCTGTCTTTGAGCAGGACAGCTGTGGCTATTTTAAAGTCGCTGACAGAAGATAATCAGTTCTTTTTATGTGCGCTACCGTACTGACCTGCTTTTCTATTTGTTTTATTTTTATTACCTGTAGCTATTTAAGAATATAGAGTCACGGCAGCAATTTGGAAAGATTGTTTGCTAAATGGGAAAATTGAAAGTCAAGCTTTGGCAGGGCAATGGAGTACGCAATAATTAATTTTACAGGCGAGCTAATTGGAGGGCGAATACTCGGCAGCTGCGTCAATAAAATAATCAGGATCGGCAGTTATCAGGCGGGATCATGGCTATAAGACGCCTGAAGAAGCGCTTTGCGTCTGCTGATTATCAGATTTATCCTTACCAAGCGTAGTCCAATGATTATTGATGCTCATCTACATTGCTCGGGTTCTGAAAAAACGGCCGATGTATTGCATAGTCTTGATGATGCAGGCATTGATGTCGCCGTATTGCTGGCGCCTTTTCTTAACTCCCCCTATTCTATTCACAATGCTGAATCACTGCATGATGCTAATGCTTATCTGGCCGCTTTGATTGCCGGCCATCAGGATCGACTTATCGGACTGGCAGTGATAAATCCGGCCTTGGCCAATGCCGCCGATGATCTTGAACAGGCAATCAGCGATTTGGGCCTGCAGGGTTTAAAGACAGTGCCCACGGGCTGGAATCCTTACGATGACTGCGCTCATCGATTATACGAGCGGGCCCGAATGCTGGATATTCCGATACTGTTTCACAGCGGAATCTTTATAGACGGCCGTTCAGGGCGATTTTGCCGGCCCACGTTTTTTGAAGCTGTGCGTGATCATCCGGGTTTGAAAGTAACGCTGGCCCATCTAGGCTGGCCATGGTGCGATGAGGCTATTGCCATGGGATTGATCGATCTTATAAACGGAATACCGCCTGATGCGTGTCAATTTCGCTTCGACTTATCTTTTGGAGCGCCGCCGATCTACCGGCTTGAGGTACTTGAAAAAGCGCTCGCTGTTTTGGGGCCTGGGTTATTGCAGTTCGGCAGCGATCGCTTTTTACCCTGCAGCGGCGACCATATCAGCGAGAAAATTACGGAAATGAAAGCACTGTTTGATCAACTTAACGTCAGCAAAAATGATCGCGAGCGCATCATGGGCGGCACTGCCGCCGCATGGCTCGGACTTCAGGCCAGTCAGGGGAGATGAAAATGCATGCCACAACGAAAGAAATTATTTCAGAACGCCCGATTCGCGTCCTTGAAATCATAGGTAACGGAATTATCGGCGGTATGGAAATGTACGTTTTGCGTCTGATTTCAGGATTGCCGCGCAGTCATTTTACCGTGATTTGTATTTGTCCCTACGAAAGCCGTTTTACCAGACAGCTAAGAGAGGCCGGTTGCGAGGTATTTATTACTCCAATTCATGAAGATCCATTATGGCAATCTATTCAATTTACTACGCAATTGATTAATTTCAAAGCCATTGATGTGGTGCATGCCCATCTTCCTAACGCGCATGTATTAGCCGGGCTTTGCAGTCAGCTCAGCCAAGTGCCGGGAATGGCTACCGTGCATGGCATGTTTGTACCTTCGATTGAGGTTGAAATAAGCCAATTAACGGGCACTCACCTTACTGTAGTCAGCCAGTCTGCCTATATGCAGGCACTGACCATAGGAATCCCCGCTGAACGCTTGAGCCTGATTGCTAACGGCGTCGATACTAAAATATTTTCTCCGCGCCCACGGAACGCTGAATTCCGTGCTCTACACAATATTCCGGAAACGGCGCTGCTGGTGGGATTTGTTGGGCGTCTGGCTGTGGAAAAAGGCCCCGACCGGTTTGCTCGCGCGGCAGAGTTAATACATAAGACTTTACCGGATACTCATTTTCTGATGGTGGGTGAGGGCCCAATGGAGGATGAAATCAGGCAAATAATAAGCCAGTCTAACCTGGAGGACTGTATTCATATGACGGGAATATTGGAAGATATGCAGAATATTTATCCAGAGTTCGATATCCTTGTCTCCTCCTCACGCAGCGAGGGCATGCCGCTTGTGGTGCTTGAAGCAATGGCGTCAGGCATACCGATTGTGGCTATGGATGTCGGCGGCGTAGCAGAGATTATTGAAAGCGCAATGAGCGGCTTTCTCGCCAAGACTGGAGATATTGAAGCCCTTGCGCATTTTGCAATCACCCTGTTAGCCACGCCCGAGTTAAAAGACAGCATGGGACAAGCTGCACGGCAACGCGTAGAGCGACAGTTTTCATTGTCAGCCAGTGTCGATAGCGTAGCGCAACTGATTTGCGGTCTTAAAAACAATTACGGAGTTGCAGGCCGCGGCAGTGTTTCCAGTTTGTTAACCCGCTCTTCCTCCCGGAAAAAAGGAGTATCGCTTTAGAGCCGGCAAGCTTGCTTCATTATCTGATACGAGACGCCACTTGCCTCGCCGGCATCACGCGTATTCTCTACCGACTCTCCTAAAAAGTCGCATTAGTCGGTTTTCTTCTCTAACATGGTCAGACATGAACTCAAGTCACTTCTGAATCCAGAGGAAAAGACTGAATTGTGCCGGTTCAATAATTAAAAAAACAGGTGGCATACGGCGGCTTCTATTGGCCGCCGTATCAATTATCTGAAAATCTATAAATTCACCTGTTGACTTCCTTTTACTTCTGCTGAAGCAGAAAGCCTGCTTGTTCTGAATTTCTGTTCGGTTTTACGCACCGTTTCCGCTGCTTTTTTGCCGGCAAGAAAAGCATGATCGGAATTATAGTATTCCCATTCACTGTAGCGTCCGGAAAGAATAATATCGCTTTGCAGCAGCCAAGAACGGATAGTTTCAACATTTTTCGCCCGCGCATGATCATAAACCACATAAGCATAGGGCATATCGACTTCGCTGGTCGTGATGATTTCATCATCCCGATTGATAAAACCGACTTTAATGGCGTCGTTAATGCAAAGACGTATCAGTTCTTCCCCTTCACACGGCAACGGCTTCAGGGGAGAATAACTTATTTCGCAAGTAAAACCGAAACCGCCGGGCGGATTACAATAAGGACTGGCGTTGCCCTGGACAAAGATACGGTGGAATACGGAATCTTCCGGATAATAAATCCAGTGCTTATCGGTAAATTTTTCGCGGCCAACGCCAATATTAACGCACCGGACTGAGGTATGGCGCAAGCTTTTGGCGGCTTTTTGTACCTGGCGTGGTGCTTCATCCCCGATCAGTTCAACCAGCTTTGGCAACGGCATTGTCGATATCAACGTCTTGTATTTTATATGGCGGCCATCAGCCAGAGTCAACAGGCGCCGCTTGGGAGAAACGTTCATGACGCTGGCATTGAATTCCAGCTTACCTTCCAAATGCGGCAGAAAGCCGTCCATCAGCGCCTGAAACCCGCCTTTCAAGGGATAGCCAAAGCGCGCATTGGGGCCCATCGGCTTGGGAACCGGAGACAGGGCGCCCTCAATCATATCCTCCAGGTCGGGTAGCGGCACGCGGCCCCCCAGCCAGGAAGTTTCCATTTCATTCAGGGGCACTGCCCATATTTTCCGATTATAAGGAATGGCAAAGTGCCTGGCTATGCCTGCCCCCCAAACCTGGTAGATGAATTCCTCAAAATTGCGCGGCTCGGCAGCTTTCGCGCCAAACGGAACCACTACGCCCAGCGGCGCGGTAGCTTCGCTCATGCCGTCGGCGCAACAATCCGTTATTGCGGAATCAGATTTACAAGCCGTAGTATTGCTGGATATTGCTTTTGCAGGCGCGGCAGCAGGACTGGCTTTTAAATCGCCAAAACGGGCCTCGATAGCGCCTACTATACATTCTTTGATTACTTTTGGCGGCAAGCCATAGAGCGCTCCTTGAAACGGATAGCGCGTATAGACATTTTTACTGTATACCCAGGCTTCGCGGTTCTGCCAATGGATATTATCGCCTAAAAGTTTATGATAAAGCGCTTGCACATAGTCATCATTGGAAAACATGATATGGCCCGCGTAGTCGAAGGTAAAACCCTTATCATTAATGGAGCGGCACCATCCGCCTACGGTACTGTTTTGCTCCAGCAATAGAGAATTCGGGCCCAGATGATAGGCGGCCGATAATCCGGTCGGACCGGCGCCGATTATTACATTTGGCAATTGGTTCAAAGCCACGCTGTCCGCTTTACCTATCTGTATGCTGGCGGGAGGCTGTTGGCCTTGCGAGAGAGTCCAGCGTTCAGAAACCGGAACTTCTCCTTTGCTGATATTGCGCTGTACGGCATCGGCAATCAAGGCTTTGATGGCTGCAGCTGTGCTATCCCAGGAAGTTTTTGACAATACTTTGCGCATTTCCCTGATGCGACGCGTTTTTTCCGCTGCGCTGGCTTTAAATGCCGTCTCACAGGCCTCGATAAATTCATCATGGGTGTCGCCAAGATAGACAATATCACTATACAGTTCGGCTACATCGGTAATGGGAGTGCTGACTATGGGCTTTTCCGCGGCCATATATTCCAGGGTTTTTGTCGGGCTGATAAAGCGGGTTGCATTATTACGAGCAAATGGCAAAAGACAAATATCCCAGCCGGCCAGGAAGCCCGGCAGTTCATCATACGATTTCTGACCAAAATAATGGATATTTGCCAGGCGGGGTAATTGATCAGGATTAATTTTTACCACAGGCCCCACCATAATAATCTGCCACTCAGGATGCCGGCGCGCCAGACTGTCAATCAAGCCCAGGTCAAGCCGTTCATCAATGACCCCAAAGTACCCCACTCGATAACCCGGCAGATGGTCTTGCTCGGGCGCTTCAATGGAGCGGTCCAGCGCTTTGGCAAAGTGCTCGGCATCCACACTGCTGGAAAAACAATGTACATCGGGATGCCGATCTTTTTTAGCGGCATAAAGACTGGGACCGCCTGTAAAAACCAGATCAGCGCATTTTATAAGCGCAGTTTCCCGCTGGACTAATTGACGTGGCGCATTATGAAACATTGATAGTTCATCCATGCAATCATAGATAATAGCTTTTGGAGAAAGCCTTTGAACCAATGGCAGCGCCATAGGGGTATAGAACCAGACCACATAATCATCAAGCTGCTCATTCTTTACCAGCTTATTAATGAGCGGATATAGATAAGTTAGCTGATCATCATTGAAACCAGGAGTGCTGACCGGGGTATGGGGACGATATACGCTGATATTGGGAGCCGGGTAATTGATTTCCATAAAAGCGCTGGATGCATTACTTTCTACAGGTTCTTCAATAAAAAAAATCCGATGATCGGCGGCCAGACGGGTAAGTAAATGCTGAGGGCGCTGAAAGACAAAATTCCAGCGGAGATGAGAAAAAACAATTATCGGCTGCATGGTGTTCTCCTAAATATCAGTTGTGGTAGACAAAATCCCGCAAATCCATAAAATTTTCCTTTGGAATAAGCCAGAAATATAAAAGTTATTACATAACCCTGGGTGTTTGGACTTTATTTAATTTAAAATCTTCAATTAACTCCATTAGACATAAATTTAAAGGCAGGGTCACTGGCTGTCCGTACGGTGACGTACATAAGCTTATAGCCTTAGATAAATAGGCATGGAATGTGCTTGCCTTCTGAACCGGCAGGATGAATATTTAGTGAGATTTAACTTTAGTATCTTAAATCCGATAAAGTGATTTCTGCTGCGTTTATTCAGATGGGATTTGCTTAGGCTCCCAATAGTCTGAAAAGTTTTGAAATTGTTTATCCGGAAAATGGAAAAGGGATTATATTTGCAATTAAATAGCAATAAGATAATCAAGACAAGGCGAGGCGCTAATAACATGGCGCGGCTATATGAAATCGGTAAATTTGGCTAAATTGTAGCCGGGATATCCCTTTCCATAAATCAACTTCAAACGAGAACACCAGCAGATGAATTCAGTGCATATTGTTTGTGGCCATTGTCAGGCTGTAAATCGCATTCCATCCGAGCGATTGGCGCAGCAACCCCATTGCGGCAAATGCAAGGAGATATTATTTAATGGGCATCCGCTGGAGTTAACGGGAAAAACATTCCAGCGCCACCTTTCCCGAAATGATATTCCTGTCGTGGTTGATTTCTGGGCGCCCTGGTGCGGGCCTTGCAAAATGATGGCGCCGGCTTATGCCCAGGCAGCGGCCAAACTTGAACCGCGGGTACGTCTTGCCAAGCTTGATACGGAACAGGAACAGGGCATTGCCGCCCAGTTTAATATTCGCAGCATTCCTACGCTGATTGTATTTAAAGGGGGCCGTGAAATTGTTCGTCAAGCCGGCGCCATGAGAGAGGCGGATATTATTCGCTGGATCAACAGTAATATTTAAAATTTATATCAGGCCGCTTTGATAAGGCCATTAATAGCGATGGATTGGATATGTATACTGTAAATGGCCTCTACTGGGACCTTAATCTTCCTGTTCGTAACGGCGCCTTAGCGCTTCTTCCCGCGCATCGTTTATTTCCCGCATAATGCTGTTCACGTCGGCTATTTTATTGCTGTTCTTAAAATGGCCGCTCAGTTTAAGGTCAGGATGAAGATTGCCGCTTTCGTAGATTTTCCAGATCTCCTTGCCATAACTGGTAGTCAGCAGCTCGGGAGCAAAACGGCCAAAGTAGGCAGCCAGATTATCGACATCCCGTTCCAGCATTCTACCGGCATTATTATTAGCCGCCGCATCAACCGCCTGCGGCAGATCAATGATAACCGGCCCATGGGCGTCAATCAGGATATTATATTCTGAAAGATCTCCATGGATGAGTCCTGTGCAGAGCATGGCGACTACCTGCTTAATTAGAAAGCCATGATATTCCAGCGCTTCTTCACTGCTTAATTCAAGATCGTTAAGCCGCGGCGCAGCGCTGCCCTGTTCGTCCGTAATTAATTCCATGAGCAATACGCCTTCGACAAAGTTATAAGGCTGCGGAACTCGTACGCCAGCTGCTGCAAGACGGTATAACGCATCCACCTCGGCATTTTGCCAGACTTCTTCCTGCTGTTTGCGGCCGTAACGGCTATGCTTTTCCATCGCGCGAGCCTGGCGGCTATTTCGCACCTTGCGTCCTTCCTGATATTGGGCCTGCTTGTGAAAACCGCGTTGCGCAGCATTTTTATACACTTTGGCGCAGCGAATCTCACCTTCAGACAGAACCACATAAACAGCGGCCTCCTTGCCGCTCTTTAAAGGCCGGATAACTTCATCGACGAGCCCGTCGCGCACCAGCGGCTCCAGACTTTTTGGAGTTTTCATAAATCCTTATTGTTCAGACAAAAGCGGTAATTTCAGGCTTTTTCGCCACACGGTTTTAAGACAATAATCTTCATTCATATTTCTATTTCCGAAAGGCTTTAGTCTGTTTTACGCCCGCAAGTTAAACCAATACCTGCTCAGCTTCCGGCTGGCTTAAAAATTGATGGGGGCTGGCAGTATAGCCATAAGCGCCGGATTGATAAATAACCACCAAATCCCCAATCTCTGCGGCCGGCAGATCCATTTTATCGGCGAGAATATCCAGTGGCGTACAGAGCGGCCCTACTATATTGACTGTTTCTTTTTCCGGCTTATTCATTTTATTTCCTATGGCAACCGGATAGTTTTTCCGGATGACCTGTCCGAAGTTGCCGGATGCAGCAAGATGGTGGTGCAATCCGCCGTTGACCATCAGGAAAATTTGTCCTCGCGAAATTTTTTTGTCCAGCACCTGGCAGACATAAATGCCTGCTTCGCCGACTAAATAGCGCCCCAATTCAATGATTACTTCGGCTTGCGGATTGACTGCCTTGAATTTGGCCATGGCTTTTGCCAATGCATCGCCAACTTGGCGCGTATCCAATGGGGTTTCTCCAGGAAAATAAGGAATGCCGTAACCGCCGCCAATATTGAGTTTTTTAATCGGCGCCGGGTGATAGTCAGACAGCTTGATGGCTAAATCAATGCTTTTTTGCTGGGCTTCAATAATGGCTTCAGCTTTAAGGTTTTGTGAGCCGCTGTAGATGTGAAAGCCTTTAAAGTCCAGATTCAATTCGTTGATGCGTGTTAATGCCTCAGGCAGCAATTCTTCATCAATGCCGAACTGTTTGGGGCCGCCGCCCATTTTCATGCCGGAAGCCTTGAGTTCAAAAGCAGGATTAATACGAACAGCTACTTGCGCTTGAATACCGCTTTGTCCGGACACAGATGCAATGGTTTCCAGTTCATGAAAAGATTCTATGTTGATGGTAACGCCCGCTGCGACGGCTTGCATTAATTCTTGGGGGCGCTTTCCAGGACCTGCCATGCTGATATTTTCTGCTGACATAGGCGTGTCAAGGGCAACTTTCATTTCTCCTGCTGAAGCAAGATCAAAGCCGTCAACCAGGGCGGCCATATGCTGCACGACCGCGGGCATTGGATTGGCTTTCATCGCATAGTGAATTTTTAATTCGTCAGGCATTTGCCGGCGCAATTCAGTTATACGATCGGTAATTAACTGGCGGTCATAGGCATAAAACGGTGTCTTCCCCACACGAGCCGCTAATCGGGTCAGTTCAATACCGCCGACGGTCAGATTATTACCCTTGACGGGAAACTGCGTCATGGGCGGGTGCTGCGGAACTGTTTTTATCATGGTACGCGTTGGAAAATAGCGGCAAATTGTTGGGCAAGCGCTTTACGATCTATTTTTCCGTTCGGATTTTTGGGTAAAACGGTTAAAACCTCGATTTTTGCCGGCACCATGAAATTAGGCAATTGCGCTTTGCATAAATTGACCAAAGCCTGTTCATTAAACTTGTCACTGTCTTCCACGCTGACCACAACGAGAATCGCCTGCCCCAACTCTTCATGCTCAATACCGATCGCAGCGGCCTCCTTGGCCATGCCCGATACATAAATGACTTCTTCGATTTCCGTAGGACTGACGCGATAACCGGATGTTTTAATCATGTCGTCCTTGCGCCCGACAAAATACAAATAACCTGCTTCATCCATCGTCACGGTATCGCCTGACCAGACCGCAATTTCTGTCAGAGGCAATTCTGTTAACTGCCCCGGAGCCGGCTTGAAACGTTCAGCGGTTTTGGCCGGATCGTTCCAGTAACCCATTGCCACCAAAGAACCCCGGTGCACCAATTCGCCAGGCTCGTGCGCGGCGCAGGGCGATCCATCTTCCCGAACGACCAGAATTTCGGCGTTAGGTATCGCTTTGCCCATCGAATCAGGCCTCTCATCAATTTGTTCCGGGGGCAAGTAGGTTGAACGGAACGCTTCTGTCAAGCCATACATCAGGAAAAATTGACAGTCAGGCACTTTGCCCCGTATCGCAGTCAGCACGGATTTAGGCATTTTCCCGCCTGAATTCGTCATGTAGCGCAAATGCGTGTTAATAGTTTCAGGCCAGTCCAGGTTGGCAAGCTGCGCCCAAAGAGGCGGCACAGCCGCGAGCCCGGTAATGTTTTCCGCAGTGAGAGCATTAATGACATCGCGCGGCAACAGGTAATCCAGTAAAACACAGCAGGCGCCTTTAAGCAGCGAAGTCGTTAACTGATTTAAGCCATAGTCAAAACTGAATGGCAGCACTGCCAAAAGGCGGTCTGCTGAGGAAATAGTTAAATATTCGCTAACGCTTTTTGCCCCGGCAACAATATTCCGATGCGACAACACAACGCCTTTAGGTTTGCCGGTACTGCCCGAGGTATACAGAATGGCGGCCATATCCGTATCTATGGTTAATAACTTTACTGGCTTATGAATGGCAGAGGAAATAAAGTTCTGCCAGCTTAAAATAGTTTGGGGAATATTGAATTCTTCCGGGACAAAATCGTTTTCAACCAGAATAATCGTATGAAGATCCGAGCAGTTTTCAAGAGCAGGAGCCAGACTTTGTAAACGGCTTTTGGAGGTAATTAAAATTTGTACATTGCAATCGATCAGAATATAGCCAACCTGGGCGGCTTTTAAAACCGGATTGACCGGCACAAAAACGCCGCCGGCCCTGGAAATCGATAAAAAGCTGGTGACGGTTTCAATTTGCTTGGGCAGGTAAACAGCAACCCGTTGTTGCGGTTTTAAATGAATCCCTTGCAGAGCCTGCGCCTGCTGCTGCACAAACTGATCAAGCTGCCGATAAGTCCATGCGTTTTTTTTATGCACTATGGCTGGAGAATTTCCACATTGCCGGGCAGGCTCAGAATATAAATGATGGAATAATGTCGGCATAATTCGTTAGTCCTGTTACGCAAGCTTTGATCTGCAAAAATAAAGTATATTCCACGTTATTATGGATGTGTGGCATTCAGTCAGTTATTCTTTATTTCGCCAGATTCGCTGACCCGGTAGGTAGTGCCGGATTGATAATAAATCCAGCAGTAAAACCAGGATCAACGGAGGCATATTAAAGCCTGTTAAAATAATACATCCTGGCTATACGTAACATAAACCGGGCCGGACTGGAATCCCAGGGTGTAAATCTTGCTAATTGCCAGCGGTCATTCCCTTTGGCGGATACTCCCGGCCGGGTTGAGAGCGCTGCCTGATAGCCGCACTCCTTAATGATACGAACCTGATCTGGCGAATAATCCTGGCCAGGCTTGCCATTAGGATAGGCGAAATAGCGAATTTTAGTATTCAACAATTGCTCCAGCGTTGTTTTATTATCGGCCACCTCTTGCCTTACCTCATCCGGTGCTAATAACGCTAAAATTGGATGGGTAACGGTATGCCCGCCAATTTCCATACCGCTTACATAAAGCTTCATTACCTGACTGGAAGTTAACATCAGGTCATCAGGCATTTTTTTAGCCAAAGAAGCAAGATAGCCGGCATACTGGGCGCGAGCCGCCGGTTGCAGATGTTTTATTCTGGGGAGGATATCTACCGCTACCTGGGCTTTTTTAACGGGATTGCTGATATCGTAACTTCCCAGGCCGATTGCTGTCAGATCAAGGCGGGGGCCTGGCAAGGTACGAATGCTTTCAATCACCGTATCATTCCACATCCTGCCGCCATCCAGATAACCGGAAGCAATAAAAAAAGTGGCGGTTAACTTATTGGCCAGTAAAATTGGCAATGCATGGGTATAATTATTGGCGTAACCGTCATCAAAGGTGATGCAAACCGCTCTGGGCGGCAATGTACCGTTAGCCATTTTTTCGAGGGCTTCATGCAATGGCAATACGTTAAAATATCTCGCGATTAACGCCATCTGCCAACTGAATACTGTTTTATCAATTTCCCAGGGGCGCATAAAGTCGGGTTGCTCCAAAACCTGATGGTAGATCAGAATAAAAAGCTTTTTCTTGCTGCCTGGTCCGGAGGCTAATGTGCATAGCAGTTGCAAAGTTTTTAACAAGACGGTTTGCATATTTCTTATACCCGCGTGATACGATTGTACTGACGCATGTTATTGCAACTTCTGATTTAAATCATTTAGCCAGCCTAACGTCCAGTCCGCAACCTGATCCTGCCACAGGCTGGAAGAAAAGGTATGATCCGATTCCGTAAAATCATAACGGCTTACCCGGCCATCTGCCAATAATCCCTGCCATTCGGCATCGGTAGCGACGGCATCTTTGAATTCATCTGCCGTCAAATCCTTACCGCTTAAAATCAACAACACCGGATACTTGAATCTGCGCATGCATTCTTTCATCCTGACAGGCAAACTCAGGTTTGGATCAACTTTATCAACCGTTTTGTCAACGCTATGACCTGCTCCTGTTGACTTGTTCAGCATTTTGCAAGTTATCGTCACGAAAGAAGACAAAGAGGCAAGATAATCAAATTTCAAGCTGAATATTTTGCGCCAAAAATCAGGATTTGACAGACGCTGTAAATAATAGTGCTTAAGATAGACAGTTGCAGCCCCTTGTTCCGTATATACCCAGGGATTTAACAAGACCAGCCCCTGCACACGCTCATCCTGATAGGCATAAAATAAAGCCGCTGACGCGGCGTCGCATAAACCCCAAATTACTATTCCCGATATTTCGGGGCAAACTTGATAAAAAGCGGCTATGGCAGCAGCAATATCATCGTCTATAGAAGTAAATGACCGGGGTTCTCCTTCAGAATCGCCCATACCCCGATAATCAAAACGCATGACCGGAATGTTATGAGCCGCCAGCATTCTTGCCAATAATACAAACTGCCGGTGGCTGCCGACCCGGTATTGCGGGCCCCCGACAACGAATAACACAGCTAATTTTGAAGCACAGACCGGCTGGTGAATAATGCCCAGCAAATTGTCTTGATGACATTGGAAAATAATCGGGATTTCTCTATTCATCATTACCGGTATTTCTTCAATACAGACTATTAACTGTTTGTGTTATTAATTCCGGGACTTCAGCAATTTCTTGAGTCGACCAAAAGGAACTGCCAACCACAACATGTACTGAAACCAAATGAGCTCTTTGTTGTAAAGACTCAATCAACTTGTTAATTCCGGGGGATATCCCTTTTTCACAGCTACTGATCAATTCAAAAACATTGATATTATCAATTTTTGAAAAATGAATGTTATCTGAAAACAATTTCATTAACGGATTAATTAAATCAGGATGTAAGGTGTAACCTGCGACTTCAACAACTTTTCCATCAAGTAATTGCTGTTTAAGATCAGATGCCTTCTCAGGATGTGCGCTTTTATCCATTAGTGCCGCGGCAACACGCAGACGCAAAAACTGCATGATAAATATCTCGCCATTCAAAACCGGTTGCCAGCACAACATTCTATCGAACTTAATTTTTGCATCTTCAAGAAAATCCATTGCCAATAATATCCCGCTTCTCAAACTCCACAAGCTGATATTCAAAATTCCCTGTTCAATTAGCCATTGGCATACGGTATGAACATCATTCTTCCAAATTTCCCAGGTAGCATCAGAGAACTTCCCCTCACTATCGCCAGTGCCAAACAAATCGAATATCAATACTGCATAGCCGCTTTTAGCAAACTCCCGTGCCTGCATCGCTATCATACGACGGGATTTATTCATTTCTTCTGCAAAAGCGGGAATATGTAAAATTGCTTTTTTTGCTTTCTCACCTGTAGCTGGATGGTGATAAATAGCAAATAATCGACCGGCTTGACCAGGAATAAATACAGGCATCACTGAAGACATAATTCAGTATCCCCTTTTATCAAGCACTGGCTTTGCTCATTCAGGCATTTACGCCGGGATTTCATAAAAGCAGTTCGAATTAACAAATCAAACAAAAGCAACAATTTTCGCAATCAATAACTCCTTACTATGATTCGCTTGATTTCTTTTCAACAAAAGTAATTAAGGTGCCTATGGTTTCAAATATGCCGGCATCAATCTCATCATCTTCTACCAAAAAGCCATAGTGATCTTCTAAAGCAGTCAAAATTGAAACCACCGCCATAGAATCAAATTCCGGGATCGCACCTAATAGGTGAGTATCCAGTGTCATGGTCGAAACTATGCCACTATTTAACTGTAATACCTCTGTTAAAATAGAAATAACTTGATGTTGAACAGACATAAAAATCCTATAATTGTTGGTTTATTAATTAACATTCTGAAAAAATATTAATTTTTGGGTGGCATTAAAATAAAGACAGGATACGATGATTTATTAAATGAAATATGCAGAAAAGGAAATATACTGGCTATTGTAAGTTGAAAAGACCCCGTACATATAAAGCATGCCCAACCCACTAATTGAGCGCCCATTCGTAAGTGTGAGGATATAGATCTGGCATTAAACGCAGAAATTCGGCTTAAGGACCAGTGAATACCCTGTTCTATCAAATGCTTAGAGGCATCATCCCATAGTTTTAAAAACACTGGAGACATTCTGAATTTCGGAACAACATATACATCGAAATCCCATGCTGAATCAATGTTAGCTAATTTATATAAACAATTCACTTCATCTTCTTTATATTTGTCTGTTATGTACCAAAAGCAACCGGCAAATTCGTGTTCCTTATAGGCCCCTAGACATACGGCCCCTTGCTGATAACGATCAATGATTACTGCATTCGGCCGTGGGCATGGGTGGGGTTTGACTTTTGAGGGAATATCAGAAATTCCGATATTACGACCTCTTCTATCCGGTAATAAGCTTTTTTCATATAATCTTTGAGCCACAAAATAATATTTGAAAACTCGAAAAGGTATTTTAAAACGAAGAAAAAAATAATTGGTCAAGTGAAGTATGGTATTTAGAAAGCCTAATTCCCTTATTAACCCTTTGATTTTTTGCAGCATAATGATTCAACAATAATAATTTTGATATTATATCATCTCGAAATAAAGATGAATGCCAAGCTGTAGAAGCCCTTTTTTGTCTATTTACGGGATTAACACAGCTATTGCAAACACTACTTTTTGCTTAATGCCCGTCGCTAGTCATCTTGAAACGCAAGGATATAGCCTAGGTTCTGTTGACATTTTATTGCAGCCAAATCAGAGCTGAAACGAAACGGATGAAGCCCATGTAGTTTCTGAAGAGCTTTTCAAATCGTGAGAACATTCGCCGGTAATATCTGATTTACCGAAAGTACAGTTAATCAGATGACATTCTTTATAGAGAAACCAATGACTATGACGGCTGCAGCCACTTGCTAAGAAGTGCATTGAAGGCTGCATACCTTGTTTCCGGATGGCTTCGACAAAGGCATCGCTGTTATAACCATTATCGCCAAGAAGAGCGCCTGCCCTGAATCGAGTCAACTGCAACAAGGCTCCCGCGGCACCGTCGTAGTCATGTGCACCCGTACTGTCGATCAGGATATGTTGCCAATCAGGACGTTGGGCTACAGCTTTTATGCAAGCTCGGTCAGACGCTCTACCTGCACCCGCTTGCAAAGCGTTTGAGCAGTGCGCTCCATTTCACGAAGCCGGGTCTCCTCTTCGTGTGGAAGGCGTAGCGACAAACGCGGTTTTAACAATCCACCCAGTTCAATTTCCGCACTATTCAATCCACTACCGTGTCTGGGGTGCAGCGAAATTCCAGTCTTCCGACAAACAGTGCGCTAGCTCGCCTGGATAAGCTCATACAAGAAAGCTATTTTATAGGTGTTGAGATTGTCCAGTACGACATAAATAACCGAGACATCAAGTAGATGCCCGCAACATTTTTCGTTCTGTGCTCGAATTCGATTCGGGTGCCTCTGTCGATGATGTCCAGTTCGCGGAAATCCGGTTTGGGTTCGCAAATCATCATCAAATCGAATATTCCTTTGCCTTCATAGGCCCTATCATAACGGGGTGGAACAAGCGGTTCAACAGGAAGCGGTTCAGGCAAGATGGGTTTCGCGCAAAAACACTTTTTACACTGATTAGCCGGATATGCTAAATAAACAGGATATCACCAACACCTATACTACCTCCTTAGGGGCTAGTTCCATACAAGCCCGTTCCTTATAAACTTTGCTAAGCCTTGGCTTTGATAGCTGCTTACGCTGTGCACATCCGAATTCATCAATTCATATTTTCTATTATATAGAAAAGTTACAGTAATTGACTTTCTACAAGGTGATAAGCTACAAAAGCCTGCCTGTAGGTCACGCATACATCGCTATCTGGACGGCACACGGGATTTTTCTATGACCCTGGCGATTTGGCTGAATAAGCTGCCAAAGACACAGGCCGATCACTGAACGCCTGGCCCTCGAGGTGTCCGGATTTCATAGGTAATATCGGTGTGGCTCGCTTCAATACTTGAACGCCGGTCAATTCATTAATAGAGCCGTTCTAATACCCGCCCCTTCAGGAGTCAGCGCTGGCGGTTAAGTTTCGTTAATGTCATGACACTTCATTTCGAACTGCTCATCCTTTTGAAGGGTGACCCGCCTTTCATACGAAGCGTTGCACGTCCCGCTTCTTTTTAAAACGCTTCTTTCTGAAATTGAAGCAGTTTCGCCGCATGCCAAGGCAGCA
Organism: Candidatus Methylobacter favarea; assembly: GCF_902806695.1. GTDB lineage: Bacteria > Pseudomonadota > Gammaproteobacteria > Methylococcales > Methylomonadaceae > Methylobacter_B > Methylobacter_B favarea. The sequence continues at coordinate 164,380 of NZ_CADCXN010000001.1, read as the reverse complement.
ACTGACAGACGATGCTCAGCCTTGTGTCTAGGGCTTCTGGCTGTGTATGAATACTTCCTAAGCAAACCCGGCCGGGTTCCATTCATCCATCATCTTACGACGTGCTTCATCAAGACGCATTGACATCAATGCTGCAAATTTCTTTAACAGCATGTAGCCGAATTTCGGCTCCTGTTCGCATCGCGCCAGTATGGCGCTCCCGTCAAACATGAGCAGTTCCGAATCTTCTTCGGCCCTGGCTTGAAAATTCCATTTGTAGGGTGATATCAGCCAGGACCAGCCCAATACCTGGTTCTTGCCCAGAGTCTGGATTTCCAGGGGCGGGCCTAGTATCGCCGGTATTTGTACGGAAATGCGCCCTTTGCGAACCACATAGAACTTGTCCGCGCTTTCGCCCTGTTGAAACAGTATCTGCCCCTTTTTGATCTCGTGCATGCTTGAGGACTCGCACAGGAATTTGAAAACGTCATCGCTGAATCCTGAGAAAAACTCGTGGGCTGACAGGTACTCGGTAGTTGATTGATTGCTCATTGTTTATCTCCATAAATCAATGATTAAGAGGATAATAGTAAAAATTTTAACGGGCATTGGTAAGTAAATCAAAAAATGCTCTCGGCGTCATCGTGCGGCCACCGCCGCCGCCTAAGCCTTTGCTAAACTCCAAAAAGGATTGCCTTCATCGATTCTACACCACTTCGAGTGGGTAAGAACAGCGGCATTCCGCGCCCTAAAACCTTCGTTTGCGAGGCCGGCCTGGCTGAATAAACAACGGAAATTATAAAGCTTTAAATGTCACTGATCGTTAATGATCAGAGTGAAGTTCTGTCATTTTCATAACCCTCGGCAATGTCGGGGCTGAAAGCGCCTTTCCACCGGACTGAGGCTCTGTTCTAATCCTGGCGCCTGCAATCTGTTTTAGCCCATTCATCCAGAATTCCGATTTTTAAAAGTCTGACAAGCTTGTCCTGGAGTAGAGTTGAATTAATTTCCCTTGCGGGAAAAGCCGGGATAAAATGTAAGGCAACCGATGCTTATGAGTTATTTTGTATGTTGGAAGTGGCACAGACCTGATCGTGATAACTGCGTAAAAGAGATTAATTTTTAAACAGGATTAACGAGGCCGGCAGTGTCTCTCTCATTATTAACAATAACTCGAGTAAGCCGGTTAGGTTTGCATAATCTACAGGGCATGTTAATTTTGCCTGAATTATTGCCAAAAGAATATAAATCCAACACGTTCAGACACTGAGCGGACAGGAGAAAAGCTATGATTACTACTGACCAGATTAAACCTGGCATGCCCGTCGTTTGCTCCCAGGGCGGACAATTTGCCACTGTCGACCAGGCCGAGGGAGGCAGTTTTATCCGGCTGAAGAAAGATCAGACCGGTCAGTACCACTATATCCCGGTAAGCTGGGTAATCTCGACCGAGAGCGGCAAAATTAAAATTGATCGTCCCGGAGAACAGGCAATGCGGGATTGGGAAATAGCACCGCCGCCTTTTCTGTAGGCGAACTATTTTCGCCCTGGTTCACAGCCAATGCGGATAAAGGCTTATTTTGTGAAAGGTAGGCGCTGCGGCTATGGGCGCCGCATTATTGTCGATGCTCGGGGCAGGGTATCGATAGGATTTTAATTGTTGTGCGCAGGCTGAAGATTTAATAAGGCGCTCACTGGAGATGAAATCTCTACGGCTTAAATCTGTTAATAAGAAACATTACCCTTTTATTTGGAAAAATTATTACCGCTTATGAATAATAATAACTGGAAATTGGAAATGAAACCGGTCAGTAAGACCTTCCTTAAAGGGTTAATTGCTATTATCCCGATTACCCTCACGCTCTATCTGCTCTTCTGGCTGGCCGGCACTGCCGAATTGGCGCTGGGAAATATCTTCAAGTTCTTCTTTCCCGACAGTTGGTATATAAAAGGCCTGGGCTTTGTTTTAGGTCTGGTGGTAGTGTTTTTTTTCGGAGGCTTCCTGGAGTCTCAAACTTTCCGCAAGTGGTTCAATAACTTTGAACAACTGGTAGTCCAGATTCCCGTTGTTAAAACCATATACACAGCAATACGCGATTTTATTTCGCTGTTCTCCGGCCAGCAGAAAGGAAAATTTAAACAGGTGGTTTTACTCAAGGTACCGGATGGCAATGGTCTGCAGATAGGCTTTATTACTGTTTCAGATTCTGAAGAGTTTTCAAATTTTATCGCTAAAGACCAAGTTGCCGTATTTCTGCCATTCAGTTATCAAATGGGTGGAAATACAGTCATTGTGTCCCGGGAAAATGTAGTGGAAATAGATATGACTGTTGAGGATGCTCTGCGATTTATCGCAACGGCAGGGGTTATAGGCACTGCTAATGGTGAGAAAATTACAGGTTGAGCTGATTAATGCTCAGCCTGTAAGCTGTAATCGAAACAGTGGTGATTTCCGAAGTCTCTGACTGGATTTATCACTGCCGTAAATATGATTGTATCGTTCCGGCAGGGAGTGCCAGAATAATTCGCCGGGAGATGATGAGCACCGTAAAGAGCCTGCCGGCTTGCGTTAATTGCGTTAATACAGCCGGTTATATTGAATACCGGTCTTACTGCGCCTCGGGCAGATTTGCCTTTACCTAACGGGCGTCGGGCAGGCAGGAGAGCCAAAGCTGACTCCCTGCCGTATGCCGGCGCTGCTACTGAGGCCCTGCGTAACCATCAGTCATGCAATTGTTTAAGCATTGCAGCCAGCTCATTCTGGCCGGCGCTATCCAGAGGAAGCAAAGGCTTGCGTGGAGCGCCTGCTTCAAATCCCTGCAGTTTCAAGCCTGCCTTGATGGTCGTGGGCAGCCCGCCTTTAAGAATGAATTGCAGCAGCGGAAGCTGTTTGTAGAACACTTCGCGCGCCTGCTTTAAATCGCCGGCTTCGGATGCCTCATACAGCCGCAGCGTCCATTCGGGGATCAGGTTGGGAGCGGCGGTGCACCAGCCGGTCGCGCCAGCGGCGAAAGCTTCCAGCGCCAGGGGATTGCTGCCGTTATAAAAGGGGATCTCTCCATTCGAAAGGTGAAATAGCCGGTGCATGCGTTGAATGTCCCCGGAGCTTTCCTTTACCATGGTGACATTGTCAATTTCCTTAACCATGCGCACGATTAACTCCGGCGTCATATCAATGCCGCTGGTGGCCGGGTTATTGTAAACCATGACCGGAATACTGATGGCTTCGCAGATTGCAGCGTAATGCCGGAAGATTTCCCGCTCGCTGAGCTTCCAGTAGGAAATAGGTAAAACCATGACGGCGTCGGCGCCTACCGTCTCGGCAAATTTTGCCCGGCGCACGGCATTCTGGGTAGTAAGATCAGATATCCCGACTACCACCGGCACCCGCTTGGCGACCTGTGCTACGGAAGCTTCCGCTACTTCGTACCATTCGTCAACATTCAGATAGGCACTCTCGCCGGTGCTGCCCAGAGGCGCGATAGCATGCGAGCCGTCTTCAATGAGACGATCAATCAGGCGCCCCAGGGTTTTAATATCAACTCCGCCGTCTTCGGCGTTAAAAGGAGTAATGGGGTAGGAGATAATGCCTTTAAAAAGATGATTTGACATACTGTAAGTCCTTCTGTTGGATGAAATAACGACCTGGATAAAAATGAGTTCCTGTTTTACTGCTTATCGGGATAATCAAGCCAGACAATCGGGATGGCTTCGCAAGGCGCGGCGGGCATAATAGGCAAATGACGTCTGGCTGCGCTTCGCCGTGGATATCCAGTCATGGGCCTCGCAGCCCAAGGCCTGCGGTATGGGCCTGATTTCGCCGACGGCCATTGCAATCAGCTGCATCTTCGCGGCGCGCTCGAACAGCACGGCCAGCACGCAGGCCTCTTCAATGGTGCTGCCCGCTACCAATTGGCCATGATGGGACAGTAAAACCGCCCGCTTGCCGCCCAGCGCTGTCGAGATGATTTCACCTTCCTCATTGCCGACCGGTATGCCCGGCCAGTCCTTTAAAAAGGCGCAATCGTCGAACAGGGGGCACATGTCCATATGCGATACTACCAGTGGCGTCTCCAGCATCGACAGGGCGGCAATATACAGCGGATGGGTATGAATAATGCAGTTCACGTCGGGGCGTGCGCGATAGACCCAGCTATGAAAACGATTGGCCGGATTAGCCATGCCCGTGCCTTCGATGACATTTAAGTCTTCATCGACAAGCACCAGGTTGGACGGCGTGATTTCGTCAAAACCCAGTCCGAATTGCTGCGTGTAATAGGCGCCCGGCGTTTCAGCACGCGCAGTGATTTGTCCCGCCAGGCCGGAATCATGTCCGGCATCGAACAGGATGCGGCAGGTGAGAGCCAGCTTTTCGGTCATGCTCCACAGAGTATCAGACAGTTCGTGCTGCATTTGCTGATGCGCCTTGGCGACGAGTTCGGCTTTCGGCGTAAGTAATGTAGTGGCCATATTCTTTAAATGTCTCCTCATGCAAAGTTTGAACTTGACAATTGGGACTAGCGCAATGTTCAGAGGTTCCCTAAAGATTTACAGGAAAATAATAATGGGGGTAAGCTGGCTTTACATTTACGGCGTGTTAGGTATTAATAATCGCCAACTTCATTTTTTTAATGGCGAATTCAAATTAATACCCGTCTTACCCTAATGACCCCTATCATTCGATTCGAACATGTCTCGGTCAATGCCCATGAAAAAACAATTCTATCTGACATCAGCTTTGAGCTCTTCCCCGGTGAAAAAGCTGTTTTATGCGGCAAATCCGGTTCAGGTAAAAGCAGCATTCTGAGGACGCTGTTAGGTCTTCACGCCCTAAGCCGGGGCATGGTTTATTTTCGGGGAAAACCGCTGGATTACCTATCCGTTCAGGCCATTCGAAGCTGCACCGCTTATATTGGCCAGGAGCCCGTGCTGGGCGCTGACAGCGTGCGGGAAGCACTGCTGCTGCCTTTTCAGTTTAAAGCGCATCGGGGCCGGCAGCCTGCGGAAGCTCAATTGATTGAAGCATTGCAGCGGCTGCAGTTGCCGGCCGATATTTTAAAGCAGGCGAGCAATCATATTTCCGTCGGCGAGAAACAACGCATTGCGCTGGCTCGGGGCCTGCTGTTGGGAAAAAACCTGTATCTGCTGGACGAGGTTACCAGTGCGCTGGATGAAGCAAGCAAACAGGCCGTCTTCGAGGTTTTTTCCGATCCCGGCCTGACCGTTCTGTCGGTGGCGCATGATCCCGATTGGATAAGCCGCTGCAACAGGGTTATTAAGCTGGAAGAGGGCCGGTTAATTCAGGATGTGACATGAAAACACTTGACATCGCCCTGCCGCAGATGGCGCTGCTCTATGGTCTCTGCGTGCTGCCCTGGCTGCTGCTGTGGCTGATCGGTCTGCGTTTGAGTCGGGACATCGCCGTCAGCATCCTGCGCATGAGCATTCAGTTAATGCTGGTAGGCATCTATCTGAAAATGTTGTTCCACCTTAATAACCCCTGGTTTAATGGCTTGTGGATATTGATGATGCTGCTGGTCGCCGACTGGAGCATCCTGCAGCGCGCCGGGCTTAAAGCGCGTTATTTTTTTCTGGCCACTTTTACGGCCATTGCTTCAAGCATACTGTTCACCACCGCCTATCTGGTGATCCTGGTTATCCAGCCGGCGCACTTTTATGATGCCCGTTACCTCGTGCCGTTGGCGGGCATGATTCTCGGCAACTGTCTGCAAGGCAACGTCATCGCTTTGGAGCGCTTCTATTCAGCCTTGCGCAAGAGCGAAAACGAGTATGTAACCTTTTTATTATTAGGCGCGTCGCGCTGGGAAGCCGTGCGGCCCTATTTTCGCCTGGCCGTCAAGGCCGCAATCAATCCGACTATCGCCGGCATGGCGACCATGGGTCTGGTATCGCTGCCCGGCATGATGACCGGACAAATCCTGGGCGGCAGCGAACCCTGGCTGGCGGTAAAATACCAGATCGCCATCATGATCTGCATTTTTACCGGCACCACCGCCGCCTGCATTATCAACCTGAAACTCAGTCTGGCTATTGCCTTCAATCCCTTTGATGTATTGAAAGAGGAAATAATTGACAAGCATTGACAGGCTCAATGCTTGATTTACGGACTTTTACTTGTGCCTCATCGATTTTTTGCCGGCCATGCCGGCGGCTTTAATGGCTATGGATGCGGATTTTCAATGATTTGCCGGTCAACGGCCAAACATTACAAAATGGTATAGTTCCGGAAGGCTTCCGGCAATGTATTCGGGCTTATTCTATTTCTGAAATCAGGCAATTCCGCCTGATATGAAAGAGGAAAGACAATGCATAATAAAGCCAACAAAATCCTGACAGCGATGCTGGCGGCGGCAGTCATGACAGGCGCCGCCGTTAACGCGGCGCAAGCAGGCGAGTCAAAGGAAAAGGAAGCCAAAGAGTTAACGCTTTTCAGCCAGGCCAAAATTTCTTTAACCGAGGCGATCAGGGCGGCGGAAAAGAAAACCGGCGGCAAAGCCATGGAAGCTGAAGTGGACGAGGAATCAAATACCGTTCAGTTCGAAGTTGAAACAGTCAAGGACGGCAAGGTTTATGAAGTCAAGGTCGATGGCAAAACCGGGAGCGTCCTTAAAGTTTCATTGGATGATGAAGCTGATGAAGGCTCGGAAAATAAATAATCGAATTGCCGGGGAATTGCTCCCATATGCGCCAACTTAAGGAAAAGCGCGTCATTCCGGCATGGATTGCCGGAATCCAGCTGCCACGGATGGCAATGGCTACAAGCACATCCCTGTGTTCTGGATGTCGGCAATCCATGCCGACATGACGACTTTCCATGCAATTGCAGCGTACTATAGCCACTAAGTTGGCGCGTATCGGAACATTTCCCCGGCTTTATTTTGATATTTTCAGGAATACTCAATGGAATCACCGAAATTAATTAAAATCTGGGATCTGCCGCTTAGAATTTTTCACTGGCTTTTGGTTGCCGGTTTTTCTGCGGCTTATTTGACTGAAGACGAGCTTTTAACGATCCATGTATGGGCCGGCTACCTGGTGCTTAGTTTACTGGTCTTTCGATTGTTTTGGGGTTTTGCAGGCAACAGCTACGCGAGATTTTCGAATTTTTTATGCTCTCCGGCCAGGTCCGTTGCTTACGTTAAGGATGCCGTCGCGTTAAAAGCTAAACGTTATCTCGGCCATAATCCGGCCGGAGCCGCCATGATAGTGCTGTTAATCGTCAGCTTATTCGTCACTGTAATATCAGGCCTGATCGTTTATGCAGCTGACCAGAATCTGGGCCCGCTTGCAGGTCTGGTAAGCCCGAGCAATGAAAAGTTTTGGGAGGAAGCGCACGAAATCGCGGCTAACCTTAGCTTGCTGCTCGTTATCGTGCATGTGCTTGGGGTTGCCTTTGAAAGCGTTATACACAAGGAAAATCTGGTGAAAGCCATGTGGAATGGAAATAAAAAACCGGCTGATAATAATCCCGGATAAATTTCTGCGCCATCCATCATCATAAAAATTACCCAGTGTCCAGGACATGAAACTATTGCTGATCGAGGATGACAATGAGACCGGGGATTATGTCTCGGCAGGCCTGAAACAGGCAGGCCATACTGTCGACCTGGCAAAGGACGGCTACGAAGGCCTGCTCCTGGCCAGGGAAGGGAACTATGACCTGCTTGTTGTCGACCGCATGCTGCCTCACCTCGACGGGCTGACCTTGATCAAAATACTGCGCAGCAGCGGCTGCACGGCGCCGGTCCTGTTTCTGACCACGATGGGCGGCATCGATGACCGCGTTGAAGGCCTCAATGCCGGCGGTGACGATTATCTGGTCAAGCCGTTCGCGTTCAGCGAGCTTGACGCCCGCGTCAACGCGCTGCTGCGCAGGCCTCGGGAAACAGTGGAACAAAAGTTTTTGCAGGTTCAGGATCTTGAAATCGATCTGTTAAAAAGAACGGTCAAACGCGCCGGGCGACTCATTGATCTTCAGCCGACCGAGTTCCGCCTGCTGGAGTATCTGGTCCGCCATGCAGGGCAAGTGGTGACCCGAACCATGCTGCTTGAAAACGTCTGGGATTTTCATTTTGATCCCCAAACCAATATCGTCGAAACTCATATCAGCCGTCTGCGCAGCAAGCTCAATGCCGGCAGCAGGCCGGATCTGATCCTGACCGTGCGCGGCGCAGGCTATATGATCCATGAAACTGCCTGACATCGCCGATACCACCAGTTTTAAACTGTCGGCCTTATATTTGGGCCTGTTTTTGCTTTCTTTTCTGGCCATCGGCCTAACGGTTTATTGGCTGACGACGCATACCCTTGAGCAACAGCTTAAAAGCGGTATCGAGATCGAGGCAACGATGCTGAAAGCTGAATACGATTCCGACGGACTGGACGAATTAAAAGAAGAAATTGCCGGAAATGACTGCATGGCATCGCATATTTGCGGAATTCTGGATCGCAATGGCGTGTTAATCGGCGGAAATTTCGGCGGCTTTAAACCCTCCGCGGGCTGGCAGACCATCATCCGTCCGGCCGCGGACACAAAACCTCGGCGGGAAGAAATGGACGTTATTTATATGAAGGTTATTCCGCTGCCGGATAATGTCTGGCTCGGCGTGGGCCATGACGGCGAGTATATCCGGGATGCGGGTGAAGCGATAATCCAGGCTTTTTTATGGGGCATTGTCCTGGTAATTACTCTCGGGGCAGGAGGCGGGCTTTATCTAAGCCGCACCTTCCTGAAAAAAATCGAAGGCATTACCACATCAACTGAAGTCATCATCGCGGGCGACCTGAAGCATCGGCTGCCCGTGGCAAAAAACCGCGATGAACTGGACAGGCTGGCTTTATTGCTAAACCTTATGCTGGATAAAATCGGCGAGTTGATTGAAAACGTCCAGCAAGTCTCCAATGACATTGCCCATGATCTGCGCACGCCGCTCAGTCATTTGAAATTCAGGCTTGAGAATGCGGTCAACAGGGATTTATCGGCAGCGCAGTACCGGAAACAGATCGCCCTTGCCATTGAAGAAGTCGATACCATTCTGGCGACGTTCTCCGCGCTGCTCCGGATTTCGCAGATTGAATCGGGGTCGCGGCGCAGCGGTTTTAAAACCGTCAACCTCAGTGATATTGTTGTTTCCGTGGCCGAAGCGCTGGCTCCTGTCGCCGAGGAGCAGGGCAAAACCATCCATTCAGCCATCGACCCGGACGTAACATTGTCCGGTGATAAGGAACTGCTGACGCAGCTGGCCTTTAATCTGCTGGACAATGCTATTGCGCATACGCCTGAAAACACGCTGATTGAACTCAGCCTGCGTTCAGTTGGCCATCGCATTGAGTTGATTATTGCCGACAACGGCCCCGGCATTGCCGAAGCGAGCCGCCAGAAAGTGCTGCAACGTTTTTACCGGCTTGAACAAAGCCGCACGACCCCAGGCAATGGCCTGGGCCTTAGCATAGTATCAGCCATAGCCGATCTTCATGGCGGAACCCTGGTCTTATCAGATAACCATCCGGGCCTTAAAGCGGCAGTCATCTTCTGCAACAGATCCTGTAATAGCGCATGAAAACTTACGGCATTAATTCATTTACGGCAGGATGGCTTTGCCTGCTGCTTGGCTGCGCTCACTATCAGTCAAAACCATTGACGGAACAAGCCGTTCAGCAACAACTGCAAACGCCATCCCGTGCACAGATCACTATGCAGGCGGCAAAAATAAAGCACCCCCTGCTCGAACCGGTTAAGTTTGATATGGCAAATGGTTTATCACCGGATGAAGCAGCCATTCTGGCGGTGTTGCGCAATCCGGAACTGCGTGGAATAAGAGATCAACACGGTATTGCCAACGCGCAACTGTTGCAGGCCGGCTTATTGCCGGACCCTAAAGTGTCCTACAGTTTTTCCGCGCCTTCCGCCGGCACTAATCTGGGCACGAACAATGCCTTTGGCGCCAGCCTGAGCTGGCAGGCGACGGCCCTGGTTTGGCGGCAGAACAAAATAAAGGCTGCCGAAAAACAGCAACAAAGCGTCGATTTGCAAATCGCCTGGCAGGAATGGCAAATCGCCCAGGCGGCAAAGCTGGCTGCTTATCAATTGATCGTTTACCGCCAGCAACAGGCGTTACTCAGCGAAATGGCGCAGCGTCTGGAAGACAACCGCGCGCGCTTGCAGGAAGCCGCTGAACTGGGCCTGGTCACGGAGCTTGAACGGGTCGCCGCCGTGTCCGCCAAGAATCTGGTCGATATTCGCTTGCTCGCGCTTAAATTGCAAATAAAACAGCAGCAACAACGCCTGAACCGGGCCATGGGGCTTAAACCCCATGAAGCAGTTAATTTGCAGCAGGATGCTGAACTCGTTACCGCCATGAAAGCTCCGGCTTATGACGCCTTAATACAGGATATAGGAAACCGGCGGCTGGATTTAATGGCCCTGAAACGGGGTTACGAAAGTCAGGAAGAACGCCTGCATATCGCCGTGATGCAGCAATTTCCGCAGATCAGTATCGGCTTTGATTCCGCCCGGGATAACAGCAACCTCTATACCCTGGGCTTCGGCGTCTCGATGACCGTGCCGATATTCGACCGGAATCAGGGTCAGATCGCGCTTGACCGGGCGACGCGGCAACAACTGTTCGATCAATACAGCAGCCGCTTGTTTCAAGCCAGAGCCGATATTGCCGAATTGCTGGTTACTATCGCCTCGCTAAACAAACAGATTCAATCCGTTCGTCATGCTATTCCCGATTTGGCCAATCTGGTCAAAGCCTATCAGACAGGTATCGAAAACGGCCAGGTTGACGTATTTAATTATTACGTCGCCTGGAATAATCTGACGGACAAAAAGATTGGCCTGCTGACCCTGGAATTGCAGTTAGTGCAAGCGGGGATTGCCTTGGAGGTGGCGAGCGGACTTTATCATGCGGCTACTGATTTTAATGAAAAGGAATTATGAAGTTCAATTCTAAAAACACCATCGTCCTTGTTGCGTTGTTGGCCGTGGTAATGGTCAGTTCGCTGCTTTACTGGCGGCTAAAGCCGCACGATGCAAGCGGTCCGGACACGCCGGTTTCCGAACCGGAACCGGTGGCGCAGGTGCAAACGATTAAACTGCATAAAGGCGAATTCAACGAAACCTTTACCGCTTACGGCGTCGTTTTGCCGTTTCCGGATAAGTTGATGACGATCAGCGTTCCCTATATCAGCCAGATCGATAAAATGCAGGTTAATCAGGGCCAAATTGTCCGGCAAGGCGATGTGCTGCTGACATTAAAGCCGGGCGTGAGCGCTGTGTTGCAACTGGAGCAGGCGCGACGAGAACTGGGGGCGGCATTGCGCGACAATGAGCTGCTGCAGGAACGCATCCGTCTGAAACTGGCAACTCGGCAAAATAGCGTCGCGACGCAATTGCGCGTCGAGCAGGCCCGGGTCATGGTCAAAAATCTGCTTGACCAGGGTATAGGTAAAGAACGGCAAATCCGGGCGGAACAAGACGGCATCATTTATCTGGTCAGCGTTCAGCAGGGGCAAATCGTTGCCGCCGGCGCGCCCTTGCTGCAACTCGCCGACCAGAACCAGTGGATGGTGCGCTTAGGCGTCGAGCCGGAGGACTACGCCCATCTGCAGCCCGGCCAACAGGTCCTGATAAGATCGGTCAACACGCCCGCTGCGGAACCGGTCGAAGGCCGTATCGAGATCATCACCCATCAAATCGATCCCAATACCCGCCTGCTCAATGTCTTCGTCAGGCCGGCCCTGAATCAGATTCTATTGATCAATGACTTCGTCGAAGGCCGGATCGTCATTGCTTCGGCCGATACCTTCTCAGTCCCGCGGCAGGCGGTTCTGCCCGATGAGGGCGGCTACAATCTGTTTACGGTTGCAAACGGCCGCGCCGTCAAACACCGCGTCGAGATCGGCCTCGAAAATGACCGGCAGGTTGAAGTGATCGCCGCCGATTTGAAGGCCGGGGATGACGTGGCGGTTTTGGGCAACTACGAACTGGAACCCGGCATGGCCGTATCCGCGGCGCCTGCCAATCATAACGGCAAGGGAGCGGCGCAATGACACAATGGGCTTATCGGCACCGCCGTTCCATTTTATTTGCGCTGAGCCTGATTGCCATCGCCGGCTTCTTTGAAATCTACAATACGCCGGTCAGCCTGTTTCCTCAGGTGACCTTTCCACGCGTGGTGGTCAATCTCAATGCCGGCGACATGCCAGCAGAGCGCATGGCCGTTCAGGTCACCTGGCCGGTGGAAGAGGCGGTGCGCGCCGTGCCGGGGGTTTTGACCGTGCGCTCGGCAACCAGCCGCGGCAGCGCCGATATCGCCATCAATTTCAACTGGGGCAGCGATATGGTCTCGGCCATGCTGCAGGTAGCCTCGGCCATTAATCAGATTCGCTCAACGCTGCCGGCCGCCTTGTCGTTCGGCGTCAGACGCATGGATCCTACGGTTTTCCCTGTGCTGGGTTACAGCCTGTTGTCGCCAGGCCATAGTCTGGTCGAACTCCGGGACATCGCGCTTTATCAAATCAGGCCGATCCTTTCGGCGATTCCCGGCGTGGCCAAAGTGGATGTGCTGGGCGGCGCAATCGCGGAATATCAGGTTCTCGTCGATCCGGCGCGCATCAATGCGCTGGGTTTAAGTCTCAATGACATTGCCGCTGCCCTCTCCGCGGCCAATGTGATCCAGGCGGTGGGGCGATTGGAGCAAAACTATAAACTGTACCTGCTGCTGGCCAATACCCAACTGCAAAACTCGCAGCAGATTTCAAGAACTATTTTACGCAGCGGTCAGAATGGCCTGGTCTATCTTGAAGATGTCGCACAGGTGGTGAAAACAACCGCACCGCAGTGGCAGAGAATCACCGCCGAGGGCCGCGATGCCGTGCTGTTTCAAATCAATCAACAACCCGGCAGCAGCACCGTTGAAATTGCCCGCAACGCGCAAGCGCAACTGGAACTCATCAAACAGAAGCTCCCGGCCGATATAAATATCGCCAAATGGTACGACCAGAGCGATCTGATCGTCGCCTCGGCCCAAAGCGTCGTAGAATCCTTGCTGATCGGATTGGGGCTGGCCATTGTCACCCTGCTGGTATTTCTGCGTAACTTCAAGGTCACGGTGATTGCCGCCATTACCGTGCCTATGGCCTTGTCGGCGACCGTACTGATCATTCATTTACTGGGTATCGGCTTCAATATCATGACGCTGGGCGGCATGGCGGCTGCCGTGGCCTTGATCATCGACGATGCAATTGTCATGATCGAACATATTATCCGCCGCCTGCGGGAAGCATCGGGTACCTATCAGGAGCGTATTCATCTGGCCGCCGAGGAATTCACCAAACCGCTGGCAGGCTCCTCGGCCTCGACGATTATCATCTTTGCGCCATTAGCTTTTTTGTCCGGCGTCAGCGGCAGTTTTTTTAAAGCGCTGTCCATCACTATGGCTTCGGCCCTGTTTATTTCCTTTATCGTGGCTTGGCTGGCCGTGCCGTTGCTGGCCTCTCATAGCCTGACGCAAAAAGATACCGAACAGGAAGAAAACGGCCCCGTGACGCGCTGGTTCCATCAATGCTATCAAAGCCTGTTACAAGTGATGTTGCCCAGACCCTGGCTGATATTGACCGCGCTGCTTCCGCTCTTGGCCGCCGGCTTCCTGGGCTGGCAGCAGACCGGCTCGGGCTTTATGCCGTCGATGGATGAAGGCGGTTTTATTCTCGATTACCGATCCGCGCCGGGCACTTCGGTGTCGGAAACGGATCGCTTGCTGAGACAAGTGGAAACGATTCTGCGCAAGTTGCCCGAAGTGGAGACTTATTCTCGCCGCACCGGCAACAGTTTGGGAGGCTCCCTTAAGGAAGCCAATCAGGGCGATTTTTTCGTGCGCTTAACGCCTTTGCCCCGGCGCAGTCAGGATGAGGTGATGGACAGTGTCCGGAAACAGATTGGCATGCAAGTCCCGGGGCTGAGCATTGAACTTGCCAAACTGATGGAAGATTTGATCGGTGATTTAACCGCAGTTCCGCAGCCGATAGAAGTCAAACTGTATGCCAATGACGGCCAATTACTGGCGCAATTGGCCAATAAAATCGCTCCGGCGCTGGAAAAAATAGCGGGCGTCGTTGACCTTAACAACGGCGTCATCCCGGCAGGCGATGCGGTCAATATCCGGGTTTTACGCGATAAAGCCGCCCTGGAAGGGCTCAGTCCCGCGGCCGTCCAGCAGACCCTCAACAATTACCTGTCGGGAACCGTTACCACCCAACTGCAGGAGGGGCCAAAGATGGTCAATCTGCGGGTCTGGATACCGGAAAAAGAGCGCGGGGCGATGCGGGCGCTGGAGCAGTTGCGGATCCTGGCTCCCAACAATTCTCAAGGCAGTGCTGTCAATAGCACTGCTCAAGGCAGTTCTGCCAACAGCTCCCTGAACAGCCACTGGGTGCCGCTTAAACGGATCGCGGAAATCATTACGGAAAGCGGGCAGGCGCAAATCGCCCGCGACAATCTAAAACGCATGGTGGCCGTTACGGCGCGCATCAGTGGCCGGGACATGGGTTCCGCCGTCGCCGATGTCGTCAAAACCCTGGAACAGCCCGGCCTGTTGCCGAAAGATGTTTACTATGTTCTGGGCGGTTTGTATGAGCAGCAGCGCCTCGCCTTCCATGACCTGATCATCGTGTTTGCCGCGGCGGTGGCGCTGGTTTTTATCCTGTTGCTGTATTTGTACGAGCAGTTTCATGTGGCGCTGGCGATGATGCTGACGACCTTGTCGGCCGTCGCGGCCGTGTTTGTCGGCTTGTGGCTGGCCCATATCGAATTGAACATCACCGCCATGATGGGCATGACTATGGTAATCGGCATTGTCACCGAGGTCAGCATCTTTTATTATTCGGAATATCAGAGCCTGCCTGAGTCGGAAGAGGGCATTGAGCGCATGATAACGGCCGGCAACAACCGCATGCGTCCGATTGCCATGACCACCCTGGCAGCCATTCTCGCGCTGATGCCGCTGGCAATGGGTATCGGCGCCGGTTCGGAAATGCTGCAGCCCCTGGCGATCGCCATCGTGTCCGGACTGATTGTCCAGATACCGCTGGTGCTCGTGGTATTGCCGGGGTTCTTACGGCTTTTTAACCGGGCTCACTCGGGGTAGATAGATACTGGAAGATCAAACCGGCAACGGTACCACTGTCATCTTGCCTTTTCCTTTACATGTTTCTTAAAAAAAATGAGTAGAATTAGCAGCACCAACACACTGAGTCAAATCCCTGCAGGCATCTGGATACTCGGCTTCGTCAGCCTGTTGATGGATATTTCCTCGGAAATGATCCACAGCCTGCTGCCCTTGTTCCTGGTCACAACCTTGCATGCAAGCGCCTTCGCTGTGGGCATGATAGAAGGGCTGGCTGAATCCACGGCATTGATTGTCAAAGTATTCTCGGGCGTGCTGAGCGATTATCTCGGCAGGCGCAAAGGTCTTGCCCTGACCGGCTACGCCATGGCAGCATTGACCAAGCCGCTGTTCGCCCTGGCGCCCGGCGCCGGCATTGTATTAGTAGCGAGACTCCTGGACAGAGTGGGGAAAGGCGTGCGCGGCGCCCCGCGCGATGCCCTGGTTGCGGATCTCGCTCCGCTCCACTTGCGGGGCGCCGCCTTCGGGCTGCGCCAGTCCCTCGACACAGTGGGCGCGTTTTTGGGGCCGCTGCTGGCGGCCGTCTTGATGCTGCTTTGGGCAAACGACTTCCGGGCGGTGTTTTGGGTTGCGGTCATCCCCGGAGCGATGGCGGTCGCACTGCTGTTGTTCGGCGTGAGGGAACCAGAGCATCCGGTGGCTGTCACGCGCACGCGCACCAATCCGATCAGCCGAAAAAATCTGCAACGCCTCGACCGAAGATATTGGTGGGTGGTGGCTGTCGGCGCCGTTTTCACGCTGGCCCGTTTCAGCGAAGCGTTTTTGGTTCTGCGCGCACAGCAGGGCGGTATTCCCATTGCGCTGGTGCCGCTGGTCATGGTAGCGATGAATCTGGTCTATGCGGTCTCGGCTTATCCGTTCGGCAAGCTTTCCGACCAGATGAACCATGCCAAACTGCTGGCGCTTGGCCTCATTGTTCTGATTGCGGCTGATCTGGTGCTGGCCTCCAGCGATTATTGGGGGGTGGTGCTGAGCGGCGTCGCGCTCTGGGGTATCCATATGGGGATGACGCAGGGCTTGCTGGCGACTATGGTGGCCGATACCGCGCCCCCCGACCTGCGCGGCACCGCCTATGGCTTCTTCAATCTGATGAGCGGGCTTGCCATGCTCATGGCCAGCGCATTGGCCGGGCTGCTGTGGGATCGGCTTGGAGCCTCGTTTACGTTTTATGCGGGGGCGGTCTTTTGCATAATGGCGCTCATCGGATTGATCCGGCAACCAAAATCCAAAAGATAGCGGCTCTGCACGTCAGAAGCGAATGCTCTCTATGATGTCCGTTTTGCTCGGATTGAAGCACCCCTGATTTTTTCAAGCCGCTTATGCAGTTAACTGTCAAATAGGGTAAAAATGTAATCGCGACATCATCTTGCTGATCGAAGCCTAGTTTGAGTCAATTTATTCATGACCGGTGAGAATTTAAAAGAGCCGTTCATGCTGAGCTCGTCGCAGCCTGAACACAAGTTCTTCGACAAAGCTCTCCTGAATATAACCGCAAGGCTCATGACGAACGACGTGTTAAATAGTACTCGACTAAACAAAAGCGACTGAATACTAGTGCTATTATTAGCCATTATTAACGGCCGGATTATTTCTTTATTAAAATCCATCCAAGTTCAATAACTGCGTAAACTCGGTTATCGGGCATGATTAAATGGATGCAAAAATTTAAGATAACCGACAAAATAAAACATTTAATAGAAAGAGAAAGCTCAAACTCTCAAGCTATTTTCCGGACGAGAAACTATCCATTATGAAACATGATCATAAACACGACCATGCCGGGGGATGCCCTCACGACGCTTTAAATAACAAAGGACGAGTTTTGCTATTCAGCATCGTGTTGAATTTGATATTTGTAGTAATTGAGTTCATCTATGGCTTCATCTCCAACTCAACCGCTTTAATGGCCGATGCCGGGCATAACGCCTCTGATGTGCTCGGTTTGCTGCTGGCCTGGGGCGCGGTTATTTTGTCTCGCAAGCAGCCCAGCCAGCGCTACACCTATGGATTCCGCAGCACATCCATTCTGGCGGCGCTGGGCAATGCCGCCTTGCTTCTGGTCGCCAGTGGCGCGATTGCATGGGAGGCTGTGCACCGTATTTCACAGCCGCCCATGGTCGCCAGTCTGACAGTAATAATTGTGGCGGCTGCGGGCATTGTCATTAACGGCCTGACCGCATGGCTCCTGATGAAAGGGAGCAAAGAGGATTTGAACATTCGCGGCGCTTACCTGCACATGCTGGCGGATACCGCCGTATCGCTCGCCGTGGTGTTTGCCGGCGCGGCAATGTTTTACTCGGGTTGGTACTGGCTGGACCCGATCATCAGTCTGGCGATTGTAGTGGTCATTGTGGCAGGCACATGGGGCTTGCTGCGGGATTCGATGAAACTGGCGCTAAATGCAGTGCCCGGGCAGATCAATGAAGCTGCTATTGACGCCTACTTGCGCCAACTGGACGGCGTGACGGATATTCATGATTTGCACATTTGGGGCCTGAGTACCACCGAAAATGCGCTGACTGTCCATCTGGTCATGCCTGGCGGACACCCTGGCGATGCTTTTATGGATAGCGTCGAAGCGACGCTGAAACAGCAGCATTCCATCCATCACTGCACTTTGCAAATCGAACACGGCACAACCCATCACGCCTGCTCGCTGGCTATGACCGGGCCGGGACGTCACCGCCATTAGGGCAAGAGACAGCGCCTACATTCATGACCATAGCTTCCGGTCATTATCCGGTCTGGACTGGCTTTGAGATGTTTTCAATTCAGACTCCGATTGAGATAAATTGATGGCTCTATGCGGACAAACTCGGCCATTGAAATCAGCCTTGCAGAGTCCCCGAGCCTGGAGCAAAGCGAGGCGGCCTGCAAAAGCTAAAATTAACCTGCCTCCAGCAGATTCAGCCAATGCACCACAGGTATTTCACTGGCGGTGTTCAGATGCGTTAAGCAGCCGATATTGGCAGTGGCGATAACCTCCGGCTCAGGTAATTGCAAGTGTTTGAGTTTGCGGTCGCGCAATTCGCGTGCTAATCCGGGTTGCAGGATGGAATAAGTGCCCGCGGAGCCACAACAGATGGTTGACTCTTGCACGGCCAACAATTCAAAACCGGCACGTTTCAATACCGCTTTCACGCGGCCTTCGAGCTTGAGCGCATTCAGTAAGCTGCACGGCGGGTGAAAAAGCGACGCGGCGGCCTTTACCTATGCTGCTGAGCGGCAAGCTTCCACTACCTGCACCGGATCACGGCAAAGGGCCGCCATGCTTGCCCATAATGGTACCATCTACGGATATATAGAGATCAAGGATACGATCGCCCAAGGCCTTAGCTTTTTTCAGCTCACTCTCGCGTTTGGCATAGCATAGGACTAGCGGGTGCAGGTTATACGGTCGCCGCCATGGAAAACATGGCGACGGGCAAGCGGGGTAGTGCGGAGGTTTTCGGGTAATTGCATGAGCTTGACTCAACGATACGATCAGTTACAGATTGTTTAGTCAGACAAAGCATATCATGGAATAGTGCATTGCTTGGGTACAAGCCGGATTAGTATGGTAATTTACAGCTTTCTAAAGCTGCCTTTTCAGGGTTTAGCTTGAATGGCGGGAATTATTTTTTATTAAACAAACTTTAAGCCATTATTATGAACCAGGAAACCGAAACAGTTCTTGCCTACCATGATCGTACCAAACACCGGCTGGAGAAATACGCAAGGGGGCCTGAAACCCTCGATTGGGACGATCAGCCCGATCCGTTCCGGCGCTTTTCAGGCTGCGATATTGTCGCGCTGCCAAGCCCTGGCGCAGAGCTTGAACCGTTGTTTGCTGATCTGGATAAACCGGAATTAATACCGCCTAAACCTTTAAACAAGGTCAATACGGGCTTACTGCTGGAACTGGCCTTCGGGCTGTCCGCCTGGAAACAATTCGGCCCAAGCCGCTGGGCCTTGCGCTGCAATCCTTCCAGCGGCAATCTGCACCCGACAGAAGCTTATCTGATTAATACGGACAAGGACTTGTTTAACCCCGGGGTTTATCATTATGTCAGTCATGATCATCATCTGGAAAGACGTTGTCTTTTCACCCCGGAAGCCACCGGAACGGATATTTTTATCGGTTTAACTTCAATTCACTGGCGGGAGGCCTGGAAATACGGCGAGCGGGCTTACCGCTATTGCCAGCATGATACAGGCCATGCCCTGGGCGCGCTGCGCTATGCTGCGGCCATACTGGGCTGGTCGGTTGAATTGCTGGCTGAATGGCCGGATGCCGATATCGCCGCTTTGCTGGGCATTAACCGAAGCGGTGATTTCCGCAATCATGAGCATGAATCTCCCGATATTATTTGCCGGATAAATACGCGTGCTGGCCGCGGCAAGCCTTTAAATACTGCTGCATTGCTGGAAAGCGCCCAGTCCGGCGCGTGGTTTGGAAAAGCAGAGAGCCTTCGCGCCTATCATTTATATAAGTGGCCGGTCATTGACGAAGTTTCAAAAGCGGCCGCAAAACCGTATACGCAGGAAGCCTATTGGCAGCCAAGTCGGGAGCAGGCGATAAAATCATCCTGCAGGCAAACGGCAACGGCCATTATTCGCCAGCGCCGCAGTGCTCAACAGTTTGATGGCAAAACGCCTCCGCTGCCGCTTGCCGACTTTTACCGGATGCTGAGTGCCGTTTTAACCCCAAGTAAACTGCCTTTCGATATGTGGCGCTGGCCGCCAAAAATACACCTGTTTATTTTTATCCATCGGATTGAAGGGCTGGCCCCCGGTTTATATGCCTTGCCAAGAAATCATGATGTCCTGGAGAAGCTGCAGGCGGCAACCCTGACTGATTTTGACTGGCGGAAAGTAGAGGCGCGGCATGACAATGCCTCTGCAGCAATACCGCTTTACCATTTGTATTCGGGGGATTTCAGACAGCTTGCCAGAACGCTTTCCTGCCATCAACCGATTGCCGCCGATGGTATGTTCAGTCTGGCTATGGTGGCAGAATTCAGCGGACTCATGGAGGAAAAGCCCTGGATTTACCGGCGTTTATTCTGGGAATGCGGCCTTATCGGGCAAGTGCTGTATCTGGAAGCGGAAGCCGCGGGAATTCGCGGCACAGGCATCGGCTGTTACTTCGATGATGGCGTACATGAAATTGTCGGGATCAAGGATTATAATTTTCAAAGCCTGTATCATTTTACGGTGGGTAAACCCCTTGAGGATAAGCGGCTGCAAACGTTACCGGCCTATGCGCATCTTTTGCGGGACAAAATGGATGACTAGAGTGCGCAGCGGGATAATAAACAGGCTTTATTCAGTGTCTACCCGTTTGGGAAACAGCTTCTGCTCAACGCCAATAATGGCCCTGTTCAATATGCCCAGGTTTTTTTCTTCATTGATCTGTATGCCCATCATATAAAAAATCGGCATCCATAAGGGATTGATTAAAAATCCGCCCAGAGCGCTTTTAATGGTTCGTTTCAAGTTCTTGAAAGGATTATAGGACTCCGCGAGGGAATTTATGGGATGGTCTGCAAAAACGGCGGCAATTGGATAAAGCAGCGCTTTCTCATGCCTGTCAAGCAGCGCCATGGATTCTGCGAGCTTTCGTTGCATATTGTAATAATTCCTGCGCGCCAGGCCCGCCGAAACAGCGAAAGTAAGCGCTACCAACGGCAAAAGTACAATCGGCGGCGCGACAGGCGCGAAAGTGGAAGACAGCATGATCGTGCCAAAACCCAGCATAAGCAGGTCTTCACCCTTTTCTACATCATGATCTATGCCTTTGACAATAACGGAAACAGCATTCCCGAACTGGCCTTTTAAATAACTTTTTTCTTGACTCATAACTATTCTCCTTACGGATACAGCTTTATAAAATACAGCCTGCGTATTTTATTGACAACTGCCTCCCTGGCGGAGCACGGTTACGCAGGAGAAATTCCTTTTACCTTATTTTGCCCGCTGTCGTCAATGCGCTTTTCCACACTGAGACAATTGTCTTAAGCCCAGGTTCTGGAAAACCTTAAAATTATAGGCTTGAAGTTCCAGAGGAAGGACTTCGCCTTATATCGGTCGCCATAACAGGGTTAAGCTATTGAAGAGCCTGATTAATTTTAGCCGTGGACAAAATGCCTGAATACAAATGCCCGCGCCAGGGATTTAACTGTATCCGCAAGCAGCAGGCTAAGGCTCCTTCTATAAAAACAGGTCTTAATCTGTCATCTCCATTGAACCTGACAGGCCTTAAAATCGTCAAACCGGATTATTGCAGGGCTTGACTGAAAGCTTTTATTTTTGCGGATGTATTTACCGGTTTTTAAAAAGCAAGCGACAAGAGGCCATAGCTGCATAAGCCGATGCTTTGCAAATGCCCGAGATCTGTTTGTGGGAGAATGAATTTACCGGGCAGACATTTAAGGCCAGGGATGAAGTTCTGCAGGTTCTTCAAGAAGCCCCAGGCCATTTAGATTCTGTTTAAATTCATATAGAATTCCGGTTTCAATTATTATAGTAGTGGAGAGAGTGTTGAGTATTCTAACTATTCTTGAGTTTCCGGATGAACGATTGCGTAAAAAAGCCGCAGATGTTCAAACGGTTGATGATAAGCTCAAAAAACTAGTCGATGATATGCTTGAAACAATGTACGAATCCCATGGCGTAGGTTTGGCAGCTACGCAGGTGGATAGGCATCTGCGGGTTGTCGTTATCGATATCAGTGAAAAAAAAGATACTCCCGTGTGTCTGATAAACCCTGAAATCCTCGAAAAAGAGGGGGTCGAAGAATCCGAAGAAGGCTGCCTTTCGGTACCGGGTTTTTTTGAAAAGGTAAAACGGGCCGAATATATCAGGGTAAAAGCGCTAGACAGAGAGGGTCAGGTTTTTGAATTTGAAGCAAGAGATTTACTTGCCGTTTGCGTGCAGCATGAAATGGACCACCTGAACGGAAAATTGTTCGTCGATTATATTTCGCCATTGAAACGACAACGTATTAAGAAAAAACTGCAAAAACTTCATAAACTGGAACATAGCTGATCATGAAGATTATTTTTGCCGGCACGCCGGACTTTGCCGTGCCCGCCTTGCAGATGCTGCTGGATTCCACGCATGAGATTTGTGCCGTATATACCCAGCCCGACCGGCCGGCGGGAAGAGGGCGTAAAGTACATTTAAGTCCGGTCAAGGAACTGGCGATAAGCGCCGGAATTCCCGTTTTTCAGCCGCTTACTATGAAGACAGAGGAAGATCTCAGGCAAATGGCTTCATTTAATCCCGATCTTCTGGTTGTTGCCGCCTACGGCATGATTTTAACGCAAGCCATACTGGCTTTGCCCAGACTGGGATGTATTAATGTGCATGGCTCATTGCTGCCGCGCTGGCGCGGAGCAGCGCCGATTCAACGAGCTTTAATCGCCGGCGACGAGAAAACCGGCGTCACCATTATGCAGGTGGTTAAAAAGCTGGATGCCGGCGCTATGCTGCACAAGGAAGAATATGTTATAGGGCCAACTGATACCGCAGCCGATCTCTATGACAAACTCGCCAAACTGGGTGCATTGGGCCTGGAAAAAGTATTGACGCAAATAGAATCGGGTACTGTACAGCCTGAGCCGCAGGATGAAGCCCTGGTTACTTACGCCGAAAAACTGGAAAAAAGTGAAGCCGTCATTGACTGGACGCAATCGGCAGTCGCCATAAACAGAAAAGTAAGGGGACTGTATGCATGGCCGGTTGCCCAGACTTTTTACCAGGGCAAAGTGTTGCGAATCTGGCAGGCTGAAGCTATTGAGGAGGAGGTTAATACTGAACCCGGAGTTGCCAGATGCATTAATAAGAATCTGGATGTGGCGACAGGGAAAGGCCTGTTGCGGTTGCATGACGTGCAGTTGCCGGGAGGAAAACGCATGCCGGCAGAGGCTTTCCTCAGCGCTCATCATCTTGATGGAATCAAGCTAGGTTGAATACCCAGTGAATTCGAGATTAACCGCAGCCAGGGTATTGACAAGGGTTTTAAAGGACGGACAGTCCATGAACGCAGCGCTTGATAAGGCTTTCCGGAATCCTGAAGCAGGCAAGGACAAGGCTTTTATTCAGGCATTATGCTATGGCGTTTGCAGGCAATATCACCGCCTGGATTTTATTTTAAATCAGCTCCTGCATAAGCCGCTAAAAGACAGCGATGTTAAAGCCTTGGCTTTAATAGGTTTGTTTCAGCTTAAATATATGAGAGTCAAGCCTCATGCGGCAGTATCCGAGACAGTTCTGGCTGCCCGCCAAAAACCCTGGGCTAAATCTCTTATTAATGCTGTGTTAAGAGCCTATCTTAGAGATGCGGACAACCTCGAAAATAAAGCCGATAAAAACAAGTCCGCAGCTGTTAGTCATCCTGACTGGCTTATTGAACAGATTGAGCAGGATTGGCCGCAGCAGGCGGCTGAGTGTTTACTGGAAAACAACCGGCAGCCCCCTATGGCAGGGCGTGTCAACCTGGCGCAAACCAGCCGGGTGCACTATTTAACCGCACTTTCATTACAGAATATAGGGGCGGCATCCGTCAGCTTTTGTCCTTCGGCAATTATTCTCGATAAACCGGTAGCCGTGGAATTGTTGCCGGGTTTCGGTCAAGGCTTAATTTCAGTTCAGGACAGCGGCGCACAGTTAGCCGCTGTTTTGCTGGATGTGCAGCCCGGGCATCGGGTACTGGATGTGTGCGCTGCGCCGGGCGGCAAAACGGCGCATATTCTTGAAAGTCAACCCAACCTGGAAGAACTGGTGGCGGTAGATATTGACGAATCGAGAATGCAGCGGATCAAGGAAAATTTACACCGTTTAAAGCTGCACGCCAGCTTGATAGTCGGTGATGCGGCAAAGCCTGAAGAGTGGTGGGATGGAAAACCTTTCGAGCGGATTTTACTGGATGCGCCCTGTTCAGCATCAGGCGTTATCCGGCGGCATCCCGATATCAAGTTATTGCGCAGAGCCGAAGACATCAAGCCGCTGCAGGTTTTGCAAAAAAACATTCTGCACGCTGTCTGGCCGCTGCTAGCTGCCGGCGGCGTATTGTTGTATGCGACCTGTTCTGTTTTCAAACGGGAAAATGAACAGCAGATACAGGCTTTCCTGGCAACGCATGACAATGCCGTCGAATGGCCGATTGATGCAAAATGGGGCACCGCCAGGCCTTGCGGTCGCCAGATTCTTACCGGAGAATCAGCAATGGACGGCTTTTATTATGCGCGCCTCCGTAAAGCCTGAATTACATTTACTATGGGCTGTTTTCTATTGCCTGTTTGCATGGCTGTTGCCAGCTTTATGTGATGCCGATCCGTTTGCAGTTGAAATAGAAAATGCCGAAATTATTTTACAAGACGATAGCTATGTCTTGTCTGCCGATATAAATTATCAATTAAGTCCCAGAGCAATGGACGCATTAAAAAATGGCGTTCCCCTGTTCTGGACTGTGCAGGTCAAGGTTCAGCAGCAGCGTAATTACCTCTGGGACAGGATAATAGTTAATAAAAAAATACGCTATCGCATCCAATATCATGCCTTACTGAATATGTACAGGGTCAGAAATGAGAACGGAGGCGAGGTTTTTAATTATTCAACGCTCCCTGCCGCGCTGGATTTTATGTCGACAGTACGCGATTTTTACCTTATGGATAAGACTGAAATTGCTTCCGGAAAAGATTATCTTGCCAAAATGAAAGTAAAACTTGATCGGGAAGCGCTGCCTTTGCCGTTGCGCCCGATTGCCTATGCAAATCCTCAATGGTATTTATCCAGCGCCTGGTATGTATGGCCTCTGAAAAAATAAAGCCGCCCGTCAGTCTGTCGGTGATAATCCTGTTCGGTCTGATTTTGCTGTCGCTGCAGCTTATGAGTTCAGCGACGCAGGAATCTTCAGAATTGAGTGCGATGTATTCATGGCTGCTTTTAATCAATGCCCTGGGTTCCGTTGTGCTGCTGGGGCTGGTCGGGGCCAATATTTATTCCCTGACGCGGCAATTAAAAAAACGGGAAGCGGGTTCAAAGTTAACCACCCGCATGGTCTCTCTGTTTGTGTTGCTTGCCTTGGCCCCTGCCGCTATTGTGTTTTATTTTTCCATGCAGTTTCTGCATCAGGGCATAGACAGCTGGTTCAATGTGGAAATGGATAGGGCAATGGAAGACGCCCTGGAACTCAGTCAGGCTTCACTGGATCAAAGAATGCGCTGGCATTTGAGACAAACCCGGCAATTGACCGCTAAACTGGAAGAATTATCAGAACCTCTGGCAACTCTGGAAATGGAAAACATGCGCGCCCTTTCTGGAGCCTCTGAAATGACCCTGTTTTCCCGCCAGGGAAGAATTATTGCATCAAGCAGCAGCAATCCTGGCGATATTTTGCCCAGTTTGCCTGATGAGAATATTCGCCTGCAATTACGCCAGCATTCGGACTATGTTGCTTTAGCTCCTGTGCGTGAGGATGAATTAATGATCAAGGTGATCGTCACGGTAAAAAGCCAGGAGCCGGAATATTTACAGGCCTTGTATCCCGTGCCCGTGAGGATTGCCGATCTGGCGGATTCCGTGGAGTTTGCTTTTGTGCGTTATCAGGAAATGAATTTTCTGCGGGATTCATTAAAATTGAGTTTTTCTCTGGTTTTGTCGCTGGTTTTATTAATGAGTTTGCTGGCGGCCATCTGGGTCGCCTTTATCAGCATAGGCAACATTGTGGCGCCGGTAAAAGAGCTGGTCAAAGGCACGCAGGCAGTCGCTTCAGGGCATTACGATCAACAGTTGCCGGTTATTGCGCAGGATGATCTTGGTTTTCTGGTGGAGTCATTCAATGAAATGACCCAGCGCATTGCCAGAGCCCGCGATGAGATCAGAATGGCAGGGGTTGAGGTAGAAAATCAGCGTGCTTATCTGGAAACGATTCTGGCTAATTTAACGGCCGGGGTAATCAGTTTTGATGCCGATTATACAATTCGCACAGTTAATCAGGCCGCTTATCGAATTTTTCGCATTCATGTCAGTCATTTTGTCGGTCAGACTTTACTGGGCCTCGCCCAGGGCTATTCGGAGCTGGCAGAGCCGTTAAAATCAATTCAGCGATTAGTGGAGCAAGCGGATGATATCTGGCAGCAGCGACTGGCTTTTTTAGGCGCGAACGGCCGCCAGGAACTATTGTGCCGGGGCACTCCTCTTTTTTCCCAGGAGGGCGGGCGCGTTGGAGCAGTTGTCGTATTTGACGATGTCACGGATTTGATCCAGGCACAGAAAAATGCCGCCTGGGGTGAGGTGGCGCGAAGACTGGCTCATGAAATCAAAAATCCGCTAACGCCTATAAAGCTGTCGGCGGAAAGGCTGCAACATAAGCTGGCGGACCGGCTGGAGCCAAAATATGCCGATATACTGCAGCGTTCAACCCGGACTATCGTGCAGCAGGTTGAAGCAATGAAAGAAATGGTGGATGATTTTTCCGAATATGCAAAACCCTCCAAAAAGCAGACCACGCGTATTGATTTGCCTGATTTGGTGCAGGAAGTATTGGCGCTTTATGCGGTCCAGCCTGGGGTTGAATTCAAGGCTGATTATGAAACCGGCTTATTGATGATTAATGGAGATCCTGTCAATATCAGACAGGTTCTGCATAATATGATAAAAAATGCTCTGGAAGCGATAGATGCCAAAGGCCGAATTGAAATAAATTTGCACAGGGTGCAAAAAAACAGCACTGATTTTATAGAAATAGCACTTTATGATGATGGCCCCGGCATCAAGGAACAGCAGATTGAGCAAATTTTTGAACCTTATGTGACTACCAAGACCAAGGGAACAGGTCTGGGATTGGCTATTGTAAAAAAAATAATTGAAGAGCATGGCGGGGCAATCTGGGTCGATACCAGCCGTAAAACAGGAGCGGGCTTTATAATTCAGCTTCCCGCCATTTAACCTTGGATATACCGAAAAAATATGAATACACAGACACCTCGTATATTGGTCGTAGATGATGAACCGGATATTCGCCGCCTGGTAAGCGAAATTCTCGAGGATGAAGGATACCGGGTGGCCATGGCGGAGAATGCAGGCGAAGCCCGGGAATTAAAAAAAACCGGTGCGCCCAATTTAATTCTGCTTGATATCTGGATGCCTGATGCCGATGGCATTACGCTGCTAAAAGAATGGGTTGCAGAGGATACTATGATGTGTCCCGTTATCATGATGTCAGGCCATGGGTCGGTAGAGGCCGCTGTTGAGGCAACCAGGCTTGGCGCTTATGATTTTCTCGAAAAGCCCTTATCGTTGGCAAAATTATTATTGATTGTGGAAAGAGCCTTGGAAGCCGGCAATTTGCAAATAGAAAACGCGGGCCTCAGGCAACTGTTGGTTCCTGATATTGAGCCGGTGGGCAAAAGCGCTTCAGTTGCCAGAACCAAGGATCAATTAAAGCGCTTGGCTCAGCATGATACGCGGGTATTGTTTGTCGGCGAGGCCGGTGTCGGCAAGGAGCTGTTTGCACGTTATCTGCATAATAACAGCGCGCATCGCGAAGGGCCTTTCGTTGACGTGGCGGTAGGCAGTATAGCGCCGGAAAATTCCGCGGTAGAGTTTTTTGGCAAGGAAGGAAGCGGTAAAATCTATCCCGGTTTGCTCGAACGGGCAAATAAAGGCACGCTGTTCCTCGGCGAAATTGGCGGCATGGATAAAGAAACCCAGTTACGATTGCTGAGCGCCCTGCAGTCAAGTTCTTTTCTGCGCGTCGGGGGAAGCGAGACTGTTCGGGTTGATGTCAGGGTAGTGGCCTCTACCAGAACAGCATTGGATGAGGAGGTTAAATCAGGGCGTTTTCGTCAGGATTTATATTATTTGCTCAATGAAGTGACCCTGGAAATCCAGCCGCTCAGGGAGCATAGTGAAGATGTGCCGGCCCTGCTGAATTTTTATGTGGATTATTTTGTCACCCAGGATAAGCTGTCTTTTCGAAAATTTTCAATGGCGGCGCAGAATTTCCTGCGCAATTACAGCTGGCGCGGCAATGTAAGGGAGTTAAAAAACCTGGTGCAGAGGCTTATGATTCTTGGGGTCGGAGAAGATATTGAACTGGATGAAGTGAAGTCGGCATTAGGTTCGGTTACAGGCGATGCTATCGCTACGTCATCGGTGCCTGAATTTTTTAATTTACCGTTAAAAGATGCCCGGGATCATTTTGAGAAAGCTTATCTGGAATATCATTTTGAGAGGACAGGCGGCAGCGTTGCCAAATTATCGTCTGCTGTAGGCATGGAACGAACCCACCTTTATCGTAAATTACATTCATTAAATATTAAATTATAAGCCGGATGCCATGCTCAGGGCTAAAAAAGCAAGGCGCCTGCGCATTGGATTTGTAAATTAGCTTGAAAAAATTGGTAATGCCTAGTAGAATTTCAGCTCTTTTATTGAGCCTTAACAGTAAGACCAAGTAACGATGAAAACATTTAGTGCAAAACCAGCAGAAGTCAAGCGCGATTGGTACGTAGTTGATGCGGAAGGGAAGACGCTTGGCCGTCTTGCTTCCGAGATTGCGCGTCGTCTTCGCGGTAAACACAAACCGGAATATACGCCGCATGTAGATACTGGTGATTACATTATTGTAGTTAATGCGGAAAAAATAGGCGTTACCGGCAATAAGGAAAAAGATAAACTGTACCAGCATCATACCGGCTATATCGGTAATCTTAAAACGGTTAGCCTTGGCAGACTAAGAAAAATTTTCCCTGACCGTATTCTTAGTACAGCCGTTAAGGGCATGTTGCCCAACAATCCATTAGGCCGTGCAATGTTCAAGAAATTGAAAGTGTATGCAGGCACTGAACACGATCATCAGGCTCAACAGCCCAAAGTTCTTGAATTATAAACAGGTAGATAGACCATGGCAGCAGCTCAATATTATGGAACCGGTCGCCGTAAATGTGCGATAGCACGTGTTTACGCAACAACAGGCACTGGAAAAATCATTATTAACAAACAAACTATTGAAGACTATTTTGGCCGTAAAACAGACCAGATGGTTTCTCTTCAGCCGCTTGAATGTATTGACATGGCAAGCAAATTCGATATAAACGTGACCGTTAAAGGCGGTGGTCCTTCAGGACAGGCCGGCGCTATCCGCCACGGTTTGACGCGGGCATTAATGGCCTATGATGAAGCCCTGCGTCCGGCGCTTAGAAAAGCTGGTTTTGTTACCAGAGACTCTCGTATCGTAGAGCGTAAAAAAGTTGGTTTGCACAAAGCCAGAAAACGTCCCCAATACTCCAAACGTTAAAATAATATTGTATTATGGAGTGACCGGCGTTATCCAAAATGAAATAATAAAAGGGTTGTATTCTCCGAATGCAGCCCTTTTTTTATGAGTTTTCAAACCTTTGGGGTAACTGTGAAAATTTCGATTGTTATTCCTGTTCATAATGAAGCGGATAATATAATTTCTCTGGTTGACGAGATTGTTACAGCTATGAGCGGAACGGAAGAGTATGAAATTATTTATGTTAATGATGGCAGTAATGACTGCACAGCGGCAGTATTAAAACAGACACAACAACTGTATAAAACTCTGAGGGTGATTCAGCATCAACAAAGCTGCGGGCAAAGTGCTGCTATTTACACTGGCGTAAAGGCTGCAAGCTATCCTTACATAGCGACGCTGGACGGCGATGGTCAGAATGATCCGGCCGATATTCCCCGATTATACAATGTATTGAAAAAACAAAGACAATCTATAAATAACTTGTTTATGGTGGCCGGCTGGCGACACAAACGCCATGACTCAGCCTGGCGGCTTTTCTCCTCTAAAGTAGCCAATACGGTTCGGTCTGGCTTGTTAGGCGATAATACGCTCGATACTGGTTGCGGGTTAAAGGTGTTTTTAAAGGATAAATTTCTTGAGTTACCTTACTTCGATCATATGCATCGTTTCCTGCCCGCATTGATTTTACGGGCAGGGGGCCGGGTTATTTCTGAACCGGTTACTCATCGTCCCAGAGTTCATGGCCGTTCAAATTATGGAACGCTGGATCGGCTTTGGGTGGGAATCATTGATTTATTAGGCGTAATCTGGTTACAAAAACGGGCAAAACTGGCGATGTCAAAGGAAATTGAATGTGAATAAGGAAACAATCTGGCTGGCTATAGGTTTTTTGGGACAAGCATTGTTTTCGGCGCGCTTTCTCGTGCAATGGCTTAAAAGCGAAAAAGAGAAAAAAAGCGTGTTTCCCATTGCCTTCTGGTATTTCAGTATTGCCGGGGGAATTACGCTCCTGGCTTATGCCATATACCGGCAAGATCCGGTTTTTATCGTGGGACAAGCTGCCGGTCTGTTTATTTATTTTCGAAACCTGTATTTTGTTATTCACGAGTACAAAAACCTGAAAGCTCAATAACGCGCTCAAAATATTCCATGTATCGACTCCTGCCAGCCAGACTTTGGATTTTTCTCATTTGGGGAGGATTGATTGCCGTCAGCCTCTCTACCCGGCCTTTATTTCCTATCGATGAAACCCGGTATGCGGCAGTCGCCTGGGAAATGTGGGTCCGGGAGGATTTTCTCGTACCCTATTTAAACGGGGAGCCATACAGTCACAAGCCGCCTTTATTATTCTGGCTAATGCAGGCAGGCTGGCGGCTGTTTGGCGTCAATGATTGGTCGTTGCGTCTTATTGCGCCTCTTTTTTCTTTGGCAACCTTGTTTTTATCGTCCGCAGTAGCGCGTGCCTTGTGGCCGGAGCGCAAACGAGTCGAAGAACTTACGCCGCTGATCCTGCTGGGGGTTTTTATCTGGATCGTTTACAGCACATTAACCATGTTCGATATGATGCTGGCCTTTTTTGTATTGCTGGGTATCTATAGCCTGGTAAAATTGGCATCTTCAGGAGTGGCATTCAGGCACTGGGCATTATTAGGAGTCGCCATAGGAGGCGGCGTTCTTAGCAAAGGCCCCGTGATCTTGCTGCATCTGCTGCCGGTCGCTCTGCTTGCTCCGTGGTGGCGCGGACGGCAAGCTGCCAATTTTCGCTGGAGGCAGTGGTATGCCGGACTTGTATCAGCTGTTTTAATCGGCTCGGTAATCGCCTTAAGCTGGGCAATTCCAGCTGGAATGGCGGGCGGGGAAGTTTACAGACAGGCAATTTTTCTGGGACAGACCAGCGGCCGTCTGGTCAAGTCCTTTGCCCACCAACTGCCCTGGTGGTGGTATCTTGAAATCTTGCCGCTGCTATTGCTGCCGTGGCTGCTCTTCAAGCCGATATGGAGCGGATTAGTAAAACTGAATGTTCAGGAGCCCGGTATCCGTTTTTGCCTGGCTTGGCTTTTGCCTGTTTTTATTGCTTTTTCGCTGGTAAGCGGAAAGCGCATCCATTATTTGTTACCATTGATGCCCGCCCTGGCTTTACTGTTGGCGCGGTCCGTCGATGAAGCAAGCGCTCCAGACGGCTGGAAACGAGCCCATATAATCGGCGTTCTGGTTTTTAGCTTGTTGGGAATAGTTTTAGCATTACTGCCCGGATTAAATAATTATTATCACTGGCGGACTGAACTGTCAGTCCTTTCGCCTGTTTGGGGTAGTGTGCTGCTGGTTGTTTCGCTTGCATTCGCAGCGATCAGGGCCAATACGGCACAGGATTCGGTTTTAGCTGTCTGCCTTACTTCAGTAACGGCGTTCATAGTGCTTTCCTGCGGTTTTTTTGAAATTGAAGCCGAGCGGTATGATACGAAGAATCCTGGCCGCAAAATTGCCGCTTTAATGAATAAAAACAGGGATATTTCCTATTACGGAAATAAATATTATGGCCAATACCATTTTATGGGACGACTTGGACGACCCATTGCCGTATTGTCGAATTTTGATGAGCTGTACAACTGGGCCGGGCATCACAAGACAGGTTATATTATTGTCACCTATAAGGATGCACAGCCCTTGCCAGCATCAGTAATTAGTTATCATTATCCTTATAAAAGCCAAAACATAGCCTTGCTGCCTTCCCGAATACTGCTTGAAAACCCCGCTCTGCGCTCTGTTATTTCATCTCAGAATTAGCATTGATTTCGCCCGCCGAAACAGTGAGCAGTAAAAAAGCGAATTAATATAAACTCATAGGCTGCTCCCGATTTTCAATTAAAAGGGGCGTGAATTTTTCCTGCAAGATTGAAGCAATAAGGAAACATCCGCAAAGGGATGTTTCCTTATTGCTTTTTACAGTTGAAAGATCGATTAAGTTAAAATCCGGATAGCCCGTTTAAAATCGATCAGGAAACCTGGTATAGCGTTTTAACCCATCGTATCATCCCTGAGTATTTAACAAGTAGAGCCGATATTGTATTATAGTAAATTAAAAGAATTAAAAAACGCCTGAACTTTGCTCCTTTCCCAAAAAATACAGGAGCGCTTGAACTTAACCAGTTGCCGGAGAAATAAATGACAGTGAGTGTGGATGATTTCAAAAGAGCCCTGCAACTATGGGCTAGCGGTGTTACCGTAGTTACCACACAGTCTGAAAAATTTGGCGTTCAAGGCATGACAGTGACAGCGTTTTCCAGTGTTTCTATTGATCCTCCGCAGATATTGGTCTGTATTAATGAAGCTGCCGATACCGGTGAAGGCATTAACACAAGCCAGTGTTTTGCGGTCAACATTTTAAACGCCGGGCAACAGGATGTTTCCAATCAGTTTGCCGGTGGCAGCAGTCAGGAGCAGCGCTTTGAAAATACCTCCTGGAAAGCCGGTAGAACCGGAGTTCCAATCTTAAATGACAGCTTGGTATCTCTGGAATGCAAGGTTATCGAAAAAGTGCGCGCAGGCTCACACTGGATTATCATCGGTGAAGTAGAAGACTGTGTGTGCCGCACTGGAACGCCGCTTTTATATTATCGCGGCACCTACCGCAAGCTTGTCGATTAGCCTGAAAAATCAGTGTTTAGCCTTCCTGATTCATCAATGCGATGGCTTTGAAATTCCTACAGGTATTTTTCTCATCGCTTCATTCAACCCAGGGCATCAGCATTGAAGTCGGCTTAACTTCGGCTTCATGGCTTTAATTTCATCTATAAAAGCGGCACAGGCAGAAATCATCATTATTTAGTCAACAATTGCTGATACCGGATGAAGGGAGGCTGTCCGGATTTGAACTCATTGAAGACTCTGATGGTTTGCAGCTGGAAAATTTTATTATATCTTTTACCAATAAATACTTGGTAAATCTGTATAACTGCGTTAAAAATTTATCATCAGGGTGTAAGTCGCGCATCAGTGACAGCGATTCTTTTGCTTCTGGATATTTCTTTTTTTCCAATAATCCCAACACATTCTCACATTGCTGCCGGATGATAAAATCACGGAAAACCAGCGCCAAAGGTGTTTGTTTGAGGAAGATGGATTTGGCTAAAGCCAGATTGGTCAGTTGCCGATCATCCGCAAGCCAACATTGCAAGGCTTTGCTTAAGCAATGTCTTGCAAATTGTTCGCTGCCGAGGACGCTGCCCAGGTCGGCCTGACAACGAGGACAGAACTGCGCCCCCGCTAATCGCGCATTGCAGCAGGGGCAGCGTTCCATCAGGATTCCAGATAATAGATAATGTCGGCTAATTTTGCTGCGGTCTCCTGCAATCGGTCATTGAGTCCGGCTTCGATACAGCTGTTAATGTCTTCTATTAAATCCATCATATCCTCTTTGTCTTCACTGGATGTTTTGTCGAACAAGGCTTCGGCTTTGGCAATCAGTTTGCGCGCCTCGACGATTTCCGGTGACTCATTTTTAACAACAGCGCCGATAGTTTCATTTTGTCCGAATAGCTTATTGATGCGGTGCCGGGCAGTCTCTAAGGCCCCGTGTTCAAAGCGCGAGATGGCGTTTTTGATGGTAATGGACTTTTCCAGGCCGGTCGCTTTTTCCTGGGCGAAGACATGCAGCATACCGTCCAGATCAAGTTTCAAGGTCAGCGTGATAACGTTGCCGGCCTCGACGTCCTGTAAACCTTCAACGAGAAATTCGCCAATTTTTATATTGTTTAGGGCGTCGGGGTCTTCGCCCTGATAGATTGTTACATTAACGACTTCCTGGCCATCATGATGGGTTACGAAGGCTTCGGTTTTACGATTCGGCAGCGCGGTATTTTTGTGAATGATAGGGACGTAGGTGAAGGGATAATAGTCGTCATTCAAATAACCAATTGCGCTGGTGCCGTAAGTATAAGGCGTGACATCGACCAATACCGCGTTTACCTCCTGCCCGCTGATCATCGCGGCCTGAATCGCAGCGCCCATCGCGACGCATAAATCGGGATCGACTTCGCTGTGCGGTTCAAAACCGAATTCATTATAAAGACGTTCACGAATACACGGCGTGCGCGTCGAGCCGCCCACCAGAAGGATTTCATCGATGTCGGCGGGGGTTAATTTAGCGCCTTTCATGGCGATATGCACGGCATCAATGGTGGCGCTGATATAGTCCTCGATCATTGCTTCGTAATCGATTCGGGAGAGCTCCAAAGACAAATGAATTACAGCGCCTTGATGCTCCAGCAAGTATTCTTCTTCAATTTTTGCATACGGCTGCTCGGAAAGCACGAATTTTGCATTTTCCGCGGCCCGCGTGATGCGCGCCAGCGCCTTGCTGTGCTGGCGTAGATCAACACCCTGTGTTTCCTGCAGATGATCGAGTAGATGCTCAATAATCTGTTGATCGAAATCATCGCCGCCCAAATGGTTGTCGCCATGACTGGACAGCACTTCGACCACGCCAGCTTCGATATTCACGACCGACACGTCAAAGGTGCCGCCGCCCAGGTCATAAACTAGCATG
This sequence comes from Candidatus Methylobacter favarea, assembly GCF_902806695.1. Lineage (GTDB taxonomy): Bacteria > Pseudomonadota > Gammaproteobacteria > Methylococcales > Methylomonadaceae > Methylobacter_B > Methylobacter_B favarea. The sequence goes on along the minus strand of NZ_CADCXN010000001.1, from coordinate 129,375 downwards.
CGTTTTTGTTCAAGCTGATTGCCGCCATAAGCCAGCGCGGCGGCGGTAGGTTCATTAATCATGCGCACGACTTCAAGTCCTGCAATTTCCCCGGCTTCGCGTGTGGCCTGGCGCTGTGCGTCAGAAAAATACGCCGGCACGGTAATGACGGCTTTGGTAACCGCTTGATCGACGTACTGTTCTGCAATGGCTTTAAGCCGTTTCAGAATAATGGCGGAAATTTCCTGCGGCGCATAAGCATGACCGGCCAAATTCACCTGGATGTCTTGCCCCATTAAACGCTTGATGGATTTAACCGTCCGTTCCGGGTAAACCAGATACTGGTTTCTGGCGCTTTCGCCCACCAGAATATCACCCTGATCATCAATGCCTACAAAAGACGGCAGGATTTTTTTGTTGTTGTCTGCAATCACCAACACTTGGCCATTTTCTACAATGGCAACTTCCGAGTTAGTCGTTCCCAAATCAATTCCGATAATTATTTCGTTCATAAGCTATCTCTATTTTTTTAGTCCCGGTCAAGCTGTCAATTGCGCTCCTCTGCCAAACGGGGCATATTGTCCCGCATGTGTTTGTTGCGGCGCTACGGGCTAAACATCCATCTTCTCAATGGCTTCGGCCGAAGGCTTGACGAAAAAATAAAGCAGCCCGATAAAAACAAGGATTCCGCCTGCGATTAAAAGTTCTTTTGAATTGGCTTGAGTCAGCATTGCCATACACACCACTAAACCAGCCGCCGGGATAAACGCCGGTACTTCGAAGCGGCCCTTCACCTGGTCTTTTCTTTGTAAGAGAATGAGGGCGAGGTTCATCAGCGAAAAACAAACAAGAAGTAAAACACTGGTTGCCCGCGCCAAATCTGAAATATCTCCGCTCAAGGCCAAAATCAGAAGTACTACGAGCAAGATAAGAATTGCTCGATGCGGAGTCAACCGTTTCGGATGAACAACCGCCAGAAATTTCGGCATAAGCCCTTGGGATGACATTCCATAAAGAAGGCGCGAGCCCATCACGTAATTTAAAAGTGCGGTGTTCGATACCGCCATGAGCGCAATCAGACTGAATGCCTCCGGCGGAAACCAGGGGGCGGCCTTGCCAATCACGTCAACAAGCGGCTGTTTCGATAATGCAAGCTCCGCAGCAGGAATGACCGAGACAGCGACAATGCTGATCGACATGTAGATCAGGGACGCCACTGCCACCGACAGAAGCAGACCCTTTGGCAACGTCCGCCTGGGTTCGACGATTTCCTCGCTCACGTTCAGGATATCTTCAAATCCTACAAAAGAATAAAATGTAAGAACGGCGCCGCTTAAAAGCAGAGGAATTGCGAGATCTCCGGCTGGATTTTGTACCGTAGTGGCATCGAGGTAATTGATGCTGCCGACGAAACTTGATCCCATTAAAATAATAAACAGAAGGCCGCAGATTTCAATCGCTGCCAGAAAACTGTTGGCCCAAATCGTTTCCCGAATGCCGATAAAAATAATAATGGTCAAAGACAACGCAAAACCGATAATAATGACGGGCACTGAAAATAGAGGAAAGAGTCCAGAAAAATAGCCGGCAAAGACCCGGCAAGCGGTAGCCATTGAAGTAAGACCGGACGCCAGTACTGCAAGACCCACGGCATAAGCCAGGAAATTACTCCGGAAAGCTTTATGGGTAACGTAAGAGGCGCCGCCTGCGCGCGGATAGCGTGAACCTAGCGACGCGTAGGAAAGTCCGGTAAATGAGGCCGCAATCATGCTCACGATAAAGGCCATCCAGACTGCGTTGCCCATTTGCCCAGCGGCTTTCCCGACCAATCCATAGATGCCTGCACCCAAAATATCGCCCACTCCGTAAAGAACGAGCGGCCATAAAGTAATATGTCTTTTTAAGCTCGCTTTATCGGTTGCCATGTCTTTATCAGGATTCCTGCTTTAAAAGTATCCACTATGAATTTACGAAAAAATTTTTAACGCGGACGCAATGTTAATAAGTATTGGAATTTAAGCGTTCACATCTCTTTAATTGGGGAAGGCAAAGGGATAGTGGGGATTTATCTAATAAAATTTTCTCTAAACCCTCTTTTCCAAAGAGGAGGGCTGAGCGCTTACAAGTTTATTGACTTTGACTTCTGCAAGACGCAGGACATTTTCTTCGAAAAGAAAACCTTTACGCAGTTCCTCGATCACTATGCCGTTGGCAAGCGTTGGATCTTGGCTGATTTCAACGGCACTCATCGTGAGAGGATCAAGCAGCTTGCCTACACAGTCTATGGCGTGGACATTGTGGCGCTGCAACAGCTGTTCAAAGCGTGTGAGCGTGATGGACTGGCCTTTTTTAAAGGCTTTAATAAAGCGGACATCCTGTTTCCTGGAATGGCTGAATAGCGATGAAACCGGCTGGTAGTTTTGTAACACGCCAAAACCTGCGGTGAGCCGATCATAAATATCGACAATATCCAGCAGTACTGTCCGCAACGTTTCGCTACGCATTTTCTGCAAGCGTTCGCTGTGAATCGCAAGTCCATCGGCAAGCACTTTATGATCGGCTTGCAACGTCGTCAGGGCATTACTGAGCGTGTCCAGCGTAGTTTTGAAGTGCCTTGATTCAGCTTTAACTTCACTTTTTAAGCCAGCCATTTCGCTGAGCAAGGTAGTCAAGTCAGGCTGTTCGGCGCTGAGTGCATGGGCCAGATCGGTTTGCTCCAGATAACTCTGGAATTCTTCCAGCAAGCGGTTTTTTTGTGTGTCGCTCATACTGTTGTCTTTTTAGGGTTGCCGATCAGAAAAGTTTTGTCGTCAATACTCGCGCGCAATAATTTATCGAAATGATCAGCGCTGATTAATAACGGCTGCGCGGTGCTGAATGCCTGATCAAGCAGGGCGTCAAAATCGGCTTCAGGGTAATTAAACAGCGCATATTTTTCTCGGCTTGTTATATTTTTAATGGTCTCGTAAGCGCTGTGTATTTGTTGAAATCTTTCATGATTACGGGCGGGCGGGTTGAGTTTGACCTTCTGCAGATAAGCCTGCTTGATTTCACTATCCGTGGCTTGTTCGGCTACCTCTAAAATTTCATAAGGTGTTTTCATCAGTGTGTGCTGTTTGTTAAAAAAACGGAAATGACGCGGGTTTTGAAGCTGCCTTTTTTCCCTGAAAGCATTCGATAATGTTTTCAGCAGTCACGCCTATGTCAAACCCTAAATCATCCGCGGCTTTCAGCATTAAAAAGGCAAATAATGCATCAGGATCATTAAACAGGTTTTGCATCATCGTCATGTTGTTTGCTAAATAGTCGGCGGCGAGTAGCTTAAGCATCCGTTCCGGTGGAATTTTCTTGGTAATTTCCATTACTTTCGCGTCGAGCCGATCGAATAAATCATCGGGAAGATGACCAAATAACTTGTCTATCGGGTTTTCGTCGTCATTTTCGATACTGCCGCCAAATAATGAATCGAAAATATGGGAGAAGCCGGCTGGATTGCGCGCTTCATGATATTGATCGAGAAATTTACCGATCAAAGCAACAGCCCGCTGGTCTTTTTTCTCCTGGGCATTGTCCAGGCTGTCTCGTAAGCGCAAGTAGTTCATATAAGAACATTTGCCGGCAATGCCGTTGACTTCAGCATAAACCCGATAGTACATCCAGATCGGTTTAATCCACAGTGGCCGGGCAATCTTGACGCAAGCCCGCAGCAATTCAAAATGCTGGATGCGTTCCAGGCATTGGCATAGCGACAATAAAAGTTCTTCACCATAATCTTGTTGACTGATGGACTGTTTAATAACGGCCTTGACCTTTTTCAGCGCCTTATGCAGTTGTGTCTGGTTTACGTTATCATCAGCATATTGGTGGATCAGTTGAATAAGCTGAGTCATTTCCTGCTGGGACAGCAAATAATCTTTTGCCAAGGGCGGCAATTCTTTTAATACGGGGGCGCTTTGCAAATCCAATAATAACGCTTCCAGAGTCGCGCAAAAATAGGCGCAAACAAGCCCGTCATGCAATTTTTGCACGGATTCTGCAATCAACTCGGCACCCTGTTTTTTATTCTCTGCAACAAACACAAGAAAACCGCGCATTAACTGCGCCAGCGTCTGGTAACGTTTGCCGATTGTTATCTGTTCCGCCTGTTGAATTTCCTTTTCTACCAGATGCAACTTTTTACTTTTAATTAATTTGCGCGCATGAGCCAGGCGGCTGGTAAATAGAACCTGTTTGGCAAACGTGTTAACGGGGTCAATTTTTAACAAGGCCTGCGCATATTGGGTGGCTTTTTTAAAGGCTTTGTTGCGCGTCGAGGCTTTTATCGCCAGACCTAACAGCTCAACATCGCCTGGAAACTTCTTGATGCTTTTATCCAGCCATTCCTTATAGGCATCGGTTTCCTGTTCCTGCCGTTCATAATACTGGAGAATTTTTACGTAACTTTCACGATCATCCGGATCATGACCAAGGCTGTCTATCAGCCACGAGACCGCCTCTTCGGGTCTCTCCTGATACTCCGCGATATGTCTCATAATCAGCGCTATCCTGAAAGCGCCTTCAGTACCTTGATTCTTTAAAACAGTAATGCCTTGCTGCCAGTAATATTCGGCGCCATGAAAATCCCTGTCACGCTCGCACGAAAGCGCTTTTAAGCGCCATGCTTCAAAGTCATCCATAGCGCCAAAGCGCCTGATATAATCGCGCTGTCCGGCAGGATAGTTTGACAGTGCGGCGTGGCAGTAACGTTGCGCCAAGTCCGCACCCATCAATGCCTGATACTGAATAGCCAAATTAAATTTTGTTTTGTCCGACAAGCGGCCTTTTTGTTTGGTTAATACATCAAGTAGCTCGGTCTGTTCTTTAGTTAAGTTTTTTGCAGCTTCAATAATCCTGATTTGCGGCGTGGTCAGTTGCAATAAGTCATTAACCAGCGCCGCACCTTCATGCGTAATAGCAAGCAGCAATGCGCCCGCTTGCTGATACGGCGAACCGGCAGGAATTTTCATAAGCAGCGCTTGCGCTTGTTCGACCGATTCAGGAATCAGGAGGGCCGCTTTCATAAGCGTGCGACAATCACGGAAAGCGGAACGAAACGGCAGCTTTTTCAATGCCGGCTCAATGTCTTCCAGCTTATTGTTCCGGTAGGCGCTCAACGCTTCCTGCACAAAACCCAGCTGCCTCATGAATGCCGAATCCTTCGGCAGCAATTCCTGGCAACTGACTTTATCTGTAATGATAAGCAACCCTAATAAACCGGCAAGATCAGCATAATATTCGTCCAGCTGTTGCGCAGATAACTGGCCAAGACAGTTTTTGACTTTTGCCATATCGTTCGTTTGCAATAGCCAGCTGATATAGTGATCATAGGCTTCGTGCGGCGGCTCGGCATTCCGGGCATAATTTTCCCACAATACCAGCGCTTCTTTGACCATGCCTTTGGCGGCAAATGCCATAGCTCTTTGCAAGTAACACTGCGCCAGAGCCTGTCGCCAGGCAGCATTATCCGCGCGTTTTAACAGCGCCTTGTACAGGTCGATGGCGTCCTTGTATTGCCCTGCCTTCAACCTGGACGATGCCTGGCTTTCAAGAACACTGACATTAGCATCACAGGATTTAGGCGCGCCAAACGGTTTTTTCTTCATGAGAGTCCATCAGCGTCATAGGCAATACAAAATGCTGTTCATAAAAAAATTTCATAAAATTGTCAGGGCTAGTTTTAAGGTATTCAAATTGGTTTTTATAAGTCCGTAGCAGCTTAAAATCACCGCCTTTTAGTCCGTCAGATTAATCCATGATTTTTTAGTATATGATATTGCTATGAACTGAAAAGGAGAAGGGCTTATGGATTACGTTATGGAAGGCATAGGGTTTTTAAAATTCAATATTATTTTCTAGTTGTCGCGAAATAATGCTGGCAGTTTATTGCTTCAGGGTAGCGGCCGCCATTTCCTGTACAATAATAAACCCTGCTAACGGCACGGGGCGTGTGGGAGGAGCTCGGCATGACGGTCATATTTTGGAATCAGAGGACATGTCAGGAATAATCAGGCAGAAACTATCATGGCCAGCGGCTAGCTTTTACGATCATAATCTTGTGATAAGGTTATTGCTAACCCTATCAAGCCTGCTTTGGATTAGGCGTTCCTACTATCCGCTGAGTTTCCTGTATTGTCCGGCCTGAGTCCTGGACGATCGGGCTGAAGCTGATTTCGCGTTTGACAAAATGAAGAGCTATATTATGTTCCCGCAGCGCTTTTTCGAGCCGGATAAGCACATTCTGTTTGGCTGCCAATCCATTTGCCAGCTCGACAAAAATAAAAATCGAGAAATTGAGCGCACTATCGCCAAAACCGTCGAACCATACGCTGGTCTCAGGTTCCGTCAATACCAGCGGAGTTGATCGTATGGCATTGACTATCACTTTATGCGCGGATTCAATATCTGCGCCATAGGCAATTCCAACAGGTATTACAATGCGGAGGATGGCGCTAGTTAGCGTCCAGTTCACCAGTTTGTCCGTAATTAAAGTCTTATTCGGAACAATCAGATCTTTTTGATCCCAGTCGACAATGGTCGTGGCGCGCATTTGAATACGGCTGACTTTGCCGGTAATATCGCCAATGGTAACCACATCGCCGACCCGGACAGGACGTTCAAAAAGCAGGATTATGCCTGAGACCAGATTGGCAAAAATCTCCTGTAACCCAAAGCCTAAACCGACACTGAGGGCAGCAACCAGCCACTGCACCTTTGCCCAGCTGCCGCCCAGCTCATTAGCTACAGTAATAAAACCGATGGCAATTAAAATATATTTGGCCAGTTGATCGATGGCATAGCGAATGCCCGGTTCTATCGACCAGCGGCGAAATACAAATAATTCCATAATACCGGAGAAATTCCGTACGCTGACAATCGCAATAAAAGCATACAAGCCCGCCAGCAGCAAATTGGTCAGGGTGACCGGTTTGGTGATTTCCTGATTATCAGTGCTAACGACTTCCTCCCAAAGAACAATATTTTCCAGAAATGAGAACGCAGGCAAAATATTTTTCCAGGTTATCCAAAAACCGATAATCACACTGAAGCCAATAAAAACATTCAGCAATTTTATAGTTTGCGCATTAATTTTAGGGATATCGATTTTTTGCTCTTCCACAGGCAGAGCAGGATCTTCCGGTCCTGCTTGCGGTTTTTCCCTGATCGCCATGGCCTTGCGTTTCTGCCGGGCATTTTCCAAAGCTAACTGCCGGTTAACCAGCGTTAGCCAGCGAATCACCATTTCATGAATAAGGACAACTAAAAATATCAAACGCAGGGTAATAATTAATTTTTGCTGTAACTCCAGGGCGCTCATGTAATAACCTGCAATAGCAAATCCGATGATGATTAACGGTATTAAAATTGCGACCGGATACCAGACATAGCGCAAGCGGGTAAACCATGCCAAGGGATGAACTTTAATATACCCTTGCAATAAGCCGCTGCCAGGTTTTAGCAGATAACTTAAAAAGATGGCCAGCGCCATCATAAGAGTAACAAGCGCCAGCCGGCCTAGGTAGTCGCTATGGATAGAGGTTTTTGAGGCGCCGGTGACAGTGATGATAAAGATAGCCGGTACCGCAATAAAACGCAGCCAGGCAATGTGTTTGCGCAATAAACAGGTGGAGCTTTTTTGCCATTGAAAATGCTTACGCGCTATACCGTCGGCAGTGAACAGCCGGTAAAAAAACTGCAGCATAAACAAAGGAGCCGCAGCACCTTGCAAGCCTTGCCCAATCGCTTGGGTGAAATCGGCAACACGGAGATCGCTATTTAAAAACCATCCAAGATAATAGACAAGCAGCGGCAACGGCAATTCCAGAATCAAGGTGTAAGCCAGCGCCCGCAAGGTATAATTAAATCTGTCTGTAAAAATTTTGTCGACTTTATCCGAAATAGCTGCTAATTGTTGTTTTGCCCATTTTCTGCAATAGGGCGCAATAATTAAACTCACGATTGCAATCAGGCTAAGAAACAGATTCTGAAAGGCAATTTTGAGCATGTCCGTTATCAGCGCCATCCAGTTAAGCGGAGACAGCAGCCATTGCAGTGAATGATAAAGGCCCGCTATAAAGTCGGAATTGATGGGCTCACTGCTGGGTACCCATAGCAGACGTTCATCCAGATACACAGCAAATTTTTCTGCCTTGTTAATCATTTGCTGCCGGGCAAAGTCAAAATCGCCTAAAATACGCAGGTACGTCGTATACGTAGCCGATAATTTATTCAATACCTCTTTCTGGGCATTAAGTAAGACGCGCAACTCAGCCTGTATCATCATGCGTTGATCGGCTGGTAAGGTTAGGTCAACCTGTCCTTTCATTATTTTCTGCAAGGCGGCATCAACATCCGCGAGCTGTTTCAGTTTGTCTTCAATCTTGAACTGCTCCAGGCTGGTTAACGCCGTTTCATTCTGAATGGTTTCTGACTGCTGGTCAGATTGATCCTGGGTGGCTAGATTACGGCGCTGTTCGCGCAGAATTTTACCCAGCGCCGGACTTAGACCGGCCAGGCTTATTTTCTTTTCCGCGCTTTTAAAGTCTTCGTCAATTTCGCTAGCCTGGGCTTCTACCCTGGCTTTCTGGTCAATGTATTGTTCAGTCTTGTCGGTGACATTTTGTAAATCCCGGCTATAGTGGATATTTTCCAGGGTAATGGATTGAATCAGCGCATGCTTGCCGGACACTGCTTTTTCCGCCTGACTGAGAGCATCCTGCACTTCTCTCGCTTCCTGCTGCCTGCGCTCGGATAAAAGATTTTCTATAACAGTGATTACGGGACTTAAGGCGTTCTTTTGAATATCCAGCAACTGAAGCTCGGTTTTTAATAACTCGACTCGGGCGGGATTACTGATAGCTTCGACATCCAGCATTTTTAATTCGGCAAGACGGCTTTCAATTGTAGTTTTCAGGTAAATCTGCCTGGCTTCAGTTTCCGGCGCTGAGCCTGGGCTGGTCACTAATGCCCCAAGCTTTTTCTGGGCTGCTTCGAGATCCTGTTTTGCTGTCAGCGTTTCTTGCCGGATAATTTGCGGACGGCTGTTTTGCAATCCCAGATCACTTTCCTTATTTTTTATCTGTTCATCGAGATTACTGACTTTTTCCCTTTCAATAATAAGCCGCTGCTCCAGCTCTTCAACGGGGATGCGGTTAAAATCCTCGAGGTTTTGTTTGGTCAGCTTTAGCTGGCTCTGCTCAATTTCTTTTTGCAGCTTTCTGGTTTTTTCCGGCGCCTGCTGTATGGCTTTCTTAAAGTCAATTGCCTGAGCTTTAAAAGCTTCCATTTTGCCAAGATTATCCAGGGCCGATTGATATAATTTTAGTATTTTGGATTTTGTCGCCTCATCAATTCCCTGTCTGGCATTTATAGCCTCAATGCTGGCTTGCACAGTATCCCTGGTTTCAATCGTTCCGGGGTTTTGTTCCTTCTCCGACGCAGCCGTTGCTGTCCATGATCCGGCTGATCCCAAGACAATAATCAGTAATACCGTCAGGAGAGTATGAGTCCTTGAAAATACAATACCAGGAGCAAGAGTTTTCATTGGATTCAAGTTAAAGCTGAAAAGGGAAAAGTACATAAAGGCTAAGGTTTTACAAAAAAATGAACGCTCAAATTTACCAGGCCGGCAGATTAATCTTAGCAGAAAAGGTAAACAGGGATTTTGATATAGAAAGCTTATGTATAACTTATTTTAATAATTGACCGCGACCCTGGCGAGTTTTGATCAGCCGCAATAAGTAATTTGCCAGGGCCTATAATTAGGCAGTACATCCAGAAGAATCTATTGATAATCAAGTGGTTGTCTGATCCGCAAAGGGCCTCTGTCGTGCTTGAACATGCACTTCTATGGCTTTTTGTATTCAATAAATTCAAAGTAATGAATTTTATGCAATTAATCTATAAATTACTGAGTCTTGAACTGACGGATATAGGAGCGGAATATTTCCCAATCGGAAAAATTGCTGGCTTGGGAACCTGGAATTTGCTGTCCCATACGCTTCCTGTAATTGTCGAGAAATTAAAAAACAATTTTGTAGGGGGGTACAAGCGCAACAAGCTTACTCCGCCGGACGGTGTTGAAACGCTGGCTTCCCCGCCTGAATCTTCTGAACATCCTCTGGAGGAATATAATTAGTCAACGCGTAATCAGCACCGGAAATCTTTCGGCTCATTTTCTAGCTATGAGCATGGGTACAGGGCTGCTACCAGCCCGCTTATTCTGGACTATCAAGACCAGGCCTTGATAGTCAATGACCTGCTTAGCAGCCTTCTAGTGGTTCTGTTCGGGGCGCTGCCACTTTTAAGGCGCATGATGGGCAAGCTTTGCCGGGGCATTGGACGGGTTGTGGCTAATATTCGCTTTTTAGGTTTTCTGGACGCCGAGTGTCGCAGCCAATCTTAACAATACCCTGGCAGGCCCCTGGTGATGAGCTTTGCCATGCTGGTGCAACCAATGTCTGGAGTTGGCGTTGTCGCGCCCTGTCGACCCTGATATTGCGCCGCTGAAACTAACACCTCTTCGCATGGATGAAGCGCATACTGGTCATTTTTTGCACTTATGAGGCTTTATATTTTCCTCTATTTGGCGGCCTATCAATTGGACCCTATCGATAATTTATGAGATCCCCATTATGGGGACGGTACAGCACGGATTATCACTTTAGATATCGCCAAGGTCCAGCCTGTTGCTGGCGCAGGCCTTGGCGGGGGATCTATTTACGGGAAATTTGGCCGGCCTTAACGAAGTATCCGGCGCGCTGGGGCATTATGCTCTGTCTGGTCATTCTGTTTGACATAAGGTTTGTGCCTTTAGACGCTGTCAGTATATTTTTCATTATTATTATTCGGCACCTTCTTGTCGGGACTTGGTGCACGCTCTGTCTGATCGCGGCCGCAGCTATGCTTATCCAGCTTCCTTATTCCATTGATGAATTGATTACTGCCTTTCAGTTTCTGGCCGAATGCCGGCGCAAGGGCATCTTAATTATTCTGGTATTTCTCAAGGTCATTTACTAATAAATGAGGCCGTAAAACCGGGCCCGAGGTATTTTGAACGCTCGCCGCGCCATTATTAAGAGCAGAGTCCAGGGTAGGGCAGAGTCAATCTTCCCGGGTCATTAATTTTGAGCACGGCTACTGGATTTTAATTAATGTGTACCCGATTAATATTTAGTACGCAAGGAGCGCAAGCGAATAGTGATCATCTAATCGGTTCCCTAGCAATTACGGTTGCTATTACGGCTTTGTCTGAATCCGTGCGTCCTGCGCGTTTTCTGGACAAAGTGCTTGCTATCCCCCGGATGGGGGCACCGATATTTGGTTTAATGGGAACCCCCTTTACTAAATATGTTCAGAGTTGTTGAATTAGCTTTTTTCGTGGTCTTCAAGTTTCCAAGCTGATTGAATAAATGCGGCGGCGCTATAGTCTTAAACTAGACCCTTACTATCGCCCAGTAAATTTAAAAATTAAGTATAATAATAACAGGCAATACCCTTTATGAAGCTGATTATGCTTATCATTATAAAAAAATTATCCTTCCAGCCGGCAAACGACTGGAAAATCCTGCTAAAACGATATGCCGGCTGGTCGCTGATGTTTCTGTTTTTAAATCTGTCCATGCAGCCGCTGTTCGGCGAAGGCTCCAGTCTGGAGGTGTCCGGCATAGACCAGGAAATTACTGCCATTATTGCTGCCAGACAGCATCCCTATTTAATGCTATCGAGTTTCCAGAATCGGGCGGAAGATATGGATAATCTTTATAAAATGGCCGATTATCGATTACTTTGGCTGGGTAACGGCCACTCAGAAAAAAATATCGCCGATGTCCTCCATTTATTGGCGAATGCAAGTGTTCATGGTTTGAATCCAGTACATTACGATACTGAAACGCTGCGCCAGAAATTAATCCCGGCCTTAAGCCTTAAGCCGGAGGCTTATAAAGAGCTTGCTTTATATGACACAGCGATCAGCATATCTTTATTGCGATACGCACATGATTTACATTATGGCCGGGTGAATCCTCAAGGAATAAATTTTAAATTAAAATTGCGGGAAAAAAAACTGACGGATCTGGCATCGCTGATTAAAGCCAATCTGGACGCCGGCGCTTTACTTCAGTTACCGGAGTTAGTTGAGCCGAACTTTAAACAATATCGAAAATTAAAAGAAGCCTTGGTTACTTATAAGCAACTGGCAGAAAAATCTCCGCTTTTCGAGATGAAAATTAACAAACCAGTTCGTTCTGGAGACCATCATCCAAAAATTGCGGAACTTCGCCGCTTTTTAGTCGCCGTGGGTGATTTACCCCAAGAAAATGCCGTGGGTGACTTACCCCCAGAATATCCTGAAAGCCCTAGTGACAAATTCCCTGTGTACACAGAGGAAATTGCTGCCGGCGTTAAAAAATTTCAGTATCGGCACGGTTTGACGCCGGATGGAGTGATCGGGAAGGGAACAGCAGAGGCGCTCAGCGTCCCGTTAAAGGAAAGAGTGACGCAAATTGAATTGGCGATGGAACGGCTGCGCTGGCTTCCCGAACTCAGCGTCGGCGCTTCGATTATTGTCAATATTCCAGCTTTTCAATTATGGGCATTTGACGACGCACCGGCGGGGGCAAAGGCAGCTGATATAGTCAACATGAAAGTAGTTGTAGGCAGAGCGCTAAAAAATCAAACTCCGGTGCTGATGGCGGAAATGCGCTTTATTGATTTTATGCCGTACTGGAATATTCCTTACAGCATTACAAAAAAAGAAATATTGCCAAAATTGATTCAAAATAATAATTATCTGGCTACAGAAAATATGGAGCTGGTTTCAAGATTTGGTAATGAGGCGTTGCCCGTTCCTGTTACCGAAACCTCGATTGCTCAGCTCAAACAAGGCCTGTTAAAAGTCCGTCAACGGCCGGGTTTAAAGAATGCACTGGGCAGGGTGAAGTTTATTTTCCCGAACGAGAATGATGTTTATCTGCATGATACGCCTGCCAATTCCTTATTCAGCAAGTCGCGAAGAGATTTCAGTCATGGCTGTGTGCGCGTTGAAGATCCTAAGAAGCTGGCGGATTTCGTTCTTAAAAATCAGGAGGGCTGGACTAGAGAAGCTGTAGAACAAGCTATGAAAACACCTAAAACGCAACGGGTAGTATTGAAAAAGTCGATACCGGTATTATTTTTTTATACCACGTCGTTTTTTGATCAAAATAATAATTTAGTATTTTACCCGGATATTTACGGCCATGACGCTGTGTTGCTCGGGGCTCTTAAGAAACCCGAAGACGTATCCGACCATTCGCTTTTTATCAGCAAAAACAGTTCGCCTGTAGAATTAGGGAAATAATTTATTATCCTGGCCTATCATAAACCCGCTTAAACGGGAATAATCAGAAGTCAACCTAACACTATTTCAAAATCGACACGAGAAGAAATTTTCACCAGGTTCTAAAGCTGCCTGTATCCAGATGAACAAATTCGGATCGCGGATAATAGCCGACCCCGCCCCGCTGCATCGCGAGTGCCGCATTTCTAATCCTTTTAGTATCCACGCCGGCAATCTGTATGTCTATGGCTCTTCCTTGCATATGGAAACTGTTCTTGGCGACACCTCGGCTGTTTCGCCGTAATTTGGCATTGGTAAGAGGAGAGCGATACCCGGAAACAACGTGAAAAGGCTTTCTGACGCCGAGAATGAGCTTCAAATCGTATAATTGATCCAATAATGCCGGGTCAATCGGATGGATATCGCCGGTATGATAGTCGCGGAACAGATAACTGATTTCCTGCAGCGCATCCTTAATATAGCTGCCTGCTTCAAAATAGGTTAATTTTAATTTATCGCCGGTATGCATATTTTCCAGAGCGAGCGTTTTGAAGGACGGAAAATGCAGAATACCCGCATTGGCAATATTTGAGCCCGCAACTGAGAGCAAAGAGCCATAGGCCATATTCTTCAGGAATTTGCGTCTAGAAGTTACAGCAGCGTCTTCGTCGTCCATACTTTGATTTTTGGAGGTGGCTTCATTCATAGTCTATATTTTGGAAAGCTTTATTTTATTCTCATTGCTGAATCTTAAATTAATCTTAAAATTTTTCTGTATTTATAATTTTTTTTATCAATACCCTGTAAATATTTGAATATAATAAAGATGTCGGAAATTGACTTTTAACCGACGGGACCACGAAGAGAAATTTTTTCTTCAATGAGATTCAGCAATTCGGGTGTGCTGAATACCCAGTATAATTAAGCAGTGGTTAACATATAAGATTTTAGGCGGGCGTAATCCTTAGTGAATATATCCGTAATGGTTCTGATTGCGGTATTTATACTGATTGTGCAGTAAGTAAAATCGGTATTTTTATATGTGAGTGGGCTTTATTGGCCTACGTTGGCTAACCTTGGGGCTGAAGCCACTGATAGCTTTGGCGGCGTGCAGCGCTATTGCGGGTAAATTACTGACCCAGGGCGTTTCCAGGAATATTATTATTCAACATACGGAAAAACATGGCAGTACGCTGGGATTTTTTGAATTTGACCTGGATGGAATTTCCTTGGGCTTTGTTAATTTGTTGATATATTGGCTTTGGTTCTGCTATGGGTATGACTAATCCGGGTAATTACTTCTTTTTGAACGCTGCTGGCCCAACTGAGACTCCCCATGCCTAAAAAAAACCTCAAACCCTCCGCTTATCTGGTTGAAGTCAAAACGCTCTCTGATCGAATTGTCAAGGCCCAGCAACCCATCCGTATTCTCGATGCTATCAAATGGGACGACCATATCAAGCAGGCTTTTTTTAAAGGTAACTGCAAAAATCTGCCGTTAGTGACGCCTGAGTATTATTTAAATCGTCCGCTGGGGTTTGATCCCAAGGAAAAAAAACACGAGTTTTACCAGATTGAACGGGCTTTAGTGCGCAAGCTTGGCCAACTCAATCCGCTGAGTGTTATCATGCGCCGGATTTGCCGCGAATACCAGGATGTAGTTAATATGCTTGAAGCCAGGGGAACTCCTGCATTTTCCAATATTTCCCAGGAATTATACGGCTCGGCCCAGGATGTTTTTCATGTCGGCGACCCGACTATTGCCGATTTAGGCACTATGATGGAAGAAACCCTGTCTCAACTGCTGAAACTGGACTTCCTGCTGGAAGATCCGAAAACAATTCAGGCCAAAGATGCGGTGGCCATTCTCAATGAAAAAATAGAAGGCCTCTTTCCGGGTGATGGCCTGCGGGCAATGATCAGTGATGGTATCCTCGCCGATTCTGCAGCCGGTACCGATTACATCAAGCTGCGCGCGGACGCATTATTTAATATGCGCGATCTGCGCGTTCTAGAAGTACATGAAATTTGGGTGCATCTGGGCACTACGCTGAATGGCCTGGCCCAGCCCTACTGCACATTTCTTGGTAAAGGGCCGCCGTCGGCCACTATTACCCAGGAAGGGCTGGCGGTATTAATGGAAATATTGACATTGAGCTCCACGCCACACCGGCTGATGCGCCTGATTAACCGCGTGCGCGCTATCACGCTTACTGAACAAGGCGCAGATTTTATGGATATATTTACTTTTTTCAGGGACAAAGGACTGGATGAGGAAGAAAGCTATACGCTCAGCAGCCGGGTATTCAGAGGCAGTAGTCCGGATGGCATGCCTTTTACCAAAGACCTTACTTATATCAAAGGCTTTGTGCTGACCTATAATTTTATGCGTCTGGCGGTCAGCAAAGGCAAACCGGATCGCATTCCCCTGCTGTTCTGCGGTAAGACCATGCTTGAAGATATGAAAGTACTGGTCGATCTGGTTGAAGAAGGCACCGTCATTGCGCCGCGCTTTTTGCCGCCGCAGTTCACCGATCTGATGGGGCTTTCCGCCTGGCTAAGTTTCAGCCGCTTCATGTCGTCAATGAATTTCCGGCAACTGGAACAGGACTATGCAAATGTTCTGTAATAAGTCTAAAGAAAAGAAATACCACTACGAGGGATGATAGGGAAATTACTGTTGAGCCTGTTTTTAAACAGCAAGCAGGTTCAATGCTTGGCCATTTTTTTGCATGAAAAACATAGCCGGCTATTCAACTCAAAAGCGCACTTTAATTAATACAGCTTCCGGGCTGTGGAATACTGGAAGATATGCTCCATAAGCTTCTGTTTTAACTATAAAGTTAATCGGGTCCGCTGAGCATAAACAGCCTCGGCTAAGCTGATTCATGTATAATTTTGCGCTTCACCTGCGATTACCCTGTTACTTAAAGACTCCGTTACCTATGGGTATTATAAAAAAACTCGCGTCTCAAACTGCAATCTACGGCATTAGCAGTATTTTTGGCCGCTTCCTCAATTACCTGTTGGTACCGTTGTATACCTATCACTTTTCAGCGGCGCAATACGGCGTGGTATCGGAATTTTATGCCTATGCCGGCTTTTTTTCCGTACTGCTTTTGTTCGGTTTTGAAACCGGCTATTTTCGTTTTCGTGACAAGCAGTCAACAGGCAGGGATGTAGCCTATTCAACAGCCTTATTATTTGTCGTGCTGGTCAATCTCGGATTTCTTCTGCTTATAGCAGTCATTAATCCTGAGCTTTCAGCTTTACTGCGTTATCCCGATCATCCCGAATACATATTGTGGTTTGCCATTATTCTGGTTCTGGATGCGATTTCCGCCATCCCTTTTGCGCGTCTGCGGGCGGAAAACAAGGCCTTGCGTTT
Organism: Candidatus Methylobacter favarea; assembly: GCF_902806695.1. Lineage (GTDB taxonomy): Bacteria > Pseudomonadota > Gammaproteobacteria > Methylococcales > Methylomonadaceae > Methylobacter_B > Methylobacter_B favarea. The sequence goes on along the minus strand of NZ_CADCXN010000001.1, from coordinate 112,654 downwards.
TGCCGGTATAAAAATTACGGAAATAATGATAACCGTCCTGCTAAGCCTGTTTTTCATCATTTACTGGCCCAGAATTTACGCGGAAAATCCTTATGCCTGGCTAGCAAGAAATTATAATCCGGCCATAGGTGTCGGCTACATATTCATTGCCAACCTGATAGCCAGCATCTTCAAGTTTTTATTGCTGACGCCGCAATTAATCGGGCTTGCCTGGGGCTTTAATAAAGCCTTGTTCGGGCGCATGATTCGCTATTCGCTGCCTATGGTGGTTATCGGTTTCGCCGGGATTATCAATGAAATGCTCGATCGCGTGCTGCTAAAATACCTGTTGCCTTATGACTTTCAGACCAACATGAAAATGCTGGGTATTTACAGCGCCTGTTATAAGCTGTCCATACTGATGTCGCTATTCATCCAGGCTTTTCGCTATGCGGCCGAGCCATTTTTCTTTGCCTATGCCGATCAAAAAGACGCCCGCAGGATTTACGCTGACGTGCTTAGGTTTTTTGTCATATTTTGCGTATTCATATTTCTGCTGGTGACATTATTTATTGATTTCTTTAAATTTTTCGTCGGCGATGAATTTAGAGCAGGACTTGAAGTAGTGCCGGTTTTATTGCTTGCGAATCTGTGCCTCGGTATTTATGTGAACCTGTCTATCTGGTATAAACTCACTGACCATACACTGATAGGCGCTATCGTATCGTTAGCAGGAGCAGTGCTGACAGTCGTGCTTAACGTCTGGTGGATTCCTGTTTACGGATATGCAGGTTCGGCCTGGGCGACACTGGCCTGTTATGCAAGTATGGCTATAATGTCGTATTTACTGGGGCGAAAATATTACCCGGTCGATTATGATGTTAAACGTATTATCGGCTATATCGGCTTGGGCATGGCTTTGTATTTCATGCAGGAAGGACTGCGAATTTATACCGGCCGCAAGCCATGGCTATCCGCCAGTGAACTGCTACTGGTTTATATTCTGGTTATCGCCCTGTTTGAATATCGCAAAAAAACCTTTCAGGCCAGGCATTAAAGCCAGCTTGCGTACATGAGCCGGTTTTATTTACGGTTATATTACTTATGAGGCGGATGCCGTGAACAGGGCATGCATTAACCGTTACTTTTATGTGAGGTATGCCAAATAATCCGAAAGCTCGAGCACGGCTTATCGACGAGGTTATTTTCCTATTGCCAAGTGATTGGATAATGTATTCAAAAGCAGTGGGACTCCCCGATTTATTAGCGTGAAATTCAGGCTGTGACAGGTTCTGTTTGAAGGTTTCCTTGCCGCAGAGTTCTCAGCTATTGGTCTTAACATGATGGTAGCTTTATTCAGCGTTTGTTAAGTTTCTATGGGTATATTTTATCGACAAATTTGTATAACTAAAGGCAGTGAATTTATGAAAAAGAAATTATTAATTACAGGCATAAGCTCGATGCTTTTGGCGGCCTGTGTTACTGATCCTTATACAGGCCAATCCACTATCAGCAATACCGCCAAAGGCGGCGGCATAGGAGCTGCGGTGGGTGCGGGCGCGGGCACGTTATTCGGCGGCAACGATCTTAAGAATGCCGGTTTTGGAGCCTTAGCAGGCGGTGCTGTGGGCGCGGCTGTTGGCGCTTATATGGATCATCAGCAAAAAGAATTGCAGCAATCATTGCAGGGCACCGGTATTGAAGTGCAGCGTACGGCTGAAAATACGCTTAATTTGACTATGCCCAGCAATATTACTTTCGGATTTGATTCTGCAAATTTGACTCCGCAGGCTCAAAGTGCTCTGGACTCGGTAGCTAATGTATTAAACCAGTATCCGGATTCAAAAATTACGATAACAGGGCATACTGATGACATAGGCGCCGATAATTATAACCAGAGGTTGTCTGAACAACGCGCTGCCAGTGTTTCAAATTATTTATCCCAGCATAATGTGCATTATTCCCGGCTTACTCAACAGGGAATGGGCGAGAGAATGCCGAAAGTCTCTAATACCAGTGAGGCTAACAGGGCGCAGAATCGTCGTGTGGAATTAGCAATTGTCGCCAATCAGAATGCGGGCTCCCAGCAAGGTAGCCAGCAACAGCAACAGGGCTATCCCCAACAGCAGGGATATCCTCAACAACAAGGCTATCCGCAGCAGCAAGGCTATCCGCAGCAGCAGGGTTATCCTCAGTAAATTCAACCATGTCGGTATTTAATTGGTTCTGTATCAAATAGATGAATATCTGATTACCGGCCACCCGTAGGCGTTCATGGATTAAGGGGTATTATGGGCCCGCTAAGCTATGAACGCTTTTGTAATGTCAAAGACGGGCACTGATTGGCTATCAGGCGGGATAACTGATATAACTGCGATAGGCCGCAAAAACAGATAGAATCAGAAAAATGGTTCCGCTGATCTTGTGTAGCAAAATTAAAGAAATTCGCTTTATAAAAGCGCGGCCGGTTATAATTCCCAAAGCTGATGTTAACGTCAGGGCGGCTGTAGAACCCAGCCATACTGCAAGCGGCACGGTAGTACTGGTTAAGGCAACGACGGCAAGCTGGGTTTTATCGCCGAATTCAGCCATTGCAATCAATAAAAAAGTGGCAAAGAAAATACTGTGGCCGCTTTTCTCCTTGATTACTTCATTTCCATTACTTCCGAGAAGGCGCAAGGAATGAATGCCGAAAATGGCAAACAACACAGACACCGTTGCTGCTACTATATAATGCGGAAGCCAGCTGGCGATGGCGATGCCAAAAACCACGGCCAGGGTATTTAAAAAGGCAAAGGCGGCTATAGCGCCAAGCATGACCGGCAAGGCTCTATAGCGGGATGCCAGGGTCATGCAGACCAGTTGGCTTTTATCACCAATTTCAGCTGCGGCAATCAGGGCAAAGCTGGTTGCCGTTGTTGTCGAGATTTCGCGAATATTTCCTGTAGTCAATAATGATAAAAAGTTTTGTAGATAGAAGTGAAGATTGTCCATTTTGATCTCTGGAGAGGTTTTTATTATTGAAGAAAGTGACGAATTCCTATTAGCTTGCAATGCTATCCAAAGGCGGCGTAACGCTATACTATAGTCAAACACTATTAAAGTTTAAACAGGTCTGATAAGTCAAAAGGTCTTGAAATGTCCGAATGGATAAATGTAGCAGGTGAAAACGCCTTAGCCGATGGTGAAAATATGGTCGTTGACGTGGATGGGACAGAAATTGCCGTCTTTAAAATTGAAGGCAATTTTTACGCTATTGAAGATGTCTGTACTCATGATGGAGCGGAAATCGCCAGCGGGGTACTGGAAGGCGACGAAATTATCTGTCCTCGTCATGGCGCGCGTTTTTGTGTAAGGACCGGCGAAGTCAAATCCCCGCCTGCCTATGAAAACATTCATTCTTTTCCAGTGCGAATTGAGAAGGGAAAAGTACAGGTCCGGGACGACCGCTGGGATTAACTTTTCCTGGCGCACTTGGCAGCAATTTGGCGGAATAATAAATAGTCGTTACCGGGGTTTAATTCGAGCTTGTCATTTATAACCTACATAATAATGTTTAGAAAAATAAGCAGCAGATGTTTCTGGTCATGCCTGCGTTAAGGGTACTTTACTTATCAGGCTTGTAACAGGTTCTGCATGCGAGCCGCCAGATTATAGTTTACAATTTGTGTTTTTTTAGGTTTCATAGTCCCGAGCTCAACAAGCTGGGGTATTATCATCAGTTAAATCCTATGCAAGAAATAAATCCGATTAAAAATAAAATAGCCGACCTGAAAAGCCGTGGTAATGCCCTAAGGGGGTATCTTTGACTTTGATGTCAAGAGTGAGCGGCTGGTTGAAGTATTAAGAGAGCTGGCTTACCCGAAAATCTGGAATTACCCGGAAGAGGCGCAGGCTTTAGGCAAGGAACGAGGACAACTGGAAGTTATCGTTAATACGATTAATGAATTGGAACGCGGTCTGGAGGATGCCGAAGAACTGCTGATGATGGCGGTTGATGAAGGAGATGAACAAACCGTTAATACTGTCGTAGCCGATTTGGCTCATCTTGAAACCAAAGTGGCGGCTCTTGAGTTCCGGCGCATGTTCTCGGGCGAAATGGATGCCAATAATGCGTTTCTTGACATACAGTCCGGTTCCGGCGGTACTGAAGCGCAGGACTGGGCAGCCATGATTGAACGCATGTTTTTACGCTGGGGCGAGCGTAAAGGGTTTAAAACCGAGTTGATTGAAGAATCGCAGGGCGATGTCGCCGGCATCAAAAGCGCCACGATTAAATTCGAAGGCGATTATGCCTTTGGCTGGCTGCGCACTGAAACGGGCGTGCACCGGCTGGTGCGAAAATCGCCTTTTGATTCAGGCAACCGCCGCCATACATCCTTTGCCTCAGTGTTTGTTTCGCCGGAAATTAATGACGATATTGATATAGACATTAACCCGGCCGATGTCCGTGTCGATGTCTATCGCGCCAGCGGTGCCGGCGGCCAGCATATCAACAAGACTGAATCGGCTGTGCGCATGACGCATACTCCCACCGGTATTGTCGTGCAATGTCAAAGCGACCGCTCACAGCATAAAAACCGCGATACCGCGATGAAGCAATTGAAAGCCAAATTGTATGAACTGGAAATGCGCAAGCGCAGCGAGACGCAACAGGCTCTCGAAGATTCCAAATCCGATATAGGCTGGGGCAGCCAGATACGTTCCTATGTGCTGGATCAGTCACGCATCAAGGACTTGCGCACCGGTGTGGAAACCGGCAATACGCAGGCCGTTCTGGACGGCGACCTGGATCAGTTTATCGAGGCGAGCTTGAAGAGCGGGCTGTAAAAAATCAATGCCGCGAAAGTCATGAAGAGTACGAGATCTATTTTTTCTCTCTTTCGGGACCTTCGTATTCTCTGTGGTAAAAATAAAGAGCCAGTTATTACAAATGTCAGAAATTGAGCACGACGAGCAGGAACAAATCAAACAGCGCCGCAGCAAATTAAAGGATTTGCGGGCGAACGGTATTGCTTTTCCCACCGATTTTCGCCGCAATGTGGTTGCAGGCGAACTGCTGGCTGAATACGGGGAAAAATCCAAGGAAGAGCTGGAAACCGAACTGGTACGCGTAAAACTGGCCGGCCGGCTAATGACCCGTCGAGTTATGGGTAAAGCGAGTTTCGCGCATATTCAGGATATGTCCGGCCAGATACAGCTTTATGTGACTCGTGATGCACTGGCTGAAGGTTTTTACAACGATCACTTCAAGAAATGGGATATTGGCGATATTGTCGGCGTCGAAGGCGTATTGTTTAAAACACAGACCGGCGAACTCAGCGTCAAGGTCGATGATATTCGACTGCTAACCAAGGCTTTGCGGCCTTTGCCGGAAAAATTCCACGGTGTTGCAGATCAGGAAATCAAATACAGGCAGCGCTATCTGGACTTGATTATGAGTGAGCAGTCGCGCAAAACTTTTTTAATGCGCTCCAGGGTTATAGCTTTTATCCGTCAGTTCCTGATCGATCGCCAATTTCTGGAAGTTGAAACGCCGATGATGCAGGCGATTCCGGGCGGCGCAACCGCACGGCCTTTCACCACGCATCATAATGCGCTGGATATGGGCTTATATCTGCGTATTGCCCCGGAACTGTATTTAAAAAGATTGGTGGTCGGCGGCTTTGAGAAAGTTTTCGAAATCAACCGCAATTTTCGTAATGAAGGGCTTTCAAGCCGGCATAACCCTGAATTTACCATGCTGGAGTTTTACCAGGCTTATGCTGAGTATCAGGATTTGATGGATTTGACCGAAGCCATGCTGCGCGGTTTGGCGGAAGAAGTGCTGGGCCGGACGGTTATCACCTATCAGGGCGAGCAATACGAATTCGGCAAGCCCTTCGATCGATTGACGGTATTTGATTCGATTTTGCACTTTAATCCCGCATTACAAGCCGGCGATATTGATAACCGCGAGGCGGCCGTCAAGGTAGCTGAAAAGCTCGGTTTATCCCTAAAGGAAAACTATGGCCTGGGTAAAATACAGATCGAGATTTTTGAAAAGACCGTTGAGCATCGCTTGATGAATCCCACCTTCATTACCGCTTATCCTGTTGAAGTCTCGCCCTTGGCAAGGCGTAATGACGATAATCCGCAGGTGACTGACCGGTTTGAATTCTTTGTCGGCGGCCGTGAAATTGCCAATGGCTTTACCGAACTGAATGATGCCGAAGATCAGGCGAATCGCTTCCGGAAACAGGTGGAGGAAAAAGAAGCCGGCGATGATGAAGCCATGCACTTTGATGCGGATTATATCGTCGCTCTGGAACACGGGATGCCGCCGACAGCAGGCGAGGGCATAGGCATCGACCGTTTGGTCATGCTGTTTACCGACGCGCCTTCCATTCGCGATGTATTATTGTTTCCGCATATGCGGCCGAAAGGCTGATGTTTTTTAGTATTTGAACGCGGCGGTGAGAAGGGGGAGTTTTTTCTTATTTCCTGCTTCAGACCGAATACAGATCGGATAATTAAACTAGGCTTAGAGGATTAAAACATGACTCAACCAGCTTTCCGTTTAGCAACCTATGAAGATCTGTTCGACTTGCCCGATAATCTGATCGGCGAAATTCTGCACGGTCAATTGATAACTCAACCGCGTCCTGCGCCCAGGCATGCCCTTGCAGCCTCTGTTATAGGGGATGAATTTGTCAGCCCATATCAACGGGGAAAAGGCGGTCCGGGCGGCTAGTGGATATTGTTTGAGCCTGAATTACACCTGGATAAACATATTCTTGTGCCGGATTTGGCGGGCTGGCGGCGCGAAAGCCTGCCGCAATTTCCCGAAGGAGCCTATATCAGCATAGCGCCGGACTGGGCATGCGAAATATTATCGCCCGCTACAGCGCGCATCGACCGCGCCGTGAAAATGCCTATTTATGCTGAACAGGGCGTCAGCTGGTTATGGCTGGTTGACCCGGATTGCTGGACTTTGGAAGTTTACAGTCTGCATGAAGGGCATTGGCTGCTGGAACACACCTGGCAGGAAAATGAGCGGGTGCAGGCGCCGCCATTTATTGAAACAAGCCTGGTTTTAAGTGATCTCTGGGTGCCGAAATCTTCCGGCGCCGAATAAAGCCATAATTTTATTTTAATCAAAACGAATCCTTGCGTTTTCTCAGCTCGGCAAAGACCTGAACATGCGGCTGACTTTGCATGTTCAGGTTTTTTTGAATCGTTAAACTGTCAGCCCTGAAGAACGGATTGGTTGCCCTTTCCTGTTCAATAGTTGAAGGGACGGTTGGTTTATTTTCCGCTCTGAGTTGCCGCACATCAATCATCCTCTTTTGCAATGCAAGGTTATAGGGTTCCACGCTTAGCGCAAAGCGCCCATTGGCCAGAGTGTATTCATGAGTGCAATATAGCCGGGTTGATGGAGGCAACGCTTTCAATTTCTGCAGCGAATTCCACATTTGTCCGGCGGTGCCTTCAAACAGTCGGCCGCATCCCATTACAAATAAAGTATCGCCGCAAAACAGGCTATTGTCTTCAGCGAAATAGTAAACAATATGCCCGCTGGTATGGCCGGGCGTTGAAATGATTTGAGCCGATTGCTTGCCGATTACCATAACATCATCTTCCTTAAGGCCAATATCAATGCCTGGAATCCTGTCCCGGTCTGATTCGGCCGCGATAATTTTACAGCCGGTTTTCTGTTTCAGCTCCAGATTGCCGCCCACATGATCCCAATGGTGATGCGTATTGAGAATATAGGTCAGCTTCCAGTTTTTCTTATCCAGAATATCAAGAACCGGCTGGGCCAGGGCCGGATCGACAACAGCCGTCTCATTTGATACCGGTTCATTAAGCAGGTAAATGTAGTTATCGGTTAAGACCGGAAGAGGTATTATTTCCAACATAACTGGTTAACACAAGGATATTGCCGGAATTGTATTTCTATCACAAAGTATACGAAGAATAAAATATCCGTCGCAAACTTTATAGTGGAGTGGAACCTTCAGGCACAAAATGTTTCAATCTGGGCAATTATGCCCGGGGCATCAAGCCTGCAGATAGCCAGCAGTTCTTCCCGGGTTCCCTGGTCAATAAAGCTGTCCGGCAGGCCGATATTTAATACCGGCATCAGAATATGCTGCGCTTGCAGGAACTCACTCACGGCGCTGCCCGCGCCGCCGGAAATGACATTTTCTTCCACAGTGATGAATATTTCATGGCTTTTGGCCAATTCCAGAATAAGCGCTTCATCTATGGGCTTGACAAAACGCATATTCACCACGGTCGCGCCCAAATGCTTGCCCGCAGCTACAGCCGGAGTCACCATGCTGCCCCAGGCCAAGATGGCAATGCGGCTGCCCTGATAACGCAGTTCCGCCTGGCCTACCGGCAGCTCGGTCAGGGAATTTTCAACAGTAACTCCAGGTCCTTTACCGCGCGGATAACGCACTGATGCCGGACCTTGATGCCTGAAACCGGTAGTGAGCATCTGCCGGCATTCATTTTCGTCAGCCGGCGCCATAACCAGCATATTGGGAATACAGCGCATATAGGTATAATCAAAACTGCCGGCGTGGGTAGGTCCATCCGGGCCGACTACACCGGCTCGATCCAGCGCAAACAGAACATCCAGATTTTGCAGCGCGACATCATGAATCAGCTGGTCGTAAGCCCGCTGCAAAAATGTGGAATATATGGCAATTACCGGTTTGGCGCCCTGACAGGACTGGCCTGCTGCCAGTGTTACGGCATGTTGCTCGGCAATGGCCACATCAAAATAGCGTTTTGGAAATTGCTCGGAAAATTTCACCAGACCGGAGCCCTCGCGCATCGCCGGGGTAATCGCCAATAAACGCTTGTCCTGTCTGGCCATATCACACAGCCAGTTGCCAAATACTTCCGTATAGGTTGGATGCGGGGATGGCGCTGATTTGGGCAAACAATCCTTGGTTGGATCAAAAGCCGGCACGCCGTGATAGGCCAAAGGATCTTTTTCAGCCGGAGGGTAACCTTTACCTTTGCGGGTGACGATATGTAAAAAGCGCGGGCCGGAAATACCCTTAAGATTTTCCAGCGTAGACACCAGCATATCCAGATCATGGCCGTCAATCGGGCCGATATAATTAAAGCCCAGTTCCTCGAATAAAGTACCCGGCACAATCATGCCTTTCATATGTTCTTCCGTGCGTCGGGCGAGCTCCCAGACACTGGGCATTCTGCTCAATACTTTCTTGCTTTCCTCGCGTACTGATGAATACAGTTTGCTGGATAAAATCTTGGTCAGATAATTATTCATTGCTCCGACGTTAGGTGAAATCGACATATCATTATCGTTCAGAATGACCAGCAAATTGGCATCGATGCAGCCAGCATGATTCATTGCCTCATACGCCATCCCGCCGGTAATGCTGCCATCGCCGATAATAGCCACCATTTGCTTGTCTTCACCCTTCAGTTCCGAGGCAATCGCCATCCCTAACGCTGCGCTGATCGACGTACTGGAATGACCGACGCCAAAGGCATCGTATTCACTCTCTGCCCGGCTCGGAAAAGCGGATAGGCCGCCCCGGGTACGAATCGTCGTCATCCGGTCTTTGCGCCCGGTCAGGATCTTGTGCGGATATGCCTGATGACCGACATCCCAGACCAACTGATCAGACGGCGTATCGAAGACATAATGCAAGGCTATAGTCAGTTCAACGGTACCCAGCCCGGCGGAAAAATGGCCGCCCGAAATGCTTACCGACTGCGTTAAAAACTCACGCAGTTCCTTGGCTAATGGTTTTAGCATGTCTTTTGGCAGTTTGCGAAGATCGGCAGGGATATGAATGTTTTTAAGCAAGGGATATTTGTTTGATGTGTTCATATTAATAAAGAGGTTCGCGATAGAACATCAGGATGAGTCCCATCTGAAACAAGGCAGCAACAGAAATAAAACCGGCAATGTCCTTGCCCGGACTGTCCAGTTTTAGTTCCAGCCAACGTCCGCATGCCATAATGAGAGAAAAAACACCCATTGAGGTGTGGCCTATCTGGATAAGAAATGCGCTTTTAGGTTGAAATCCGGTATGTGAATGGGTCAGCAGCATTAATCCGCCAAACGCAGTCAAAATAGGAAATACAAAGGCTAGTTTGGCATGCGAATTTCTTGTCATTCTGGCGCGCAGTTCCATTATACCCAACACAAATACCAGAAATGTCGCAATTCTATGCTGCAATACTTCACCGTTATTAAAAGTACTTTCCCAGAAACCTATAGGCCCTAATGGCCAGGTTTCAGCATCGCTGCGGAAAAACAGAAATACACCCAGAGCGACAAAACCGAAAGGCCAGTATTGAGTCCAGCCCAGAAACTTATCCGGAGCGGAGCTATTTGATCTGGCATAAGACAGCATGGCAAAGATACTCATGACTGTCAGAAAAATTCCGGCAATATTATGATTGTAATTTGACCATTCCGTTGCCGCTAATGAGGGTATCTGGCCTACGATAGCAACACGGCCTGCTTCGCCTGCTATAAGATCTTCATGAGTAGGAGAGTTTATTCGCGGGATTCGCGGGCTAAAGGTATCCAGGACTTCCTGCCAGCTTGCGGTCAGGTTGGCAATGTCAATGGCCGGAGGCTGGGAAGCCAGGCTGCCGGCAGTAAATAACAAGGTGATTAAGACGAATGTTTCCGCTTCAATATAATAAGGGACGCAATGGTTTAAACGCCGGTGATTGCCTGAAATGCCAAATTCCAGAACGGCTGATTTATTTAACCAGGCAAACCCCAGGGCCATTACCAGTAATGTTACTTTTACCAGCAATAAATTGCCGTAGCCGGTACCGATAAGGCCATTCCAGGTGTCGATATATTGCAGGGCGATAGGCACGCCCGAGATCAAAATCATGGCGACCGAAGCTATGCCAAAAGCAGTGAATCGTCGTAGCAATAAAGGCCATAATTCGGCTGGAATACGTTTGGCGGAATGTAAAAACCACAGATTAACCAGCTGGAAAACTCCGCCAACCCAGGCCGCCGCAGCCAATTGATGGATGACTGTCAGCGACATGAGCATAAACTGGTTTTCAAAACGACCGGCCGCATGAACCAGCCAGGCTCCGGAAATAATCATGGGCAAAGCCGCCGCTGCAGCGATTCTCCAGTGATATTGGGAGAATGGATTTTTACGCAAATACCGGTAACAATATCCGGCCAGGAGTAAAGCCAGCGTCATGCGCAAAGTGCCGCCCAGGAATTGCGTAGTGGCGGCAAATTCAGGAAAAGGCCATCTATTGAGCAGGGCCGTCATTAACCAGATTTTAAGGATAATTTTTAAAAGTTGGGCTAAGGCCAGCGCAAAACCCCCTTTATATAGAAGGGCCACGGTTTTTTGCATCAATACATCATTGTATTGATTAGGGTTGTTCCACGCACGTAAAACAAAAAGGCCCCAGAACAGCCCCCCGATCACGAGTGAGAAACAAATCAGATCAAATCCGCCAACCAGCGAATCAAGAAAGTCAGCTATCCCGGCCATTATCAGAACCTGCTGCTATTGGAGTTGCTGTCCTTAGCCTTGGTATCGGAGGGCAAGGCTTCGACAGTAAAATGAATAACATCCTCTGTTAAATGACCGTCGGCGGCAAAAATTCTGAACCGGATGGCATAATGACCGGTTTTTAAGGGGGGAATATCTACAATAATATGGCCCTGCTGCCTACCTTTGACTGCATGCAGCAATTCATGTTTATCGCCCTTATGGACCAGGAAAATTTGCGACAATCCCAATTCTATTTGGGAATTAAAGGTAAGTTCTACTTTTTCTTGCCGGGCAGGGCGCAAGGGAGCAATTTTTAAGGAATGAGAAGTTATTACCGCATGTGCAAAAAGTAATGGCGGCTGGATCAAAAGAATAAACAGCAAGCTTAACTGAAATGTATTTTTCATTGCTGTCGCCTGCCTTACTGGCTTTTTTTGACTTTCAGCGCATGACTAGCCAGGTTCTTGCCCAAGTCCCAGATTGAACCCGGAATCTGGTGAGTATCAGCAATGGCTTTATCAAATGCGGTGATAATATGATCGCGGTCTTTTTGCGTCAGAGTTAAAGGCGGCAACAGTTTAACTACATTCATGCCATGACCTGCAACCTGAGTCAGCATGTGGTGTTCTTTAAATAAAGGAATGGTGATCATTTGGCAGAACAGACCTTTATTGGCGGCTTCCAGCATCCCCCAGGCAGCTTTCAGCTTCAGGCTCTTGGGTGATTTGAATTCAATGGCAATCATCATGCCCTTGCCTCGAACTTCTTTCAGAAACTCATACTTTTCAGTCAGGGCGCTCAGGCTGTTGATGATATCTGTGCCGATTCTGGCTCCGTTTTCTACCAGTTTTTCATCTTCCATAACGCGCAGCGTAGCAAGACCGGCAGCCATTGCCATATTGTTTTTGGAAAAGGTTGAGCCATGGACAATAGCGCGGTCCATACGGTTAAAAACCGTATCCATGATTTTTTGCGTCATGGCGACTGCGCCTACCGGAACAAAACCTCCCGATAACGCCTTGGCCATACAGATCATATCGGGTTTCACCTGCCAGTGATCTACTGCCCAGAATTTACCGGTCCGTCCTAAGCCCGTTTGAACTTCATCAGCTACAAACAAAGTGCCGTACTTTTTACACAAACGTTCAACTTCAGGCAAATAATGGTCATCCGGTACATTAACGCCTTTTCCCTGCACAGGTTCCACAATAAATGCGGCAACATCTTTACCGGCTAATGCTTTTTCCAGGGACTCAAGATCATTAAAAGGAATTGCACGGCACTCGGGCAGTAGCGGGCCAAAACCTTCGCGGAAGATTTTTTCGCCATTCAAGGACAAAGCTCCCAGGGTCAGGCCATGATAGCCATGTTCGCAAAAAACAATTTTTTCCCGTCTGGTGACATAACGGGCAAATTTGATGGCCGCTTCTACCGATTCGGTTCCTGAATTGCAGAAAAACATCTTGCCCAGATTATCCGGAGTGGTTTTCAGAATTGCCTTGGCTAGCAAACCGCTGAGTATCGACACATCCATTTGCACCAGATTAGGCAGTTCCAGGGTCAAGGTTTCCTGCAATGCGCTGATAACCGCAGGGTGGTTGCGGCCAATGGCAAATACGCCGAAACCACTTAATAAATCCAGATATTCGGTATCATTCTGGTCATAAAGATATTGCCCGATAGCTCTTTTGTAATGCCGGTCATAGCCTATGGTTTTTAACATTCTAACCATTTGGTTATTGAGATGCTGTTCATGCAGATCAAATTTATCACTGCTATGTTGAGCAACGAGATCGGCGATGCTGAAAGTCATGTTTACCTCAAAACTAGGTTGCCTTGCTGTCTGTACCTCTTCACGCCCTCGAGAGTACAAAAAGCAGAAAGAACTATTAAAGAAGAGATTAGTGTAAAAGAAATGCCTGTGAATAGTAATAAATTAATATTTGCCTTATCTTCGAGTAAGACGAAAGCTAAACCGAAACTACTATACAGGCTCGTTAAAAAATCTTTTTCATATAAACCGGAATGATGTCTGCGCATGACATCTATATTGCTGTCGGCGTAAAGTGACTAAAACAAATCACATTATCAATATCTTCTGCAACCTGTTTTAAGGTTTTCCTTGCCGCATGGAAGTGCAGGGCCAGCTTTATTAAACCAGGCAGTTGAGCCGGATGTCGCACAATAAAAAAAAGTAACTTTCCTAAAAGGATATCACCCTGATCATTAAGCGAGTGATTTACCGCTTCTGGCAAATCCATGGTAACAGGATCGGCAATAGCCCGGATAGCCAAAAAAGCCAGCTTGTGTTGTTTGGCCACTTTAGCGATAGCGATACTTTCCATGTCCAGGGCGATTGCGCCGGTTTTTGATTGCAGTTGTTTTTTGTCTTTGCTGGAGGAAATCAGGCTTTTACTTTCAGCTAACTGGCCGGTATGCACTACTATAGATTGCGATAGCAGATTTTTAGTGCTGCGGTGCCACGGAGAGTTAATATCAATCCGAGTATACTCCGCATCGATCAGTGTTGCCGCCAATGTCAAATCCCCCGGTTTTACTAATGAACTGAGGGCGGCGGCGCAGCCCCAGCTGATTAGCCGGGTTACGCCTTTGGAAACCAGAAGCTCGGCAGCTGTTTGGGCATTTTTAGAGCCGGCCCCTGAATAAGCGACTAATATTTTATCGGCAATGAAAAGGCAATTCCCCTTGGCAATTCTTTTTGTCGTCAGGGTGCTGATTTCTTCGGGTAAGGCAACAACGATGCCAGTGATCACTTTTTGTTAAGCTCATTGCGGTATCGAGCAAGCGCCCAAAGCGGGAAGTACTTGTCGTAACCGTGGTATTTAAGATAAAAAACCTTGGGAAAACCCGGGGCAGTATAACATTTATCATTCCAGACCCCATCCGCTTGTTGGCTACGCAGTAAGAAATAAATGCCGGCCTTCACTTCGGGACTTTGGGCTTCGCCGGCTGCCATCAATCCCAACAGTGCCCATGCAGTCTGAAATGCGGTGCTGAAACGGTATTTTCCGCTATGGCTTATATCATGATAACTGTAATTGTCTTCTCCCCAGCCGCCGTCTTCACGTTGTACGCTTTTTAACCATTTTACAGCCCTGGTATAGACAGGATCATTTTTAGGTATGGCGGTTTGTTCCAGTCCGAATAAAACAGACCATGTGCCATAAATGTAATTGGTTCCCCAACGGCCAAACCATGAGCCATTTTTTTCCTGTTCATTGCGGAGATAGGCAAGCGTGCGTTCCAGAGCAGGCAGATATTCGGCATGAGTACTGGCTACCCTGGCCATAAGCATGGCGCAGCGCGCGCTTACATCGGCTGTAGGCGGGTCTAATAAGGCGCCATGATCGGCAAACGGAATTTCATTCAGGTAATAATGAGTATTGTCCACATCAAAAGCCCCAAAACCGCCATTTTTGGATTGCATGCCGGTAATCCAGCGAAGTGCTCGATGGATCGATTCTTCCAGATCCGGCAAATTAGAATTCGCCATGGCAAAGGCGACGACTGCCGTGTCATCGACATCCGGATAGTGGGGATTATTAAATTGAAACGCCCAGCCGCCGCCTTCCAGATACGGCCTGGAAACTTGCCAGTCGCCAGGTTCGTTGGATAGTTGTTTGGATTTAAGCCAGCTATACGCGTCAGCCAGGCTTTTATGATTAGCGATTTTGTCGACTTCCTGCAAAGCAAGTGCGGCAAGGGCTGTATCCCAAACCGGAGAAAGACAGGGCTGGCAATAAGCATCCTGTTCATTAATAATGAGTAACTTATCTATGGCTTTGCGCGCCATAATCACATGCTCATGGTCTTTAGGCAGGCCTAAAAGCAGCATGGCTTCATAAGAATTGACCATGGCAGGAAAAATACCGCCCAGACCATCTTCGCCATTCAGTCGTTCAATAAACCAATCCTTGGCTTTTTCGATAGCAAGTTCGCGCATTTTTTTGGGAATAAAGGGGCCAGCGATACGGCCCATGGCATCCAGTCCCAGAAAGATTTTATTTAACAGGGTTCGCTGGGGGAAGTAGTGTTTTTCTTTATCAGGATGGGTAACAAAAAGTTCCAGCACATCGATATTATCGGGGTTTTTGGCGCTCGCTTTTAGAGTGCAGAGAATAAGCAATGGCACCATCACTGTTCTGGACCAATACGAGACCTTGTCCAAATGGAAAGGAAACCATTTGGGCAACAGCATGATTTCCACAGGAATATAGGGAACGCCGCGCCAGGGCAGCTGTTTAAAAGTGGCCAGAGCAATTCGGGTAAAAACATTGGCTTTCGCAGCGCCGCCCTGACTTAGAATATAATTTCTTAAGCGGGTCATATGGTACGAGTCGATGGAATCACCGGCCATTTTCAAGGCATAATAGACTTTAACACTGCAACTGATCTCACTAGGGCCCCCGGTAAATAACGGATAACCCCCCTCTTCAGATTGCCGGGCTCTCAAGTAATTGGCAATTTTGGCCTGTAGCGATTCGTCGATTTCACCAATATAGTGCATCATCATAATATATTCTGCTGAAATCGTACAATCTGCTTCCAGCTCAAACACCCAAAAACCTTCTTTATCCTGAAGACTTAATAATTTATCCCGGGCTTTACTTATGGCTTTATCAAGATCGAATGCGTGGGAATTAATAGCAGTCGATGAGCTTGATGCACGGCTGATATTTATCGATGTAGTTGCTTCGGTAAACATTTTATGTCCTTAACTATCTGATTTGGCTTTCGACGGCTGCTCTGATTTGGCTTTCGACGGCTGCCGGATCTTTGCCCCTGCAGGGGCATGAAAAGCATAAGCAGCAGGATCTGAAGCGCAATGTGAGGATGAAAGGGAATATGTCCAGTCGGGACATTTCAGTCCGCGGCTTGCGAAGTTAAAAAGCAGAGATAGCATCATATTGCTGCGTCCGGTTAATCGGGTTGCCAGGATCGTTGCTTTAACGCTGCTGCGCGTTATCTTGACCTGTTCGGATTTTTGGAATTCCAGGTTCTGTTTGATCTTTCTCAGGGTCAAAACCGCCATGCCCAATGCCCATAAACAGAAATTGCGGATGCCGGTTTCATGAGCCGGGATCAATTGCGTAAAAA
Organism: Candidatus Methylobacter favarea; assembly: GCF_902806695.1. GTDB lineage: Bacteria > Pseudomonadota > Gammaproteobacteria > Methylococcales > Methylomonadaceae > Methylobacter_B > Methylobacter_B favarea. The sequence goes on along the minus strand of NZ_CADCXN010000001.1, from coordinate 96,035 downwards.
CCAGGGCGTTATGCAGGTGGCCGTAAGCAATGCTAATTAAATGTTCGAGGCCTTTTCGGAAATTCTCATGGTTGGCTTCATGGCTCAGGGTTTTAAGGTCAAACCCTGTTTCCGTAAAAATGTCCTGCGGCAACCAGCAGACGCCCCGCTCTGCATCATCCCAAATATCTTTCAATATATTGGTCATTTGCAATCCCTGGCCAAAAGACACCGATAAGTCAAGCAGTTGCTCTTTATGCTGGGCAATTTCCGGTGAGTAATGGCAAAAAAGTTTAGCTAGCATTTCACCCACGCAGCCGGCCACATAATAGCAATAGCTATTCATGTCTGAGAGGGTGGCGAGACCATGATGCAGATTCTGGGATTGGAATAAACTCATGCCCTGGCCCATAGTTTCTACGCAGGAAGACAGTGCATTGATCTGGTCGGGATCAAATTTATGCGTGATCTCGATAACCCGCGGCAATACATTGATTAATGTGTGCTCGGCCGGAAGAGTTTGCTCGGAAAGCAATGGCGCCAGTTCTACGGCGAAGGTCTCGGAACCGGTGCCGGTTTTAACCAGGCCGGTAAATTCCGAACAAAAATATTTTTTTTGCCCGGCAGTGAGTGAAATTTCATCTTCTATAGTATCGACAATGCGGCATAACAGATAAGCATTACCTACCGCAGGATAAAGTTTATCCGGCAATTGAGGAATGGTTAGGGCAAACGTTCTGGATACGCCTTCAAGCAATAGCGCCTGAAAGTCCGGGTCAGGCAATTGACAAAGCGATTTTGGGTTGTTCAACGATATTTGAGTTTCGCTCATGATATTTTGATGTCGACCCGCACTTATTGTTCAAGTTAGTAATTATTTAAGGCAATCATAGCCCGTTTGTTGGGATTTTGCAAAGTAATGTTGTTTTGTTGCTAATGCAGCCGTTTTGAAGGGCTGCACCGTAATTTATTAACAATAAAAACAAGGATTTAATCACCTGTGTTGTATTTGTACAAATTGTAATAAAATTGAGAATACAACAACGATTTAGAGATAATTCAGCCTAAAAACTGGAGTCTGTAGATAAAAGATAGTATTCTACTCAACAATCGGTAAGCGATTGTATTATATAACACGCCTGTTTGTATTTTTGTATTTATGCGCTTAAAAAGCTTTATTTATGATTAATTAAATACATACTGTCAGGATGTTGTTTTATTACGACACGGTTGTTTATCCGCAGATTTATCAATTTCAAAGTGACCATATTGATGGGTTGCTGTTTTTAAATTTTTTGGAGGATTTGCGCATGGGAGTTCCTTTACGTCAACAGCTGACTGTCGGTAGTTATCTGATCAGGCAAAAGTTAAGGGGGGTAAAAAAATATCCGTTGGTACTGATGCTGGAGCCTTTGTTTCGTTGCAATTTGGCCTGCGCAGGCTGCGGCAAGATAGACTATTCAGACGAAATTCTCGACAAGCGGCTTTCTTTTGAAGAATGTATGCAGGCTGTCGATGAATGTAATGCGCCCATGGTATCGATTCCAGGGGGTGAGCCACTGATACACAAAGAGATGCCGCAAATTATTGCCGGTATTGTCGCGCGCAGGAAATACGTCTATCTGTGTACTAATGCCCTGTTATTAAAAAAGAGGATTAAGGACTATACGCCTTCTCCTTATTTGACTTTTTCAATCCACCTGGACGGTATGCAGGAAAAACATGATGCTTCGGTCTGTCAGGAGGGTGTTTTTGAGCGGGCAGTGGAAGCCATTAAACTGGCGCTGGAAAAAGGTTTTCGTGTCACGGTTAATTGTACGCTTTTCCAGGGTGAAAAGCCCAGGGAAGTCGCCGAATTTCTGGATTATGCGATGGCATTAGGGGTTGAAGGTGTAACCATTGCACCGGGGTTCAGTTATGAGCGCGCGCCTCAGCAGGATGTCTTTATTAAAGGCAAAGATGTCAAGAATTTATTCCGGGGCATTTTTAAGATCGGTAAAAGCCGCAAATGGAAATTAAACCACTCTTCGCTTTATCTGGATTTTTTAGCAGGTAATCAAAACTATGAATGCACGCCGTGGGGTAATCCGACCCGCAATATATTTGGCTGGCAAAAGCCCTGCTATTTATTGGCTGATGAGGGTAATGCCTCAAGTTTTCAAGAACTGCTGGATACCACGCCTTGGGAAAAATACGGCACGGTCAATAATCCCAAGTGTGCCAGCTGTATGGCGCATTGCGGCTATGAAGCGACCGCTGTGGAAGATATGTTAAAACATCCTTTAAAGGCGCTATTAACCTCTATCAGAGGTCCAAAGACCGAAGGTGAGATGGTGCCCGAACTTAAGCCGCGGTATATCAATGAAAAACCGTTACCAACATTTTCAGGCATTCCCATCAGAGTGGAGATGATCGATAAGAATGCCAGTGCCTGAATTTTACCGATTAAGGCATGGTAATCCGCCTTATTTGTTTTTTGATAAAAGCCAATATTTTTTTCGCACCATTTTTTATATCAAACGTCAAAAACTGGATATTAAGATTACCGGCATGATCCATGCTTATAGTTAGGCAGGCAGGCTCATCTATCAGGTTAATCCTGGAATTTCGCATTACCCGAAGATTATGTATACACTTTAAGATTTTACGAGGCTTTTTGGTCATGGTTTTAAAAAATATGAAGTTAGCTGTTATTTTCATGTTCTGGTTAGTGGGCATGGGAAATTGTCTTGCCCAGGATGCGAAGGGTGCAACCGCAAGGCAAATAGTGGAGAAGTTTCAGGAAGAGCTGATTCAGGTCATGAAGAATGGCAAACAGTTAGGATTCTCCGGAAGATATGAAAAACTTTATGAGCCGGTAGTGAATAGTCATGATTTAACCAAAATTGCCCGTATCGTAGTCGGGAAAGAATGGGAGAAATTATCTGGAGAGCAACAAAAAAAACTGGTTGATGTATTTAGCCGTTTTAGTGTTGCCTCCTATGCGCATAACTTTAAGGAATATGCCGGCGAATCATTTAAATTTGACTCGGAAGAAGAAACGGCAAGAGGAGGAGTTGTTATTCATTCCCATCTTGTCATTCCCGACAAAAAACCGGTAAAGTTTGATTATATGCTTAAGGAAAAAGGAAATAGTTGGCGAATAATTAATATTATTGCGAATGGAGTAAGTGATCTGGCATTGAAAAGATCAGAATACACCACTATTTTACAACGTGAAGGTTTTGATGCTTTAATAGCAAAGATAAACGAAAAAATTGATATTTATTCAAAACTTTAGTTACAGGTTTTATGTCAGTGAACAAACTATGCCCTAGTCATCATAAGGATAAATATAAACAGGTTTGCTTCGGGATTTTTGTCTGGACGGCCCTGATTCTTGGCGGTTGTGCCACAACAGACGTTCCTGAACAACACAGTAAGATTGATCCGCATGAAAACATTAACAGAAAAATTTATAATTTCAACGATACGGTTGATGACTATATTGCCGAACCTATCGCCGATGTGTATAAATGGATAACGCCCCAGTTTGTGCAAACGGGAGTATTTAATTTTTTTAATAATCTGAAAAATATCAATATAGTCCTTAATGATGTTTTACAGGCAAAATTCAGGCAAAGCGCTAAAGACACAGGACGATTTGCAATTAATTCAACAATAGGTCTGGCAGGCCTCGTTGATGTGGCCGAGGATGTTGGATTAGAACAGAGTGATGAAGATTTTGAACAAACCCTGGCCGTATGGGGGGTTCCTCAAGGCTCTTATTTGGTATTGCCTTTTTTAGGGCCTTCTACTGTCCGCGGCATTCCGGGTGCTATATTTGATACAGCGGCAAATCCATCCAGCTATGTGGGCGCACCGGTATACCTTGTGTCTTTGCTGAACACCCGGGCCAATGCTGAAGGATCATTGAAGTTTATAGATGAAGCGGCATTAGATCCTTACGTTTTTACCCGTGAATCCTTTTTGCAGTGGCGAAATCATTTGGCTACGGATGGCAAGGCTCAGGCAACCTCTGATTTAATGGATTATGATGACGAATTGTTTGAAGATGATAAAAAAGGTGCCTCAGCTGAACCAGGTTTATCAGGAGTTAGTGAAAAATCAGTTGAGACTGCAAACAGTAAATCAGGACTAACGCTGCGCTTAAGCGCCGACATCCGGGAGTTTAAGCAAGTTTCCAATTCGTTCAGCAGTACTGCCCGATCATTTGATGAAACAGCCCGGGCATTCAAGAATGCCGGCAGTAAAATAGATAAGCTGGAAAAATAAAATAGCACAAATTGCCTAGGGCTCCGGCCCTACAGCGTTTCTATTAAAAATGCAATAAAGAATATACTTCATAATCCTTGAGTTTTTCGCGTCCTTCAAGAAAATCCAGTTCTACTATAAAAGCACAGGCTGCTACTTTCGCTCCCAGCTTTTCAACTAACTCACAGCTTGCTTTGGCTGTGCCTCCGGTAGCCAATAGATCATCAATTAATAAAACCCTATCACCCGTTTCAAAAGCATCAATATGCGCTTCCAGAGCAGCGGAGCCATATTCCAGATCATACGATACACTTTGTACATCGTAGGGTAATTTGCCCGGTTTTCTCAGCGGTATAAAAGGAAGCCCCAATTCCCAGGCGACTAATGAGCCAAAAATAAAGCCGCGTGCTTCCATACCTGCAATGGCCGTAATATTTCTGTCCAGGAAAGGATGCAGCAATTGATGAACGGCATATCGTAAGGCGGCGGGATCTTTCACCAGCGGGGTAATATCTTTAAAGATAATGCCAGGTTTAGGGAAGTCGGGAATATCGCGGATTTTGCTTTTTAGTCTGTCCATTTTTTTAAGCAGGGTTATTTAAAGTTCAAGATTTTATCGTTGACTATGGGTTGGCTACGGTCTCAGAACAATAATTCAACTAATCAGTGATCTCGCTGAATTATATAAAGCGATAAATCGCGCAATAAATCGGCTTCGGTGCCAAAAATGCTTAAATTATCCATCGCTTTCTCATGAAGCTCCAGGGCTTTTTGTTTGGCTCCTGACAGACCTAATAACGCAGGATAGGTAGGTTTGTTATTGTCTTTGTCCTTGCCCTGGGTTTTACCTAAAGTTGCGGTATCGCTTTCTTCATCGAGAATATCATCCTGAACCTGAAAGGATAAACCAATGCATTTAGCATAATTATCAAGCTTTGTAGCAATGACCGGATCTAGATCTGCTTTTGCCAGCGTGGCCATATTAACGCTGGTGCGGATTAGGGCACCGGTCTTATGAATATGCATGTTTTCCAGCTCAGGCAGGGTTAATTGAGTCCCTACCGAATCCAGGTCTATAGCCTGACCGCCAACCATGCCCTGAGAGCCGCCGGCCTTCGCTAGCGCCGTAATCATTTTCATGCGGCTTTCGGCGGATGCTGTGATGCTTGGATCATTGGCCAGGATTTCAAAGGCCAGTGCCTGCAGCGCATCACCCGTTAAAATAGCAGTCGCTTCATCAAAAGCCACGTGACAGGTAGCTTTTCCACGTCTGAGATCATCGTTATCCATAGCGGGAAGATCATCATGAATTAAAGAATAAACATGGATAAATTCAACAGCGCAAGCCGGGCCATCCAGGCTTTCCGGTGCAATGCCGAGCGTTTTTCCAGTGCAATAAGTCAGCAGAGGGCGCGTACGTTTGCCGCCGTCCAGGACGCTGTATCGCATTGCCTGATGAAGTTTTTTCGGCAATACATTTTCATTCGGAAGACGAGCTTCCAGCGCCTTTTCTATACGGCTTTGACAAAAGCCCAGGTATTCTTTTAATGCATTACTCATCGGTAAAAGGCTCCAGGGTCTGAGTGCCGTTTTTTTCAATCAAAATCTGAACCTTCTGTTCGGCTTCTTGTAAGGCTTTTTGACATATTCGGGTGAGGGTGACGCCGCGTTCAAACGACTTTAATGACTCTTCCAGCGAAATATCGCCCTGTTCAAGCTGGCTAACCAACTGTTCCAGTTCTTTGAGGGCGTCTTCAAATAAAGTTACGCTTTTCTTTCTTGCCATCTGATAAAAATTTTAAAGGGGGTAATGTACAAATCAAGTGGCTTAATTATATATGAAACTGGACTGTAAAAATGGAAAGTACAACTCCTTGAACTGGCCGCAGAAATTTTTCATCTCAGATATTTCTGAAAGCCTGGTTAGCCGCCTGAGCGCCTGCTTGCCCATAATGCGCTCAGGCTGAATTGGCAATAAAAATGGCCCGTTTTGGGGCGGGCAGACCTTCACGGGTTAGCTGTGGATTTTTTTCATCAAGAAAATCTTTCAGTGATTGAAAAGTCATCCAGTCTGTCGTTCGCTGTTCATGAATGCCGGTTATAGAAATATCGATCAGCCGGATATTTACAAAACCGCAGCGTTTCAGCCAACTGGCCAAAGTTTCGCAGCTGGGCAGAAACCAGACATTTCGCATATTGGCATAGCGTTCTTCAGGTAATAATACTTTACCTGGGCCGCCGTCAATTACGATGGTTTCCAGTATTAATTCGCCGCCGGGCTGAAGACAATCTCTTAATTCCAGCAGATGGTCAACAGGCGAGCGCCGATGATAAAGCACGCCCATGGAAAATACCGTAGCAAAGATCTTCAAGCCCTGAGGCAGCTGTTCCATGGCCAGCGGTAAAACATAAACAGGCGCTTCACCGGCTAGCTTTCTGATCATCTGAAACTGCATCACGTTGAGCAAAAGCGGATCAATGCCGACTACCATTTTTGCCTGGGCCCCCCGCATACGCCAGCAGTGATAGCCGTTGCCGCAACCCACATCCAATACCAGGCGATTTTTAAGCGGGGCGATATGATCTTTCAGTCGATTCCATTTCCAGTCCGACCGCCACTCGCTGTTAATTTTAATGCCGAATATATCATACGGGCCTTTACGCCAGGGATGTAATGCTCTGAGTGAATTTTCCAGTTGCGCTCGTGCTTCATCAGAAACATCTTTAGAACAACCTATCTGCACCGCATCAGCATCCAGTAAATTCAGCGTTGGCGTCAATTCCGGCAGCTGATTGATCAGCGTTTGCCATTTAGCTAAATTGCCATGCCTGGAAGTGAATGCACTGGCCAGTTGTCGGGGCAAAATGCTTGTCCAGGCATCCGCTTTTGCATCAAGCAAGGCTTCATATAAGGGTTGATAATCAAGCATTTCAGGCTATTGATTGCCGGATATGCGGACCGAATGCTCTCTAGTGATGAGATACAGCATCCGGACCGGGAAAAAAGAAAGGCAAGGAATCTGTAGGGGGAAGCAGGTCAGCAAGATTAAATTTATACATAACAATAATTAATCGGGCCGGCAAGTGGCAGGATCAGCTACTCAATCATTATGAATTTTTTGATGCAAGCGCTTCGGCATTACGCTTGGACAGGCTATCAATGACTGCACTTAGTGAACCCTTGGTTTTAACTTCATTGGTGAAGGTGGTACGGTAATTAGTAACCAGACTTACACCTTCAATCATAATATCGTAGGCTTTCCATTGGCCATTACTTAGCAGCATCCGGTAATTTACACTAACCGGCTGCTTTCCAGGTTGTAAAACTTCTGTCTTCACAATCACTTTTTTCGCATTATTTTCCATTTGCAGCGGCAAATAGCGTATCGTCCAATCCTTGAATTCTACAAATGCCCGGGAATAGGTTCTCACCAGCAGAGTCTGGAATTCGTCTTTAAAACGCTCCCGTTCCTGCGGCGTGGCTGTTTTCCATAATTTTCCGAGCACTAAGGCGGCAATTCTGTCGAAGTCAGTATGCGGGTCGATAACCTGCTTAACATACCGGGTAATCTGGGCAAAATCTTTGGTAAAGGATTTGTCCTGCAATTTAATCTGCAATTGGTCGGAAGCAGTTTGGATGGGCTGTTGCGGAGGCAGCAAATCAGCAGCTGTTAGCGGAGCGGCAGGCATTAAACCGAGTAATACTGCAAATAACCCGAATATTGTAAATTGTCTAGACTTCATAAAATCCTCTAAAATTTCAACTGGTGAATGATCTTCATCCCAAAATACCAAGCAACAAGCATTCCCTGATACAATAAATCTCTCGATAAATCACTTTAATGCGTTAACCCGCTGGATGATTTAGGGAGAGATTCCAATACTTCAAACCCATAAATAATGGATAAGATGGCCTATCATAACATCAATTTTCCCAACACACGCATGAGAAGGATGCGCTATAACGATTTTTCCCGGCGGCTCATGCGCGAAAACCGGCTATCGGTTGATGACCTGATTTATCCGCTGTTTGTCACGGAAGGCTCAAATTGCCGGGAAGCTGTTGCCTCGATGCCGGAAATAGAAAGACTTTCGCTGGATTTGCTGCTGGAAGAAGCGCAGGAGCTTTATGACCTGGGCATCCCCGCCATAGCGCTGTTTCCGGTAATTACCGCGGATAAAAAATCAGCTAATGCAGATGAAGCCTATAATCCTGACGGACTGGTTCAGCGCAGCGTAAGTGCTTTAAAAAAAGCCTTTCCAGAATTGGGGATTATTACCGATGTGGCGCTGGATCCTTTTACCATTCATGGACAGGACGGGCTTATTAATAAAAACGGCTATGTCATTAATGATGAGACAATCCAGGTATTAACCCAACAAGCTCTTTCTCACGCTGAAGCCGGAGCCGATATTGTTGCGCCTTCAGACATGATGGATGGCCGCATCGGGGCTATACGCCAGGCTTTGGAGGCAGAGAATCATACTAACACCCTGATACTCGCCTATTCCGCCAAATATGCATCGAGCTTCTATGGCCCTTTCAGAGACGCAGTGGGTTCTGCCGGTAATCTTGGAAAAAGCGATAAATACAGCTATCAAATGGATCCGGCCAATTCCGATGAAGCAGTGCGGGAAATTCAGCTGGATTTACAGGAAGGCGCGGATATTGTCATGATTAAGCCCGGCATGCCTTATCTGGATATTATAAGGCGGGTAAAAGATCAGTATGGCGTACCTACCTTCGCCTATCAGGTCAGCGGTGAATACGCCATGCTCAAAGCCGCCGCAATGAACGGCTGGCTGGATGAAAAACAGGTCGTCCTGGAATCCCTGCTTGCCTTCAAACGGGCGGGGTGTGACGCAATTCTGACCTATTTTGGCAAATCTGTGGCCCGCTGGCTGAAGGGCTAAGCGGGTTTTTAATCCGCTTAAAGGCCTTCTTTATCGGCTATTGATCGCTGCTGAAGTTCCAGCTAAAACTGCTCCTGCCCTCTAATTTTAAGCCAGTGGATTAGGTTTAAGGCTTTAACTTGCTCTGTCAATGGCGGATTCTCGCGCCTCGCCCGTTAGTTACAACAGCCTGTACACAGCCGTCATTTGTTCCTTAGCGAGGGCCTTGAAGAGGCGGTCAATTTGGCCGGAGTTCCTGTGGCAAGGTGGTCAGCATGGCCGGGATATTCGAAGTCTCTATAAGTATTTCTTACAAATACAATGGCTTATGATATGGCATAAATTCTGCTGAATAATTTATGGTCTATTCTGGGTTATGTCATAACCCTATAAATGGCATGAATTTCTTAAAGCCGAGGAGGAACCTACTATGTTATATCAAACCTATTTAGAAAGTGATTTAAGCGACCAGTTCGAGCGCATGCGCAGGCAAATGGACAGTTTGTTCGGGGCATGGCCAAGCATTTCCAGCATTCGCGCCGCTGCCGCCGGAAGCTTTCCGGCTACGAATGTGGGGGCATCAGCCGAACGCGTGGATGTTTATATTTTTGCCGCAGGCATTGATCCGAACAGTCTCGATATTCAATTACAGCAAAACCTGCTGACCTTTTCCGGCAAGCGCGAGTTAAAAAGCCAGGAGAACGCCACTTGTTACCTGAGCGAACGCTTCAATGGCGAGTTTCGCCGGGTTTTGACCTTGCCGGAAGATATAGATTCTGAAAAGGTTGAAGCCAGCTATCGCGACGGCGTCCTGCATGTCATTGTTCAGCGGCGTGAAGCAGTTAAACCTCGTCAGATTCAGGTTAAATAAGCTCGAAGTTAAATAAATCAGGTAAATAATTATCGTGAGGAGAATTCATCATGAATGAAAGTCAATTAACACAAGCCGGAAAATCAGAAGTGCCCAATGTGCAGGGCCAACCCGATCGCGATATTGTTTTGCGTCCGGCAGTGGATGTCTACGAGGATGGAACAGGTATTACCTTGCTGGCCGATTTGCCCGGCGTTTCCCGGGACCGGCTCAATATTCAGGTTGATAAAAACAATTTGACCATCGAAGGCCAAATGGTCATTGATATGCCCGAAGGCATGGAGTCACTGTATGCCGAGGTGCGCGGAAGCCGTTTTCAGCGCAGCTTCAGCCTGAGCAGCGAACTGGAAGTAGATAAAATTGAGGCTCAAATGAAAGATGGAGTCTTAACCCTGAAAGTGCCTAAGCGCTCCGAATTGCAGCCGCGTAAAATCGAAATCAAAGCGGGATGACGAAGTCGGGTTAACCCGGATATTAGCGGGATATTATCTGATAGCGCAGCTTTACTGCGGGGTATCAACATTTGAATTAATTATCAGCGATTTTGAAAAGCACTGTGATTTTATTAATTTATTAGTTGATACCCCTAATTTAACAGGAGAATTATTTCAAAAACGCTGTCAAATCCTCCGCAATAAAACGGCTAACGATAATTATCCAGTCGCCAGAGGGCACTGTTAAATACCAGTCCAATATTCAAGCATTTGGCTCTTCTGGAGTTTTACTTTAGTTAGCATTAAGTTATTAACGTAAGAGGATAAGATTATGAGCAAAACCATTGGAATTGACCTGGGAACTACTAACTCCTGCGTGGCCATAATGGAAGGGGATGCGCCCAAGGTCATCGAAAACAGCGAGGGCAGCCGTACTACGCCTTCCATTGTGGCGTTTACGAAAGAGGGTGAGGTGCTGGTTGGCCAGACCGCGAAGCGCCAGGCCGTCACCAATCCCCATAATACCCTGTTCGCTATCAAGCGACTGATCGGCCGGCGCTATGATGACTCTGTGGTCAGGCGCGATATCGATATGGTGCCGTATAAGATTATCAAGGCGGAAAACGGCGATGCCTGGGTCGAGGTAAACGGAAAAAAAATGGCGCCGCCTGAGATTTCGGCCACGGTATTGAAGAAGATGAAGCAAACGGCTGAAGAATATTTAGGCGAAGCGGTTACTTCGGCAGTCATTACCGTCCCCGCCTATTTTAATGACTCACAGCGTCAGGCCACCAAGGACGCCGGCCGCATTGCCGGCTTAGACGTCAAACGCATTATAAATGAGCCCACCGCCGCCGCCCTGGCTTACGGCATGGACAAAAAACGCGGCGATCAGAAACTGGCTGTCTATGACCTGGGCGGCGGCACCTTTGATATATCGATTATCGAAATAGCCGAAATGGAAGGTGAGCACCAGTTCGAGGTGCACTCCACGAATGGCGATACGTTTCTGGGCGGCGAAGATTTTGACAAGCGTCTGATGGACTTTCTGGCCGATGAATTCAAGAAAGAACATGGCATGGATTTGCGCGGCGACCCGTTGGCCATGCAGCGTTTGAAAGAAGCCGCCGAAAAAGCCAAAATCGAGCTTTCATCGAGTCAGCAGACCGATGTGAATCTTCCCTATATCACCGCCGATCGAAGCGGTCCGAAGCATCTTAATGTCAAGCTGACGCGCGCCAAGTTCGAAGCCCTGGTGGAAGATTTGATCAAGCGTACAATCGAACCCTGCAAAACCGCATTGAAAGATGCGGGCATGAAAATTTCCGACATTGATGAGGTCATTCTGGTGGGTGGTCAGACGCGCATGCCCAAGGTCCAGGAACAAGTCCGGTCGTTTTTCGGCAAGGAGCCGCGCAAGGATGTCAATCCCGATGAGGCAGTAGCGATTGGCGCAGCAATCCAGGCTGCCGTGCTATCCGGTGAAGTTAAGGATGTGCTGCTGCTTGATGTCACGCCCTTGTCGCTGGGTATTGAAACCATGGGCGGCGTCATGACCAAACTGATCGAAAAAAACACCACAATTCCAACCCGTGCAGCTGAGATATTTTCTACCGCCGACGATAACCAGTCCGCCGTTACCGTCCATGTGCTGCAAGGCGAGCGCGAACGGGCCGCCGATAATAAATCGCTGGGGCAGTTTAACCTGGCTGGCATTCCGCCTGCGCCGCGCGGCACGCCGCAGATTGAAGTCACCTTTGATATCGATGCTAACGGCATACTCAATGTTTCGGCAAAGGATAAGGCCACCGGCAAACAGCAGTCAATTGTGATCAAAGCTTCAAGCGGACTTTCCGAGGCTGAAGTAAAACGTATGATCAAGGATGCCGAAGCCCATGCCGAGGAGGACAAGAAATTTCATGAACTGGTGCACGCGCGCAACCAGGCCGATGCCTTGGTCCATGCAACGCGCAAGTCCATGGACGAGCTTGGCGCCAAACTGGAAGCCGGCGAAAAAGAAACTATCGAGTCTGCGATCAAGGCTGTTGAAGAGGCCGTAAAAAGCGATGATAAAGCCGCTATTGAAGAAAGAAGCAATGAGCTGAGCAAAGCTTCGGCAAAAATGGCTGAAAGACTGTATGCGCAGCAGCCGGAAGATAAAGCATCGAGCGCGGAAGCAGGTTCTGCTAGTGAGGACGGTGTAGTTGATGCCGAGTTCGAGGATGTGACTAAACATTAGCCGGATCCGTAAAGGCTATCGGCTACATTAGCCGCGTTGAAGCAGGAGCAATTGGAATTCTCGACAATTTGTCAGTTGTTGTTATAAGTTTCAATTAAGTCGCCTTGGGAATTTCAAATCTGTCGGCCAGGAACGCCTGCATGCAGACCTCGCTCTCATCATCGGCTTCATTCCTGAAGGGATCATTTCTTATTGCTTGCTGGTATTCACTACTTGCACAAGGAGAACGTATGAATAAAAATAATTGGCATCAACTTACCGGCATTCTCTTAACTGTTATTCTACTTGCCCTGAATTCCTCCGTCCTTGCCAAAACCAGGAAGGCGGAGGAATCTTCCCGGCCTATGCAGTCTGTACAGACTGAGGTGACGCCGGAGGCGCAGGACAAGATCAGCGAAAAGCGCCGGCGGATTATCAGCGAGGCAGTCACGAGTATTGAAGAGACAGAGAAAGCTCTGCTGGCGCTGGAGGCGAAAAAAACTGATGAAGCCATTGCGGCTCTTGAAAAAGTAACCGGCAAACTTGAAGTCATTCTGTCACGCGATCCGCAATTGACGCTTGCACCGCTGAAAGTCAGCGTTATAACAAGTGATCTTTATGCTTCCGAAGCGGCCATTAAAAAAGCCATCAAGGAAGCCGAAGATTATCTGGAAAAAGGCCGGGTACAGGAGGCCCGCACGCTGATTTCCGGGTTGATGAGCCAAATGACTGTCCGCGTCACATCCATTCCCTTGGCTACTTATCCTGGGGCTATCAAAGCGGTTATACCCCTTATTGATCAAGGCAAAATAGACGAGGCCAAAGCCGCTCTTGAATTGGCTTTAAATACGCTTGTGGTTGAAGAGTTTATCTTTCCGCTGCCTATCATGCGTGCTGAGCTTCTGTTGGAGAACGCGGAGGCTCTGGCCGAGAATAAAAAGCGTACTGATAAGGAAAACAAAGAGCTGGCAACTTTCCTGAACGATGCCGGAACTCAGCTTGAAATAGCTAGGGCACTGGGTTACGGGGATAAAAAAGTGCATAAAAATTTGGCTGATCAGATCAATGACATAGAAAAAAGAACAAAAGGCGGAAAATCCGGGCATGGCTTCTTTGACAAAATCAGGCAATCCCTGGCCGATATTAAACGCTCCATTATGAAGTAACCCCTATTTTGAGAGTTGACACTCTGAAGTAAATCCGATCGGCTATTGTTTCAGAGCGCCTCTCAAGGCTTGAACTAAACGTATATCAGATCAAGGAGTTAATCTCATGAAAACTGAAAACACTTATGATGAAAGCTTTCGAACGGAAAGCGTCCTGGAAGAACTGCCCAGGCAGTGGGGCTGGCTGCTGGCGCTGGGTATTTTAATGGTTGTACTCGGCACATTGGGCATGGGTATGGCGTTTTATGTAACTTTAGCCAGTGTGCTTGTTTACGGCGGCATTTTACTCGGGGCTGGCTTATTGCAGTTGTGGCACAGTCTCAAAGCCAAAGAAACTACGTGGTCCGGCAGGACCCAGCAATTTGTGGTGGCGCTGTTTTATCTGGCCATCGCCGCTCTTATCATATGGGATCCGCTTGCGGCGTCGGCAGGCTTGACCCTGTTTCTGGGCGCTCTGCTGGCCGGAATCGGCGTGGTGCGGATTATTGATGCGCTACGTTATCGACGCTCCGGCTGGCAATGGGCATGGACGCTAATTGCCGGCATACTGAACCTGATACTGGCCGCAATCATTCTCTTTAGCTGGCCGTTTTCGGGACTCTGGGTGATTGGATTGTTTATTTCCATCGAAATGATTATAAATGGCTGGCTGCTCATCTTTGTTGCCTTAACGGTGCGTAAAAAAGGTCACCAAGCTGCAGGATCAACTTCCTAGACAAGTTCGATAATTTTTTCTTATATTAACGGCGCCTTATGTGTTGGCAGGCCTAAAATAAAGAGCGCATGGAATAAATGAGGATAAAGGCTAAATAGCGTCGAGTAATTTTTTTTACCCGTACAATCGGACACATACATTTCTGACAGGAGTTATTATGGAAACATTTCAGCAATTGAAACATAATATCAGCCAAGCGTGGGAGCAGGTCTCTGAAGGCTGGGAAAAGTTAACCCATAAGGCGGCAAGCGCCATCACGCGGTTTACAGGCGATAACAGCAGCGAGCTTTGTCAGGAGCAAAGTCCTGAACTGGCGAGGCGTAATCTCGGCTGGGGAGTTATGGCGGCAGAGGTGTTTGACGATGGCGACAAGATTATTGCCAGCTTGGAAGCGCCTGGCCTGGATATTGCCGAACTGGATCTTCAGGTTATTGATGACCGTCTTATAGTCAGCGGGGAAAAGAAAATCCAGAAAGAGCGCACCGAGGGCCATTATCATATCAAGGAATGCGCCTATGGCCGCTTTGAACGTGCCATAGAACTGCCTGATGAAGTCGATACCGCTAAAGCTCAAGCCGAATACAAAAATGGCATCCTGCGGGTTGAGTTACCCAAAGCAGCTCATAAACGCCGTAAAATTGTAAAAGTTCAGGTTTCGCCAGCGAATTAAATATAGCGGTTGCAAATTTTCCGCAGGATACAGACAATAAACTCATTAGCTGTGTAATCAACTGAAAAAATCCCGATGCAGTATAAAGATTACTATAAGATTATGGGTCTATCCCGCGATGCCACTCAGGATCAGATTAAACGCGCCTATCGAAAACTGGCCCGAAAGTATCACCCTGACGTAAGCAAGGAAAAGAACGCCGAAGAACGCTTTAAGGAAGTGGGCGAGGCCTATGAAGTGCTCAAGGATCCGGAAAAACGAGCGGCCTACGATCAACTGGGCGCCAACTGGAAAGCCGGGCAGGATTTTCGCCCGCCGCCGAACTGGAATGAAGGTTTCGAATTTAGAGGCGGCGGCTTCACCGGCGGAGATGCCGGGGAATATAGTGATTTTTTTGAACAGTTATTCGGACGCGCGGGGTTCGGGTTCGGTACAGCGGGCAGACGGCAACAGGGCTTTCATGCGCGGGGGCAGGATAGTCATGCAAAAATCCATATAGATCTGGAAGACAGTTTTCGTGGAGCTACGCGCAGCATTACCCTGAATGCTCCTGAAATGGATGGGCAAGGTCATGTTTATACCAAACAGAGAACGCTGAATATCAAAATTCCCAAAGGCATTAAACCAGGCCAGCACATTAAACTCGCCGGTCAGGGTAATCCCGGATCAGGCAGGGGCCAGGCGGGGGATTTGATTCTTGAAATTGAGTTCAACAAGCATCCTTTTTATCGGGTTGCCGAGTCGGATATTTATCTGGACCTGCCGATAGCTCCGTGGGAGGCGGCTTTAGGCGCCAGAGTCAAGGTGCCTACACCGGAAGGAGTAGTCGATTTGAAAATCCCTGCAAATTCCCAACAGGGCGATAAATTACGCTTGAAAGGACGAGGGCTCTCAGGTAAAACGCCTGGAGATTTTTTTGTCGTGCTTCAAATTGCCCTGCCTCCTGCACATACCGAAAAATCCAAATCGATCTATCAAGCCATGCAGAAAGAACTTGATTTTAATCCGCGTCAATCGTTGGGAGTATAAGGCCCATGAAAGCAGATGAGCTGTCATTAATATATACAGGCGTAGTTATTGAAGAGGGCGATTTAACTCTGGGGCAGTTATGTCGTTCCTGTGATGTCAGTGCCGACTGGGTTATAAGTCTGGTTGAAGAAAGCATTGTTGAACCTGAAGGGGAAGACCTTCAGGTATGGCGCTTTTCCGGAACCAGCGTGCGCCGGGTCCGTTCCGCGCTCAGATTGCAGCGTGAGCTGGGAGTCAACCTGTCGGGTATTGCGCTGGCGCTTGATTTAATGGATGAAATTGAAAGCCTACGGGCCCAAATAAAAATGTTGGGCGAGTTTTAAGCCGACTGTCTATTGTCAGATTTAACAAAGCGTGGGCTCATAAAGTAATAAATACTTATTTATTTCGCCTTTAACTTTTACTTTTCAATGACCTGGTAACACGGAAAATCAGCTCTCATTCAGCTTACGCCGTAAAGTACGCTCTCCAATACCCAGCAGTCTTGCTGCCTGGCTTCGGTTGTAGGCGCTTTGCTGAAGAGCCGCATCAATTAAAAGCCATTCCGCATCGGTCAGAGTAGTGCCTTTGGGAATATAAATCCCGCCTTCCTGGCCGGAGGCAAAAGGAGAAGGCAGGGCAGAAGGCGAGCGCAAGACCGACCTCAACAGTTTTGGAGGGATTTCACGCATGTCTTCCGTCAGTCGCACGGCTAGACGAGCCATTACATTGCGCAGCTCGCGTACATTTCCAGACCAGCCATGATATTGCAGGAAGGTTTTGGCTTCAATGCTCAGGCAGGGTATAGGGCTTTGCCAGTTCCTGTCCCTGAGGCTGTCAGCGAGAAAGCGCTCTGCCAGCAGCGCAATGTCAGCAGGCCGTTCGCGCAACGGCGGCAAGAACAGCGGCAGCACATTGAGCCGGTAAAACAGATCGCTGCGGAACTGCCTGGCTTCGACCAGCTCTTCCAGAGAGCGATGCGTGGCGGCTACAACCCGGATGTTCACCCTTACCTGGCCCTCAGCGCCAAGGCGCTGAAGCTTGCCTTCCTCCAGTATCCGCAACAGGCTGATTTGCGCCGACGGCGGCATTTCACCGATTTCATCGAGAAAAAGCGTACCCTGATGAGCCTGTTCAAAGTAGCCTTTATGCATGCGATTGGCGCCGGTAAAAGCCCCTTTTTCATAGCCGAACAATTCTGCCTCCAGCAGGTTTTCCGGAATAGCCCCGCAATTGACAGCTACAAAAGGGCCTTCAGCATGAGATCCCAGTCCATGCAGCGCTTTCGCCACCAACTCTTTACCTGTGCCTGTTTCACCCTGAATCAGGACCGGTTCACTGGTTACCGCGAAGCTCGGCAGCTCAGCAAGGGCTTCAGCCATAACCGGATCCTGGAGAATTAAATAAGGCGCCAACTGTTTGGCCAAACCTTCAGCTGGCGTTTTCGAAGCCAGGTCGGCAACGAGCCGGTTTGCCAGCTCGATAGGATCAACAGGTTTTTTAAAATAGCCGCGGATGCCTTGTTTAAGGCTATCCACCGGGTCGACATTAAAAAATCTGCTGTCTCCGGTTAAATAAAAACTGCCTTCCGGGCAGCGGGCCTGGTAATCGGGCAACAGATCAAGTCCAGTGCCGTCCTTAAGCCGGAAATTGGATACTATTGCATCCTGGCCATGGAAACGCAGAGATAAACGAGCCTGACGCAGACTGCCCCAGCCGGTTACGCTGGCTCCCAGATGCTGGAAAACATGCCCCAGAGTTCGTAAATTGTTATGATCGTCGTCTACCACCATCAGTGACAGACCGCGTAGATCAGGATGGGTATTGCCTTGGGTATTTTCCATTGCAGCGGCTCCTTCTGGTAAATGAGTTTAAAAGGAAGTCAGACAGGCAGACCGTAACAGACTTGCTTCTTTACGGCTCAGTAGTCTGTATAAGCGTCCACTTTAAGATTATGAGGATGGCTATAAGTTCTATCTGTGTCCTTGTATATTTGGCAGTGACAATAAACGGTGCTTAATTAAAAGGCTATCTGAAAATGCTGTGGCAAATTCTTGACCCTGCGGGTGTTAAAAGCGGTAAGAGTGCCGGTTGTCACCTCAATCTCTTTTAACTCGAACGGTTGCCGGGAACATTTTTGCTCTTATCCACAACGCAGAACAACCCGGACATTTGATTATAGACGGCGCAATCCGGCTAGGCGGCAAATGGCCACAGCCGTAACTTCTGCACGCTCGGCTGCGATCAGTTTGATGGGCTGGCTGGCACTGATGCCACTGGGAAAGTCTTGACAGCCAGCATAGCAAGGTTTTTTTACTCAGCTTCAACACTTCACCAGCTTTTTTCAGGTGTGTAGCGACAGTTGCCTCTTTTAGCAATGCGATCACGGGTCGGCGCTCTTCGAGAACACCTATCCAACCTCGCCCCGGCAACACCGCCGCTTTTTCCTCGCGATTCAATTCGCGTTCAAGGTGCTGGTTTTTCAGCCTATGCAAAGGCCGCTCCGGCCAGAGCTGACAGAAATCCTGCAAATTTGCGGGAAATAAAACGCGCTCCCGGCAGCAGCCATGTAATGAGTTTTCCGATAAACAGGACTTTTCTGAAGCGCCTGCAAACGCTCTTCAGAGTGCTAATCCTGACGGCGTTTCGCTCGGCTTCCGGCAAGATCTTTTTCATCCGGTTGTTTCTTCAAGGAATCCGACAAGCGGTCGGTATAGTACAGTTTATACATAACACATTCAAATACTCTGGGCATTCATCCTCTGATGTATTTAAACCCTCAATAATCGCTTGGTTAACTTCTGGATTTTTTGACAAATAATTGTTGTCGGTTTCCATTTTAATTCGTTTCTTTAGAAACAACACAAAATCGAGAAATTCTTTTTGTGGCGTTAAAGGCAGTGTGTTTCTTTGTTAATTATTTCCGGCAATGTATTCATTATTTTTTCTCCACAATGTTACACCTTCATCGGCCAAACCAAACTACGATAAAACAAGGGGTTAATTACCTGCTCCAATTTTTTGTCCATACATGGCTGAAGCCGCTCTAGGTGTTAATGGTTTCTATTATGATGCTTTGTCCCATAAAGCCACTAGATGTGCGAAATGGCGTTCGCTCCAGGTCATTACGCATTCTTCACCCGCTAATTTAATTTTTGCTTTTACGTTTTCAACTTCTGCTGGTTGTCTGTTTTTAAAACTCTCAATAATTGCTTCCAAATCATCCAGCCATTCAAAACTGGCGTTTTTGAGTTTTGCCATCGTATCAGCGCTGACGCATAACATATTCCCGACATCGTTTAAGTAATCTGCGTTAGTGTATGAAAGTAGCGAACATGCCTCAAAATAATTTTCCGCCTCGCCGTTAGCATTCGCTGAAGCTTTAGGGAATGTATTACCGGTAATCTGACATTTACCTTGGTATTCTTCATAGAGAAAATCACGCGCTTTTTGATTCGATGAGGATTGGCGTACTAAAGAAAAACGGATGGTTTGCGGAGTGGTTTGTTGTAATGCCAATTTTTCATCTATCTCTTGATGGATCTTGTTTTGATAGCGTTCTGGATTGCTGAGTGGATAAGTTGGTTTATCTGTGGTGCTTGTCGAACTGCTGCCGCGTTGTGGTCGAAATAAATTGCCCACGCCTTCCTTAAAAGATGGTGCTGGTTGCGGTGGGATTTCTTGAGGAATTGTTTTGAGCATTTTTTCCTGTTCTGCTTCAGAAGCAGATAAAAAACGTTCAAGCCTGCTTAATTTACTTGGGTCATCGCCAGCAATAACATTAATAGCCTGTTGAACTTCCGGCTTCTTCATCCCCAGCTTATCAGCTACTTTTTTTGCAGAGAGCGATTCTGTGTCGAACTCATCCGGCAAATCGGTCAAAAGCAATTCGCTGGGCTTGTGCCAGATGCCTGCTTTGTCTGGAAGCCATTTAGAAGTAGATAACTGGTTTCCTATTTTTGAAAGCTCTTCTTTTTTTTTAATGTTTGACCAATTAGAACGATTGGAACTCTCAGTGAATCCTCGAATACATTTGCTATTAATTAGCAAGAGATTCCACAGAATCTTACTTTGCTCTGGCCGTGGCTTTGTTAGCATTTGTTTAATTCCCGTAATTTCCCAATTAGAGTCAAAACCATCAAGTCCGCGTTTGTGACATCCGTGTTGGTTGCTAATAACAACATAGCGTTGATAATTGGGTGTTTGTTTTATTACAAGTTCTCCCTTGCCGATTGAACTAATTAAGTCATCGGCAATACCATTTAGCTCTTTTTTCACAATCCGATGTAGAAAATAAACATCGACATCTTCTAATCCTGAAAACCACTCACAATGAGTTTCTGTTGATTTAAATAACCCCGTTGCATCCGATTTTTCCCAGATAACACAATCAGGGTAATTACCACTGGCATGAACACAGGCCAGCCATGCTATATTTTTTAGTTTGTCAGCAATCAAATTTTTCTTATTGCTATTATAAGCCTTGCCAATCCACTGCAAATCAGCACGGTAGAGGTCTTCATCAAAATCCACTGTTGTGTCTGGATTGGTGTATTTTGGCAGAATGAATTTTTCGACAATGACTATTGCATCCATTTCATTGACGCATTTTTCCAAGTACATTCGAGCAGATTCGTTTTTGCTGAATTCATCGACAACCGACGGATGCAAAAAATAGCCATTCATGTTTTCGGGAACGCGAAATGTTTGTTCATCGATAGGCTTTTCGAATAAATCATCGGCATTTGGTTTTCTCCAAGTAATACTTAGCGGCTCTTTGCCGCTGGCATGAACACAAGCCAGCCATGTTGTGTGAGGATATGATGAGTTGAGGCTTTGCTTCAATTGCTCTTTTACCGATTCGTCACCACTAAAAGCCTTGCAAATCCACAGTAAATCCTTGCGGTAGCTGAATTCGTCAAATTTCGAAGGTATTTTATAGTTCGGTAGAATAAAGTCTTTAACAATGGTTAGCGGGGCAATCGGTTGAATGAACTCGTTTAGATAATCATTAATGGATTTGAATTCGGCCAGTGCTTCACTGACTACCGGATGTAAAAAAAAGGCAGTTTTATCTTCCGGCACTGTAAACCCAAGTTTTTCAGTAGGCTTGGCGTATAAATATGCTGATTCGGGCGTTTTCCAGAACACTTTATCCGGTTCATTGCCGTTGGCATGAATACAGGCTAGCCATTCAATATCGTCCAGGCTCTTGTTGAGGCCTTCTTTTATTTCATCATCTGCATCCGCGTAAGCTTTACCTATCTGGTACAAATCAGCTCGATAGGTCTTTTCGTATTCGCTAAATGGCGTGCCTTCATGCAATGGCGTATCTTGATATTTAGGTAAGATGCACTGCTCGACTATATCCACCGACTTAATTTCATGAATCTCTTCTTTTTCCAAAAACTTTCTGACTCCTTCGTTTTCAGACAGCTTGTGATGAACCAGTGGAAAGTCCTTTATTAAATCCAGCCCTGTACTGTTTTCAGGCGCAAACCATGCGGTTGGATTTCCATCATCTTGACGTAAAGGAACCTGCTCGCCAGATTCAAGGCGAATAAACCGGCATTGCTTAATTTTATCGGTGCTTTTTTCAGCGTATTGGATGAACTTAATCAGCCAGTCAGAGGATTGCTTGCTAAAAAAATCAGTGGTTAGCTTCGGAGCTAAAGTATCAGGACTTACTTCAATACCATCAACAAGCTCAGTTAAAAACCCATGTAAATCAGGGTAGTTATTTATGGTCAGGGAGGTATCCAACCATTCCATTTTCTCTCTGCCAAAAAGCATACCTAGTTGCTCAGCATCAAATACTTCGGCCAGTTTTGCGCCTCTTACCAGCCTTGATTCATTGGTAGAAGTAAATCCTCCTCGATACTTAGGAAGTAACTGTGATGTTTGTAAATTCTTACAGACTTGCAAATATAGTGGTTCAAAAAACATACCCTCCTTGAATTTCTCTTTGTCAAGAGGAAGAACAGAAAGGGTATCCAAGTTGAGCAAGTCTAATTCTTTAAGCTGATGTAGGCTTTCGGTTAATAATTCAGCGGTTTGGTTAACAAGGTGTTGATTGAATTCATCGTCAGGAAAAACGTTTTCGCGTGGCGGGTTAGTACGAAATGGACCTTGCAAAATAAAGCCAACATGTGTTTCCTTTGCTGTTGGGAAAAATACGAACAGTTGTGCGTTGTTAATTTTTCTAATGACTCCGCCATCTTTCCGGGGTTTGTCGAGTCCAAAGGCTATTTGAACCGGACGATGCTGTTTTTCAATTTCATTATCGTCAGGCCAATAAATAGGACGGTCAAAGACGAAGTAGCACCGTTGGTCTGACACGCCGTCATTAATACAAACTTCTCGCATCCACTCATTTATCGAAATGGAGTCACGTAGATAATGTCTAGTGTCATCTTGGGTTGCCCATTCGATTTCTTGAAGATACTTGGTGAATAAAAGCGTATCGGCCCCCAGTTTCCTAAGCTTTCCTGCTATATCTTGGTAAGCAATCTCTGATGATTTAAGCTTACGGTTTTCAATATAATTAGGTTTTTCAAAAAGGTGATCGAATGGTAATACAAAACGCGTTTGACCTTCTTTAAGACCAGTTGGATAAGGCACAGTTTCCACACTGTAAAGCTGAGTTATCTTGAAGCTTTCCTGACCGGAATACACATGAGGTGAAGCAGTATACGCAAACACTGATTTAAAGCCCAAGCCAAAATGACCGATTTTTGTTATTTCCTCGCCATTTTCGGTTTTATCGCTCTTTTCAAAATAGCTAATGGCTTTAACGTTGCTTTCTGTAAATGGTTTGCCGTTGTGCTCAATGATTAGCTGGTCTGGCGTAACTGTAAAACTGATTTTAGTAGCACAAGCATCATCGGCGTTTTGCAACAGTTCGAATATAAAATGAACCGGATCGGTATACATTGCCACCTGGGATTTGCGAGATGCGCGATCTTTACCAAGCTGCTCTTCGTTATAAACAGAAATTGCGTGGTAATCACTTGTCATTTTCTTCTCCTTTTGTCACAACCAAAACCCCAAACGCCACCGCCTCGGCAATTACATCAGCCTGTTCCGGTGCTTTTTGCAATTCTTCCGCACGATGCTAGTAATCGCGGCTTGCTGAGGCAATCTGCGAGTTTTTCATGCGCTGGATTTTCTCGTCCGGATTCATGTCGCGTTGCTCTTCCAATAAAGCCAGGCGGGCGGCGTGGCTGGTGTTAAGAGAAGCCAGCCGCGCTTGTGTGGTTTGCGTCACTTGCTCGATGTGCGCGGCGCGGCTGTTTGACCAGTGCGGGTAGTGCGCCTGTTCCAGCGCGGTTTTTTCATCGGCGCTGATCGGCGCAACGGTGTTTTTGATTGGTTGAGCGATTTCCAGTAATTCCAGCATGCGTTCGGTGAGCTCGGGATGTTGGCTTATCGGCTGAAAGGTGAAGTCTTCTCTCAAGCCCAGTTTTCGCCAGCGGTAAATGGCGAAAGGATAACGTCCTGCGGGTAAGTCGGCTATCGTTATGCTCAGGTCGCAGTGTAGCGGCATGCGCGGTTCAAGCGACTGAGCGGCTTGCCGCGTCAACGGATGGGTGGGTGTGATGAAAAGCAGATCACGGCGTTCGGCGGCGGTGGAAGCGTCAAAGGTCAGCGGTAAATTCGGCTCATTGCCTGTCAGCCAGCGTGACCAGATTTGAGCAGTTTCACCGCTGGCATCGAGTTTTTGATAGTCTGCCAGCAGTTTGCTGCGGATGTCCTGGCCAAGTTGCAACGTGGTGAGGGGTTTTTGTCCCAGCGAAGCGGGCAGATTGGTTACGCCCAGAGTTTGCAGATAACGGCTGATCAGGTTGACCAGCATGGCAGGCGATAACCAGAAGCTGGCAGCCTGTTTAATCATTTCGTCGGTATGTTGGCCTGGCATGAGTCCGAACAGTTGCGCCTGCTGTTCTTCCAGCCTGGCTTGTTCCTGTATCAGGCGGATGTCGTTGTCGGCGATCTGTTGCAGCCGGGCGGCTTGTTCGTCTGGGGTGAGATCAAAGTTTTCGGCAATGGCGTGAATTTCCTGGGTCAGTTTTCCCAGTATTTCTTCACTACTGCCTAATGCCTGGCGGAAAATACCGATACGGAGCAGGCAGCGCTCGTAGATTTCAGCATCGACGGTGCCAGGTGTGATTAGGTTGTAGATGACAACGGTTGGGCTAAGTTGTCCGTAGCGGTCGATACGGCCTATGCGTTGTTCGACGCGCATTGGGTTCCAGGGCAGGTCATAGTTGATCATGCCGTCGCAGAACTGGTAATCGAGACCTTCACAACCGACTTCGGAACTTAGCAACACATCCAGAGCGTTCGGGTGAGCTTTTTCCATGCTGAAGCGGTTGCGTATTGCGCGGCGTTCGTCATCGGCAACACCGCCGTGTATAATGCCGAAGCGCACCGGTTCCTGGCTGAGTTGCTCTTCCAAGTAGCGGATGGTATGGCGAAAGCTGCTAAAAGCGAGCAGTTTATTGTTGGGTAATTGTTGTTTGTCGCGTATGACTTTGAGAAAGGCTTCCAGTTTGGGATCGTGGCCGGTCAGTTGCTGGGCTTGCCGAATCAAGGCCTCCACATCGGCGCGGAATTCAGCCAGTATCGCCTGAATGTCGTCCGGGCTGTTTTCGTAGTCCAGCTCGCTTAATTCCAGTTGCGACAAATGCTGTTGGAGCATGTCTTTCAAGCGTGGTGCCAGCCCGAATACGCAACTGGAGACTTGCTGCCTGACGGTTGACAACATGAATCTGAGATTCTGGTCGCCGTGACGAAAAGCCAAGATGCGGGCCATCAGGTTAATCAGGTTTTGGTGTAAATCAGCCTGCTCTGGGGTAAATTCGACAGTGACCGTTTCCGGTTTGCGCGTGGTAAAGTTGCCGATGTCGCGCCGGCGGGTACGGTTAATCAGTGACGCAAACGTGTAGAGTTCTTCCAGTTGCCGGATTAGCGCCAGACGTTGTGCAGGATCGTTGTGGTCGGCATCCAGCAGATCATAGGCTGATTGCAGACCTGGACCAGCGGCCAGAACGCCTCGGCCCCAGGTAGTTGCCAAAGCGCTATCGATGTGAGTGCGTACCTTGTCCTGCCAGTCCGTTTGCAGACTTCGTGCCGCTTCGATGGCGTCATTCAGGTGCGGATTGGGTTCGGCCATGTGTTCAAAATCCCGGCGGCTGGTCAGCACGTCAGGACGAATCAGGTGCAACAAGGTGTAAAGATCATTATCTCTCATTTGGATGGGCGTTGCCGACAGCAATACCACGGCTTCGGCATTGTCGCAAAAATGGCGGACATTACGATACGCCCAGGTGTCGGTGTTGCGGATGTGGTGGGCTTCATCGACGATGACCAGATCGAAAGCGGGCGGCGGGTCAAGATCAAGCAGGCCATGCTGCTTTTTGCGTCCGTCGTGTTTGCCCATGAGCAGGCTTTCGTCAAGTAGCGAATAAGGCACAATGACGCGAGCGTGTTTTTGCGGCCAGATTCCGTCAAAATGAGTTTCATTAATGCAGTAGCGTAGCGACTTGCCGTCCAGATGCTCGAAGCGCTCATCAAAACGCTTCATTTCTTCCAGCCATTTGCGCTCGGCGATCAGCGGCTTGGGGCAAATTACCAGCACCGATTTGATTTCCCGGCGGGCTTGCAGTTCTTTCAAAATCAGTCCCGCTTCAATGGTTTTACCGACACCGACTTCATCGGCAATTAACAGCCGTGGCCGGTCTGCCTGTATCAGTTTTAGCACCGGACGAAACTGGTAAGGCACAAACTGGATGCGCGAGGCGAACAGCGAATACAAGTGGCGGATAGATGGATGGCGCAGTTGCAATGCGGACAAGGCGGCGTGCAAATCAGGCAAAGCAACTTCAGAATGTGTTGAAACGGGCGGTATCGGTTCTATTTGCGAGGCGTAATAGTAGGGTGTTGTACCATCGTGAAAAACCTGGTAGCGATCTTCCGGTACGCCTGGCAAATGGGCAATAACGGCGCCGCTGGTCTGCGGCTTGGCTTTCAGCCTGACCATATCACCAGATTTGAATAAGTTGGTTACCGCATTTTCTGTTGTGGATGCTAGTGTCGATGCTTTGTTTGCTGCGAGCTTGAGTAGCAGATTTTGTTTTTCTCCACTGATTTTGTTTAATACCTCAGCGCTGGCAGCGAAGACTTGCAACAGTCTTTCGATGGTGTCCAGATCGCGGTAGTAAACTTCATCCGGCAAATCGCCGGCCGGTGCGTGTGCCCAGCGGTTACGGATAGTTTGTGCTTCTTTAAGCCAGTTCCGTACAGTTTTATCGAGATTGCGTTGCTGGGAAAGCTTATACCAATTCTGGTCTGCCACGCGAAGCAACGCGGCCAGATCAAGCTGTTCGAGTGCATCTGGACTATGTTGTCTGGCAAAAGATTGTTGTTGAAAGGTCAGTTTTTCAATGACTAAGGATGTCCACCACGATGTGGAAATCTTGGGTAGTGTGTCTCTTAAAATATGAGTAAGTTGATGCGTGAGAATATTAAGAACTGCCGTTTTCATAGCTTGCCGGTTCGAGGTGAGAGGATTTAAATCAATACAGGCAAACTTAGCGTGCCCGGTTTAGAGCATAGTTGAAAAGTACTCTTCTGATAACACGCTGTTTTTTTAAGGGTTCAAAATCAGTATCGTTCAGGCGATAATGATAGAATGTTTGACCGTCCGGCCGGCAGTTGTCCGGACGCAAAAAATTGCTTGAGTCAGTCCCTTGTTCTTATTGGAGTATTCCTTATTGGTTTACTTGTTCGGAATTCTCAGTTTTACAGGAAAAATACAAGAGCAAAGCGCCCGCTATGATCATCGGTGTTGACAGTATCTGTCCCATCGTCACCCAGTTCAGCGCCAGATAACCTAGCTGCACATCCGGCATTCTGAAAAATTCGACAAAAAACCGGAAGCAGCCGTAAAAAAACAGCGCCATGCCGGTAGCTGCGCCCACCGGTCTCGGTTTGCTGGAATACAACCAGAGAATGACAAACAACACAACGCCTTCCAGAAAGGCTTCATACAGTTGCGAAGGATGCCTGGCCAACGGGCCGCCGGCAGGAAAGATCATGGCCCACGGAACATCCGTCGGCCTGCCCCATAACTCACCATTAATAAAATTACCGATGCGGCCTGCGCCTAGTCCTATCGGCGCCAGGGGCGCGATAATATCGGTTAATTGCAGCATGGAGCAGTGCTGCTTTCTGGCGAATAGCCACATGGCGATAAAAACACCCAGCATGCCGCCGTGAAAGGACATGCCGCCTTGCCATATTTTAAACAGGACAAGGGGATTATTGAGAAATTCACTAAAATTATAAAACAGGATATAGCCGATTCTGCCGCCCAAAATTACGCCTATGGCGCCATAGGTCACCATATCTTCAATGGCTTCCGGCCTAACCGGCGACCACGGTTGTTGGGCGCGTTTTTGGCCCAAATACCAGACCGCCGCAAAGCCGATCAGATACATCAGGCCATACCAATGAATCTTAAGAGGCCCCAGGCTGATGGCTATGGGGTCGATTTGCGGATAACTCAGCATGGTTGCAGGCTCTTAATAAATAGATGAAAATCAATGAAGCATTATACATTGGCGCTAGGCAGCGGCTTTGAATTGTAATTTCAGACCGATGCTGCTACTAATACGGCAAGCCACAGGCAAAAAATAGCTTTCAGATACAACATGGCGGCATTTAATTCCATCGCAATCATACCGCTGCTGCATGATGCAATTGAGATTTTTTGCTTTGGCCGTACAATATGCTCAGCTGAGAATTAATTTAGCAAATAAAGAATGCCGGCAAGAGGAAGATCAGATCAGCCTAAAGAAAACACTTCGCGCATTTTTTGGCCGGGATTTTCCGCCCGCATAAAGACTTCGCCAACCAAAAACGTGTAAATATCATTATCCAGCATTAACTGCACATCCTGCCGGTTATGAATACCGCTTTCGGTAATGATAATGCGGTCATCGGGAATGCGTGCTTTTAAATTCAGGCTAGTCTGCAATGATGTTTCAAAGGTGCGCAGATTCCGGTTATTGATGCCGATCAATCTGGTTTTCAGCACTAACGCTCTTTCAAGTTCCCCGGCATCATGAACCTCGACCAGCACATCCATATTCAGTTGTGTCGCAATATCTGATAATTCCTGCATTTGGCTGTCTTCGAGAGCGGCTACAATCAGCAAAATGCAGTCGGCGCCCAAAGCGCGCGCTTCATAGATCTGATAAGGATCGATCATGAAGTCTTTTCTCAATACCGGCAGCGGACAGCGTTCCCTGACCAGCTGCAAGTAAACCTCGGCGCCCTGGAAAAATTCCTTATCGGTTAGCACTGACAGGCAGGCCGCTCCATTCATGGCGTAATCCTGACCGATGACGAGCGGTTGAAAATCTTCCCGGATCACGCCTTTACTGGGCGAGGCTTTTTTGATTTCGGCAATAATGGCAGGTTTTTTGGCTAATACTTTGGCTTGCAGCGCATTATAGAATCCGCGGGGTTTTTCTACTGCTTCGGCAATTTCCTCCAGATTGGCAATGGTCATGCCTAATTTACGCCTGGCGACTTCTTCGGCTTTTTTGTCGAGAATTTTTTTCAGGATGTCTGGAGTATTAGCCATGATTTTTTAGTTGTATTTATGAAGTTTTTGAATAAGCAATCAGCGCCTCGTACTTGGCGCGGGCTGCGCCGCTGGCAATGAGCCAGGAGGCTTTTTCTATGCCGGCCGCCAGGGACTCAGTGATATTTGCCGTATAAATGGCTGCGCCGGCATTGAGCGCGACAATGGCCCTTGCTGCTCCCGCCTCGTTATCCAGCGCCGATTTTACCTTTATTAAACTGGAGGCTGCGTCATCTACGGCTAATTCGGCAAGACTGGAGCGTTTAAAACCAAACTGTTCCGGGGTAATGGTATAAACAGAGACGCTGCCGTCTTTAAGTTCGGCAATCGTTGTAGGCGATGCAATACTGATTTCATCCAGCCCATCCTCGGCATGAACCACCAGCACATGCTGGCTGCCGAGTTTTGTCAAAACCTGGGCCAAAGGTTCTACCCATTCCCTGGAATATACTCCGATTAACTGGTTAGGGGCGCCGGCAGGATTGGATAAGGGGCCTAATAGATTGAACAGAGTTCTAACGCCCATTTCCTTGCGCGGGCCAATCGTATGTTTCATGGCGCCATGATGATGAGGTGCAAATAAAAAGCCTATACCGATTTCATTTACACACTGCGCTACCTGCTCGACTGTTAAATTCAGATTAACACCGGCAGCTTCCAGCACATCGGCACTGCCGCAGCTGCCGGAAACAGAACGATTGCCATGTTTGGCTACCTGCCCGCCCGCAGCGGCCACTACAAAAGCACAGGTTGTGGAGATGTTGAAGGTATGGGCGCCATCGCCACCGGTGCCGCAGGTGTCAATGATATGCTTGCCTGTTACGTTAACCTTGGTGGCCAATTCGCGCATTACTTCAGCAGCAGCAACGATTTCGTCTATGGTTTCGCCTTTGCAGCGCAACGCAATTAAAAATCCGCCGATTTGGGCATCAGTCGCGCCGCCCCTCATGATAAAGCGCATTACCTTGCGCATTTCATCAGCTGTAAAATCCTCTTTGTTTAACAGCTTTTGCAGTGCTTGTTGTATAGGCATTTAATCAGGTTTGACCTGGGAAGAAAATCTTTACAGCGGTGGTAGGCGAGGTGAAATTATATCAGTTCCATAAAAGTAGCGGTTCGGCCGATACTGTCCGGCATTGGCGATTTACTGAGCGATCAATTGCCGCGTAACTGCTCGTCTCTCGGCCTGCCGTTGTCATATTTTATTATTATACCTTTGTTATTAAGGAAACATGAATCCAATATTATCTATAGATAAAAGCTTGTCAAATCGCCTTGCCGGTTTCAGACCTCGGCCTGAAGATCAGGGATTGCCTCTAGCCGGAGCAAGATCATTGCTTTCGCTGGTGCGGATGTGGAGAGAAGACCTCGTCTCGATCATTGGCTTTATCCCAAACGGAGGTTTCATTCTTGCATGGTAAACTCACTTCCTGGCGATGGCATTCCAGGCCGTAAGCCAGGTTTGCGATTGATAGGCGTTGGCTTTCTTTCCTAGCCTCCCGCTCAATACCATGCTTAAGGTGTTATTGATAATACCGAAAAAATACGCATAGCCTATCAACGGATCAATATTACGTATTTCCCCGGCTTTAATGCCGGCTTCAATTATCTTGATGAATTTGGCGAAAGGAGCGGTTTCCCAAAGCGGCTTCTCTTCGGGTAAAAACTCATTGGTTTTCAAAATTAACAAAAACTGCATCACATAAGGCGCGTCATCAGTTAATCTGAATAATAAATCAACAATGCCTCGAAGTTGCTCGGATGATTTTTGGTTTCTGCATTTTATGTCATCGATAGATATATTCAGGCTGTCTAGGATACTGGTATAGAGCGCAGAGGCAATCATCTGTTTATTTTTAAAGAACTGATAGATCCCGCTTGGGGTTTTTATACCCGCGGCCTGGGTAATATCGCTTAACGAGGTATTGAAATAGCCTTTTTCGGCAAATAGAATCAAAGCTGCCAGCAATATTTCGTTCTGAATTGCAGATTTCATCCGGGTGTTTTTTTCTGTTTCCTTATCCATCTTCTTCTTTTACAGCTAATTCAATAAGCTGTATTATGGTTAATAAAAATTCAAAAGCTTATAAATTATAAGACCGGATTTGCAGGGTAATTATTTTGCCCTGATCACTGTTAATGCGGCAACCAGGTAATTAATCATAGACCACAGCGTTAATACGGCGGCAATATACAATAATCCGTAACCGCATAAGTTAACGGGTATCCCGATAAGGTCCTCACGATATAGCAACATGCCAATAGCCACCATTTGCGCAGTTGTTTTCCATTTTCCCAAGTATGAGACTTTAACTTTTGCGCGCTCGCCGAGTTCAGCCATCCATTCTCTCAATGAAGCAATGGTTATTTCCCGGCCGATAATAACAGCCGACGGAATAGCAAGGTAAGGGTTTGCCTGTTGCTGAACAATCAGAACCAGGACGATAGCGACCATAAGCTTGTCAGCGACCGGATCTAAAAAAGCGCCAAAAGGCGTTTCCTGTTGCATTTTTCTGGCAAGGTAACCATCCAGCCAATCCGTGAGCCCAGCCATTATAAAAATTAATGTACAAACAATATTTGAATATTGCCACGGAAGATAAAAAACTACGGTTAATAAAGGAATTAAGGCAATTCTTAACAGTGTAAGATTAGTCGGGATGTTAAATTCAAGCATCATCTTGATGATGAAATAGTTCGTAAATTCGTTTTGCCAAAGGACGGCTTATGCCGTCTATACCGCAAAGTGCATCCACGCCAGCCCGTGAAATTCCTTGCAGTCCCCCAAATTGTTTTAATAGAAGCTGCCGCCGCTTGGGCCCCAGCCCGGCAATATTTTCCAGTATGGATTGCCTTTTTGCCTTGCCGCGACGCTGACGGTGCGCGGTTATTGCAAAGCGGTGCGCTTCATCGCGAATGTGCTGAATCAACAACAAGCCGCTGGCGCCTGGCGTTATTTTAACCGGTTGCGCCTGTTCTGGCAGAATCAGTTTTTCCATGCCGGCTTTTCTATCCGGTCCTTTCGAAACGCCGACTATCATAACATTGTTTATGTCTAATTCCGCCAATGCCATTTGCGCGGCCTTCACCTGACCTTTGCCGCCATCAATAAACAGGATATCGGGCGCCTCATGTTCACCCTGTTTCAGCCGTTTAAAGCGCCGAAAAATCGCCTGATTAATGGCTGCATAATCATCCCCGCTTTTTATGCCTTCTATATTAAAGCGGCGGTAAGCTGATTTAACCGGTCCTTCCCGGTCAAAAACAACACACGAAGCGACCGTCTGATCACCTTGCATGTGACTGATATCAAAGCATTCCAGGCGTTTTGGCAGTTCTTTGCAGCCTAACTCTTCCTGCAGGCTTAAAAAGCGCGCATAAATGCCCTGTTTATCGGATAACTTTCCTAATAAGGAATTTTCCGCATTGGCGCCAGCCATTTGCAGCCATTTTAAACGCTCGCCCCTGACGTTGGGCGAAATATTCACTGAATGCTTTGCCTGCCGGGATAAAACTTCCATTAACAGTTCCATTTCCTCCGGCTCATGACTTACTATTAATTCATGGGGTACCTGCTTATCCAGATAATATTGGGGAATAAAAGCCTGCACGATTTTTGCCGGGTCGTATTCATCAGTGATTTTCGGAAAAAATATTTTATTGCCCAACTGTTGTCCGTGGCGTATAAAAAATACCTGAACACAAGCCACGCCGAGTTTGGTTGCGCAGGCAATAATATCGACATCCCCCCGTTCGCCATGAACGAAATGCTTTTCCAGCACAACGCGTAATTTTGCGATTTGATCTCTGAATCCGGCGGCCTGTTCATAGTCATGAGCTTCTGCTGACTGCTCCATTTTGGCAATCAATTGCTCGATAAGCAGGCCGCCTTTGCCTTCCAGAAACATTACAGTGCTATTAACATCCTGTGCGTAGCTTTGCTTGTCAATCAAGCCCACACAGGGGCCGGTACAGCGTTCTATCTGATATTGCAGACAAGGGCGGGTACGATTGTTATAGATGGAATCATCACACTGCCTGACCGGAAATATTTTCTGCAGCAGCTTCAGGCTTTCCCGCGCGGCGCCTGCACTGGGATACGGGCCGAAATATTTTCCGGGTTTATTTTTTGCACCGCGGTGCAGCGTGAGTTGCGGAAAATCCTGAGAGCTTGACAGAAAAATATACGGATAGGATTTATCATCTCTTAAACAGATATTGTAGCGCGGTTTATAGCGTTTTATTTGTTGACATTCGAGCAACAATGCTTCGCCTTCGGTGCGCGTCACTGTCACTTCAATGGCCGCTACCTTAGCGACCATGGTCTGTTGTTTACATGAGGCTGTCTGGGTTTTGAAATAACTGGAAACGCGATTTTTAAGATTTTTGGCCTTGCCGATATAAATAATCTCGCCTTGCTCATTGAGCATTTTGTAAATGCCCGGGCGCGAGGTCAGATGTTTTAAAAACGTCTTGACATCAAATGTATTTTCTGAATTTTCACTCAACGTAATCATCTGTTTATGACTCGCCAGGCTTTTAAATAGTTCGGCTTTTGTGCCCTCGCTTCGGGTTGTGTTCAATATGACGATTAATTTAAGGCCTTGCTTAATCGCTCGGCGCTTCCTCACCAGCGTAGTCTTGTCCCGAGAACGTGCTTAATTAAAATACAGTGCTGTATGAACAAATAGGATTGAAGGAACAGCTGTGTTTATCGCAAGCTAACCGTAACTTGTCAAGATGGAAAAGTTTACCGGCTTTTAACAGAAATCAGGCGATGAGTATGCCGGTGTTTTTATACAGGCAGCGGTTGAATGCCTTATCCAAATCTTCCCAACCTATAATTTTTTAATGACAATAGCAGTCAAATCGTCCTGCTGCTGAGTGCCTTTAGTGAAGCTGAGCAAATGACTGTGAACTTTCTCGATAATGGCCGCGGCGGGCAGCTCTGCATTACAAAATACAGTATTGCAAATTCTGTCGGTTCCAAAACAGTTTCCGAGCGCATCTTCCCATTCAAAAAAACCATCCGTAAAGGCAATAAGGATATCGCCCGTATTAAATGCTATGGATTTCCATTGATGGTAAGAATTGTTTGCCATTATTCCCAACGGCATATCACTGACCGCTAAGGTCTCAATATGTCGCGGAGCAACGCGCAGCATAAATACAGGACCGTGACCGGCCGATAAAAAAGTCAGCGTATTGTCATTAGGGTTCAAGCAGCCAGTAAATGCCGTTATAAACCGGTCACTCAGCATATGACGGCAAAGCAATTGATTTATATGTGATAAACTTGCCCGGTAATTGGAAGCCAAAGAAAAAATTGCTCTTTGCAACGCCCAGCATTCCGCCGCAAGCAGCGCAGGACCTATGCCATGTCCCGAAACATCAGCTATTAGCAGTATTAATTTGCGGTCGTCAAGTAGGTGGAAATCGAAAAAATCACCGCCGGTTTCTTCTGCCGACTGGCTCCAGCCGGCAATATCGAAGCCTTCAATAATCGGAGCTGATTGCGGGAGCAGACTTCTTTGGATGCGTCTGGCAATAGCCAACTCCTGTTGCAGGCGTTTACGTGTTGCAAATTCTTCCATTAAGGCGTGTCTATGGATAGCCACACCGCATTGTGCGGAAAATGTTTCCTGTAATAACTCATCCCATTCATCGAATGAACCGTCTGATTTATTGAGTACCTCTAATACGCCCACAATGTTTTGGTCGCCGCTCAATAAAGGCGAGGCCAAAATGTTACGGGTTTTAAAACCAGTTTTTTTATCTATTGATTTATTAAAGCGCGGATCTTTATAGGCATCGGGAACGTTAATCAACTTACCGCTTTTAAAGCAAGCTCCTACAATACCCAAATCCGAAGAAAGGCGAAGTTTTTCCGCTCTGTCCGAGACAAGGCTGTATAGTTCGTCAGTATTTTTTTCGTAGACAAAAACGGTTGCGCGCTCGCAATTCAGTACCTTGACTGCGGCTTGTTCGATTTGCTTGAGCAAAGTTTGCAAATCCTGATTCAAAGCAAGCGTGCGGGAAATTTCCAGGACTTGTAAAAGATCGGCGACATGTCCTGTGCAATTATTCATGTGTATTGGGGATGAAATAGTTATCAACAAACCACTGAATGGGACCGGATTTATTTTATACGCTTTTTTAGTTAATAGTATTGAAATTTGTAATGGATGATAAAGAGGGAGCTGGATTTTACCAGTCAATTAAATCTGATCTATAAGAAGCGCAGCCAAGCCGAGTAGAGGGGCCCTGCGCTTTACTGCATACAGTTGAGATAGTTGTGCCAATCATGTGAAAAACTGCCTGGTTTGGCCTGAACATCCAAATAGTTTTCAACCATTTCGGGTTAAAACATAAAATAGTTCAGGAAAATTTCTGATGCAGGAAAAAAGTGAAGGATAATATAAAATCCTTACTAATAGGCTACTTATTAAGCGACTGGAAAAGTTTTCTAAGTAGAAATAACCTGCTTTACCTGAATCTCCTTAGCAGCACTGCCAATCTTTTCTACGGAATTAATCACCGTACTCCTCTGGCCAATAGAATGATAATGTGGTTGTGCCCCTATCGCTGACCCGGGCTTTCTGGCGCATTACCTTTCCTTCTTCCTCAGCGGTAACTATGTATTTTCCTGGCTTGAGACTGGCAAATAGATAAGGGCCTTCCGCTACAGTTTCGACCAGTATGTTGCCCTTGGCATCGGCAATTTGAACATTGACGTCAGCAATAAATTTACCGCTCTTTTTAAGGGCAAAGAGCAGGTTTAAATTATATGAGTTTCTCATGGCTTGCATAGCCTTAAGCTGGTTCTCGCCAACGCCGCCACTTATGAAAGTTACCTCGCCTTGAGACTGTGGTTTGAGTAAATGCTCATCTGCAAAGGCAGATAGACTCAATAGAAAACAAGAAGTAAAGAATATATGGAATAATCGTTTCATAAATAGTTCTCCTTAATTATGGATATAGAGCCTGGGTTAAATTAAATAATATAAAAACATTAACTAATTTTCATGAATTTGTCTGTCCGCTACCGCACCAATTAGAAGTATTTAAACCGGCATGCAATTTCTTTAGGGCTGGGAAAGCTAGTTTGCAAGTTAATTTTGCATGTTAATCTTGTGCTTGAAATCCGGAGCTAAACAGGGACTAGCGGAAGCATTTAAACAGAAAATTACGGTTTCGGCATCAGCTTGCGGTTCATAAGCGTAAGTTTGCACTTTGATCTTCCATCCAGACTGGAGTTAAACCGGCTTTCTTTCAATAGTTTTATAAGGAGTGCGCTGACCGGTATACTTACTTCAGAAACCGCTCTGCTAATACTTGTGCCATTTTCGGCCAGCTTTTATACTTACTGTAGCTTAGCTTCATTAATCTGCTTTCGGCCTTTATATTTACTATCCGCTTTAGCGAGATAAATGCCTTCCCCTTGTTATTTCCTTACTGAGAAATATCCAAGGAAAGGGCCTTTGTGGTCAAACGGCGTTGAAAAATTTCCAGTTAAGGGCATCTAGAAGTTTCCAATTATGTTGTAGGATTATTGTTGCAGTAATCTTTTTAATTGCCTAAACCGATAGAAATTACTATCGGTCGTCAAAATACTAAAGTGAGGAATAATACGATCTAAAAGCGCTGTCGTCATCTTGTCTTTGATCTGGGTGATTTGAGCCGTATCAAAGTGGAGGAAGCGGGCGCGCAGGTTATGGGCCATCCCGATGCTAGTCTTTTTCTTATCCGGCAACAGGTCAGCGCGGTTATCGGAGGTAGCAGCAGAACTTACAGGTGATACAAAGGGGATCAAAAACTTGCATCGCATTTCGGCGATGAAGGCTTAGTCGTACGCTGCCCTGTCCAGGTTTGAAACCGCAGTCGAACCTCTGCAAAGTCCCGATTTTTCACTTCTGGACAGTTTTGAAATTGATGGCGTAAAGCTTAGCAAGTTTAATGAGACTCTCGTGAAAGTCTTGAATTTTTTCTCCAATAGCGGACAGGGTCGTAGCTGTTCCCTGGGGTACTTGTCTCCTCGCTTTTCCTGTTCCAGTGGGGAGTAGAATATAACCTTTATTTAGGGGACTAAACATGTCCCTTATTGCAGACTTCGATCACCCACTTTCGCAGCAAAGCCATCCACCAGCCTTTGGGCATGAGGTTCTCCTCCGCCAGCAAAAGTGGCTTTTACGCGGTCAAGCACTTGAATTTTTCATCATAAAAATCTTTACTTGCGGTGGCGCTGATTCAGACTTTTATGTACAAAGGAGGTATCTTGCTAACGTAAAAAATTGATTTGCTGAACGGCAGGCAAAAAAAAAAGCGGCATATTTAAGCCGCATTAAAGAGAAGGATATAAAACTCTGATTTCCCCGAGGAGGGAATGCATCTCAAGAGTTAAATATATAGTAGCGATTAAAATTTAGGATGGGAATGTGGCAAATTGTCGCGTGTCAGATTGTCGCAGCTTAGGCAGCATTCTCATAAAAGATTGCTCAGTTTTGCAAAATCGTTAAGTGATATATTCTCGGCTCTTAACGCAGGATTTATAGCCAGTGCGGCAATGCTTTCTTCAGAAATGAGCTTTTTCAACGAGTTACGCAGGGTCTTGCGGCGCTGTGAGAAGGCCTCAGTTACGACTCTATTGAGCTTGGTTATATCATTAACTTGCACAGGCGGCCTTGCGTGGGGCACAAGCCTGACAATAGCCGACATGACTTCAGGTGCGGGTTCAAAGCTTTGCGGAGGGACATCAAATAAAAACTCCGGCGCGCAATAAAATTGCATCATGACGCTGAGTCTGCCGTATTTTTTGCTGCCCGGAGCCGCACAAATCCTGTCAACCACTTCTTTTTGCAGCATAAAATGCATGTCGTGTATGCAAAGAGCGTTATCAATTAAATGGAACATTAATGGTGTTGAAATATTATAGGGCAGATTGCCTGTAATGCGCAGTTTTTCGTTATCGTCGGCCAGCGCCGAGAAATCAAATTTTAAGGCATCGGCACTATGAATTTGCAGCTGATTTTGGTGCTTGAATTGCTTTTTGAGTAATACGACCAGATCCCTGTCGAGTTCTATTATATCCAGGCGAATCCCTTCATTTAACAAAAGCGCGGTTAAAGCGCCCAGGCCCGGACCTATCTCAACCCAGTGTTCGCCGGGTTTTATTTGTAGGCTGGCTATAATGTCGTCAATTACATTTTGAGCTTTGAGAAAATTCTGGCCAAAGCGCTTGCGTGGATTATGCGTATGCGCCATTTATTGAGATTTGCCAGAAGCCATTGCCAAGGCAGTTTGAATCGCATATTGCAGACTGCCGGTTTCAGCTTTACCGGTACCGGCCAGATCTAAAGCCGTGCCGTGGTCAACAGACGTGCGAATAATAGGCAATCCCAGGGTAATATTGACGGCCTGTCCAAAACCGATATGTTTAAGCACGGGCAATCCCTGATCATGATACATGGCCAAGACAGCATCTGCCGAGGCCAGATATTTGCTTGTAAATAAAGTATCTGCCGGTAAGGGTCCCTGAAGATTCAGGCCTTGATTGCGAAAAGCCTCAAGCACAGGTTCAATGACTTCAATTTCTTCCTTGCCCAGATGGCCGCCTTCTCCGGCATGAGGATTAAGGCCGCATACCAGTATTTTTGGGTTATCAATATGAAAACGTGAACGCAGATCATTATCCAATATGCGAATAACCGCTCTTAAGCGGGTATGGGTAATGGCCTGGCTCACTTCGGATAAGGGCAAATGGATGGTGACCAGAGCTACGCGCAATCCCGGCGTCGCCAGCATCATCACTGGATGACCGCCGGTAATACCCGCTATATATTCGGTATGGCCGCTAAAGGCGAAACCGGCATCATTGATGATGCCTTTGTGGATAGGCGCAGTGACCATTGCCTCAAAAACGCCATCCATGCAGCCTTTGGTCGCTTTAGTAATGGTTTTTAATACATAACGGCTGTTGGCCGAGTTTAATTGACCGGGCTGAGCGGGTTCCGCCAGTTCGACCGGCAATACTGTTAAGGTTCCGGAAGGCTGGATGGAGGGTTGTAAGGAGTTGTCAAATTCCTTTAACCGCAGAGGCAGGCCCAGCTGTTGGGCGCGTTGCTCCAGTAATTCAGGACTGGCTATCGCGATAATTTCGCAGGGTAAATACTGCTGTGCAAGCTGTATACAAAGATCTGGACCAATGCCCGCAGGTTCGCCCGGCGTTAATGCGATGCGTTGTATTGATTGACTTGATGCCATGAGATGGAAATAAAAAAAGAATGATTTTACAGCATAAAGGCAAAAACGGTAGCAGTAGATACGTTTTTGGCAATAAATTGTTCATTCACCTGTAACCCCTAAATAGGAATGTCCGGTTTATAGACAATGAATTGTCTGCGGTCACATAGCACGCGAAATGGAGTTACATGGCAGCCTTAATTGGATTGCCAGTAATTGGCCTGTGTGTCTTTAGCAGCTTATTCAGCCAAACCGCCACAGTTATGGAAAATCTCTTGTGCCGTCCTGCTGATAGTGATGTATGCGTGACCTAGAGGCAGTGGTGCCGCCATTCCGCAGCGCAATGTCAGGCTTGCAAACCTCAAACCAGTGTCTTTGCCCGCTGGCCAACTCGTCGTTGAAGGCGGGTCGGCACAGGTCCGGGCTATAACGCTGGACACTTTCCATTGGGCACTAGCGGCCCCCGTCAAGGCCTCAGGCAAGCATCCCGACCCGCCTCCTCATACAGCCATTATGCCACGTAAAAGGCTTTCGCAAACATCCCTAACTGTGGCTTCTTGCTGCCTCTATCGGCCGTTCCTATCATCTTCCGCCGATTTTCGAAGCTCCTTTTCTAACACTCCTGTAACCATTTTGGCTCCTTCCTCCCCGTGCCTTCGGCATAGTTTGAAAAGCGGACAAATACGTATTCAACCGGGTTCAGCTCATGACTTTAAGGCGGCAGGCAAATTTATTCTATCACGTAGGTGTTATGGAAATTAACCCTTCTTTTTAGAGAAAGGGCAAATGATTAGTCTCAGTGCTGAGGAATGGCGCTTTATTTTCCCCTTGGCGACCCATCAGCATGTTGATGTGGGGTCAGAGTAAGCTTTCTGGGCCTTATGACCTCGGTATTTAGGGGGGGGGTCAGTAGCAAAACTTGCCGGAAAAAAGGGCAAATGGAACAGCCTCTTCTAAAGACTATGACAGTGATGTGTTTATTGACACCCTTCAGGGCTTAAGCTGTTGAGGCGGTGATTCCGCCTTACAGCCACGGTAAACAATCCCGTAGCTGTGACGGGTTTATTTATAAGCAGCGCCGTTTGAGTGATTGCTTTTCAATAAAAGCAATCATTACCGTCAAATTTAATCCCGGTTCAAGAAACTGGCCCGGAATTATTCCGCTCGTGTGCATGTTGTCTCGGCTTTGATTTGGCTATTGGCTACGCTGAAATGTCAACAGAACCCAGCGTTCTAATGTCGACTTCGTAAGGCTTAAGCTGAGAGCCTTGGTACTGTGGCCAAGGGCTGACCTTTTACGGCATCGCTTGAAACCATAAGGGTTATGTCTTAAAAGACTAAGGAGGACAAGTAAGCACAGCGTACACGCACGAAGGCTAAAATCATTTTCTTGCATTAGCGCTTTCTATAATACGGCAACCTGAATTTTCTTAATCCGGCTAAATCACCTGTTATTTAACGACTGATAAACTGGCCTTGAATCTAATGCTTGCTAATCCATTGTTCTTGACTTCATAAATTTATCCAAAACTAAGGTTAGCGTAAGAACACATGCAATACATAATAATCCTAAGGAATAATTAAATCGCGCCTTGCCGGTTTTAAACCTCACCTCAATCCTTGGCTTTTCATTCCCTCGGGAGGATGTTTCATTATTATTAATAAGGCTCTGGAAAGAGCCGCTTTGTACGACTCTTTCTGCCTGTATTTATTTAATAACCAGCCGGCTGCCATTCACCAGATCTGCCCCCGGCACAGACTTACCCAGTTTTATCGCCTCCTTTATTGCTGTTTTATCAATCTTCCAGCTTATGACCGGCTCCTTAAACTCGGCAGGGATAGCCGCTTCATCCAGAACAGTGACAGCTGAAGGATTGGCCTGAAGAGAAAGTTTAAAATAGGGACATTCAATTTTAGTAATGCCGCTCTTTTCCATATTTTCCTTCAAATACGCTTTCATCCAACTAACCCGGTTTTCCAAAGCTTTGCGGCGTTTAGCCATAGCCGCTTCAGCCTCTTTTATGGCCAGGGCAGTAGTTTCCATATTCCTCATGAATTTAGCCACATTGACAGCCTTATCTTCTATTTCGCCGGTCAAGGCTTCAAGTGTGTCATTAATTACCTCAGCCGGTAAATCCATTTCCGGGTCGGTTAATGTATCCAGTGCTGAAAGATAATGACTGCTTAAATCATATAAAGACAGCTTGTTCATGAGGCCACCTTCGCAAATTGGTCCAGTTTGCTGTAGAGGGTCTGATAAAACTCGGGGCTTAATTCCATGAAGTCCTTAAAACGGTGGTGGGAGGCCTTAAACATCCAGTCCTTTACCCGTTTATGGTCTAATCCCAGCTCTTTTATCCTGTCCTCTAACCGTTGGCAGTCGGTCTTACTGACAGTGGCAAGTTGTTCCTCAACCGGGCTTCCCTGCTCACTATTTTCAGCTTGTTGACTACTTTCAACTTCTCGCTGTGGCATTATGTCTTCAATATCCTGAGTAAAGACTTCGGATAGACCGGCCATGCGCAGAGTAGCATCGATATGGGCGGACTTTTCCGCCATTTTCAGCGCCTTGTTAATATCGCCATTGTCCTGGCTCAGTAAGCGCGCTCCTACGCCATCCGCTACCACGCGCCCGGAGGCATCGACAATCTCGCAGCGCATAATGATCTGGCTAAGATGGGTACCGGTTAAGGCGGCTTTTTCGTATTCCGCCAAAGTTGGATAATGTATCGTTAAACCCAGCATGCCGCATATTTTCTCGGCACCGGCCTTGAACAGGCTCGGCTTGCTGTAATGCTCAGGGTTGTGGCAATTTTTACCAGCTTGACATCGGTTTCGGCCCACTACATGAATTTTTCCAAAGTCGGAGCCATCCACCAGCGCATCACGAATCCAGGCCATTAATGTGGCCCGATTTTCTTTACGGCGATCCAATCCTTCTTTAAAAGTTGTGGCCGGTAGGTCCAGTGGAT
Organism: Candidatus Methylobacter favarea; assembly: GCF_902806695.1. Lineage (GTDB taxonomy): Bacteria > Pseudomonadota > Gammaproteobacteria > Methylococcales > Methylomonadaceae > Methylobacter_B > Methylobacter_B favarea. The sequence goes on along the minus strand of NZ_CADCXN010000001.1, from coordinate 53,964 downwards.
TTGCTGAAATAACGGCCGGCAATTTAGCGGGTTTTTTTTCAGCCTGGGCCTTAATTATTGTTGGTGCAGTTTGCATAAAAATCTCCTGATGTGCTTGGGAAATAAAGGGCATAAGCGGCTACTTGCACCCATTAAGATTTACAATTTTTCTGATAAAAGAATGTCTGGTGCTGACCAACCAGCCCCAGCAATAGCCTGGTACCTAACCGTTTCCCTAGAATGAATAGGGGAAAAACCTGCCGGCTTTCATTAAGCGAAAGTTTATTTTCGCGGGGCTCCCCGTCCCGGCCGCACGAGTTGCGGTTTAATAATGCTGACGATAATATTTTTAAATATTGCATGACCCTTAGGGCATCCGCTATTACAAAAATACGCGTCAATTCAAAAAACGGTTTTGCTTGAATTACCGATGAAGTTGTCATAAGCTGTTTACTCCTGATGTGCAAACTTGGGACCGTAAGGGTCAGGGCGGCTACCCTGATCCATACACAAATGCTTAACCAGCATACTTAGAACGGCGTTAGATCGAAAAGTTCGATTTGGCGCCGTTTATCTTGCGATTAATTCCTCTTCTGTACATTATGAAGCTTAAGCTCCTTCCGATCACGAATAAAAATATCTAGCTTTCAATAAAAGTTTATATATAACCCCCTCAAAAAAGTTAAGCTTGTTTTCAGGAATTTATAAAGCAGTTTTCATTTACCTGCCGCAAAATTGAACAGACCTGTACTTTAAAGAAAAAAAATATACATTTCAACATTTTATATAAATTCATATTATTAAACTTTAACTATTGATTGTAAGCTACTTGCAAGACGATCAGAAACAGAATGATTGATTAAGGTTGAAGTTTATTATTCCCGCTTTCAGCTATAGAATTATCGTATTTATTACGACTGCAGCCTTCCAAAAACTATAAGTCTTACTGTGACTAAGTAGTGCTACCAATTGTTTCCATGAGCTTTTATTTATATAATGAATCCGTTTGTTCTTTAGGCTATATTCTTCAGGTCTAGTGAAGTTTGACTATAAATGTATTCGTGCTGACGTATTTAAAAGTCAGTGAATCGGGTGGATATTAATTTCAATCTGGATCTATTACTCAATAATTCGACAACCCGGAATAACATCCTATTATGGCAATACGTAATCTTGAATCCTGGATGTGGGCAGAAGCTTGCGATCTGCTGGATCAGGCCGATCGGCTGCATCGGCAATTCTTCAGACCGGCTGTTATGAATGCCAAGCGATGCACCTGGGAGCCCCCGGTCGATGTCTACGAAACTTGCGATGAATTTATAATTATGATTGCACTGCCGGGGGTGACGCAGGAGCATGTAAGAATAATGCTTGAAGACGACCATTTGATTATTGAGGGGGAGCGGAATCTTCCTGCCAAGGCCGAATCTCATATTCGGCGCCTGGAAATTCCCTATGGAAGATTTGAGCGGCATATTGCAATGCCCGCCGGACGTTTCGAAATCGGCACTCGTGAATTGGTGAACGGTTGTTTATTAATCTCACTGCGAAAAATATAAGGACTTCTTATGCAAATCAAGGACCTGAAAAACAAGCTTCTGGGATCAACGGCAGAAATGGAAGAAACCTCAGCAGAGAAAATGCAGGGAGATACGTTACATATTCCGCCTGTTCCAAACGATGCACTTATCATTGTGCCTATGCGCGGCACGGTGCTTTTCCCGCAAATTGTTTTTCCGCTGGTGATTGGCCGGAAAGCCTCCATTGCTGCTGTGCAGGAGGCGGTTCGTTCTCAAAAACCGGTCGGATTGATCATGCAGCTGCGCGACAAGGATGAAGAACCCGGCCCCGATGATCTTCACAAAGTCGGTACGGTCGCGGAAATCTTACGTTATATAACCGCTCCTGACGGCACTCATCAAATCGTTTGCCAGGGTGAGCAGCGCTTTCGGACCAAGGAATTTTTACAGGGTTACCCCTTCCTTGTCGCCCGTATTGAACGTTACGGAGAATCTGACCTGGTTTCCAAAGATATTGAGGCGCGAGTAATAACGCTTAAACAAAAAGCCATGGAAGTACTGACTCAGACGCGGCAAGCGCCCGAGGAGCTGGTTAACGCAATTCGATCGGTAACCTCGCCGACCATAGTGACTGACTTGATCGCCAGTTACCTGATTTCAAAACCTGAAGAAAAGCAGGAATTACTGGCCCTGTTTGACATTCAGGCGCGTCTTGACAAGCTTCTGGAGTTACTTAATTACCGTATCGAGGTATTAAAACTTTCAAACCAGATTAATGAACAGACCCAGGAAACCATGGGACAGCGGCAGCGGGAATTCGTTTTGCGGGAGCAAATGAAGGCTATCCAGAAGGAATTGGGAGAAGATGAGGGCAATGCTGCCGAAATTGAAGAACTCAGCCACGCCATTACTGCTGCCAAGATGCCGGAAGAGGCGGAAAAACAGGCGCGCAAGGAACTGGGCCGCTTGCAGCATATGCCGGAAGCCAGCGGCGAATATTCAATGATTCGCACTTACCTTGATTGGCTGATAGAACTGCCCTGGGCTATCGCAAGCGCAGGCTTTATTGATATCGCTAAAGCCCGGGAAGTTCTTAATGAAGATCACTACGGTCTGGATAAAATCAAGCAGCGCATTCTGGAATTTTTGGCCGTGCGCAAGTTGAACCCGCATGGCAAAAGTCCTATTTTATGTTTTGTAGGTCCGCCGGGCGTCGGCAAAACCTCCCTGGGACGCAGCATAGCCCGGGCAACCGGGCGTGAATTTATACGAGCCAGCCTGGGCGGAATGCATGATGAAGCCGAGATCCGAGGCCACAGACGCACTTATATTGGCGCTTTGCCGGGCAACATAATTCAATCCATTCGCAAAGCCGGCACCAATAACCCGGTATTTATGCTTGATGAAATGGACAAGCTCGGTTCAGGCGGATTTCATGGCGATCCATCGTCAGCCTTGCTCGAAGTGCTGGATCCGGAGCAGAATTCAACTTTCCGCGACAACTATCTCGGCGTGGCGTTTGATCTGAGCCAGGTCATGTTCATCGGCACTGCCAATGTGCTTGACAGCATTCCAGCGCCTTTGCGCGACCGGATGGAAATAATCGCCTTAACCGGTTATACTTCCGATGAAAAAGCCCAAATTGCCAGACGCTATCTGGTAAAAAGACAAATGGAAAACAACGGCTTGACGCCTGAGCAATTTACTATTACTGACCCGGCCATACTAACCATTATCCAGGACTATACACGGGAAGCCGGGTGCAGAAATCTGGAGCGGGAAATCGGCGGAGTATGTCGTCATGTAGCCATGCGTATTGCCGAGGGTATTGTTACTAGCGAAATAATCGACAGCGAGCAAATACCGGGCATTCTCGGGCCGAAAAAGTTTGAAAGCGACATCGCCATGCGCACCAGTGTGCCTGGCGTGGCGACAGGGCTTGCATGGACGCCGGTTGGCGGCGATATTCTTTTTATTGAAGCTACCCGCTTGCATGGCAACGGCAAACTGATCCTTACGGGACAACTGGGCGAAGTCATGAAAGAAAGCGCCCAGGCAGCCTTAAGCTTGGTGAAATCGCGCGCCCGCGAGCTGGGTTTAAATCCGGAAATATTCGAGAAAAACGACATCCATATTCATGTGCCGGCAGGCGCCATTCCTAAAGACGGCCCGAGCGCCGGCGTCGCCATGTTTACTGCATTATTTTCTGCATTCTCCGAGCGCACCGTGCGCAGCGATGTTGCGATGACTGGAGAAATCAGCCTGCGTGGACTGGTATTGCCGGTCGGCGGCATTAAAGAGAAGGTCATTGCTGCTGCCAGGGCAGGAATAAAAACCGTCATGCTTCCCGCCCGCAACCAACGGGACTTTGAAGAAATACCCGAAGCGGTAAGAAATCAACTGCGCTTTATCTGGCTGGAAAAAGTCGATGACGGTTTAAAAATTGCTATAGAAAACTGAGTCCAACATTCTAACAGTCTGGCGATCGGATTTGGCTGTATAAAAATGTTAAATTAGCGCTATCGAAACGCTGAATTAATAGCATAATGCTCCATTCGTGGTGATTGACGGCGATCGCCTTATCTCTTGCCGGCGTGGGTTTCGGATAATGTGCCTGAAGACCATCTGGGTTGTAGGCATAGGGCCCAGTTCTTCAGCAAGCCGGCTTTTTGAGTGATGCGCTTGCGTTATTCTCTGGCATGAGGGTTGCGTCTTTAAGAGGTGATAAAGATTCGACACGTCCCGCTAAGCAGTAACCTTCGCTCATTTCAACAGCTGTGTCCGGATCGAATCTGAATTAATACAACTCATGCATATGAACCAGCACTTCCCTGTATAGTTATCGAGTCGATTGATAATAAAAGATTATTATCTTCTTACGTCGTCAGCCGTTTTACCGGGATCAAGAACAATAAGTTCTACGCGGCGATTATACTGACGTCCCGTAACCGTATCATTTGAGTCTTTTGGATAGGCTTCGCCATAACCTTTGGTAGCGATCCGGCTGCGTTCAATACCATTGGCGGCCAGAAAATTGGCAACAGAATCAGCGCGTCTCAGTGATAACCGTAAATTCATATCTTCAGAGCCTACGCTATCAGTGTGACCTTCAATAAGAATATTGCGATCCGGATTCTCTCTCAAAAATGTAGTCAGCTGATAAAGATTATTTTGCGAACCGCTATTGAGCTCGGCTTTACCGGTTGCAAACAGCACATCCCCCAAGGTTAAAACCAAGCCGCGATTAGTCTTGCGCGGGTCGAACTCTTTCATTTTCATGAGCTCCTCTTCCAAAGAGCGCACTTTTTCCGTTTTAGATTGCAGCATCATTTTGTCGCGATCTTCTTTCAAGGCTGTCAACTGCTCCTCTGCCATATTCCGCTCAGCGGTATATTTTGCAATTTCAGCCTTGCGCTTGGCCAAATAAGACAAATGGCTGACTTCTTCCTCATCTTCAGTATCGCTCCAGGTATTTTCAGCCTGTTTCAAGGCTTTTTCCGCATCATACAAGGCTACCGGCGCTTTGGACGCTACGACCGAATCACTGCGCAGATTGGCAATATCGCTGCGGGCTTCATCCAAAGCTGCATTGGGCGGCGTAGCGCATCCGGAAAGCATGCCATACATTGCAGTCAGCCCGGCAATCAATAACACCTTATTCATAAGTTTTTTATTTTTCATGGTATGAATCTCTTGTCGCCAATTAACTGTTATTTTTGGAATTTAATTCCTGACGCAGGGTGTCCAAACTTCTTTTGAGTTCATCCACAGCATTTTTAGCCCGGATGGAATCCGCTTTGGCTGAAGCAGTTTCCACATCAACCGCGACCTTTTCCGCCAAGCGTCTGGCCTTATCGTAATCTTCGTCCGCCATGGCGGCTTTCGCTGCTTCAAAATTTTCTCTCGCAATTCGCATTTCCAGCGGAGAATATTGTGGGGATTTATTAACATCGGCATCTTCAAGCAAATGTTCCGCCACCGACATTTTATCTACCGGCGGATTTGAACTGCAACCGCCAATAAGAATAGCCAGTGCCAGAGTCAGAACCGGTACCGGTAATTTTATAATGTTTTTATTTTTCATAATTAACCTTCGCTGCTCTGAATTGTTATTGGAATCACTCTATAAAGGTTGAATTAAAATTGATGTAACGCTCATGATCACTCCTGCTATGGCCGAACAGTAAATGCAGATGGAATCAAGGATTTTTCTGATCAATAGTACCTTCAAGCTCGTCCTGAAGCTTAGCAAAACCTGCTTGCGCCCGATATTTTTTCAACTTTGCCTTTAACTTCATTAACTCGTCCTTGGGCGTGATCTGTGGCTATCATCAAGTCTCCACTGTAACGTTCATTCTGAGTTGTTCTTTTTAAAAAAGTATATAAATAATTTCAAAAACCGTCTGTGCGGCAGCGAACACAGAGCAGAGGAGAAGGGCGGGCAGGAAATAAACCATTAGAGCCTTTTCTTTTTGCCTGCCTGGACTAGGCAGCTTCCTGAAGATAATTTCGCATTCAGCCGGGTGAATTGAGCCAACCATTTAACCTGGCTGTTCCAATTGGTATCGTCGATGAACACCAGCAGGGCCGGGCCAAGCGCCGGCTGTACCGCCAACATGTTAGCGATTTGCTGCTACAGAGGCATCGCGTCATCAGGTCCGCAGGCTTGGGTTAAGTTTGGGGGCAAGCGTTGCGTGGTGCCGCCGGTGCTTCATCGTTTCGCTCACGGCAATCCACTTCGCCGCTTGGCGGCGCCATCCCCTGGTTGCGAGCATTGATCAGAGCGGCTTCCGCCATCTAACAGAGTTAGGGCATCATAATCTCCCGTTCAGCAAAGTCCTCTTGGCTGGGCCATGCGTCTGCCTTTCCCTTTATACAAGCTGAAAATGCGCTAGCTTCTCTTATTGGAAAACAGCAATAGCACGGCTCCGGCTACTATTGTGCCTACTCCTGCCCAGACCGGGATGTTAACAGTCTCGGTATCCTTAACCGTAAGCTCTACGGGGCCTAGCTTGGCTTCTTGTGTGTCTTTGGTATAGCTGAAACTCCCATAACCAAGACCCAGTGCGCCTGCTATGATCAACAATATTGCAAAAATTTTTATTCCACTCATATCATTTACTCCTAAAAAATAGCCAGGCTGGACAAAATAAATCTCCTGATACCCAATACTTTATATAAGCCCGAAAAATACGCTTATTACCTCTTTCCCATAAAATAATGAAGGGAAAACCAGGTTTAGTGAATACCATTTCAAAGTAAGGGAAGATTAATTCTACCAATTTCACCACAATACGCACAGTCAACCAAGCACTACCCGAACCTGATGGATCTGATTATCCTGCAGCAGCGGAATACCCGCCTCCTGAGACTGCTCTGTTCCATCCAATTCGATTAGAACCACACCTTTTGACACGCCATTCGGGTTTTCCACAGTAATCTCATAGGAGCAATCCTGATGTTGGTAATACAGGTTATAGCTGCGCCATTCATGCGGAATACACGGGTTGAAATATATATGACCGGCGCGTATTTGCAATCCCAGCATCCATTCCAGCCCGGCCCGATAAAACCATCCTGCCGCACCGGTATACCATGTCCAGCCGCCCCGCCGCACATGAGGCGGCACGGCATAAATATCGGCGGCAATTACATACGGCTCAACCTTATAAGCATAGACGCCGGTCCGGCTTGAGGTGCGATTTACCGGGTTCAGCATGCGTATGAGTTCTGCAGCCTGATCGCCTTCCCCAAGCAGCGCGTAAGCAATGACACACCAGATTGCGGCATGCGTATACTGGCCGCCGTTTTCCCGCACACCGGGGAGATATCCTTTGATGTAGCCGGGATCCAGTGGTGTTTTATCAAAAGGCGGCGTAAACAGCAATACCAGATCATCGCCATAACGGATGAGGTATTCCTTTACCGAATTCATGGCGCGTCGGGCTCGTTCCGGTTCGGCTGCGCCGGAAATAATACCCCAGCTTTGGGCAATTGAATCAATGCGGCATTCCGCGTTCGAGGCAGAGCCCAGTGGTGTGCCGTCATCAAAATAAGCGCGGCGGTACCAGGCTGCATCCCAGCCTTCGGCTTCTACCGCTAGTTTAAGTTTTGCGGCATGGTCGCGCCATCGCGCGGCATGGTCTGAATATCCCTGCGTTTCGGCCAAAGTGGCGAATTCCGACAAGGCAGAAATCAAAAACCAGGCAAGCCACACGCTTTCTCCTTTACCTTCGTGGCCGACGCGGTTCATGCCATCATTCCAGTCGCCGCTGCCTATCAAGGGCAGACCATGGGCGCCGACTGCCAGGCTCAAATCAAGCGCTCGCGCGCAATGTTCAAACACAGTTGCCTGATGGGTGGATACGGTCGGCTCGAAATAAGCGTCTTCCTGTTCCGGAGTCAGCAACGGGCCATCAAGAAAAGGCGTAATCTCATTGAGTATATCGGCGTCTCCCGTTACCTTTACATAGTGAGAAATGACATAGGGCAGCCAGATACGGTCATCCGAAAAATGAGTACGTACACCCCGGTTAGCGGGGGGATGCCACCAGTGCTGAACATCTCCTTCCGCGAACTGGCGGGCGGCAGCACGGAGAATATGGGCGCGCACCACATCCGGTTTGGCTACGGCAAGCGCCATGCTATCCTGCAGCTGATCCCGGAAGCCGAAGGCCCCGCCGGCCTGATAAAATGCGGCGCGAGCCCACATGCGGCAGCTCAGGGTCTGGTACAATAACCAGCCGTTTATCATTAAATCCAGAGCCCGATCAGGGGTTTTTACCTGGACTTTAGTCAGTACTTGCCGCCATTGCTCCTTAACCGCAGCGATAGTGGTTTGCACCGGGGTAGAACGATAACGCTTTACCAGCTCGCGGGCATGGTCGCGATTCCTGCCCTGACCCAGCAAAAAAACAATCTCGACTTGTTCATCGGGTGCCAGTTGCAGGCTTGCCCCCATTGCCGCACAGGGGTCGAGTCCGGCCCCGACGCTGTTTTTAAGTTCTGAAGACAAACGTAAAGCCGTCGGCGAATCCAGGCTGCCGTTACGCCCGATAAATTCAGTTCTGTTGCCAGTCCAGGCAGTTTGCGTGCCGGCAAGATCGGCGAAAGCAATGCGTTCGCCAAATTCCGGGTGCCATGTGTTAGCGGCAAACAGAGCCCCTGTAGCGCTATCCAGCTCAGTAATGATATGAGGCGCAGTCACTGTTCGCGAAGCGCCCAACACCCATTCTATATAAGCCGTTATGGTTAATTTGCGAGTGCGCCCGGAAATATTCTTAAGCAGCAGAGACGAAATCTTGACCGGATCGTCCGGACTTACAAATTGCAGTAATTCACTGTGTATTCCATGCGATGCATGCTCAAACCGGCTATAGCCGTGACCATGGCGGATCACATAGCTTGCATTTTCTATACGGATCGGCAGCGCAGTTGGACTCCATAAATCGCCTGTATTATCGTCCCGTAAATAAAAAATTTCTCCGGGCGGATCGACGACGGGGTCATTGGACCACGGTGTCAATTGGTTTTCGCGGCTGTTTAAACACCACGTACAGCCGCTGCCCAATTCCGATACTGTAAAACCGAATTCAGCATTGGCGATAACATTTATCCACGGCGCCGGCGTCCATTGGCCCTTATCCAGTACAATCACGTATTCCCGTCCATCTTCGGCAAATCCGCCCAGGCCGTTGAAATACTCAAGCTTCGGCGGCTTTGGCGCGGGTGTTTCAGCGCCCGATGCATAGGCTGGTTTGGCGGGAATGAAGATTTCGGCAGGGATGGGAAGTCTTAATAATTGTTCAGCCAAAGTACCCCGGCTGCTCACGAGCAAGGCCCGAGCAGCAGTTCGCAGAAGTAATCTTTCATCATCAGAGAGCATATCGGCGCGCAAGACAAAAATCTCGCCGTGCTCGCCATGCTCATGGTGAGCTGTAACAGCTTGATTATCGCGCACCATTCCTTCTAATAAATTTATTAATTCATCCGCATAAGTTGTGCCTTTTTCGCTTAATATGACGATATCGACCGCTAGCCGTTTCATCCGCCAGTATTCATGGGCGCGTAATAACTGATCAACTATAGCCCGGTCTTCTGTCCCCGTCACTCGCAGCAGGATGAGAGGGCGATCGCCGGAGATACTCAAGCGCCACAGACCGGTGACATTTAATCTATTGAGTTGCATGAGCTTGCTGCTTGGGCGCAATGACTGATCGGCGTAGAGCAAGCGATTAGCCAGGGCTTGAAATAACTGGGCTTCATCCGGCTTGATGCGCAAATGGCGCAACTGGACCTGGGCGTGCGTCCAGGCCAGAGCAGAAACCCGCTCGAAAGTGGCTGGGCTATGGTATTTGTCTATCAGATCTTCAACAACTTGACGCGACGACGCAATCAGGGTTGTGAAAGCTACGTGAACGGTTGCGCCCGATTCAATACTGACACGCGTACGCAAACTGAAAATCGGATCCAGCACCGCCCCTACCGTATTAGTGAGCGGGCGGCCATCCATTACGGCGACCGGGGCCCGCAGCGTTTGTCCTCTGCCCACAAAGCGAAACCGGTCGGTTTCATATTGAAGACCCGCGTCAGCATCCGCACCGGCCAGTATATGTGCCGCCCAGGTATGGGGATCATTTGTCGAGCGCGGTCGTCGATGCGCAATTAATCCATGTGCCTGAGGCAGAAATTCGGTTTGCACGAACAAATTGGAAAAGGCAGGATGAGCGATGTCCGACAGCGGGGGGGCGAGTACGATTTCGGCATAGGAGGTAATCTCGATGTGTTGGGTGCGAGCTCCGTTATTGGTCAGGCTCAAGCGTCTGATTTCCGCATCGTCTTCAGGTGATACCACAATTTCCAGACGGCTTACCAGGTTTCCATCTACCCGGAAAATTCGCGCCCGGTCTTCAAGGAAAACTACTTCGTACTTGTCGGGAACCGTTACAGTAGGTTGATAACCCGCTGACCAGACCTGACCGTTTGCCAAATTACGCAAATAAATATAGCTGCCCCAGCTATCACGGGTTACATCTTCCCGCCAGCGCGTCACTGCCAGCTTTTTCCACATACTGTAGCCGGAACCTGCGGCCGTGATCATCACAGCATAGCGGCCATTGGAGAGCAAATGCGCTGAAGGTGTGCTGGCCATGGGCGAATGCACACGACGTACGGGCGGCTGCACTAACTGCACGGCCTCAGCCTGAGCCTGGGTGTGGTCGGGAATACTGCTTTCCGCACCGCGCGGAACCCGTTCCTGCAGCAGTAATTCCGCCGCCTCTATTAATGGCACATTATGGAAACGGTGGCGCATTTTGCCGTCATGCAAAACATTTGCCAGGGCTAACAGCGACATGCCCTGATGATGAGTCATATAGCAACGCACGATGGCCACATGCTGGTTTTCTGCCAGTCTTGACGGCGTAAAATCAAGGGCTTCGTAATACCCGAAAGGTCCCAATGCGCCGATTGCTTCCAGGCGCTGAAAATTCTCGGCAGCCGCAGGAATATTGTACATGGCCGCCAAAGCCGTAGCATAAGGGGCAATTACCAAATCATGGCCGAGTCCCCGCTTCATGCCCAAACCCGGCACGCCGAAAGGCGAATACTGGTAGGTGAATTCACGGTCGCGCCCGTTGAACGCCGATTCGGATACTCCCCACGGAACGCCGCATTCCTTGCCATATTCGATCTGGCGCTTAATAACTGTCCGGCAAGTTTCATCCAGCAGACTATAGCGCGGCGTATACGATATCAATGATGGCATCAGGTATTCGAACATGGAGCCGGACCACGATAACAATACCGTTCCTCCGGCTGCCCGCGTGACGCGGCGCCCCAGGTGAAGCCAGTGAGCCTTCGGCGCCTCGCGCTTGGCTATAGCGATCAGACTGGCCAGACGCGCTTCCGAGGCTAAAAGATCATAATAGCTATCGTCCGGAATACCGTTTTCCACGCGGTACCCGAGAGAAAATAAAAACCGGTCCTGATCATATAAAAACCCGAAATTCATATTCAAAAACAGTTCCCGGGCATTTTCCGAAATTTTCTGTAAACGCCCTGTCACTTCTGTCCATTTGTACGCTTGAGGAGAGTCTGTATACTGTTCAAGCGGGACTATGTTATGGATAAACGGCCCCAGCTTCTCCATATCGCGTTGATGAGAGCGAATATCATCCCGCAGCAAAGAAGCCCAGATGAATACTTCGCTATCGCTTGAGTCTCCGCGTTCTGTATTATAGGCGCGCACCATATCAATCAGGGTTTCGGCAGATGAAGTCAGTTGCCGCCAAAACTGCAGGCCCTCTTCATGGCTGCCTGGGGAATTGGCTAATAAAGTTTCAATCTTGGTTAATTTTTTCTGAAGTTCTTCCCGGCTTACTGTAACTATTCGCCGGTCGTCAGCGATTTTGGCAAAACTATGGGACAGGATTCTGTGGGTATCCAAAATCCCGTTCGCCGCCATCGAAATTGCCAGCGGCTGGCGGGCAATATCCCCGCAGCCTTGGGCCAGCACCAGTAAGTTGGCGGCAAGATTGCCGCTATCTACGGTTGACACATATCGGGGCTCCAGGGGGCGCAGATCGCTAGTGTCATACCAGTTATAAAAATGCCCGTTCAGTCTGGGAAGGCCGTTCAATGTCGATAAAGTGGCCTCCAGCCGCTCAACGGTATCCAGGATGCCGAGCCAGCCAAAGTCATGCGCTGCCAGCACCGATAACAGATAGAGGCCAAAATTGGTGGGCGAACTGCGGTGAGCTATCACCGGCTCCGGGTCCTCCTGATAATTATCCGGCGGCAGGTAATGCTCTTCGGGTGTCACGAAAGTTGTAAAAAAACGCCAGGTGCGGCGCCCGATAAGACGCAGTTGCAGAGCCTGTTCAGGGAGCAGTGCTTCCTCCCTCTCCGGCCGCGGAGGAAGACTCAATATATGGGAAAAAACGGGAGCCAGCCACCACAATAAAAGAATTGGCCATGCAATTTCCAGCCCAGCAGGATTAAAAAGAAAAATTACCAGACTGACAGATACAACGAGAACGGTAGTGCGGCCTAAAGGCTGAATTACTCTTTTCGGGGAATATTCGGCAGCGGTTTTTGTCTGCCGGGCGGTAACCCACAGGAGTAACTTGCGCCGGGTTATAAAAACCCGCACCAGGGTCGTTACAATCGCATCCAGCATAAGCCAGGCATTTTGGGCAAGCAGCATTAAGTTGACCAGGCTATTACCCAGACTCTTGCCCAGATTTTCTGCAAGGGCGCGCAGCTGAGAGCGTAGAGGCCCGGCATATATTGATGCGCACCCGCTTGCGAGGGTTAAAATCGCCGGAAAAGCCAACGCTGTCAATACCAGGCCTAATAGAACGATTTGCGGAGCATTTGGCATTGTCCAGGCCGCTAGCAAAAGGAAAAATGCTCCTGGCGCAGACAGCGAGCGGCGCAGATTGTCCAGCATTTTCCAGCGGCCGATCATCGGCATGCCTTTTCCAAGAGGTCCGAAAATCCAGGGCAGCAACTGCCAGTCGCCCCGCGCCCAGCGGTGGGAGCGATAAGCCGCAACTTCAATATCCGAAGGAAATTCTTCAAACACTTCAATGTCGCTGACTAGGCCGCAACGGGCATAAGTACTTTCAAACAAGTCATGGCTAAGCTGGGAGTTTTCCGGGACGCGGCCGGCCAGGGAAGTTTCAAAGGCATCGACATCGTACAATCCTTTGCCGCTGTAAGTTCCCAGTCCGAAAAGATCCTGATAGACTTCGGATACCGTGGTTGAATAGGCATCCATACCGCATGCCCCGGAGAAAAGCCGATGAAAAATAGAACGCTCGCCTCTATGCGGCAACGTAGCCGTTACCCGGGGCTGAAGAATTCCATAACCTTCAATGACACAACGCGTTACCGTATCTATAACAGGATGATTAAGCGGATGAGCGGCTGTTCCGACTAATTCTGATACAGCCCCGATAGGCAGCTTGGTATCGTCATCGAGGGTAATGACATAACGAACACCGGCCGGGGCAACAGCGGCTTTCCCGTCAATGGTTATAAAAGAGGTATTTTCCGCGCCTCGCAGAAGCCGATTGAACTCCTGCAATTTTCCGCGCTTGCGTTCCCATCCCATCCATTTTTCTTCACTGGAATTCCACAAGCGTTTGCGGTGAAACAGATAAAAGCGCTGCTCGTTATATTTGACGTTAAGCGCGGCTATTCCGGCAGTGGCCAGGCTTAGCAGGTGAGCATCTTCAGGCGTAGTTTCCTGATCCGCATCAGCCCAATCCGATAAAAGAGCAAAGACAACATCGCCGGATGGATTGGATAGATAAAGAATTTCCAGCTCATCAATTTGCATTTTAACACCGGCTTCGCTCATAAGCAGGGTAGGCACGACGACAAAAGTTCGCAGTTCGCTGTCAATGCCTTCCTTAAGCTCAAGTCGCGGTATATGAGCCGGTGGAATCACCCTGATAATAATTCGGTTAACCAGGGCGGCGGCGATATCTGAAATAGGGAATATAGCGAGCAGGGCAAGAATAAAAATCTGCAATTCGCCAAGTCCAGCTTTACTGGCGGCATCTACGATGAGCGCAAGCAACACCGCGGTAACTATAAACAAACTGCTCAGATAAGAGAGCGCTGCATGGGTAATGTATTTGCGCAGCAGTCGCTGAAGGAAGGGCGGATGGCAGTTTAATTCGCGCTCGAATTCAGTGCGGCCGGGGCCTATCAGATAATACCCTGGCTCCTGCTTTCTTTTGTCGGTTGTGGTTTCAGGAAGACGATGAATCTTATCCATCACCTTTTGAGCGATTTCCAGCTCCGGGTGAGGCGAGTGCTTGCCCAGTTCTTCAATTGCATGGCGATATCGGTCGCGGCTGAGAAAGTCCATCGCGCTATAGATAGGATGAGCACGCAAACAATCGTCAACCAGACTTACTTTCTCAACGAAGTTTGGCCAATCGAAGGCTGATATCGCTCGCATGCTGGTGATGATATTGCGCATGGTGAGATTAGCGGCGATCTGAAGGGCATGCTCCTGATGGACGATCTCATCTACGGTGATATTCTGATCGGCCAGCCATTCATTCAGAAACTCAAGCGAAGGAGTCAGCCCCGGATGAGGATCATGTAAACGCTGCACGAGTTGCACCACAAAAGCTCGACGTAATGGCGCGGACGGCAATACTACAGGCAAGGTTGCCGACTCGGATTTCTCAAGTTGATCAACATATTCATCAGCCAGGCGCCGCCCGGTCTGCGAGCGCATTATTCTAATCGCCAAACGCCGCAGGTTTTCAATTAACATGATACGCAGCGTGATAGGTATTGCCCACAGTTCTCCAATATGTAGAGATTGAGTTTCCTGATACGCTTTTATAAAAAGGGTCAATGTTTCGGGGGAAAAACGGCTGTCAGTATGGGCCACTAAAGCCCAGGCAATGCCGTATACGCGCGGATATCCGGCCAGAAATCCAGCAGCCAGCTTGGGCAATTGCCGGTAATAGCTTTCCGGCAGCTGAATGTTGATGTCATTTACCTGTTCTTCGATCACATGGAAATTGTCCAGCAGCCATTCTGCAGCGGGAGTAATGGCTCGCTGCTCGATTGAGGCTTTACCAACCGCTTTATAGGCCTCCAGTAATACTCGGGAGTTTTCCCGAACTCGCGGGATTAATTTGCGGCCTTTAGGCCCTATGCCTATGTTTTGCGCTTTGGCTAAACTGTCCGCGTGTTGGGCCAGGCGTTCGTTGCTGAAAAGCTCGTTTCTGATCGGTGCATCATTTCCTCCCGGATCTTCCAGTCGCAAATAACGCCTGCGATCGCGCAGGTTTAGCATGTGTTTATATTCCGCTATCGTTCTCATGAATCATCCTTTCGATTGATTTTTAGAAAGTAATTATTTTGTTTTAGTTATAAGGTGAAGTGCCGATAGATAGATTTTTAACCGAATACCATAGGCCGGCAGGGCGCTAACTGATCGGTACATAATACTTTGCCGTCCTCCATAAATGCTTAAAAAACGTCGGCGCCCAAGCGAACCTGTGAATACACTTTATCGTCAAGGATAGCATTTCCCTTTTACATTGATAGCTTTAGGGGAAATTACGATATTGTTGAATGTAAAGGAGCATCGTGGCGGATTTCAATGCCGGGAAAATTGATGCTTCAAGCATGGGGTGAGTAGTCATTATTAGTGAGGTATGGAATCGATCAAGACAAAGGCTGTTAATCATTTATAAGAAAGCTACTGTATGTACGATTTCGAACCGACGCTATTTTATATTATTCCTATCATGATTTTTATAAACCTTAATGTCCTGAAGAGTTTACAGAGCCGAAAATATATTAATAACAATTCCTCGGATAAGGAGAATAATTATGAAACTACTACCCCTTTGCCTGACCTTTCTTTTTAGTACCTTGGCACCAAACCGTATAGTGGCCTTACCTCTTCCAGATACTCATGATGTGAAGCAAGCCCGATTTTTACCAACAACTGCGGATCAAATGAAAAATTCCATAATAATAGCAAGTTTATTGGCAACCAAAAATAGTTCCGGAAGCGCGAGCACAGGGACAGGGTCAGGGGAGGGACTCCCTGAATCCGCTGGCAATTCAGAACGGATAGGCGCAGGCACTGGCAGCAGTATAGTAAAACGCTTTCACGAATCCAAAAGATTGGGCGTAGGAACAGGTGGAGGTTATCTCGAGACTGGCTATAAGACTGAACGTTTAGGTGTAGGAACGGGTAGCAAGCCAAAGCCAAGCAGTAAGGGAAATAGTGATGAAAATTACTAGGCGATGTTGTGATTTGCAGGTAGGCTATAGTTGGTTACACTGATGCGGTTTCTTTTGTTACTGAACTCATGGTTGTGATTTGCAGGTAGGCTATAGTTGGTTACACTACCGGCCACCTGCGCCTGTATCTGCGTCTTGTTGTGATTTGCAGGTAGGCTATAGTTGGTTACACTCTCACACTCAAGCAAGAAAGGTTCTGTGTGGTTGTGATTTGCAGGTAGGCTATAGTTGGTTACACTTGCCTTATGCTAATAACTTGATTTTAAAGAATAAGCTGTCACTTTTGTGGTTAAAAAAGTGACAGTTGATCCGGTGCTTGTTCAATCTTCTTGTGTTTTTTGCCATAAAAAACCTCAATTCTGCCAAACTGTTTATCGGTTATCTTAATAATTCGAACTTCGCCATCTGGCGGTAAACGGGATTTTATCCGTTTTGCATGGACTTGTGCATTTTCGTCACTCGCGCTGTGGCGCATATAAACTGAATACTGCATCATACCAAACCCATTATCAAGCAGATGTTTTCTGAAAACTGTGTATTGTTTTCTGGCTTGCGGGGTGTCCGTTGGAAGATCAAAGATGACAATCACCCACACTGAGTTTAATCCGCCAAAGCTCATGGCTGCCGCTGGCTAATTATTTTCGGATAATCCAGCATAATGGTATTGTCTTCATAAGCGCGTTTAAGATTAGCCAACATATAATGACAGGCAACCATTAAGGGCATATTTTGTTTATCCCACAGCACCGTTTCAGATAATAAATTAAGCAGAGGAATTTTTGACGCTTTATTCACCTGAAGCTGTGGATCGCTTTGCGCCATTTGATATACCTTAAAATCCACCCAGGGTCTAAAGGGTTCCATCAGGTCGTCAGCCAGGCACAGGCCGTTATACTGGTTGCGGTGATGCAGACCGATAGTTGGGTGTAGGCCACTGCCGACAATGGCGCGAGCTACCATAGCCCGCATAATGGAATAACCGTAATTTAATAAACTGTTGATGCCGTCCAATTCCACATCGCGCCTGAACTCATTTCCAAAAAGCAGTTTCCAGTATTTTTGGGCGGCTTGCGCTTCCAAATTTTCCGGATCACCTGCTTTAACGACTTCAGCCAATCGTTCCAATGGTTTATAGGTTTTATCCAGCATTTTTAAGGTGTTTGCTTGCTCGGTAATTTTGCGTTTGACAACCTGTTGCCATAAACGTTTTTTAGTCGGCAACTTTAAGCCCATTTGTTGTTTCAATGCTTTATTGTGTAGGTTATTACCTTCATTAATCGGTAACAAAACCGAATAAGGTAAATGCCGCTCGTCACAAAATATCAAGACTACGTTGTTTTTCTGGCAAGCAATAATTACGGCTTGTGTAATAACAATAGCCGGGTTCTGCAAGATAACAACGCCTAAATCCTCAATTGCTATTTGCGCCATAGTTTCGCCTTTTTTATCAATCAATAATTGCTGATGCTTTAAATGCAGGTAAGCAGGCTCGCTGATGTCCAGTGTACGCTTAATCATTCGATTAATTTTCCGATAGCGTTTATCGAGTGTTTTTGAAATTGCCAAGTGGTAAATGAGTTTTCATTAATACTAAAATAAATTTCCTCGCTTTTATGGTCCAACACGGTTGTTGTATTTAGGCGAATCATTATCCTATTGCCGCCAGAATCCAATTTTTGTATACGGTAAAACACTCGTTGCCCGTCTTTCTCAATGCTTATCAAGTCATTAATATGCAGCGCCATGATAAATTCATAATCTTCACCATGATCCTTTTTAATAATCGGCTGGCGGTTCATTTTAATGCCTTTGGCTCGATGCGAGGCTTCCATCATGGTTACAAATTGCCCGGAATAACTGCCAGTCTTGTTGTGTCTAATTATTTCCACATGATGCAGGTTGCCAAAAGCAAGCCATTTAAAGACTTTGCCTTGTTTATCTTTTGCGCCAAATTTGGTGTTTTCAAGCTTGGCGAGCGTGGTTTTGGATTGCACGATACGAACGCGCTTTATAGGTGTTTTGCCGTCTTTGTGAAAAACGGTTACGCCTTCAGCAAAGGCCGTCTTTGGATTATTGCTATAAATTCTCAAATGCTCTTCAACCAGCGTCTTGACATCAGGATCAATAATCTTATTCACCTGAGTGAAGTTGCCATCCAGGTTTTTACGATTAACGTTGCCTACTCCGTCAATAAAGCCGGCTCCGGTCACTTCATGCAGTTCCCCGATTAATTTGCGTTGCGGCGTATGAGCAATAATCACGTTATTTAGTGCTTGCTGGCAATCCTCACGTAAATTCAGCCAAGGCGGATCAATATGAATATCTTTCATGTTGAGTTCGGATTGTTTGCGTTCAAGGTCGTGGGCGGTATTAACTAAATCCTGATACAAGCGCCTATCGACACACGCGATAACGACAGCATCAATAGCATGATGACGATGATCAGTACGCTCTTTTTTATCGGTCTCGCCAATTAAACTATTCAATCCCCATTGATGCCTGAGCCAAGCCGTAGTAATGCCTTTGCTAACAGAAATATCCGCGCCCAATTCGGCTAAGTAGGTTTGCGCAATTTTGCTAATGTAGCGTGTATCATTAAGTTGGGTACTGATAAAGTCACGTTTTTGCAATTCGGCAGCCGTGGTAAAAAAGCGTGCTTTTTTGGATTTAAGCGATTTATGCCAGCGGCTTATGGCTTGAGTAATCTGATTCCATTTATCAGTATTGCCGCCAAAAGCATCCACTGGCGTTTTTTGGCCTTTAAAGCGATTTTCGCCTGCAAAACACACCACTTTATTCATGAATGAGTCATCGAGCGATGCACTGTAAGGCAGGATATGGTCTATATCAATCTCGGCGCTGAATAATGTAGCCAGGCTGATGGATTTGCCGCTGTAGGCACAGCAATAATTTTGATCTTGCCATAAACGGTATTTGAGTTTGTCTGTTTTGGCGGGGTATTTTGATAAAGCGAGCTGTGGATTTTTCTGTGCCATTTCCTGGTATTTGCTGACAGCTTCATCGTTGGCTTTGGCGTTTTTGGCTTGTTGCGTGATAAACTCCTGATAGCGCTTGGTATTCATTTCCAGATCGCGCGCCATTTCAACCCGAATGGCATCCGGTTTGCCGTATTCAGCAATAATGGCATTAATGAGCCGCCGTAATTCGTGCAAGGCTTTTTGTACGATAGGATTAGGAAGTTGTGGAGGTATGCCTAATCTGTCATTGGCAATTATGTTTGTTACTTCATAGCCATAACCTGCGCTAACCCGCGCATCGGAATAAATCCGGCCTTGTTGCAAAAAAGGCAGCAGTTTATTGATGGCTTTTATGGAATGGTTGCTATGTCCCGGCTCAAATTCTAACAGGCAAAGTTGTACTGCCGTATTAGCGCTGAATGCCCAGTGATTCATGAGTCGGTTTTTAAGTACCGATTTTTTAGTGATAGTAAGCAGGTCTTCTACTAAAGCGTGTTGCTTGGCATCATCAAATAAATCCCATTCGGGCAATTGTTTGCGGATTTCACAGGCGGTAATATTGCCTTTCAGTTTTTTATTGCCGTTTTCCAGGTTAAATTCCAGGGTTTTATCAAAACCCAAGTTTTTTCTTATGCCTGCAAAACTCACATCTGCGGTAGTTTCAAACAGTTGCACCAGTTTTTGTTTGGCAGGTTCATTGAGGGATACTGATTTTTCTGTGTAGTAGTCAAAATATTGCAGATTGTTAATGTCCTGAAGATATCGGAATCTCTGGCTTTCCAGTCGGGCTATCCGGGCGCGTTTTCGGGCGGGTTCCAACGAACATTTCCCTCTGCGGTCAGAATTTAGTTTTAAAGGCCTTTGCTTAAAAATAATTTCTTCCAGCTGTTCCTTTACGTCGTCGGTTAAAGCAGCATGATGTTGTTTTTGCTGTTCCCAGATTAAATCCAGTTCGTCACGATACATTTGACGATCTGTACGCAAATGCCCGCCATCTCTGGAGCGGTTACGTTTGCAGTCATGATGGTCTAAGGAAGCGAGATATTCCCCAACCGTGCGAAAACCCAATTCAGCGATAGTATTTTTTAATTGACTAATGGCCGCTTTAAAGGCCGTTTCTTCTTTGGCGCGTTCTGAGCTATTGTCATTTTTACCTTCAAGCTCGGTTAAAACATCTAACACATCAGGATCATCTGCCATATCGCCTAATAAGGTTTTTCTGTTACTTAAAAAACCGCGCCGCTGGACAAGATGCAGAAATACACGGCCTAACTCAAACGGAGTCAGGGAATTATCGAGCGCTTTGGCGCGTAAAAAATAAGGGTTACCCAGTTCGTTGAGGATAATTTCCGGCGCAGCATGGCCGGCCAATTCTCGCGGCAGCAGTCTTAACATTATCAGATAATTGAGCATCCTTAATTTACGTCTCGCTCGTCGCTGGATAATTCGCCTTGCTAATCGTGCATTTCTGCGCTTTACATTTTTGGGTGTGGGTATTTTTTCTTCCACTGCTTTGGTGAAAATCCGGCTGCCAAGATTGATAATTTCAGCAGGCTTGCCGTTTTTTTCTCCAAGTAATGCCCAGCCGATTGAATTGCTGCCTAAATCCAGTCCTAAAATTTTCTTGCCCATTGGTGTCATTAAGGTTAATCTAAGGCCATAGTGTAACCAACTATAGCCTATTGTTTTGCTTTTCATACCAATGGAACGTTATTCCGTAGGCAACGCTTTCAAGCGACCCCGGCCCTCGCAAAGTTAAAACTTAAGGGGGCTTTTTATTGCTTATTGATTTGCCGTCGAGCTCGCTTTAATGCCAACCGTTCAGCTGGTTAAAGTATAGATTTCAGCATAATAGTTATTTCTGATCAGCAAGAATCGTCCGCCAATACGAAAAATGTATTAATTTTCGTCGTTCAGGCAGGGAGTCATGTCAGGCTATCCTCACTGCCTGACACCCTTCGGGTTAATGCAAATTCGTTCCAGATGGATTTGGGCAGGAATCCGGAAGCCAGGGATAGCTTTCCTAGCCCGCCTCCCTGTATACTGACATGACTCCCTGCCGATATTCGCGCTCAGCGGAAGATTTTTGCTAATCAAGTTTATTTTGTTGGGCTTTTATACGACGTTATTTAATGAGTTCAAGAATTATCAACTCTTGCCTAAGTATAACGTTTGGGTATTTCGGAAAAGACAGGGATTTATTACGCTCAGAATTTTTCAGCTTTCCTTCACTACCTTGAAGCTTTAGGCAAGCTTTAAAAGAAAAGACTTGTAGCGTAACAATTGCATTTGCTCCTACTAATTCAATTTGTCCAAGAGGCAAGCACACGGAGCAAAGATGCGGCTTTGGTTTTGTGTCTTTACGTACAGAAGAGGTGGGGGTTATAGAGGTATCTTAAACTCAGGGTGAATAAAAAAGGCCTCTGATTTTATTGTTGCAGCGGTCAAAAAGAGAGCCTGAAATACCTGTTCCCGAGCGTCGAGAGCAATCTGAAGTTCGACAGGTATGTCGAATGCGGAAATGATACGCGTTAATGCGTCTAAACAAATAGCTGACTTTGGTTACGCCAACCCCTTTGTATTACACAAATTTTATATTGAGGGGCTTTTTTAGAAAAAGTATTTCTAATCAATAACATTGCGAAGTGTGGCGGAGAGGCAGGGATTCGAACCCTGGGAGGGGATCAACCCTCAACGGTTTTCAAGACCGCCGCTTTCGGCCGCTCAGCCACCTCTCCAGCAAGCAGGGTATAATAACGCAATGATTTAAAAAATCAATTTTTAATTGGCATAAAGTCAATTAAAATCATTCGGAATTTGACCGAATAGCAGGGAAAAAGGCTCGAATCATCGCAGATGTTTTGATAATATTATTTAAGATAATGATGATCCCGTCAAAGATGCCTGTATTCAAACAGGTTTCCCTGGTGCAGCAGGACTAAAAGCATTGAATCTTCATAGTCAATAAATTAATGGAGATAATCCATGAACGACGGAAGCAATCTGATTAGCCGTGAAGGCCGGTCAAAATTGGAAAACGAACTGGACTCCCTGTGGCGTATTGAACGAAGATCTGTAGTCCAGTCGGTGACCGAGGCTGCAGCCCATGGAGATCGATCGGAAAATGCCGAGTATAAGGAAGGAAAGCGCCGGTTGAGAGAAATAGATCGACGAATTCGTTTTCTTACCAAGCGTTTGGAAGTTTTACAAATTGTCGATTATGCTCCTGAACAGGAAGGTAAAGTTTTCTTTGGCGCCTGGGTGGAGCTTGAAAACGAATCCGGGGAAGTTTTTCACTATCGTATTGTAGGTTCTGATGAATTTAACCCTGAAAATAATGCCATCAGCATAAATTCTCCAATGGCCAGGGCGCTTATCGGAAAAACAGTGAATGATGAGGTTATCGTGCATACGCCCGGAGGGGCAAGAGAATGGTTTATTAATGTAATACAGTACATACCGTTTGAGTAATTGTATGCGCTATTAAATCTTCTAAAAATAACTAACTCTTTTATTTGCTTGGCAAGAAGTAATTGATGATATTTCCGAGAGTTATGTCTAGGCGGCCTGAGAATGGGCTGCCTACTTCAAATACCCAGCCAGTTTTGAGGCTTTAGGTAATCGCTATAGAGAAGTGCTTCGGCGCTGCCGGGTTCAGGCTGCCAGTTGTATTTCCAGTGGGCTACCGGCGGCATGGACATCAGGATGGATTCGGTTCTGCCGCCGGATTGAAGACCGAACAGCGTGCCGCGGTCATAAACCAGATTGAATTCCACATAACGGCCGCGGCGGTAAAGCTGGAAGCTGCGTTCCCGGTCACCAAACGGCATGTTTTTGCGTTTCTGCACGATAGGAAGATAGGCGTTAATGTAATGATTGCCCACGCTTTGCATAAAAGCAAAAGACTGTTCAAAGCTCCATTCATTTAAGTCATCAAAAAAAAGTCCGCCTATGCCGCGAGTTTCGTTTCTGTGTTTGAGGAAAAAATACTCATCGCACCATTTTTTGTACAGGGGATAAACGTCATCGCCGAACGGCTGGCAGGCGGCCCGCGCTGTTTGATGCCAATAGAGGACATCTTCCCTGAAGGGATAAAAAGGAGTCAGGTCAAAACCGCCGCCAAACCACCAGATAGTCGGCTCGCCCGGTTGTTCTGCGATTAAAAAACGCACATTGGCATGGGAAGTCGGTACATAAGGGTTGTTAGGATGGATGACTAATGATACGCCCATAGCCTGAAATTGCCGGTTGGCAAGTTCAGGGCGTTTAGCTGTTGCCGATGGCGGTAACTTGAAACCGGTAACGTCAGAAAAATTAACCCCGCCTTGTTCGATAACCTGGCCATCAGATAATACCCGGGTTCTGCCGCCCCCGCCTTCAGTCCGCTCCCAGATGTCTTCAATAAACCGCGATCCGGGTTCCTCCTGTTCAAGTGCGGTGCAAATACGATCTTGCAGGGCAAGCAAATAATTTTTTACAGCGGCGATATCAGTAATATCCATTTATGAAAGCTAAGGTTAATTTGGCGGGATAGGGTTTTAAGGCTGTGAAACAGGCATGCCGTAATTTACGCCCGGTCAGATTTATTGTTCTGTTTGTGTTTTTTATGCTTTGATTTTTTTATATTTTCAGGTTTCTTGACAATCTTGTCTTCACTGAGAAGTTCCTGGGAAAAAACAGACTCATGAATGATTCTGGCTTTCTCAGCCGTCATATCAGCTTTTTTCTTAAATAATTCGGCATCTGATAACTGGCCGGCTTTGGTAAACTGCTCTGCCATTTTATTCAATAATAAGATAGCTTCTTCCATTCCCCTCATGGTTTCCCAAAGAGTGTTTTCAACGGATTCGGTAATACCGGACAATAACGCGCTGGCAGTATAAGCATGTCCGGTATGGCAACGGAAACGGATTATTTTTCCCTCCAAAAGCCTGACCAATGCGCCATGACACTCGGGGCAGGTAAAGGTGGTTAATTCTCCCATATCCAAAATGCCTTTTTCAAAAGCATTATCTTCAAGGGCTATTTTTACTTCCATCTGTAACAGTTTTTTTTCACTCTTGCTGATAGCGGCCTTTTTGGATATTTTCTCTTTCATTAACCCGACTATCAAAGGCCCGATTTCTTCTTTGGGAACGGAATAGTCAACGTCTACATATTCAAGCACGCTGACAGGCATGCTATCGTGATCGGCATCATTCGGATCCTGGATGATGGCTATTCCGTTCATTCTCTTGACAGACCATAAACCTGAAGTGCCGTCATTTAATAAACCGGACAATACTACGCCGATGACTCTGGGACCAAATTCATAAGCAGCCGATCTGAACAAGGCATCAATAGAAGGGCGAAAGCGATTTTCTTTCGGTCCTTTTCTAACTACTGCATGATCGTGCTCCAGCAACAGGTGATGATCGGGCGGCGCTATATAAATCATGCCTTGTTTGAGTTTCTCTCCATCTTTTGGATGAACGGCTTTCAATGAGCCCGAACAAGTCAGAATCTCAGGGAGCTGGCTGGGCGAGTGCGGGGGTATATGAACCACAATAAAGATATAACCGCTAAAGTCTTCAGGTAAAGACTGAATCAATTCAATCAAGGGCTGTATACCGCCTGCCGAAGCACCGATTACTACTATATCTCTTGCGGTCATAATCTTGATTTTAATTTAAATAGAATGTCCGCTATTCTAGCAATTATCCTGCCCAATCAACAGCAAAGCGGAACCGGCCTGTAATTTCAAATGAAGAGTATAGCGCCGGAATAGGAGGCGGTTTTATGGCTATCCGGCCATTTAGTAAAATCCGCTTTTAATTTTATGGGATAATTCATTCTCTGTCCACATCACCACAACCGCTATGACTTTTTCCACTATTGAATCTTTTGTCGGCAATACGCCTTTAGTCAGGCTTCAGCGCTTGTCCGTCACGGCCGGCAATACTATCCTGGCCAAACTGGAAGGCAATAATCCGGCAGGCTCGGTAAAAGACCGCCCGGCCCTTAGCATGATTAAACATGCCGAAGAAAGGGGTGAGATCAAGCCCGGCGATAGTTTAATTGAAGCCACCAGCGGCAATACCGGTATTGCCCTGGCAATGGCGGCGGCTATCAAAGGTTACAAGATGATCTTGATTATGCCGGATAACATGAGCGAAGAACGTCGGGCCTCGATGAAAGCTTATGGCGCTGAAATCATTCTGACACCTGCTGCGGGCAGTATGGAAGCGGCGATTGATTTAGCCAGAGCGATGGAAAAGGCCGGCAAAGGACGGGTTCTGGATCAGTTTTCGAATCCGGATAATCCGCGCGCTCATTATGAAGGCACCGGCCCTGAAATCTGGCGTGATACGCGCGGTAAAATTACCCACTTTGTCAGCTCCATGGGTACCACCGGCACGATTATGGGGACGTCAAAATTTTTAAAGGAACAAAATACGGCTATCCAGATTATCGGGGTACAGCCTGAAGGTGACTCTAAAATTCCCGGCATCAGGCGTTGGCCTGAACAATATTTGCCGAAAATCTACCAGGCCGATCGGGTTGACCGGATTATGGAAGTGGATCAGGAAGCGGCGGAACAAACAACTCGCGCCTTAGCCGCGAAGGAAGGCATTTTTGCCGGCGTATCTTCGGGCGGCGCTGTCTCTGCTGCATTGAGATTGTCTGAAGAAGTCAAAAACGCGCTGATTGTGGTTATTATCTGCGACCGGGGAGACCGGTATTTATCGACCGGGGTATTTCCCGGTTAAGCTACTGAGCCTCCGGAAAAATATGGTTTGGTTCCATGAATAAGTCACAGGCTTCTCATTATCGGAAGCTTTATTTTCATCATACAGAATAGGATCCGGAAAGTTATGCGGTCCACCGGATGTTAGCCTGGAACACATTAATCTGAGTATGGGGTGAAAGTTTACTATTACGATTGAATTAAATTCCGTCTCCTTGATGAATCCATCATTATAATGTCAAGCAAGTAATATAAAGCTGGTAAAGCCCGCTTTATCAGGAACAGTATGTATTATCAAGGCGAAAAAAAAATCATAGTTTCTCGGCCGGTACCAAAAAAAAGCGCTCAATTCGGCGATCTTCATCCCATTCTGGAACGTATATTTCTAGCCAGAGGATTAACTTCAAAGGCGGAACTGGACAGAACTCTGGCAAAACTGCCTTCTCCCTGGCTGTTATCAGGCATGGAAGAGATGACATCTCATCTGCTTACAGCTTTCCAGGAGCAGCAACGCATTTCCATAGTAGCCGACTTTGATGCTGACGGAGCCACCAGTTGCGCCGTCGCGGTCAAGGGTTTGCAATTGCTGGGAGCAGGGCAAGTATCATTCGTTGTTCCCAACCGGTTTGAATATGGCTATGGATTGACGCCTGAAATTGTCGAACTGGTCAAGCAACAAACTCCCGACATTATTATTACGGTTGACAATGGTATATCGAGTGTTGAGGGGGTGAGGACAGCCAAGGATTCAGGCATAAAAGTCCTGGTTACCGACCATCATCTGCCAGGGCATGAGTTGCCGGCGGCAGATGCCATCGTCAATCCCAACCTGCCTGATGATAAATTTCCGAGCGGGGCGCTTGCCGGCGTCGGGGTGATTTTTTATGTCCTGATGGCTTTACGAAGCCGGTTAAGAGAGCGGAACTGGTTCGAGCATAAGCAGATTCCAGAGCCGAATCTTGCCCAGTTACTGGATTATGTGGCCTTAGGTACAGTGGCCGATGTAGTGGCGCTGGATCAGATTAACCGGATTCTGGTTTATCAGGGCCTGTTGAGAATACGCACGGGCCGCTGTCATCCGGGTTTAAAGGCGCTCATTGAATTAGCGGGCAAAAAATATAATGCTATTACGGCAGCGGATTTAGGCTTTAAACTGGGCCCCAGGCTTAATGCCGCAGGCCGCATGGATGATATGTCATTGGGGATTCAATGCCTGTTAACGGAAGATCCTGTTCATGCAAAAGACATGGCGCTACAGCTTGATGAGCTGAATAATGACCGTAAGGAAATTGAAGGCCAAATGAAAAAGGAGGCGATAGCATTATTAAGTGAAATGAAAACGCTTGATGCACATCATTTGCCTGCCGGTGTCTGCTTGTTCGATGCCAACTGGCACCAGGGAATTATCGGTATTTTGGCATCTCGGATAAAGGACCGCCTGCATCGCCCGGTTATTGCATTTGCGCCGGCTGGCAAAGATCTGATAAAAGGCTCGGCACGCTCAATTCCCGGCCTTCATATTCGCGATGTATTAGCGGATATTGCGGCGGCGCATCCGAAATTGCTCAACAAGTTTGGCGGCCATGCGATGGCAGCGGGAATGACTTTAACATTGCATGATTATCCGCCTTTTGCCTTGGCTTTTGATGAGATGGTAGGAAAACGCCTGGCTGACATCGACCTGGAACAAAAAATCGTTACTGATGGCGAGTTGACGGAACAGGATATGACAATTGAATTCGCTGACCTGTTACAGAATGCCAGTATCTGGGGACAGGAATTTCCGGAGCCTGTTTTTGAAGGGGTATTTGATGTTATTCAATCACGTATTGTCGGGCAGCGGCATCTTAAATTAGTATTGAGAAAACCCGGTCAGAATTCCCTGATAGATGCAATTGCCTTTTTTATTGATAAACCTGAGCAATGGCTGGGCTTAAGGCAGATTCATGCGGTCTATAAGCTGGATATAAATGAATTCAGGGGCACTCGCAATATACAGCTTGTTTTGCAGTATCTGGAAAAAGTAATATAAAAAAAGGGCGGTTAAACCGCCCTTTTTAAATACAGTAATTATTTATTTCTTGGGTTCAGCAGGAGTTGCCGGATTTGTTTCTTTTACTGCTCCAGCTGGAGCAGCTTTTTCACCGCTTTCTCCTGTAGTAGCCGGTTGCGCTGGGGGAGCCGCAGGTTCCGTAACGGCAGGTGCAGAAGTTTCAGGTTTGGGCTTTTCCTCCGTCAGCGGCACCAGAATTTCTACTTTGGCCTGTTTGCGTCGAGCCTCCAGCATGTTCTGGACTTTTTGGCGTTGCAGGTAAGGCATAAGCTGTTCTTTTACTGCTTCTAGAGGAGGAGGGGTTTGGACACGGGAATCCTCTTTTAAAATTATATGCCAGCCAAACTGGGTTTTAACAGGCGTTTTAGTATATTGGCCTTTTTCAAGTTTAACCAGCGCTTCCGAAAAGGGAGCCACCATTTGCGTGGAAACAAACCAGCCTAAATCGCCGCCATTTTGCGACTCTTTAGCATCGAGAGAATACTTGTTCGCTAGTTTGGCAAAATCTGCGCCTTTGTTTAACTGTGCGATAATCTTTTTAGCTTCTGCTTCAGTCTTGACTAGAATATGACGCGCTTTGTATTCAGTACCTTTTTCACTGGCTACCTTACTCTCATATTCTGCTTTAACATCCGTATCCGTTACCGGATTAGCCTTAAGAAAGTCTTGCAGAGCGGCCTGGGAAAGTATTGATCTTCTGGCAACGTCAAGCTGGGCTATAACTTCCGGCGATTTATCCAGGTTTTTTTGTAAGGCATCCTGAACCAGCAATTCCCGCTGAACCAACTCCTCGACTAATTTTTCTTTGGGGAAAGTTTGTCCGTGACTACGCTCGGCAATGTCTTTTTCCAACTCTGCAAGGGCGGATTTGCTGATGTACTGGCCGTTGACAACGGCCACAGCATCGGCTTTTTCAATAGGCGTTGCCGTAGAGGTGCTCGTTGTACCGGCAGTTTTTTGTTGATTACAGCCGGCAATCAATACGGTACCGGCCACAAGCAGAGGGATTATTTTTTTTTTCATTTACAAGCTTCCTTTAGTATCTTCGGAGGGTGAAAGGGCATTAATACCTAATGCGTGAATCTGCTGCTTCATCATATCGCCCAGCGCTTTATAAACCAACTGGTGCCGCTGAACTAAGGATTTGCCTTCAAAGGCTTGAGCTACAATGGTGACATGAAAGTGACCGCCGCCGCTTTGGCTGCCTGCATGTCCGGCATGTGCCGCGCTATTGTCTATGATTTCTATTAGTGCAGGCTTAAATGCCGCAGTTAATGCTTGTTTAATTAATTCAGATGTCATTGTGGAAAGATCTTTTTGAAAGGTTTGACTGAAACCCTGGCGTAAACTTCGGCTTCCCTGTAAGGGTCTGCATTCGCCCATTGTTGAGCATCCTGAAGACTATCAAATTCAGCAATTATCAAACTGCCGGTAAAACCGGCCAAGTCCGGATTGTCGCTATCCACGGCAGGATGGGGTCCGGCTAAAAGCAGCCTTCCGGCGTTCTGAAGTTCCTGTAGCCTGGAAATATGGGCGGGTCGAGCTGATAGCCTCTTTTCCAGACTATCCGCCGTGTCCTCGCAGACAATTGCATATAACACGATTTATTCCTTTGCCTCCGGAATGTATTTATATAAAAAAATCATTTGCAGCAGAATAAAAACAGCCATTAATCCGGGTACGCCGAAAGTTTTGAAAGTAACCCAGTCCTCGGTGCTGTAATTATACATGACATAAAGATTGATAAAGCCTATGCTGATAAAAAAGCAGCCCCACATCGTATTGAGGCGTTTCCATATTACCGACGGCAAGGCTAGATTGTCAGACATCATTCTTTCAATAATTGGTTTTTTGCCAATAAATTGACTGCCTAAAAAAACTACGCCGAATAACCATTCTATGATGGAAAGCTTCCATTTGATAAATTGCTCATCCTGCAAATAAAGGGTGGCCCCTCCCATAACCAGAATCAGAGCCAGAGTAATCCATTGCATGATTTCAACTTTATGGTATTTAAACCACGTGAAGGTCACCTGAACAATAGTGGCAACAATAACGACAGCAGTTGCTGCATAAATATCGTAGAGCTTAAATACTATAAAAAATAAAATAACCGGAAAAAATTCAAAAAGCTGTTTCATATTATGTAGTTAAGTAAGGTCAGGCATAAATATCTATTCCCTGGATCAACTTGGCAGACTGTTCCTGAAGAGGCTTATTGAGCTCCTGATGGTAGGCCGTAAGCGCTCTTAAAGTTCTTGTATCAATAATGTTAATGTTATCCCGTTTTGCCTCATTAAGGCTTGAGCCGGGATTAATTAGAGTTTGCCTGATTCCTGCTGACGAATAGGCAGGCACGATTGACTTGTCCGATTTTTTTTTGTCAAGCGCTTTTTTAGCAATCGATAGTTCATTGTCCGCATTTGTGTTTCGTGCCTTGTTGTTTTTATCGACCTGCTGTCGATTAAAACCAATAGGTGAAAAAGCTAATGAGGAGCTGTGAATTTTCATACATGAGCGGAC
This sequence comes from Candidatus Methylobacter favarea, assembly GCF_902806695.1. Classification (GTDB taxonomy): domain Bacteria; phylum Pseudomonadota; class Gammaproteobacteria; order Methylococcales; family Methylomonadaceae; genus Methylobacter_B; species Methylobacter_B favarea. The sequence goes on along the minus strand of NZ_CADCXN010000001.1, from coordinate 23,391 downwards.
GGCTTATGCAAACTGGATATATTTTCTATTGTAAAATCTTTAGCGAAGAATGTACATGACCCGATAGTAGTTTCTGCTAGAATAATTCTAAATTTTGGAGGAAGCCCATGGATAAAAATATTCAAACAGAATTGGAAGCCGCCACGTTCAGACGTTTAGTCAGCCATTTACAAGAGCATACTGAAGTTCAAAACATTGAGTTAATGATTTTGGCTGATTTTTGCCGAAATTGTCTGGCGAAATGGTATGCGGCAGCTGCGTTAGAGCGGGGCGTAGCGGTGGATTATGAACAAGCCCGAGAGCTTGTTTACGGCATGCCTTATAAGGAATGGCAAGCTAAATTTCAACGCCAAGCGACGGCCGAGCAATTAGCCGCGTATGCGCGTAAACAACAGCCAGCATCATAAAAGACCACTATCGGCTGTCAAGTTTTTATTCCTGGCGTGCAACATTTCAAAGTTTTTCCCAACTATCGAAAAATATATTTGCCTCCTTAAACTGGACTATTAAGGCTTGAACAGCACTGGATCGGATATTGAAAAAAGCGGCCAGGATAAGCATCAGGCTAAAGTTGTAGAGTTTTTGCAGCATACGTACAAGCAGTTTTATTTAACGAAAATATTTATACTTTTTGGATTGCGCTTTTAATCAATTTTTGAGCCATGTATGCCGAATAGCAAAATACAAAATCATCTTCTCGCCACGCTGCCGGCGGATGCATTTGAACGTATCGCGCCTTTTTTAGATCCCATCTTCCTGTCTCTCGGCGAAGTGCTCTATGAAGCAGGAGCCAAGCTGCAACACATCTATTTTCCTACTACGGCTATTATATCCGTGCACAATATTATGGAAAATGGCTCGTCCATAGAAATCATCGGGGTGGGCAATGAAGGTATGCTCGGCATTTCCCTGCTAATGGGCGGCGATACCCTGCCAGGCCTGGCTGTTGTTAATACGGCCGGCCATAGTTATCGGCTTAAAGCGCAGATCTTGCTGAGCGAATTTAATTCCTCCCGCTCCATGATGAATTTAATCCTGAGCTACACGCAGGCGCTTATTGTCCACATCTCTCAGAATGTGGTTTGCAATCGATATCATACAGTGGAGCAGCAACTATGCCGCTGGCTGTTGCTGACGCTTGATCGATTACCGTCAAATGAATTGACCATTACCCAGGAGTTAATAGCCAGTATGCTCGGCGTGCGCCGCGAAGGCATTACGGAAGCGGCGGGGAAATTGCAGCGCGCCGGAATGATCAGTTATCGCCGGGGTCATATTTCCGTCCTCGACAGATCGGGCCTTAAAGCTCGCGTCTGTGAGTGTTATGACGTAGTAAAAAGTGAACAAGAACGCCTGCTCTGCAATGTGCGGTACGATAAGCGAACAGTCCGGCCTTAAAAGCGCAGCCTGTTTACCCGGATAGCCGGAAATGAGGCTGTTATTTTTGACTTTTTTGACCTGGGGCAGCATTTGATTCATTCACTATACTACAGTATTAATCGTAGAATATTACCACTGGAATAAAGGTAAGTTTTTGAAAACATTTTATAAAAAAATATCCTGGCTCTGTGATGTCAGCCTGTTGATTGTCTTGGGGATCGGCCTATTACTGGCATTTTTTACCTTCGAGCATAGCGAAGAAGCGGCGGCGTGGCGCAAGCACAGCTTCATGTTATTAGAAAAAGCCAATAGCCTGTTGTCCAAATTGGAAAATGCGGAAACCGGACGGCGCGGCTATTTATTAACCCGTGACGCAAGCTATCTCGAACCGGGTGTGGAAGTGCGCGGCACTATTAAACAGCAGATGGATGAATTATATCAGATGACCCGGGACAATCCTGTGCAGATAGCGCGCCTTAAAGCATTATCACCATTGGTGGAAGCCCATGCAGCCCTTCTGGATGAGGCGATTGAATTGTCTAATAAGCAGCATTCCCAAGGCTCGATAGAGGTATTTTCAGGAGGAGAAGGCAGAAAATTAATGACTTCCATTCGCAACGAGTTAAGACGGTTTATTAAAGTTGAGGATGATATACTCGCGCAACGCGATGCACGGTTTCACACAAGCATGCAGCGATTATTCGTAAATCTCACGGTCATAAGCGGAGGAGGGCTGCTGATAGCGGTGTTAATGGGCTTTCTGCTGTATCGGGAATCCCAGCGGCGGCTCGATGCTCTGGCGTATGCGGAAGCTCAGCGGCATCTTGAAATGCAGAGAGCAGCTAACAAGCAACTCGAGCTAAGCAATGCTGAGCTGAAGGTCAAGGAGGAGAAACTGGCAGTAACGCTTAACTCTATCGGCGATGCGGTAATGACTACTGATGCCGAGGGACGAGTGACTAATCTCAACCCGCTCGCCGAATTATATACCGGCTGGTCTTTGCAGGAAGCGAGGAGCCGCCCGATCGCGGATGTTTTTAACATTATCAATCAGGAAACCCGTCAACCCGCCGCTATTCCGGTGATGGAAACCTTAAAGCACGGTATCATAAAAGGTCTGGCCAATCATACCGTATTGATTGCGCGGGACGGCAAGGAATACGTCATCGCTGATAGTTGTGCTCCCATTCATGACCTCGACGGTAAGGTAATCGGCGCGGTGCTGGTATTTCGCGATGTAACGCAAGAATATGCCGCCCAGCAGGCGTTAAATAATAGCGCCGCGCGCATCCAGACCCTCCTTGATACAGTCGTGGATGGCATTCTTACTGTCGATGAGCGTGATGGCATGATTGAAACTGTAAATCACGCAGTTGAGCGTATTTTCGGCTATTCTGCAGTTGAGCTTATCGGTCAAAACTTCAGCCTGCTAATACCCGAGCTGAAATTTAACCAGGGCAAAGGTTCGCTTGGATTTTACAGTGCCACGGATGAGGAGCGCACTGCCGATACCGGACGCGAAGTTGAGGGAAGGCGTAAAGACGGGAGCAGCTTTCCTATAGATATGGCGGTGAGTGAAATGTGGTTGGGAGGGCAGCATTATTTCACCTGCATATTACGCGACATTACAGTGCGCAAGCGTATAGAGGCTGAACAGGCGCTACTTGAACAACGTTTGCGCGACCAGCAGTTAAATACCCGCTCGCTTATTGAATCCAACGTGGATGCGCTGGCTACCATCGATCCGCTCGGCATTATTGCTGATGTTAACCAGCAGATGGAACTGCTGACCGGCTGCTCCCGCGATGAGCTGATCGGCACATCGTTCAAGAATTATTTCACTGACCCGAATTTCGCCGAAGCTGTGAACAAGCGGGTGCTGAACGAGAAAAAGCTTATCGACTATGAGCTTACAGCGCGAGCCAGAAATGGTGCAGAAAAGGTAGTCTCCATTAATGCCGCTACCTTTTATGACCGGAGCGGAAAGCTGCTGGGCATATTTGCCGCCGCGCGCGACGTTACCGAGCGGAAGCGTTTTGAACAAAAGCTGTATGAAAATAATATCGAGCTGGAGGCTGCAAAAACTGCGGCGGAAAAAGCTAATCTGGCGAAATCGGATTTTCTGTCCCGAATGAGCCATGAGCTGCGCACTCCCCTCAATGCCATCCTGGGTTTTGCCCAGTTATTGGAGGCAGGTTCACCTCCGCCCACGGCTATCCAGAGTGTCAGGCTTCACGAGATTCTTAAGGCTGGCTGGTATCTGCTTGACCTGATCAATGAAATTCTTGATCTGGCGGTCATTGAATCAGGAAAAGTGTCGCTGTCGCAGGAACCCTTGTCTATAATTGAAATCATGCATGAATGTCAGACCATGATTGAACCGGAGGCGAAAAATCGGGGCATTCAGCTATCCTTTCATGAATTTGATTGTGATTTGTTTGTCATGGCAGATCGAACCCGCATGAAACAGGTTCTGATTAATCTGCTTTCCAACGCAATTAAATACAATCGGGAGCAAGGTAAGGTCGAAGTGAAATGCAGCGTGATTTCTCCGGAGCGTATCCGCATCAGTATCACCGATACCGGCGAAGGCATAACGCCTGAAATGCTGGGGCAGCTTTTTCAGCCATTTAACCGTCTTGGCCAGGAAAACGGCGCTCAGGAAGGTACCGGCATCGGCCTGGTCGTAACCAGGCAGCTTGTCGAACTGATGGGCGGCACTATCGGCGTGGAAAGTACGGTGGGCGTAGGAAGCGAGTTCTGGATTGAATTGATCAGACATGTTTCGGCGCAATCCGCGCATGAAAAAACCGGCGTCCTTGCTTTTGCTCCCCACTACCTGACTGATGCCTCTTCACGCACCCTGCTGTATGTGGAGGATAATCCGGCCAATTTACTTTTAGTCGAGCATCTTGTTTCGGATTATCCCAACATACGCCTGTTGCAGGCGAAAAATGGCAAGCTGGGCATTGAACTTGCCCGCACTCATCAGCCCGATATGATTCTGATGGATATTAATCTGCCTGGACTCAGCGGCATGGAAGCTTTGAAAATTTTGCGGGAAGATCCCGCGACAGCGCATATTCCCATTGTTGCACTCAGCGCGAATGCCATGTTTCGGGACATTGAAAAAAGCATAAAAGCCGGATTCTTCAAATACCTCACCAAACCCATCAAACTGGAAGAACTTATGAATACGCTGAATGAGGCGGTGAAACTTGCGGAAGCAGGATCAGTCAATTCAAAATAAAACAGGTAATATATGATGGTTAGCAAATCAGACATTCTCAACGCCAGCATATTGATCGTTGATGACCAGAAATCCAATCTCCTTCTGGTGGAAGAAATGCTTCAACAGGCAGGCTATATGCATATTGAATCGACCACCGACCCCAACAAAGTTGGACGGCTTCATCATACTAACCACTACGATTTGATCCTGCTTGATCTTCTTATGCCGGGCAAGGATGGTTTTCAGGTGATGGAAGAACTTAAAGAGATTGAGGCAGATAGTTATCTTCCTGTCCTGGTAATCACCGCCCAACCCGATCATAAATTGCGCGCCTTACAAGCCGGCGCCAAGGATTTTGTCACTAAGCCGTTTGATCTTGTCGAAGTTCAGACGCGTATTCATAATATGCTCGAGGTGCGCCTGCTGTACAAGAAACTGGAGAATTACAATAAGGAACTGGAACAGACGGTTCTGGAGCGAACCGCCGAATTACGGGAAAGCGAAGCGCGCGCGCGCCGTCTTACCGAATTGTCATCCGATTGGTATTGGGAACAGGATGAAAATGGCCATTTTACCAAAATTTATGGCCCGGTTCTGGAAATGCTCGGTATTGAGGCTGGCGACTTGCTGGGAGAAACAGTGGAAGATAAGGCAGTAGTGGATAAATCGCGCTGGAATGCAGCTGAAAGGGAAGCGCTGGACGCGAATCTTGCAGCCAGAAAGCCGTTTCTGGATTTTGTTTACACGCGCACCAATCCAAATGGCTCCCATCAGTATTTGATGGTTAGCGGTGAGCCGATGTTTGATACGTCGGGGCGCTTCATCGGTTATCGGGGAATCGGCAAGGATGTCACGGAATCGATGCATTCCGGTTAATATCCTTGAACGCTACGATTGAAAAAACCAGTGTTTCAGGATTTTAGCGCTGCTAAGGCTAACTTGATTGTTACAGGTAGGGGGAAATCAGCTCAATATAAAGTGCATTTCAAAAGTTGATCTTGACGGTGAAATTATGAAATCAATCTGGACGGGTGCAATAGGTTTCGGTCTGGTCAATATACCGGTAAAGCTCTACAGCGCTGTTGAATCCAGTGAACTTGACCTGGATATGCTTGATAAAAAAGATCATTCCCCTATCGGGTTTAAGCATGTGAGTGAACGCAGCGGCAAGGAAGTGAGCTGGGAAAATATTGTTAAAGGATATAAATTGAATGATGAGTATGTGATTCTTAGCGATGAGGATTTCGAAAAAGCCAGCGTAGAAAAGTCTAAAATCATTGCTATTTCCGATTTCGTCAATGAAGATGAAATTGACAGCATTTATTTTGAAACCCCCTATTATGTTGAGCCGGATAAATCCGGCGAGAGAGCGTATGCCTTATTGCGTGAAGCCTTGATGAAAACACAAAAGGCCGGTATCGCCACGTTCGTAATGCGCAGCCGGGAAAATCTGGCAATTTTGCGAGCTGACGGCGATGTCATCATTTTAAATAAAATACGCTTTGCCGAGGAAATTCGGGATGCTTCTGAACTGGCTTTACCTGCCAGAACCGGTCTGAAGAAAGACGAGCTGGAAATGGCCGTTTCACTGATTAATCAGCTTTCCGGCGACTTTGATATTACTGCCTATAAGTATACCTATACCGACACGTTATTAAAGCTGATAAAAGCCAAGGCAAAAGGAGTTAAAACCAGAACGCCGCATTTGAAAGTGGTACCTACAAAATCTACGGATCTAATGGCACAATTAAAAGCCAGCCTGAATAATCGTAAAAAAGTTTCCTGAGTTATGACGCTTGAAGAGTATCGGCAGAAAAGGAATTTTAAAAAGTCGCCTGAACCGCAAGGAAAAGCGGCAAATGATGCCGGCAAATTAATCTTTGTCGTGCAGCGGCATAAAGCGTCGCGTCTGCATTATGATTTCAGACTGGAAATGGAAGGCGTTTTAAAAAGCTGGGCCATACCCAAAGGCCCTTCGCTAAATCCCGCTGATAAAAGACTGGCCATGATGGTAGAAGATCATCCTTATGATTATAAGGATTTTCAAGGCCTCATCCCGGCCGGAAACTACGGCGCCGGCATAGTTGAAATATGGGATCAGGGCAATTACACCGCTAGTGAAAATTCAGGCAAGGACGCGGAAAAACAATTAGTGAAGGCATTAAAAGCCGGGCATTTAAAAATCACTTTGCGCGGTAATAAGCTGAAAGGTGAATTTGCCCTGGTCAAGCTAAAGGCAAAAAAAGATAACGCCTGGCTGCTGATCAAGCATAAGGATAAATATGCGGTGCCGGACGATTATGACAGCGAAGCCGATACGCCAAAAGATTCTCCCATCAATAAATGGCTAAGTGCAAACAGTCAGGATAAAAAAAAATCCTGAAAAAACCTGCGCCAGCCCCCGCCAGAAAACTCCAGAACTATATACCGGCCATGCTGGCCAAAGAAACTGAAGAGCCTTTTGATGACAAGGACTGGATATTTGAAACTAAATGGGATGGATACCGGGCAATCGCTGAATTAAATAAAGCTGATGTAAAGCTGTATTCCCGAAACGGGAATTTATTCAATGCCGCTTATCCTGAAGTAATAGACGCCTTGGCGCAAATGGCTATTGATGCGGTAATTGATGGAGAAATTGTGGTCATGGATGAAGCGGGCAATCCCAATTTTCAGTTATTGCAGCATTATGGCGAAGACAGAGCGCATCCGATTTATTACTATGTATTTGATGGCTTAAAAATAAATGGCCAATCCGTCATGCAGCTTCCCCTCCTTGAAAGAAAAGAAAAATTACGGACGCTTTTAAAGGAGAGTGACATTATTAAATACTCTGACCCTATTGAAGAACAGGGCAAGGCAATGTTTGCGCTTGCCGGGGAGAAAAATAGGGAAGGCATTATGGCAAAAAAGGCCGACAGCAGGTATTTACCCGGCCGACGCACTGCCAACTGGTTAAAAATAAAATATCATAAAACCATGGACGCCATAATAGGCGGGTTTACCGAGCCTGCGGGGGAAAGGAAATATTTTGGCGCCCTGGTGCTGGGTTTAAAGCAGGGAGATACCCTTGAATATATCGGACATACCGGCTCGGGATTTAATGCTTCGCTATTAAAAAAAATCTATGAGCAGCTACAGCCGTTGATCACTTTTCAATCTCCCTTTGATGAAAGAGTAAAAACCAATACGCCGGTAACCTGGGTAAAACCTGCTATCGTGTGTGAAGTCAAATTTACCGAGAAAACCAGGGACGGCAAGTTGCGTCACCCATTTTTATAAGAATACGGGACGATAAATCCGTCGAGGATACTACTCTGAACAGCTCAAAAACTGTTACCAAAAGACAGGCTGAAATAGAAAGTACAGAAGAAAAAAAGGACGCCGTGATTTCTTTTGGACGCCTGAAAGTTCCTGTAACGCACTGGGGCAAATCATTCTGGCCTGAAGAAAAAATTACTAAAGGCGATGTGGTCAATTACTATTTAAGCATGGCGGACTACATGTTGCCGTATTTAAAAAATCGTCCCCAGTCTTTAAAAAGAAATCCGGGCGGCATAACCGATAAAGGCTTTTTTCATAAGGATGCCGGAGGATGTGCCTGCCTTTGTGCAGACCATCGCTCTTCATTCAGAATCTTCCGATAAGGAAATTGATTATATTGTCTGCAACAACAAGGCGACCTTGACTTATCTTAACAACCTGGGCTGCATAGAAATCAATCCCTGGCACTCAACCATTCAGGCTCTGGAGCGTCCTGATTACTTGATAATTGATATTGATCCCTCCGATAAAAATACCTTTGAAGAGGTCATTGACGCGGCGAATGTGGTTCATGAAATTCTGGAAAAGGCAGGGGCTGCCAATTTTTGTAAAACCTCAGGCGCTACCGGTTTGCATGTCTATATTCCTACCAGAAAAAAATACACCTATGATCAATTGAAAGACTTTGCCGAATTGATTTGTGTCCTGACTCATGAACAGTTACCTGAAACAACCAGCACGGAAAGGAGTATCAGCAAACGCGGCCATAAAATCTACATGGATCACTTGCAAAACCGCAAGGGCCAAACTATAGCCGCTGCATACAGCCTGAGGCCTTATCCCGGAGCCACAGTGTCAACTCCGCTAAAATGGGAAGAAGTAAAGCTTGGATTAATCCCGGCCCAGTTTACTATTCATACTGTACCGGCCAGAGTGCAAAAGACCGGCGATTTATTTAAAGGCGTTCTCGGTAAAGGAATAAATTTAGACAAATGCTTGAAAAAAATGGCCAACTTTTAGAGTAATCTACCTTATCAGTGTTTCTACTTTTCAATAGACAAAGCTGAACGGTATTGAAGCGCGGCATTAATGCATTCACGGAAAATAAGGATTTACTGACCGAATATTCACTAAATCTTTTTAAAAAAGCCAATGAAAATATAAATATACGGGATATTACTTATTGACTTAATCTTCCAGAAAGGTAAGGTATATAGCTATGGATTTTTAGTTAACGAGCATTATTTATTTAACAAAAGTTCGATAATTTAATTTTTCAGGAGCTGTTAAATTTAATAAGCTGCAGGTACTTGTACCACTTTTAATTTAATCGGACTTTTTTGCTTGTTACGCTATTGATTCATAAACTTTGCTGTAATCATAACTTAACCGTTTATTTTAAAATAAAGGGGAAATATTATGACAGGTACAACTGAAGGCGGAAAAAAAGCTGCACAAAAGCGCGGCCATGAAAGCTTGAGCGAAGCAGGCCGCAAAGGCGGAAAAGCTGCTGATCACGAGCAAGCTGCGAAGACTCGAGGCCACGAAAGTCTAAGTGAAGCAGGCCGCAAAGGCGGCGAGCATTCACAGGGCGGCAAATCCAAGAAAAATGAAAAGTAATTTTCATTAATGAATGGCTTAGTTCTTCCGGGCTAAGCCATTTTTTACTCGATCAGCTGCATAATTCTTTCCATAGCTGATAAAACTACCATGAACTTTAAATCAAATCGGCTTGCCGATTCCGGACTTCGGTATGAACCGACTGCAACCAGCCAAGCGTCGTTGCTTTACTTGGGACGCGGCAGGCCTCGTCCCGATCAGGAGGTTCATCTCAAAGACATGTTTCCTTGTTGCTTAAATTTATTGGAATCTATCATAAGGAAATCTTCAGACGAGTTATCTGTCTTTACTGGCAAAATAAGCGCTTTATAACTTCCGTCCGCGTTACTTATTCCTCCAATAACTCTTTTATATTCTCTTCCAGTTCAGGGTAAGCACCAAATGCGCAAGCGCGTAGTCGTCCCTGTTTATCGATGAGGATATGTGAGGGGGTGCCTTTTAACTCGAAAGTCTCAAAGGTTTCTGCGTGATAGCTTAGCGCTTCAAAATAATGCTGCACTTGCAGACGGATTTGTTGTTGATAAAGTGGAGGTTTTTGCTCAAAATCTGGAATACGCTCCCTGATAAAGGCCGCAACTTCGTTATCAGTTATGCCGCCTTGGCGTTTGCTCAAACGATCCATAGCCAAAGGGAAAGGGATAGGATAGGGCAAGCGCCCCGCTATTGTTAATTTGCCGTGCTGACTTAATGCCCGTAAGGTTTCGCCTGTAACTTCACCTTTTTCAGCCAGCCTGGTTAAATTTTCCAGATTGTTTTTATCAAAATCTTCAAATGCAGTGGCTATTCCCACTACCACTAAACCATGATTTGAATATTTCCGGTACAGATTTACAGCTTGCGGTAAAGAGTACAGAAAACAACCCGGACAGTTCACCTGGAATACTTCCACCAAAATGACCTGGCCTGATAACTCATCTAAAGTGACCGGTTCACCCTGAACCCAGGCAGCTACTGACAATGGAGGAGCTTTTTGTCCTATTCTTGCTTTCATTATTTACTCCTCACTAAAACTGCTGATTTTTTGCCTGGCTGGCCGTTTGAAATTCAGGATGTTTTCAGCTTCTGTTCTTCCAGGGCTTCTTGCTGGCGTTTAAACTTGGCTTCACGACTGGCAGCCAGCGCTTTGGCTGCATCAGAACCCATATGGGCAATGCCTTGCCTTCCGGCCAACTCCATTTGTTTTTGCCGCTGCATAAAGCGCGCCTTCTGCTCGAGCGTAATCTTGTCGTAACAATGCGGACATGCACATCCTTGTTGATATCTATCACTGGCCTTGTCTGCTGCTGTGATTGGCATGCGGCAGGCATGGCATTGATCATAATGGCCTTTTTCAAGTTGCAGATTAACCGTTACCCGGTCATCAAAAACAAAGCATTCACCTTCCCATAGCGTTTCCTGTTCAGGCACTTCTTCCAGATATTTTAATATGCCGCCTTTGAGATGATAGACTTCTTCAAATCCTTGTTCTTTTAAGTAGGCGGTTGATTTTTCGCAACGAATCCCGCCCGTGCAGAACATGGCAATCTTTTGGTGTCTTTTGGGGTCGAGGTTATTCTTTGCATAACGGGGGAATTCCCTGAAGCTTTCGGTGCCAGGATTAATGGCGTTTTTAAATGTGCCGACTTTAACTTCATAGTCATTGCGGGTATCCACCAGAATGACATCGGGATCAGAAATCAGTTCGTTCCAATCGCGCGGATTGACGTACGTGCCTACCACTCGTTTAGGGTCTATCCCTTCAACGCCCAGAGTGACAATTTCTTTTTTCAGTTTAACTTTGGCGCGCTTAAAAGGCTGGCTGTCAGTCAGGGATTCTTTATGATCAATATCGGCAAGGCGCGGGTCGCTGCGCAACCAGTCCAGCAGATTATTTACGGCTTGACGGGATCCGGCTACGGTACCGTTTATACCTTCTTTAGCCAGCAGCAAGGTTCCGCGAAGCTGATTGCTTTCCATGAAAGCATGCAGCGGTTGCCGGAGGGATTGATAGTTTTCCAGGGTAACAAATTTGTATAGGGCGCAAACGACTAGTTGAGGCATACAGTATTCCAGGTGGCAAGCCGGAAATTAAATTCAGGCAGAAAAAATTTATTATACTTAAACAGATGAATTTTGTCGGCTATAACAATAGCTTAATGCTACAACTTTCAAAGTTGCGCTTGTAATGTATTGGTAAATAGTTTTGCAGGCCTGTTTTTCGGCTTTTGATTCGGCCTTTTGAAACCGTTCGCCTTGAGCCTGTCGAAAGTGATGTGCCTACACTAAACCGGCCTCACCCTTAACCCTATTTAAAAGAAGGAGTGAGATCATGAGCCAAGGAAAACGAAAATTTAGACTCCTGAATTCAGCGAACCAGCGATAAAACGCGCCACTACATCCGTACAACCGATGCCGCCCGCCGGACCTTCGAAGGCAAATCAACCAAAGAAATTCAGCCTTGCTTGAAACGCTACAGCGGCCGCGAACTTTATCCGCTTATTCTGGCGCATCTCAAAGGTACGGCTTGTGCTACTTGAGATAGGAAGGTCAATGCCGTGTCGGAAAGTTTTTTCCTCTCTTGAAAGCCGAGCCGATTCACCGGGATAGTTTCTGCTTAATACACCTTTTCATGAAGCAAGCTGAGCAGGTATTGACCGTAGCCCGACTTTACTAATGGTTTGGCCAGTGTTTCAAGCTGTGCATCATTGATCCAGCCATGACGCCAGCTGATTTCTTCCGGTGCTGCCACCTTCAATCCCTGACGCCGCTCGATAGTCTGGATGAATTGACTCGCTTCCAGCATCGACTCGTGCGTGCCGGTATCAAGCCAGGCATAGCCTCGTCCCATAGTTTCTACATCCAGACTCCCCTGCTCCAGGTAGCGTCGGTTTAAGTCGGTGATTTCGAGTTCGCCGCGTGCGGAAGGACAAATGGATTTGGCCAGTTCGACTACTTGCTCGTCATAAAAATAAAGCCCCGTCACCGCATACCGGGATTTTGGTTGTTCAGGTTTTTCTTCAAGACTGATGGCTCTTCCCATATTATTAAACTCCACGACGCCGTATCGTTCAGGATCATGGACGGCATAGGCAAATACGGTGGCGCCTGTACTCCGGTTATCGGCATTTTTAAGCAAGCTGGCGAGATCATGACCGTAAAAAATATTGTCTCCTAAAACCAGCGCCGAGGGAGTATCGCCGATGAAGGCTTCGCCAATCAGAAAGGCCTGTGCCAGACCATCAGGTGAAGGTTGTACGGCGAAAGAGAGGTTGATGCCCCATTGGCTGCCTTCTCCCAGCAATTGCTCGAAGCGGGGCGTGTCTTCGGGAGTGGAAATGACCAGAACCTCACGGATGCCCGCCAACAGCAGGGTAGAAAGGGGATAATAGATCATCGGTTTGTCAAAAATCGGCAGCATTTGCTTGGACATCGCCTGCGTGGCCGGGTAAAGCCGGGTGCCGGAGCCGCCGGCAAGGATAATGCCCTTTCGTTTTGTCATTGTTAATAGTCTCCCAGAGTTTCTTTCAGCATTCGATTTATATGAACCTGCCAAGCCGGCAAATAAAGATCAAAGGCATTCTGCAATTTCGTCGTATCCAGCCGAGAACTCTTCGGTCGAGCCGCTGGCAACGGGTAATCTGCCGTTGCAATTGCCCTCACTTCAGAAGGTCTGACTTTAAGCAGTTGCCCCAGCGCCTGGGCTTGGGCAAGCACATGACAGGCATAACCATGCCAAGTGGTCGCACCGTCGGCAGTCAAATGATAAAGCCCGGCCAGTTCGGGTTTTTGCATGGCTTGATGTAAAGCCTGTGCGGTAATATCGGCAATGAGCTCGGCGCTGGTTGGCGCGCCCCATTGATCGGAGACAATCTGCAACTGCCCACGCTCTTTAGCAAGACGCAGCATGGTTTTGGCAAAATTATTGCCGCGTGCGGCATACACCCAGCTGGTGCGAAAAATAAGCGCCTTGCAACCACTTGCCTGAATAAGACGCTCGCCTTCCAGTTTGGTGCGGCCATATACACTTAACGGTCCCGTTGCATCGGCTTCTGTGTAGGAAATTTCCTGGCGTCCATCAAATACATAATCAGTGGAGTAATGCACCAGCCATGCCCCTGTAGATTTAGCTTCATCAGCCATGACAGAAGGCGCAATGGCATTGATACGATAAGCGAGATCAGGCTCTGATTCCGCTTTATCCACGGCAGTATAAGCTGCGGCGTTTACAATTACCTCGGGTGTAAAATTGCGAAGGGCATGACGCAGCGATTCAGCATCGGCCAGATCAGCTTGGCGCCGATCAACAGCCGCTACTTCACCCAGTGCCGCCAAGCTGCGCTGAAGCTCCCAACCCACCTGACCGTTGCCGCCCAAAATTAAAATTTTCATACTCGGGATTCGTAATTACGCGCCACCCAGTCCCGGTACGCCCCGCTTAAAACATTCGCTACCCAGGGCTGATTATCCAGATACCACGTTACCGTTTTGCGAATACCGGTTTCAAACGTCTCTGCCGGCTTCCAGCCCAGCTCCTGCTCTATCTTTCCAGCATCAATGGCATAGCGCCGGTCATGGCCGGGACGGTCAGTAACATAGCTGATCTGGTCTTTGTAGGGTTTGCCATCGGCTCGTGGCCGGAGTTCATCCAGCAGCGAGCAAACAATATGTACGATTTCAATATTCGCCTTCTCGTTCCATCCGCCGATGTTATAGGTTTCACCCGGGCGACCCTTCGCCAGTACGCATCGGATGGCGCTGCAATGATCCTTTACATACAGCCAATCGCGAATTTGCAGGCCGTCCCCATAGACAGGCAGAGGTTTATCTGCCAGCGCATTCACGATAATGAGAGGAATCAGTTTTTCCGGAAAATGGAAAGGCCCATAGTTATTTGAACAGTTCGTCGTCAATACGGGCAAGCCGTAAGTATGATGATAGGCTCTGACCAGGTGATCCGAGGCGGCCTTGGAGGCGGAATAGGGGCTATTGGGTTCATACCGGTGAGTTTCGCTAAAAGCCGTATCGCCTTTGCCCAGCGAGCCGTATACTTCGTCAGTTGAAACATGGAGCAACCGAAACTCCGGTTTGGCGTTGCTTTCCAAATTATTCCAATAAGCCCGCACTGACTCTAACATTCGGAACGTGCCTACGATATTCGTCTGAATAAACTCTTCGGGACCATAAATCGAGCGGTCTACATGGGATTCAGCTGCGAAATTGATTACAGCTCTTGGCTGATGCTTGGCCAGCAGACGGCTAACCAGATCGAAATCCCCGATATCACCCTGCAAAAAAATATGGCGCTTGTCGCCTTGCAGCGAAGCCAGGTTTTCCAGATTACCGGCATAGGATAGAAGGTCCAGATTAAGGACGGGCTCATCACTATTAGCCAGCCAGTCCAGAACGAAATTCGCGCCAATAAAGCCTGCGCCGCCGGTAACAAGTATCATATATTTAGCCTTATAGTCGGGTTATTCCCGGAGTGAGTTGCAATAAATTTTTGGTGCCGTAACAAAAAATTAACCTGCCGTCTTTAGTTCAACTCGTGTTTAGCTTTTGCACTGTAAGCAAGCCCCTGCTTTATATTTTTATGCTATTTTTTATTGCCATTATTCCACAGATTGTACTAATTTTGCGCGCTCAGCGCTAACGGACAGGCAAAATTTGATGCCCTAAAACGTGGCTATCCCCAGCATTGACCCAAAAACATTCGCAACAGCGTCATGAAATGAGAAATGCCGGGTTGAAATAAACCAGTTCTGGCTATATTCGAAGATAAGCCCGGTCAGGCTGCAAACCAGCACGCCAATAAGCGTTACTAATAGTTGCTTTCTTTGTTTCGTAAAAGCCGACAGAAGCAAAATAGATAATGCTCCATGAGCGATAGCGTGAGCTACCAGACCCCAGGCAACAAATCCAAATGCTGGCCAAGAATCCGGGCGCAGCCACGGGTTCAGGTTGAGGAAGGCTAAGGCGACGAAATAGATAATCAGCAAGCGCTTTCATAATCTCAAGAGTTTTTTACTATAACTATTTTTTCACTATCATTGTAACAAATATTTCGAGCTGTTCATCGCCAATCCGGCTTGGTAGCAAAGCGGCACTAACAGTTTGAACAGTTGCTCGATAAATTGATCATAGCTCAACCGCTGGGGAAACCTGGATTTTACGGGCGCTGTAAAGGCTTCTGCTAAAACCGCTTAAGATTCGAAAAGTGAACGGCTGATATAGCCAAGGCAATCTCTTCATAACTTATCCAAGTGCGGTTGCGTTTCTTCTTGCCTTAGCCTGGTTGATGTTTTGCTATTCCGGCAAAGGTTTCGCAAAAACCCTCCACATCGCCATATAAGTACCTTAATTTCATCGGTAGAAGATTTTTATCGGGAAAATCAGCGTCGAAAACTTCTGTTCCATTTATAGCAAAAAGCTGCTCTTTTTTATCCCGAACTCAGGTTAAATTAGGGTATTATTTACCTGGACAACGGGGTTCGCTATAGCTTAATCGCCTGTTTGCCAATTAAATAAAGTAGCCCGGAATGTTATAAATGTCATTTATAATTCGCTGGATACAAAACTGCACAGGCGCTGAGGAAGTTTTAAAAATTCCAACTCTGGCAGGTAAACTTGTTTCAGGTACCCGGCAGGAGTAATAACTACAGCAGCCTGGGAAATAGATCAGGACTTTGTGCAGCATAGTGAGGTTATTGGCGCGCAAGAACATCACCTGTTACAGCAGTTAAATCAGTACTGGCTGCATAAAGATAAAACCATCACTATTAATTTGTTAGAGCAGGGGGTAGTTACAGAAATCCCGTTTGGCCCGAACTTTGTAAAATTCCCTTTGGCGAAACAATAACTTATTCGGCATTAGCCAAACAAATAGGATCGGCTGCGCGAGCCGTGGGTATAGCCTGCACGGATAATCCCTTTGCCGGAAGGTCGGAGAATTGTGCCTGTATTACGTTAATGATCCTAGGATATGACCCAATCGGCTAGCTCCTCAATGCCTGCATGGGATCAGTATATTCTAGACCAAACGCCTCAGCTACCGCAGGATAAGTCACCAAACCATGATAGGTATTGAGCCCGTATTGCAGCGCCGGATCCTTACGCACGGCGTCTAAGCCTTCATTGGCCAGACGCAGCGTATAAACAGCCGTTTGATTATTCAGCGCAAAGGTGCTGGTGCGCGGCACAGCGCCCGGCATATTGGCGACGCAATAATGCACTACGCCGTCTATTTCATAGGTCGGATTACTGTGAGTAGTCGCTCGCGTAGTCTCTACGCAGCCTCCCTGATCGACGGCCACATCCACAATTACCGAGCCTTTGTACATATTCGGCAACATGTTCCGCGTAATCAGCCAGGGCGCGCGCCCGCCTGGAATTAAGACTGCTCCAATCACGAGATCGGCTTCATAGATCACATCTTCGATATTATATTCATCACTGATACGCGTCTGTAATTGTCCTCGGTAAATGTCATCGAGGTATTTCAGGCGGGCGTGGCTAACATCCAGCACCGTGACGTGGGCGCCCAGACCAACGGCCACGCGCGCGGCATTGGTGCCGACAATGCCGCCGCCCAGAATGGCTACATTTGCCGGAGCGACGCCCGGCACGCCGCCTATTAACACACCGCGGCCGCCATGCGTTTTTTGCAGGTAGGTTGCGCCAACCTGAGTCGCCATCCGCCCGGCGACCTCACTCATGGGTGTTAATAAAGGTAATTGACCGGTTCGAGTTTGTACGGTTTCATAAGCAATCCCTGTGGTTCCACTTGCCAGCAGAGCATCGGTAAGCGGCTTGTTCGATGCCAGATGCAAATAAGTAAACAGAATCAGCTCTTGCCGCAGGAATTGGTATTCCGAGGCCACCGGCTCTTTGACCTTAACTACCATCTGCGCCGCCCACGCATCTTCCTCATAAGGGACAATTTTTGCGCCGGCAGACCGGTATTCTTCATCGGAAAGCGAACTGCCTTCACCCGCCCCGCTTTGCACCAAAACCTGATGCCCGCGCTTTATCAGGGCCTGGACTGCGCCTGGCGTCATGCCGGCGCGGTTCTCGTTATCCTTGATTTCTTTGGGTAGTCCTATGAGCATAATTTGACTCCTGATTGTAGATATTCATAGCTGCTTGTAATTGACAGAGGTATCGACATTGCCTTATTACTTTAGCGTAAATTAAGAACTACAGTGATTTTATTGCCGGGAATAAAAAAGCCTCCTGCTACACAAAATCGGGCTTTTTCATACGCTATTTTTCCATTCACCGCGAAAACTATGGCATGTATGGAATGATTGCAACGGTAAGGAAACTATCCACTATCGCAACAATAGCCAAAAAATTACCCCTGTCTTTACTCACGGAAGCTTTGCAAATATTTTGAAATAAACAACAGCAGAAACCGCAGACGAACCAGCAGCTAACGTTAATATCGAGAATTGCAATGCCATCTTGCCAGGCTCAATAAAGATAATAGGTTTATCAGAAAACCCGGAAAAAGTGGTTCAGCCGAAAAAAGGGAAAGAGTAGGTAGTAAAAGGCCAAACTTAAAGCAATCATTTGCTCTCGCTATTGCACGAGGCGGCCTGTTTCCTGGCTATATGGGCGACATGCCGGCCTTGAAAACGCGCAATTTTAAGTTCGTTCTCAGAAGGCTGGCGGCTGCCGTCTCCTCCTGCCAGTGTACTGGCGCCATAAGGCGAGCCGCCGGTAATTTCACTCATATTCATGATTTCCGCACAGGAGTAGGGTACTCCGACAATAATCATCCCGTGATGCAGCAAGGTGGTATGAAATGACGTAATAGTGGTTTCCTGGCCGCCATGCTGCGTGGCGGTGGATGTGAAGACGCTGGCCACTTTGCCGATCAGTCCGCCGCTGAGCCACAGCTGGCCGGTTTGATCCAGAAAATTGCGCATTTGAGCGCACATGTTTCCAAACCGTGTAGGCGTGCCGAAGATAATGGCATCATAGCCCGGTAGTTCATTCACCGTGGCGAGAGCTGCTTCCTGATCCAGTTTTGCGCCGGCTTTTTGAGCGATGTCTTTGGGCATGATATCCGGCACCCGTTTGATTGCGACATCGATTCCTTCCACACTGCCTGCTCCCTCGGCAACGGCCTTGGCCATGATTTCGGTATGACCATACATGCTGTAATATAGAACAAGAATTTTCGTCATTTCCCCTCCTTGCGAGGATGCACAAGAATAATTTTTAATCGGTATGGAAGTCAGGCAGCAAGGCAGAATTATCACTTAATCCCGCCAAGTCGGCAAGGAAACTCTTTGTTCAGCCAATCATTGAAATTGTTTGGCTACTGTTGCCGCAATTTCAGCGCTGAATCGGCTTTCAGGATTTTTTTGCTCTTGACACGGTCTATTGGGCCTCTTTACTGCTCTAAGCAACATAAGCAACGCTTTCGGGAGGTTTTCATGAAAATATTAATGGTACTGACATCGCATGATCAGCTCGGCGATACCGGTAAAAAAACTGGTTTCTGGCTTGAAGAATTTGCCGCGCCGTATTATGTATTTAAGGATAAAGGTGCCGGGATTACCCTGGCTTCGCCAAAAGGCGGGCAGCCGCCTATTGATCCGAAAAGCGATGAGCCTGATTCACAAACCGAAGCTGCGCGCCGCTTCAAAGAGGACAGGGAAGCTCAGGCTGCGCTCGCCGACACAATCGAACTTTCTACAGTAGTAGCAGAAGACTATGACGCGGTGTTTTATCCCGGAGGACATGGACCGCTATGGGATCTGGCCGAAGATATCCATTCCATCAAGCTGATAGAAGCCATGTACGCGGCCGGCAAGCCGGTAGCGGCTGTTTGCCATGCGCCCGGCGTATTGCGCCATGCCAGGGCACCCGACGGCTCTCCCCTGGTTAAAGGCAAACCGGTAACCGGCTTTAGCAATTCGGAAGAGGCAGCAGTCCAGTTGGCTGATATAGTGCCGTTTCTGGTCGAGGACGAGTTGATCAGGAAGGGCGGCAATTATAGCAAGGCGGATAATTGGCAGCCTTATGTCATCACGGACGGGAATCTGATTACCGGGCAAAATCCTGCCTCTTCAGCGCCTGCCGCTGTGGAAGTATTACGCAAGCTGCTAAAAACATAAAGCTTTTCGCAGCTTAGCCGGCTTTACGAAAAGTAAGATTAATCCTTTGTCTGCCAAGCAGAGGATGACAGTCGTCTTTAAGAGGCATGATGCCGTGATAGCGAAATCTGGTCGGGCCGCCCCAGACGACCACATCGCCATGCATAATCGGCACGCGGCCGGGTTTATCGGCCCGGCTCAAGCCGCCGAATAAAAACACGGCAGGAATGCCCAGTGAAACTGAAACAATCGGCTGGTCAAAATCCCGCTCGTTTTTATCCTGATGCAGCGAAAGCCTGGCTCCCGGCTCATAGCGATTGATAAGGCAGGCATCCGGCACGAAGCCGGTAAAGCCTGCCTGCGCTGCCGCCTTTTCCGCAAGCCTTGAAAATGACTCCGGCATCTGCGGCCATGGACGCCCCGTCAAAGGATCGATGGCGTCGTAACGATAGCCTGTGCTGTCCGAGACCCAGCCCAGGCCGCCGCAATTGCTCATGGCCACCGACATCCGAAAGCCGCCCAGCGTGATCATGTGGCGAAACGGAGCACTAGCGGTCACGGCCTCCAATTCGGCCCAGAGCTCCGCTTCATCCTGATTAGCAAAGCCGCGCAGAATCACCGCACCTGGCGCCAGCGGCTCCTGCCATGATTCGGCTACGCCGGGAAGATCGAATAGACTCATGGTCATTGAATCGCTCTTATAGCGCGTCATGGAAAATAATGCCGAGCGTATAGCGATGCCCCGAGCGAACGCGGCTGACGCCGTGGCGAAGATTGACTTTATAAATACCGCGAATACTCTGCATTGGGCGACGATGAACAGCGAAAATAACGGCATCGCCCTGGCGAAGCGGTACGACTTCCGGCCGCGCCTGCCTGCGCGGACGCTGTTCGGTTAGCACGAATTCACCGCCGGTGAAATCTGTTCCAGGCTCGGACAGTAAAATTGCCACCTGTAGCGGGAACACATGCTCGCCGTAGAGGTCTTGATGCAGACAATTATAATCGCCGGTCTGGTATTGAAGCAGCAGCGGCGTCGGCCTGATCTGTCCGGCTTCATGGCAGCGTGCGATAAAATCCGCATGCTGTGCCGGATAGCGAACATCAATGCCCATAGCTTCATTCCAGCGGTTGGCAAGCGGCGCAAGATGCGGGTAGATGGCCATCCGAAGGCCGTCGATCATATCGGGAAGCGGATAGCTGAAATACTTGTACTCGCCCTGACCGTAGCCATGCTGCTCCATAATTATACGGCGACGAAAAATAGCCTCTTTCGTGTATAGCTCTGCCAATGTCCGGCATTCGGCCGAAGAAATAAGATTTTCAAGCAGCGCGTTGCCTTGCGAGTCAAGGTCTTGTGAAACACGTTGCCACTCAAGGGCATTAACCCGTTCCGGGATAGGGGGTACGGAAACAATGTCAGTTTTGATTTTCGCCCTTACGGTCATAGCTTAGCTTCACGTTCGAGAAGGGCGCGCTTGCGCTCAACGCCCCAGCGATAGCCTGATAAGCCGCCGTCATTCCTTATTATGCGATGGCATGGAATGGCTATCGCCAACATATTGGCTGCGCAGGCTCCGGCTACTGCCCGGACAGACTTCGGCGCACCGATGCGCCGGGCAATGTCGGTATAGCTGGCTTTAGTGCCGGCCGGAATTTCGCGCAGGGCCTGCCACACCCGTTGTTGAAAAGCCGTTCCTTGCACATCGAGCGGCAAGTCAAGCCCTAGGATTGGCGCTTCAATAAAGGCTGCCACTTTGTCCATGAGTTGTTCGCATTCACTGTCGCCGCCCATCAATTCGGCATGCGGAAATCTGGCCTGCAGCGCTCGCACCAGAATTTCCGGGTCATCACCCAGAGTAATGGCGCATACGCCGCGTGTATTCATTGCGACAAGAATAGCGCCCAATGAACACTCCCCTAGAGTGAAATGTATTTCAGTAGTTACGCCGACGGTGCGGCAGCTCGACGGCGCCATGTCTGATATTGGGCCTAAAATTGGGCCGGCTGGTTTTGGGCTTTTGGCGGTATGGCTCATATAAAATCCTTACATCATTCAATCAGGGCAATGTAATTTAACAGTTTTCCGGCATTTTGCACGCCAGGTCTTGCTTTCAAATTCGAGCATAATTGTTGGGGAAAATTCCTTGGCAATCATTGAAAAGTTATGGCGCCTATACCCCTAAATAGCAAAAAAACGTGGAACTTTTTGCCGTAGCTTGCGGTAACAGTTTGGACGTATGCGGCTGTATTTGCTTAAACCAGGCTTTTATTGATGCCCCCGAACTCTTTGAAAAACCTTTATGAAAAAAAAATATTGGCTGGGATTACTGGTAGTTACAGGGCTTTTACTGTTGGGCTATGTGGGATGGAACTTAAGAAACGCCGAGGGCGAGGGAATACATTTATTGCCTGCCTTAAAAGTAGCGGCGATAAATAATGTAAATATCGAATCAGAAAGAATAAAAATGACCAGTAAAATTATTCTGAGCAATTCTCTGCCGATAAACATCAAAACCAAGCGTTTGGACTATAGCATTTTTATTGATTCCATAAAAGTCGCTGAAAGTTCCTACACCAAGCCTATTCTTATACATTCTTCAGATACTACGGTCATAGAAGTTCCCATCGAGATACTGAAAGAACCGATGGCCAGGTTATTGAAGCATTTTGAAAAACATAAGACAAAAACGGCCGATCATACTTTTAAAGCCGCCATCAAGGTAGATTTCCCGGTAGTAGGGGAAAAAGAATTTACTATGGCATTTAGCAAAAGGCTGCCGGTTTTCAGGCTCCCTAAAATGGAAACGGAAGATGTCGATGTCAATGCGCTCGGCTTTGACGAATCAAAAATCGACCTTGTAGCTCAAGTCAGCAATCCCAACCTTTTCCCTTTGAAAATGAAAGACGGAAGGTATTCCTTCACGGTGGATAATGATATTATTATGGAAGGCAGGCTGGAAAAGATTATAGCTATTCCTGCCAAAGGCTCATCATCCGTTTCGATGCATCTGGATCTAAAAACGACAAAAATGGGGAAATTTCTCTGGAAAATGCTGTTTGATAAAGCCGGAACGCCTTTTAAAATCAACTTCCGCTGTAAACTGTTGAGCGATAATAATATGCTCAAAAACAGCAATATGATTTTTAACATAACGGGTACTCTGGATGAGCTGAAAAAGAGCTAAAGGAGTGATGTGCAGGCGAAAATAAAATGCCTATAGAGCTTGACGTGCAAAGCCTCTCGTAGCATTTATTATTTCGACAGTTCCACCAATCCATTACGGTTATCCGCCTTTCTCATTGTTTTACAATAACGGGCTGGTCGGAAAGTTCATTAGGGTTATCGGCTTGCGGCGGAAAATGAGCAGCCAGCAAGTCCGTGATGCGGGCTATGCCTTCCAGCGACCCAAGCCGGAAATTCTGTGCCCGAAATGCGTCCTGCATAATCTGTGCTATCTGATTCCACTCAGTCTGCGCCACCTTTCGGGCAATGCCGCGGTCAGCAATGATATGGACTT
Source organism: Candidatus Methylobacter favarea (assembly GCF_902806695.1). Taxonomy (GTDB): domain Bacteria; phylum Pseudomonadota; class Gammaproteobacteria; order Methylococcales; family Methylomonadaceae; genus Methylobacter_B; species Methylobacter_B favarea. The sequence continues at coordinate 292 of NZ_CADCXN010000001.1, read as the reverse complement.
CCCGATCGGCCAACAGCAGATAAATCAACACGCCGCTATTTTCTTCGGTGTCCCATATCTGCAGATTGGAAAAGACTTCCAGCGCACGCTGTTGAGCTGACATGCCGTGCCAGACCCGGCTGGACGCCAGTGCATTTTCAACGGCAAAACGAAGCTCTCCACGATGCTTGCGTTCAGACTGTTTTATGGCGTTTTCAATCTCCGTGAGCAGGTTTGCCGAAAAAGCCATACGCCAGCGCCAGGGTGGCATAAAAGTGTGAACCAGCCAGCGTTTGATATTCACCATCTTCCC